>NZ_JBPWNX010000004.1:0-353601 GCF_054954595.1 Actibacterium sp. D185-2
CGAGTGGAAGCGCGCCGTGCGCGAATGGCACGCTGTCAGAAGTCAACTTGCCATCATGTTCGAAGACCGCTTCCCCATGGCGTAAGAAAGCGCGTCAGGGCACAAAATTTCACACAGTCTCTGTCGATACACGCCATGCCCAAAATTTCAGAAGGATTTGCAAATCTGTTAGGTATGCTGGGTTTCGCGATTATCAGAAACAATACAGACGTGGATTTCATCACCAGTGACAACCCTGTCATCTGGTTTGACGCCTCTGTTTCATATGAAAACATGCGGCCGCATACTATTGCCCCCAACAATCCAATTCTATTCTTCTTTCCAGTATCGCGAGATTTAGCCATCCTTGGAAGCATCGAAGCAAAGCCTTATTTCTTGGAGTTTGGACTATATGAAGGACAATGCGCAACGGAGGGCTTTGTACACAAAATGAACCGACTTGTTGCGCGTTTTGCTTACCAAGCGTTCTACGCAAGCACTTCCAACCACCGCGGACTGGTATCAGAATTCGCGGACATCTCGCCAACGGTTGAGTTCAATCATGTTCCGACACCGAATGGCATTGTCACTTTCTACAATAGAGTCTTCGGAAAACGTAAGAAACCAACCAAGTGGAATGGCCGCAATCAAGCATAGAAAATGTTCGCTGACCGGCCCCTTCCTTTACACCTCTCCCCCCGCTAACCTCCCCGCAGGGAGGACCGCCGCATGGACATCACCACCGTCAGATACGCCGGCGTCATGCTGGTCGCCGGCATCGGCATTCCGGTGCTGGCGGCGCTGAATGCGCAATTGGGTACCCGGCTGGGCAGTCCGGTGGCCGCCGCCGTCTGCCTGTTTGCCGTAGCGCTGACCACCGCCACCATCGCGGTGCTGATCTCGGGGCCGGGTGCCTTGTCCCATGCGCCCGACGCACCCGCGCATCTGTTCGCCGCGGGGGTTCTGATCGCCTTCTATGTGCTGTCGATCACCTGGATCGCCCCCCGGTTCGGGGTCGGCAATGCGGTGTTCTTCGTGTTGTTGGGGCAGTTGATCAGCGCCGCCCTGATCGACCATTTCGGGCTGATGGGCGCCCTGCCCCAGCCGCTGAACCCGACCCGCGCGGCGGGGATCGCGCTGATGGCGCTGGGGGTGTTCGTGGCCCAGCGGGCCTGAACCTATTCGACGATCACCACGCGGGTATCCGACAGGCCCGCCTGCTCGACCATGTGAAACAGCGTTTCGGCATTTTCGGGAGCCAGGCGGATGCAGCCGGCCGAGGCGGGCGCGCCCAGATTATCCACCGCCGTGGTGCCGTGGATCGCGTAATTTCCGGCAAAGAAGATCGACCAGGGCATCGGCGCGCCGTCATAAAGGGTCGAATAATGCACCCGCTTCAATAGCTTGGGTGTGAATACGCCCAGCGGCGTGCGTTTGCCCGCCCGCGCGGTCGAAACCGGCCAGATGTAAAGCGGCGCGCCGGCTTCGTGCACGATCATCTGCTGATCGGAAATGTCGATATGGATCAGCACCTCCTGTGCCCGCGCGCCTGCGCCACAGACCAATAGCACCAGCAGGGCCAACGCCAGGCGGCTCATTGCTGCACGCTGTTCAGCCATCGGGCCAGCGCCAGAATATCGGCCGAAGTTTCCATCACGCTGCCATCGGGAAAGTCGAGCGCGACACTGCCGCCGCCCAGCGCGAAGCCGAAGACCGGCATCGGCCCGCCATGACCGCGCAACTGGCTGCGCCCGTCAATCGCCGCGATTACCTGGAGGGTGGGAAAATCGCCGCCGTTGCGGACCGCAAGCCGGGTCAGATCCGGCACATCGACCGTCAGGATCGCGGCCATTGGCCCATCGCCCCGCGCGCCGATCCCATGGCAGGTGGCACAATGCTGCCGGAACAGCGGACCGCCGCGCGCGGCCTCATCGGCATGGGCCGGGACGGCGCAGACAGTGGCGACCACCATCGCGGCAAGAAGCTGTCGCATCGGAACCTCCGGGCTGTGTCAGGATCAGCCTAGGCCCACGGGGCCGCCCGCGCCTTGACCCGGATCAAGCGAAGGGTCAGGCGAAGACGCCGCCGGTCACGATACCCAGATCGCCCGATGCCAGCGGCACGTCGCGGCCGGTGAATTGCAACACCGTCCCGTTGGACAGCGTCACCAGCAGATCGCCCTCGGGATTCACGGTCTCGTCGGTCACGGACAGGCCGGCCGGATCGCTGTCCTCGATCAAAATCGCATCTTCGCCCGAGACGAAATCGCCGATCACCACCAGTGCGTCGTTCACATAGGGCACGGCGAACGTATCCGCCCCCTTGCCGCCAAAGCCGGTATCGGTATCGCCCAGATACAGCAGATCGTCGTCGTTGTCGCCATACAGGATATCGGCCGACGGGGTGCCGGATTCGCCGAATTCCGTATCGGCGCCATCGCCGCCGCTCAGGACATCGTTGCCGACGCCGCCCTGCAAAAGATCGGCACCGGCGTCGCCGTTCAGCACATCGTCCAGCGCGCCGCCGCGCAGCTCGTCATCGCCGTCTTCACCATAAAGCGTGTCGTTTCCGTCGCCGCCCCGGACCAGATCGTCCCCTTCACCGCCCAGCAACAGATCGTCACCCAGCAGGCCGTCCAGAACATCGTCGCCCGCGCCGCCCAGCACCACGTCATTCCCGGTACCGCCGCTCAGGGTGTCGTGCCAGTTGCCGCCATCCAGGAAATCGTCGCCGGGCCCGCCGTCCAGATCGTCGCTGCCGTTGTCGCCGAACAGCGTATCATTGCCCTCGTTCCCCAGAACGGTGTCGGCATCGGGGCCGCCCGTCACGAAATCATCGCCATCGCCGCCGCGCAGGGTGTCGACGCCATCGCCGCCCTCAAGATAGTCATCACCCTTGTTGCCGGACAGATCGTCGGGGCCTGCCCCGCCATACAGGCTGTCATTGCCTTCGTCGCCCTGCAGCGTGTCCCGACCTTCTTCGCCAAAGAGCACATCATCGCCGGGGCCGCCCCTTAAGAAATCGTCGCCCGTGCCGCCGTCCAGCAGGTCGTTCCCGTCATTGCCGGACAGCGTGTCGTTGCCGGCCTCGCCGTACAGGCTGTCGTCGCCGCCTTCGCCGCGTATCACATCGGCCAGCTCTGTGCCGGTCAGCACATCGTCGCCTTCGGTCCCAAGGATACGGTCGTCGGTCTCTTTGTCGGAATCGTTATCGTTATCGTTATCGTTATCGTCGTCGATCCATTCATACAGACCATACCAAAGTCCTGCAGAAAAAAGCGTAATTAGAGCAATCATGGATCTGCCTCGAATCATATTGAATGAGGCCAAATTAAGGAAAAACCACCCTATTTACTAATGTTAACAGGCCGCAGGCGTTGCCCGTATGGAAACCGGGACAGCCGCCTGTTTCGCAGACCGAAACAAAGGCCCGAGTCAGACCAGCCGCCCGTCCCGAAGATGCATGATACGGTCCATCCGCCCGGCCAGTTCCATGTTATGGGTGGCGATCAGCGCCGACAGGCCGGTGCCCTGCACCAGTTCCATCAGCGCCGCGAAAACCGTGTCCGCGGTTGCCGGATCCAGATTGCCGGTGGGTTCGTCGGCCAACAGCAGGCGCGGCCGGTTGGCCAGCGCCCGGCAAAAGGCCACGCGCTGCTGCTCGCCGCCCGACAGGGCCGCCGGGCGGTGATCGGCGCGCGCGGCGACACCGACACGGGCCAGCAGATCGCGGGCGTGGGCCTCGGCCGCCTTGTGCGGCACACCATTGGCTAGCTGCGGCAGCACGATGTTTTCCAGCGCCGTGAATTCGGGCAGCAGATGGTGGAACTGATAGACAAAGCCCACATCGTTGCGCCGGATCGCGGTGCGCTTGCGGTCGGACAGCGTCGTGGCCGCCTGCCCCGCGATTGCCACATGGCCCGCATCGGGCGTGTCCAACAGCCCGGCGATATGCAGCAACGTCGACTTGCCCGCCCCCGACGGCGCGACCAGCGCCACCACCTCGCCCGGCGCGATGGTCAGGCTGGCGTCACGCAGCACCGTCACCTCGCTCGGACGGCCCTTGTTATAGGCCTTCTGGATCCCCGTCAGCACCAGCACCGGATCATTCATAGCGCAGCGCCTCTACCGGGTTCATCCGCGCCGCACGGCGGGCGGGAAAGATGGTGATGCCGAAAGACAGCGCCAGCGACAGCGCCACCGCCGACAGCACATCGTTGACCTGCAACTTGGCCGGCAGTTTATAGATACCCCGGATCGACGCATCCCAGACCCCGCCGCCCGACGCACCGTTCACGAAGGCCAGGATCGGGTCGAAATAGATCGCGAACAGGCAGCCCAGCACCACGCCCATGGCGGTGCCCACCAGCCCGACCAGCGATCCGCACAGAAAGAATATCCGCAAGATAGACCCCTCGCTCAGCCCCACCGTGCGCAGGATGCCGATATCGCGGCCCTTGTTCTTGACCAGCATCACCAGCCCCGAAATGATGTTCATCGACGCGATCAGCACCAGCACCGACATCAGCACGAACATCACCGTATCCTCGACATCCAGCGCTTTCAGGAATGCGCCCGATGCATCGCGCCACGTCCACAACAGGGTTCGCGGCCCGCCCGCGCCCAGCAGCGCGGGCGCCAGATCGTCGACCGCTTCGGGCTCTTCGACCATCACCTCGATCTCGTCGGCGGCGCCTTCGCGGTTGAAATAGGTCTGCGCCTCGGCGAAAGGCATGTAGATACGGGTGCGGTCGATCTCGTATCGCCCGGCCTGGAAGATATAGACCACCTCATAGGCATTGACCCGCGGCGAGGTGCCGAAGGCGGTCTTGACCCCGTTGGGCGAGATCAGCTTGACCTTGTCGCCGACCGACACCCCCAGGCTGCGCGCCAGGCCGGTACCGATGGCGATGCCGTCGTCCAGCCGGTCGATATCGCCCAGCGATACCTCGGGGCTGGCGATGCGCGGGACGGTCTTGAGATCGGCAAGCGTGATGCCGAACACCTCGGCCCCCGCATTGTTGCCCAGCACCGAGGCCATGACCTGCCCCTTGACCAGCGGCGCGGCGCGGGTCACGCCGGGGATCGCGGCAATGCGCCCGGCCATTTCGGCGTAATCGGCAATGGTGCGGGTGGTCTGTCCGGTTTCGGTGACATGGACCGCCGAATAGACCGTGACATGGGCATTGGCGCCCAGGATCGTATCCACGAATTCGGCGCGGAACCCGGCCCGCACCGCCAGCGTGATGATCAGCGCGGCCACGGCCAGGGTGATGCCGATCAGGCTGATCCAGGTCATCACGCTGACCCCGCCTTCCGAGCGGCGCGCGCGCAGATAACGCCAGGCGATCATCCATTCAAACCCGGCAAAGGGTGCGGTGCGATTGGCCACGTCTGCTCCTGTTCTTGTTGCACGCAGGGTGCTGAGGTTCGGGGGCGCCGTCAAGCGCCGCCGCATGGAAGATTTTTCGTGAAAAATCTTCGGCCGGAAAAATCTTCGTGAAGATTTTTCATCCCCCCGCGCGCCGGGATGAACCACCCACAAACAGCCGCCGCAGCCCGGCAAACAGCCCCATCACGATCAGCCAGCCCCCGGCAAATCCCAGCCCGGCGCAGATCAGCCCGTCGGCGGTGACCGGCACCGCCGGCTTGAAATCGTCCCAGGTCCGGCGGGCCAGTTCCGGGTCGGAAAAATGCCAGGGCCGGGCCAGCCGTTGCAGCACGGTCCGGTCCTTCAGGCTGTCGTAATCGCCCTGCAGCCGGTCATAGCGCGCCAGACTGGCGGTCATCGTGTCGCGCAGGGTGTCCTCGAATTCCGAGCCTTCGATCCGGGCCAGCGCCTGATCGCGGCTCAGGCCGGTGGCCTTCGCGCTCAGATCGAAGGCCGTGGCCACCACCCGCAACTCATCCACCGCGCCGGACAGCCGTTGCAGATATTGCTGCGAAAACTCGGGGAATTGCGACAGGGCCACCGCCCCGGCCAACCCGCCCGCAAACGCGAGATTTCTGAGGATCATTGCCCGCTCTCCCGCCCGCGGCCTGCCCGCGTCAAATCCAGGTGTGGAACGCCCGCTGCGCCATCGGCTCGGTCATCGCCGTGCCGTGATGCGGGGCATAGATTGCCGCCACCTTTTCCACCGCCTGTTCGGGCGGCAGCTCTTCGCTGATGCCCGTCCTGCGACAGGTGAGTTCGACCACACCGTTTTTCAACCCGCGCGGCCCCACCGTGATCCGCCAGGGCAGGCCGATCAGGTCCATCGTCGCGAATTTTCCGCCGGCGCGTTCGTTGCGGTCATCATACAGCGGCTCCAGCCCCAGCGCGATGACGCTTTCATAGAGCGCGTCACAGGCCGCGTCGGCCTCGGCGTCGCCCTGTTTCAGGTTGACGATGCCGACATGGAAGGGCGTCACACCCTCGGGCCAGATGATGCCCTTGTCGTCATGGCTGGCCTCGATGATCGCGCCGACCAGACGGCTGACCCCGATCCCGTGACTGCCCATATGCACCGGCACGCGCTCGCCCTTGTCATTGGACACAACCGCGTTCATCGCCTCGGAATACTTGGTTCCGAAATAGAAGATCTGCCCCACTTCGATGCCGCGCGCGGTGCGGCGGCGCTCTTCGGGGATCTGCGCGAACACGGCCGCATCATGGGTTTCGTCGGTGCGGGCGTAAAGCGAGGTGAACTCCTCCATCACCGCCTGGCACTGGCCCTTGTCGTCATAGTCGATCTGCCGGTCGCCCAGGCTGATATCGGTCACCGCGCTGTCATAGAACACCTCGGATTCGCCGGTATCGGCCAGCACCAGGAATTCATGGGTGTCGTCGCCGCCGATCGGGCCCGAATCCGCGCGCATCGGAATCGCCTGAAGGCCGAGCCGCTCATAGGTGCGCAGATAGCTGACCAGATGGCGGTTATAGGCGTGCAGCGCGTCCTCTTTGGTCAGGTCGAAATTATAACCGTCCTTCATGTAGAACTCGCGCCCGCGCATCACGCCGAAACGCGGGCGGATCTCGTCGCGGAATTTCCACTGGATGTGATACAGCGTCAGCGGCAGTTCCTTGTAGCTGCCGACGTAGGACCGGAAGATATCGGTGATCAGCTCTTCGTTGGTGGGGCCGTACAGCATGTCGCGCCCGTGCCGGTCGGTGATGCGCAGCATCTCTTCGCCGTAATCGTCATAGCGGCCGCTCTCGCGCCACAGATCGGCCGATTGCAGCGTCGGCATCAGCATCGGAATATGACCCGCGCGGATTTGCTCCTCGTGCACGATCTGCTCGATCCTCTTGAGCACCCTGAAACCCAGCGGCAACCAGGAATAGATCCCGGCGGCGGCCTGCTTGATCATGCCGGCGCGCAGCATGTAGCGGTGGCTGACGATCTGCGCCTCGGCTGGGGTTTCCTTGAGCACGGGCAGAAAATAGCGGGACAGGCGCATGGGATCGCGGGCCTCCTGGAATGACGGTTGCGCACCCGTCTATGCCATCGCCCGCGGCCAGACAAGCGCCTCGCGCCCCTTGCAACGCGCGCCGTCATCGGTGAAGACTGAACCGGAACCGACAGGAGGCGACATGGCGTTACCCGTTCGCGAACAAGCCAAATACTGGACCGTCGCCGCGGCGGCGTTTCTGGGTGCATTGTGGCTGCTGGGCGATGTGATCCTGCCCTTCGCGCTGGGCATGGGGATCGCCTATTGCCTGGACCCGCTTGCCGACTGGCTGGAACGGCGGCATTTCAGCCGCGTCTGGGCGACCGTCACCATCACCGGGATGGCCCTGGTGCTGTTCGTCATGGTGGCGTTGCTGGTGTTGCCCGCACTGGTGGAACAGGCGCTGGCGCTGGTCGATGTGGCGCCGAAACTGGCGCAGAACCTGCAAACCTTCCTGACCGAACGGTTCCCGTCGCTGATGAACGAGGGCTCGACCCTGCGCCGGTCGCTGGTCGGGCTGGGGGACATGATCCAGTCCAAGGGCGGCGAATTGCTGAACGGGCTGATCACCTCGGCGCTGAGCGTGATCAACCTGGCCGTGCTGCTGGTTCTGGTGCCGGTCATCACCTTCTATCTGCTGATGGACTGGGACAACATGGTGGCCGAGATCAACAGGCTGCTGCCGCTGGATCACGCCCCGATCATCCGCAAGCTGGCGCGCGAGGTCGATAATACCCTGGCCAGGTTCATCCGCGGTCAGGGCACGGTCTGCCTGATCATGGGGACGTTCTATGCGATCGCGCTGATGCTGGTCGGGTTGCAATTCGGGCTGATCGTCGGCTTTTTGTCCGGGCTGCTGGCCTTCATCCCCTATATCAGTTCGATCTTGGGCGGGGTCGTGGCAATCGGGCTGGCGGTGTTCCAGTTCTGGGGCGACTGGGTGATGATCGGGCTGGTCGCGGTCATCTATATCGGCGGGCAGATCGTCGAGGGCAACATCATCACCCCCAAACTGGTCGGCGACAGCGTCGGGCTGCACCCGGTCTGGCTGATCTTCGCACTGGCCGCGTTCGGTACGCTGTTCGGCTTCGTCGGAATGCTGATCGCGGTGCCGGTGGCCGCCTCGCTCGGGGTGCTGACCCGCTATGCGGTGGCGCAATATCTGGACAGCCGCCTGTTCAAGGGCCTGACCGGAACCGGGCGCGATAGCGATAACTGAATGTCCAAGCAACTGACCTTCGATCTGCCCTTGCGCCCGGCACGGGGGCGGGGTGACTTCTTCGTCTCGCCGGCCAATGCGCTGGCCGTGGCCCTGGTCGAGGACTGGCAGGCCTGGCCTGCGCACAAGCTGATGCTGGTCGGCCCCGAAGGCGCGGGCAAGACCCATCTGGCGCATGTCTGGGCCGGCCTGACCGGCGCCGAAATCCTGTCCGCCGCCGATCTGGCCGGGGCCGATATCGCAGCGCTGGCCGCCAGCCGGGCGGTGGTGGTCGAGGATGCCGACCGGATCGGTGGCGATGCCGCCGCCGAAGAGACGCTGTTTCACCTGCACAACCTTCTGCTGGCCGAGGGCGGCACGCTGCTGCTGACCGCGCGGGCCGCGCCGAACCTGTGGCCGCTGACCCTGCCCGACCTGCGCAGCCGGATGGAGGCCACCGCCACCGCCACGCTGGACGCGCCCGACGACGCGCTGCTGGCGGCACTGTTGGTCAAGCTGTTCGCCGACCGCCAGCTTCAGGTGCCGGCCCGGCTGATCCCCTATCTGCTGGGCCGGATGGAGCGGTCCTTTGCCGCAGCCCAGGCGCTGGTGGCCGCATTGGACCAACAGGCACTGGCCACGGGGCGCAAAATCAGCGAAAAACTGGCGGCAGAGGTGCTGGACATCCCCCCGCCACACGGGCAATAAAGGGTCCGCTCCAGCGACAGGCAGGCCCAGCGTCCCATGACACCGGCAGATTTCCTTCGATCCCCGCTTCCCGAACCCGTCAGCGTGCCGGAACCCCAGCGCACCGGGCCGAAACGGTTCTGCAACCGCGAACTCAGTTGGCTGGGCTTCAACTGGCGGGTGCTGGACGAGGCGCGAAATCCGCGTGTGCCGCTGCTGGAACGGGTGCGTTTCGTGTCGATCTCGGCCACCAATCTGGATGAATTCTATACCGTGCGCGTCGCCGGTCTGCGCGAACTGGCCAAGGCCGGCAACAGCACCCCCGCCGCCGACGGGCTGACCCCGGCCGAGCAACTGGTGCTGATCGACAAGGACGCGCGCAAGCTGCTGCAGGCGCAACAGACGGTCTGGAACCAGCTGAAACGCGAGATGGAGGAAGAGGATATCCACATCCTCACCCGCTCGAAGCTGACCAAGGGCGACAGGACGCATCTGAAAGAGCATTTCCTGAACAAGGTGTTCCCGGTGCTGTCGCCGCTGGCGATCGACCCGGCGCATCCCTTCCCCTTCATTCCCAATACCGGCTTTTGTCTGGCGCTGCAGCTTGAACGCGAAAGCGACAGCCGCCCGTTGCAGGCGCTGCTGCCGATCCCCAACCAGATCGATCGGTTCGTGCCATTGCCCGGCCGCGCGGGGCATCACCGGTTCCTGCCGCTTGAAGAATTGCTGCTGATCCATGTCTCGTCGCTGTTTCCCGGCTACCGCGCCACCGGAAGCTGCACCTTCCGGGTGCTGCGCGACAGCGATCTGGAGGTCGAGGACGAGGCCGAGGATCTGGTGCGCGAATTCGAGGTCGCGCTGAAACGCCGCCGCCGCGGCGAGGTGGTGCGCATGAAACTGTCCGCCGGCGCGCCAGAAGAGCTGCGCCAGGTGATCATGAACGAGTTGCACATCACCGAGGCCGAAGTGGTCGAGATGCGCGGCCTGATCGGCGTGGCCGACCTGTCGGAACTTGTGATCGACGCGCGGCCCGATCTGCTGTGGCCCTCGTTCACGCCGCGGGTGCCCGAACGGGTACAGGACCACGACGGCGACATGTTCGCCGCGATCCGGCAAAAGGACATGCTGCTGCACCACCCCTATGAAACCTTCGACATGGTGGTGCGTTTCCTGCAACAGGCGGCGCGCGATCCCGACGTTCTGGCGATCAAGCAGACGCTGTACCGCACGTCCAAAAACTCGCCCATCGTCAGCGCGCTGTGCGAGGCGGCCGAAGACGGAAAATCGGTCACCGCACTGATCGAGCTGAAGGCGCGGTTCGACGAGGCCGCGAATATTCAGCAGTCCCGGCGGCTGGAACGCGCCGGCGCGCATGTGGTTTACGGCTTCATCAACTACAAGACCCACGCCAAGATCAGCGCCGTGGTCCGGCGCGAAGGCGACCAGCTGGTGACCTATACCCATTACGGCACCGGCAATTACCACCCGATCACCGCGCGGATCTATACCGATCTCAGCTTCTTCACCTGCGACGCGGCGCTGGGGCGCGACGCGACCAAGGTGTTCAACTATGTCGGCGGCTATGCCGAACCCGAGGGGCTGGAAAACCTGGCGATCTCGCCGCTGAACCTGAAATCCACCCTGATCGACCGGATCCGCCGCGAGGCCGAATTCGCCCGCGCCGGGCGGCCGGCCGAGATCTGGGTCAAGGTCAACTCGCTGATCGAACCCGACGTGATCGACGAGCTTTATGCCGCCAGCGGTGCCGGCGTGAAGATCAGCCTGGTGGTGCGCGGCATCTGCGGCATCCGCCCCGGCATCCGGGGCCTGTCGGAAAACATCCGGGTCAAATCCATCGTCGGGCGGTTTTTGGAACATTCCCGCATCGCCTGTTTCGGCAATGGTCACGGGCTGCCCTCGAAAAAGGCCAAGGTCTATATCTCGTCGGCCGACTGGATGGGCCGCAACCTGAACCGCCGGGTCGAAACCCTGGTGGATATCCGCAACGATACGGTCAAGGCGCAGATCGTGAACCAGATCATGGCCGCCAACCTGGCCGATACCGCGCAAAGCTGGGTGATGAACCCTGACAACAGCTATACCCGCTATCCCGTGACAGACGACGCATTCAACTGCCACCGGTTCTTCATGGAAAACCCGTCGCTTTCGGGGCGCGGCACGGCAGGGGCGGCGGATGTGCCCAAACTTGCCCATTCGAAAGATTGACCTGATGGGCGAAGTCTTGGCAAGGTCGGACAAAGCCAGCGGAGAGACGCGCATGGATGGCGGCACCGAACAGCGCAGCGAAGATTGGGGGCCGTTCGGGCGCCCGCTTTTCGACGATCCCCAGGCGCGGGCGCTGTCGCGCGTCGGCGTGGTGGATGTGGGCTCCAACTCGGTCCGGCTGGTGGTGTTCGACGGCGCGGCGCGCAGCCCGGCCTATTTCTACAATGAAAAGCTGATGTGCGGCCTGGGCGCGGGCCTGGGCGAAACCGGGCGGCTGAACCCCGAAGGCCGCCGCCGGGCGCTGTCGGCGCTGCGCCGCTTTGCGCTGCTGGCCCAGGGCATGGGCGCCACGCCGCTGACCGCGGTCGCCACCGCCGCCGTGCGCGATGCCGAGGACGGCGCCGAGTTCCGCGCCGAAGTGGAACGCGAAACCGGCCTGAAACTGTGGGTCATCGACGGCGAGGAAGAGGCCCGCCTGTCGGCCCAGGGCGTACTGTTGGGCTGGCCGGGGGCCGAGGGGCTGGTCTGCGACATCGGCGGCTCGTCGATGGAACTGGCCGAACTGACCGGCGGCCGCGTCGGCAAGCGCGTGACCTCGGCGCTGGGTCCGCTGAAGCTGCGCGATGTAAAGGGCGGCACCAAGGGGCTGAAGAAATACATCGGCGCCACCATCGCCGATCTGGCCGACCGGATGGGCACCGGTCACAAGCGGCTGTTCCTGGTCGGCGGCTCGTGGCGCGCGATTGCCCGGCTGGACATGGAGCGGCGCGGCTATCCGCTGACGGTGCTGCACGAATACCGGATGACGCGCCAGTCGATCAACAACACGATCACCTGGATCGCCGCGAACGATCCCGATGTGCTGCGCGCGCGCAGCGGTGTGTCGTCCGAGCGGATGGCGCTGGTGCCGGTCGCGGCGCAGGTGCTGAAACAGCTTCTGGCGACCTTCAAACCGCGCGAGATATTCGTCTCCAGCTATGGCATCCGCGAGGGTCTGTTATACGAACAGATGCCCGAACGGCTGCGCGAACGCGACCCACTGATCGAGGCCTGCCGCTTTGCCGAGGCCAGCTCGGCCCGGCTGCCGGGCTTCGGGCGGCGGCTTTATGCCTTTGTGCTGCCACTGTTCAACGCCGCCGGCGACGACCGCAAGCGGCTGATCAAGGCGGCCTGCCTGCTGCACGACACCGCCTGGCGCGCGCATCCCGATTACCGGCACGAGGTTTGTTTCGACAATGCCACCCGCGCCAATCTGGGTGGCCTGGATCACGAGGGCCGGGTGTTTCTGGGGCTGGCGCTGCTGCACCGCTACAAGAATTCCCGTAGCGGCAGCCGGTTCGAGCCGCTGTTTTCGCTGCTGACCGACAAGCAGATTCAAGATGCCGAGGTTCTGGGAAAGGCGATGCGCTTTGGCGCCATGTTCTCGACCGAAGCGCCCGACCAGATGGCCGAGCTGCGCTATTTCCCGAAAAAGAAGGTGCTGGAATTGTGGCTGGATCCGGCCGCCGTCGGGCTGTTCGGCGAAGTGGCCGAGGCGCGGTTTGCCTCGCTCGCGAAATCGCTGGGGGTGGAAACCCGGGTCAAAACCAAGCGCGGCTGAGGCGACCCTCAGATCTCGATCTCGCCTTCCGGCACGGGTTCGGGCATGGGCAGCTTGCGGCGGATGATGATATCGCCATTGGGCAGCCGTTCGGGCATTTCATAGGCGTCGATATCGTCGATCAGCCCCATCAATTCGCGCAGCGCCGGTTCCATGCTGTCGGTCAGCCCCCGGAACAACCGCTTCGCGCCTTCGCCCAACAGGTCGAACCCTTCGGAAATATCGTCATCGGCGCCGGCCTTCGGGCCTTCATTTTGCGGCAAGTCCGGCATCGCCTCCTGCGCGTGGGCGGGCGGCGTCATCAGCAGGGCCAGCAGGCCAAGGGCGGCAATGCGTTTCATGGCCCCAATATAGGCGCAGGGGCGAGTCGTTTGAAGTTCACAATGCAATATCCAGGGTCACCGGGAAATGATCCGATGCGGCCAGCAGCGCCTCGCGCAGTTCGGGGATGGCATAGCAGCCGGGATCGTCGAACGGATGCCAGATACGCCAATGCGGGTCTCTGTCGCGCAGGTCGGGCGACACCATGATGTAATCGAGCAAGGCCGACAGATAGCACATCTCATGGATCAGAAAAAACCGCGCCGTGGCGGGCTGCGCGCACAGCCGCCCCTGCAACGCCTGGCGCGCATGGGGATCGAACAGGCGCTGGGTATCGTCGGTTTCGTCGGTGCCCAGCACGATCTCGACCCCCGAGCGGCCGAACAGCTTTTCATACTCGTCCAGGCCGGGGCCGTCGTTGAAATCGCCCAGCACGATCAGCGGATCGCCCGCCGCCAGATGCTGCAGCACCCGCTGGCGCAGCCAGATGCATTGCGCCAACTGCTTGCGCCGGTTGTCGATCGACAGGCGCATGATCTCTTTTTTCGAGCGCGCGCCATGCGGGGCCTTCGATTTGACATGCACCCCGATCATGCGGAACCGCGCGCCGGCGGCGGTTTCCACCGCCAGTTCCAGCGGCGGCTTGGAAAAGCGGATCAGATCGGACGTGCCGTCCACATCCACATCCCAGCGGAACACCCCGTCGAACCGCGGCGCATCGGGCGAGCCCCGCTTGCCGGTCTCGGCCCCCTGCGGATCGTGGCGCGCCGTCAGCACGTCGGGATCATACAGCAGCGCGATTTCCTGCTGGGTGTGGTTCTGGAACCCCACCAGCGCGCGGCGGGTGCGCAGCCCCATCGTGGCGGCGAAGTTTTCCAGCGCCCGCACCGTGGCGCGGTGGCCGTTGTGGTCGGGCGCCTCGATGATCATCACCGCATCGGCATCAAGCGCGGTAAAGACAATGCCCAGCGCCGCCAGTTGCGCGCGGCGGGTCACATCCCGTCGGCCCGACCATTCGCCATCGTCCAGCAGGTTGCCCTCGTCGTCGAACAGATTGTTGAACCATTCGACATTGTAGGTGGCGATCCTCACCCGCCCTGCTCCTGTGAAATGTCCCGCCACGCCCGGTTGATCGCGATCAGCCGCTTTTCGGCCAGTTTTACCGCCTCTTTCGGCACACCGCGGGCCTGCATCCGATCGGGATGGGCGTCGCGCACCGCCGCGCGCCAGACCTTGCGGATCTCGGCCAGCGTATCGTCGCGCGACACGCCCAGCACCTGATAGGGATCGGGCGCCGCATCGGGCACGAACCGCGCCCGCAACACATGGAAACACCGCCCGTCCAGGCCGAAAATCTCGGCCACGCGCAGCAGGAACGCATCCTCGGCGGGGTGATATTCGCCATCGGCCACGGCGATGTGGAACAGCCCCTCCAGCAGATCGGCCAGCGGCGCGTCATCCTCGCCGAACATGCGGCGGATGCGGTGGGCGTACTCCTCGAACCCGGCCACGTCCTGCCGGGCCAAGTTGAAGACCCGCGCCGCACTGGCGCTGTCGGATTGCGGGATGGTGAACACCTCGCGGAAGGCGGTGACCTCGTCGCGGGTGACGTGCCCGTCGGCCTTGGCCATCTTGGCGCCCAGCGCGATCACCGCGATGGCAAACGCCACCCGGCGCTCGGGCGGGGTGCGCAGACGGTCAAAGACCTGCGCCAGGCTTTCGCCTTTCGCAAGCGCCGAAACGGCATCAGTTATGCGCGACCACAAGGACATGGCGCAACTCTATAGGCTGCGGTGCGGCAAGTCAGGCCGGGAAATCCAGGAATTTCTGCATCAGCACAAGATCCAGCCACTGGTCGAACTTGCGCCCGACCTGCGGCAGCCGCGCGACCTCGGCAAAGCCCACAGCCGCGTGAAACGCCACGCCGCCCGGATTGGCCGCGCTGACACCCGCGATCAGCGAATGCGCGCCCGCCGCGCGGGCCTGTGCCACCAGCCCCGCGATCAGGGCGCGGCCTGTCCCCTGCCCGCGCGCGGCGGGGGCCAGAATCACCGTATGCTCCATGGTATGGGCATAGCCCGCGCCGCTGCGGAACGCGCCGTAGGTGGCGAAACCCAGCACCAGCCCGGCCGCTTCGGCGACAAGGAACGGATGACCGGCATCCGCCTTCGCCGCCAGCAGATGCGCCAGATCGGCGGCGGTTTTTTCCTGCGGATTGAAGGTGATCAGCGTGTCGCGGATCACCGGGTTCCAGATCGACATGATCGCGGGGATATCGCCCGGCCCAGCGGCGCGGATGATCATGTCAGCACCCGCATCCCGCCCGGCGTTTCGATCTCGGCGCGCAGGGCCGGGGCGGCCCCCTCGGCAATCGCGACGCGCGGATCGTCCAGCAGCCCGGTCAGCGCGCGGCGCAGGCCGCGGGCATCGGGGTGGGTCACCTCAAGCGCGCGCAGGCGGCAGCCCGCATCGGGCAACAGCGCCGCCGGATGCGCCGCCCCCTGCCATTCGATCAGCGCGGGATAGGCGCCGTCGAACGGCAGCCGCCCGTCGCCCGGCACCGCCATGCGCCAGCTCAGATCGCCGCGCGTCAACGCCAGCGGCACGCCGATCCCATCGGGCGAGGCGGCAATCGCGGCCTCCAGGTCATCGGTGCGGGCGATCCAGTTGGTCAGGCGCGCCGGGCCGGTGAACCGGTCCAGATCGAACCAGCGCGCCCGGCCGGGTGGCGCGGCGGTTGGGTCGATGGCGATCACCTCCAGGTACAGCCCCGGGCCCAGATGCAGCAGCCGGTTATGCGTGCCCATCGCCGGATGCACCCCGCCGGGGCCAAGCCGGACACCCAGCACGGTTTCGACATGGGCCACGCCCGCACCAAGCGACGCAGCGGATACTGCGATATGGTCAAGTACGATCATGTCGTCCCTCAAAGGCAGCCCCGGACCGGGGCGGCTTGGCCGGATAATGGCGGAAAACGATCCAGGTGATCAATGCCTGGCATATGGCCTTGCCCGGACCACGCAGCGCCGGGAAGGAAGAAATTTCACGAAATTTCTTCTGCCTGAAAAATCTTCGGGAAGATTTTTCCCTCAAGGGTCAGGCCCACGCCGCCAGCGGCACGGACCTGACGGTTTCGCAACGGGCCGTGTTCAGCCCGCCTTCGCCTCGGCGATCAGCTTCAGCACGCCCTGTGCGGCCTCGGGGATATTGGTGCCCGGCCCGAAGATCGCCTTGACGCCCGCGTCATACAGGAACTGATAGTCCTGCTGCGGGATCACCCCGCCGCAAACCACGATGATATCCTCGGCGCCTGCGGCCTTCAGCGCCTCGACCAGCTTGGGCGCCAGCGTCTTGTGACCGGCGGCCTGAGAGCTGATGCCCACCACATGCACGTCATTGTCCACCGCATCCTGCGCCGCCTCCTCGGGGGTCTGGAACAGCGGGCCCACATCCACGTCGAAGCCGATATCGGCGAACGCCGTGGCGATCACCTTGGCGCCGCGGTCGTGGCCATCCTGGCCCATCTTGACCACCAGCATCCGCGGGCGGCGGCCTTCGGCCTCGGCGAAATCCTCGACCGATTTCTGGATCGCGGCAAAACCTTCGTCGCCCGCATAGGCGGCGCCGTAAACGCCGGCCAATGTCTTGACCTCGGCCCGGTGCCGCCCGAATGCCTTTTCCATCGCCATGCTGATTTCCCCGACGGTTGCGCGCGCGCGGGCGGCTTCGACCGCCAGCCGCAACAGGTTGCCCTTGCCGCTTTTGGCGGCCTCTTCCAGCGCCGCGAGCGCGGCATCGCAGGCGGCGGCATCGCGGTTGGCGCGGGTCTGGGCCAGCCGTGCCACCTGACTTTCGCGCACCGCCACGTTGTCGACATCCAGAATGTCGATCGGATCTTCCTTATCGAGCCGGAACTTGTTGACGCCGACGATCACCTCGTCGCCCCGGTCGACAGCGGCCTGATAGCGCGCGGCGGCCTCTTCGATGCGAAGCTTGGGCATGCCGGTGGCCACGGCCTTGGTCATGCCGCCCATCTCGTCGACCTCTTCGATGATCTTCCAGGCTTCTTCGCACAGATCGGCGGTCAGCTTCTCGACATAGTACGACCCCGCCAGCGGATCGACGACCTTGGTCACCTTGGTCTCGTTTTGCAGGATCAGCTGGGTGTTGCGCGCCACGCGGGCCGAAAACTCGGTCGGCAGGGCGATCGCCTCGTCGAATGCATTGGTGTGCAGCGACTGGGTGCCGCCCAGCACCGCGCTCATCGCCTCATAGGCGGTGCGCACGATGTTGTTATAGGGGTCCTGCTCTTGCAGCGACACGCCGCTGGTCTGGCAATGGGTGCGCAGCATCAGCGACTTGGGATCCTTGGGGTTGAACTCGCTCATGATCCGGTGCCACAGGAACCGCGCGGCGCGCAGCTTGGCGATTTCCATGAAGAAGTTGGTGCCAATGGCAAAGAAGAACGACAGCCGCCCGGCAAAGGCATCCACATCCAGCCCGCGTTCCAGTGCCGCGCGCACATATTCCTTGCCGTCGGCCAGGGTAAAGGCCAGTTCCTGCACAAGGTTCGCGCCGGCCTCCTGCATGTGATAGCCGGAAATCGAGATCGAGTTGAACTTCGGCATGTCGGTCGAGGTATATTCGATGATGTCCGAAATGATCCGCATCGAGGGTTCGGGCGGATAGATATAGGTGTTGCGCACCATGAACTCTTTCAGAATGTCATTCTGAATGGTGCCCGACAGCACGGCGCGGTCATGGCCCTGTTCTTCGCCCACCACGATGAAATTCGCCAGAATCGGGATCACCGCGCCGTTCATGGTCATCGAGACCGACACCTTGTCCAGCGGGATGCCGTCGAACAGGATCTTCATGTCCTCGACGCTGTCGATGGCCACACCGGCCTTGCCCACGTCGCCCACGACGCGCGGGTGGTCGCTGTCATAGCCGCGGTGGGTGGCCAGATCGAAGGCCACCGACACACCCTGCTGCCCGGCGGCCAGCGCCTTGCGGTAGAAGGCGTTCGAAGCCTCGGCGGTGGAAAAGCCCGCATATTGCCGGATCGTCCAGGGGCGACCGGCATACATCGTGGCCTTGGGGCCGCGCGTGAACGGGGCCTCGCCGGGGACGGACCCCATATGCGGCAGACCTTCGGTATCCGCCTCGGTATACAGCGGCTTGACGTCGATCCCTTCGGGGGTGTGCCAGGTCAGCGCGTCCAGCGGACGGCCCCGCAGTTCCTTGGTGGCCATGTCGGCCCAGGCTTTTGTCTTGTCCGTCATCGGATTTTCCTCCTGATCTTGGGATGGCCCTGCCCGCGTCGGGCGTGTTCGGCCTTCGCATTCCCCCGTTCGCCGCCTATATGGGACGGGATCGGAGGAGTCATGAAAACTCTCGCAACCTTATTGGTGCTGCTGCTTGCGCCACTGACCGCCGCCGCGACCGAGGCCCCCGCCGACACGCCGCTGGCGCGCTGGCAGGCCGACCCGACCGTGATCATGGACGCCGCCGAGGTCGATCTGACCGCATTCCAGTGGCTGGCGCGGCCGGTGGTGGTCTTCGCCGACACGCCGGCCGACCCACGTTTCACCCAGCAGATGGAACTGCTGGCCGCCCTGCCGGCGGAACTGGCCACCCGCGACGTGGTGATCGTGACCGATACCGACCCGGCCGCGATGTCGGCGGCCCGCAAGAAGCTGCGCCCGCGCGGCTTCATGCTGGTGCTGATCGCCAAGGACGGCACCGTGGCGCTGCGCAAACCGTTCCCCTGGGACGTGCGCGAACTGTCGCGCGCAATCGACAAGATGCCGCTGCGCCAGCAGGAAGTCCGCGACCGCCGGGTCAGCGAATAACGGACCGGCGCGGGATGCGGGTTCATGCCGTCACCTGCATCATGTCCGCCCCCAGCAGCAGCCGCGCGCCGCAATGGCCCTGTGCCAGCGCCGCGATATCCGTGTCATAGCGCCCGGCCAGCGCGCGGGTCTGATCGGCGCTGAAGAAAGACGGCACCGGCGCGTCGTCGGCCGCGCCCCGCAGGTCGGCCAGCCGCGCGTCGAGCGCCGCGTTGGCCAGATCCGGCTCGGCCGTGCGCAGGCGAAAGATCAGCGGCACATCCGCCGCCGAAGGTGCCGCATTGACCCGGCCTGTCGGCGGGGTCAGCCCCCCGGCCCCGGCGTCCCGGTCGATGACCTGACAGGCGGTTTCCAGCACCCGGCCCTCCAGCGCCTCTTGCGGCCAGATCACGATCTCGGCCCCCGGAAAGACCGCCCCCACCGCCGCGACCAGATCGAGCCAGCCCTGACGCGCCTGCGCCAGCGGCCCGGCCAGCCCATCGAAGGCGGGCAAGGCCCGGCGGCGCAGCACATAAAGATAGGCCGAGCGCCAGTAATCCGTATAGGACCGGATCCCCAGCGCCACCCGGCGCGGCGCCTGCGGCAGGATCGCGGCATAGGCGGCCAGCCGCGCCCGCGCATCGCCATAAAGCGCCTGGGCGCGCAGATTTCGCGCCATGGTGCCGATCATGTTTTCCTCGGACAGCAGCAACCGCCCGACCCCCGCCTGCCGCGCAGCCGCAAACCCGTCCGACAGCGCCGCGGCGGCGGCCGTGACCTCTGCCTGATCCTGGGGTGCATTGATCCTCGAAAAGCCCGGCATCCGGCGCAGAACCTTCGGCGGCCAGATCACCAGCCCCTCATCCCGCAACACAGCCGCATTGGCCGACAGGCTTTCCTCGAAAGCTGTCGAGCCGGTGCGGTGCGCACCAAGATGCAGGATCAGATCCATGCCGCCGGGTCCCTGCTCACTCGAATTCCATGATCACGTCGTCCACCGCCAGGCTGTCGCCGGGGACGGCGTTGATCTTCGACACGATGGCCTTCTTCTCGGCGCGCAGGATGTTTTCCATCTTCATCGCCTCGACGGTACACAGCGCCTGACCTTCCTGCACCTCCTGGCCCTCTTCCACATTGACCTTCACGATCAGGCCGGGCATCGGGCACAGCAGCAGCTTCGAGGTATCGGGCGGCAGTTTTTCGGGCATCAACGCCGCCAGTTCCGCCTGACGCGGGCTGTAGACATTGACCTTCAGATCGGCGCCGCGGGTGCGCATGCGGAAGCCGCTGGTCACCTTGCCAACCTTCAGCACCAGCGGATCGCCGTCGATGTCGATCCGCGCCAGGCTTTGGCCCGGCGTCCAGTCCGACGCCACCCGGTGGCTGTCGCCATCGTCGAAGATCACCGTGGCGCCCTGCGGGTCGGCGTCGATCGTCACGGCAAAGCTTTGGCCCTGCGCGGCCACGGTCCAGTCGCGGCCCACCTTGCGCTCGTGGTTGTCCATGGTGCCGGAAATGCGCGTGCGGCGAATCTCGGTCACGCGGTACATGGCCGCCGCAGCCGCCGCCACCCGGCGCAGGTCTTCGGCGGGCAGATCCACGCCGCTGAACCCGTCGGGGTATTCCTCGGCGATGAAGGCGGTGGTGATGTCGCCCGACACGAATTTCGGATGATCCATCACGGCCGACAGGAACGGCAGGTTGTGGCCGATCCCCTCGACCTCGAACGTATCCAGCGCGATGCGCATCTCTTCGATCGCCTCGGCCCGGGTCGGCGCCCAAGTGCACAGCTTGGCGATCATCGGGTCGTAATACATGCTGATCTCGCCGCCCTCATAGACGCCGGTATCGTTGCGCACCACCGCACCGGGGCGCACCTCTTCGACCGGGGGGCGATAGCGCGACAACCGCCCGATCGAGGGCAGGAAGTTGCGATAGGGATCCTCGGCGTAAAGCCGGCTTTCCATCGCCCAGCCGGTCAGCTTGACGTCTTTTTGCGCGATTGACAGCTTTTCGCCCGCCGCCACCCGGATCATCTGTTCCACCAGATCGATGCCGGTGATCAGCTCGGTCACCGGATGTTCCACCTGCAGACGGGTGTTCATTTCCAGGAAATAGAAGTTGCGGTCGCCGTCGACGATGAATTCCACGGTGCCCGCGCTGGCGTAATCCACCGCATGGGCCAGGGCCACGGCCTGTTCGCCCATCGCCTTGCGGGTGGCTTCGTCCAGGAAGGGGCTGGGCGCCTCTTCGATGACCTTCTGGTTGCGGCGCTGGATCGAGCATTCGCGCTCGCCCAGATAGACGCCGTTGCCGTGACTGTCGCACAACACCTGAATTTCGATATGGCGCGGCTGGGTCACGAATTTCTCGATGAAGATGCGGTCGTCGCCAAAGCTGTTGGCCGCCTCGTTCTTCGAGCTTTGGAAGCCTTCACGCGCTTCGTCGTCGTTCCAGGCGATGCGCATCCCCTTGCCGCCGCCACCGGCAGAGGCCTTGATCATCACCGGATAGCCGACCTCGTTTGAGATTTTCACCGCATGTTCGGCGTCGTCGATCAACCCCATGAAGCCGGGCACGGTCGACACGTCGGCCTCCTGCGCCAGCTTTTTCGAGGTGATCTTGTCGCCCATCGCCTCGATCGCGCCGGCGGGCGGCCCGATGAAGGCCACGCCTTCCTTGGCCAGCGCCTCGGCGAACAGCTTGTTTTCCGACAGAAAGCCGTAACCGGGATGCACCGCCTCGGCGCCGGTCTGGCGGATCGCGTCCATCACCTTCTCGATCACGATATAGGACTGATTGGCCGGCGCCGGGCCGATATGCACCGCCTCGTCGGCCATCGCCACATGCAGCGCGTTTTTATCCGCGTCCGAATAGATCGCCACGGTCGCGATCCCCATCTTGCGTGCGGTCTTGATGACCCGGCAGGCGATTTCCCCCCGGTTTGCGATCAGGATCTTCTTGAACATCTCAGTCCCTTCCAGCAGTGGACCGGGGCCATGCCGCCCCGGCCTGAACACGAAAAAAGCCACCCGGGCCCACGGCCCCGATGGCTTTCAATTGAATATGGTCAGGCCCGAAGGCCCGCCCGGTCTTGATATCAGTTACAGATACCCGCGTCGTCGCACAGAGCACCGCCAGCGGCACCAATGGCCGCACCGGCAATGACATTTTCATCCAGGACATCGGCCACGACAGCACCCGCCGCCGCGCCGGCCAGCGCCCGCTCGCTATCGTCTTCCAGACAGCCCGCAAGCGCGAGGAAAAGCGCCGGGACCACGATGAGTTTGAGTTTGTGCATTCTGCTCCGCCCTTACTGAGGATTGTTACGGCATTACTATGCCGCCGGACCCCGACAGTTGCCAAGCGGCAAATGCACGCATTCAGCCCTGCGGCAACGCTTTGCCGATCATGATCGCGGAATGAAAAAGGGTCTGGTCTGACCCGAGACGGGCCAGACCAGAGGGAAGGGGAAGGGTAACGGTTTGAACAAACAGACCCGCAACGACGCAAGAAGCGGGTCTGCTCATGCCCAAGCGTGTCGCAATTCGTCACGCGGGCAAAGTCCGATATCCCACAGGCGGTCGATTGGGCCGTTTTTTGCCCAAAACCGGAGATTGCGGGCAAGATCATGCCGATTGCCCCCCGCTGAACACCTCGGGGAACGCGGCCTGCGCGCGCGCCACGTCGATCCGCAGCAGCGCGTCATAACTTTCGGGATCGAACGGATCCTCGGCCGCGACGACCTCGCGGCCGAACAGCCAGCTCAGCCGGCCGGCATCCAGATTGCCGCGCGTGAAGGGTTCATCGCCGAAATACGCCCATAACGCGGCCAGAAACCCCGCATCGGCGCGCCGGTCGGCCGGGCGGCGGTCGGCAAACCGTTCCCGCGCCACAAGAGGGGTCACAGCCTTCTTGTTCTCGCGTCGAATGGTGAACTGATAATCGGTACCCGGAAGACGGCTGGGGAAGCCCTTGTATTTCAACATCACGCGCCCCTTCCGGTCAGGGGGCGGATGGCCGGGGCGGGCGAAAAAACCCGCCCCGAAATCCGATCAGTACTTGGTGTAAACCGGCTCGGACACGACCGGGGTCGGCTCGACATACACGACTTCTTCTTCCGCGGCGCATGCTGCGGTGAAGGCCACGAGGCAGACAGCCATGAGGGTTTTGACAGTGTTCGACATGCTTCACTCCTGTTCCTGTGCAGGGCCGGTATCCACAGCTTATGCAGCAGCCCGGCCATGCCAATTATGCAGGGCACAAATGCGTGACCCAACCAAATCATAGCCCAAAGCAAATCAAACGCATATGCCCATCCGCGCACAATGATACGTTGTGGCGCGAATGACGCAGCGCTGCCGCCTGGCCAATGGAACGGTGCAACATTTTGCGGCATCGTCAAAATCCCTCCCAGATGCAGGCGTTGTTTTCGGGGCGGTAGGCCTCGAAATACTGGGTGGCTTCGGGCGCGGATTGGCCGAAGTCAACCGGCCGGTCAGCCAGGGTTATGATCACCTGCGACACCTCCGGCCCCAGGTTGCTCAGCCGCGGCAGGGCGTAGTGCGTGCACAAAAACAGCATGTCCGGCTCGGCCTCGGCGAAAGAGACCTGGCTGTCGCCATGGCCGATCCGGGGCGCCACGAAGCGGAACCGCGCGGTCAGGCCCGCCGGGCCGGGTTCGCCCCAGATCATGTCGAGAAACGTCACCGGCTGCCCCGAAGGAACGGCAATCGCCGCATCCCCGGCCAGCAGCGGCGCGGCCGCGACCGCGGCCAGACAGATCAGCGCGCCCCCCCGCATCATGCCCCCTGCCCTTCGGGACGGCGGGCGATGCAGTCAACCTCGACCAGCGCGCCGACGGCCAGCGCGGTCACGCCCACGGTGGTGCGGGCCGGGCGGCGGTCGGCCGGGAAATACCCCTGATAGGCGTCGTTGAACGCGGCGAAGTCGCGCTCGAATTCGGTCAGAAAGCAGCGGCACTGCACCACATGCGACAGGTCCAGCCCCAACTCGGCCAGGATCAATGCCAGATTGTTCATCACCCGTGCGGTCTGGGCTGTGATCCCTTCGGGCAAGGGCGCATCCGGGGCGTCGGGGTCGGTCGGCATCTGGCCGGTCAGGATCACCCAGCCATCGGCCTCGACCGCATGGGAAAACGGCGCGACCGGGCGCGGGCCCTTGGTGAACAGGTGGAACTCAGGCATCGGTCACCCCCGGCCTTGCGTTGGCCAGCCAGCGCGCGCGGTTCGCCGGGCAGTCCAGCACCGCCGCGATGGCCGCCTGCGTCCGGGTTCTGGGAAAGGTTCGGGCATGGATTGCGCCGCCCGCCCGGACCAACAGGCGCGCACCGTCCTCCTCGATACGCACCACCGGCGTGAACCCGCGCAAGCGCCGCAGCGCGCGCCACAGGTCCTGCCGTATCTGCTGCGCCAGACGTCCCTTGCGCGCCAAAGGCAGCACCGTTTCGGCCGCCACGTCGAAACGCGGCGGCAGATGACGGGCCAATGTCAGCGCGCCGTCTTCACGGATGATATGCCAGCGGTCTTGCATCGGACGCCCCCAAACACCCCGCTTACAGCGGAATGTTGTCGTGCTTCTTCCACGGGTTTTCCAACTTCTTGCCGCGCAGCGAGGCAAAGGCCCGCGCCACCCGCTTGCGGGTGCTGTGGGGCTGGATCACCTCGTCGATAAAGCCCTTTTCGGCAGCGACGAACGGATTGGCGAAGCGATCCTCGTAATCCGCGGTGCGCTGCGCGATCTTTTCGGGATCCCCCAGTTCGGAACGATACAGGATCTCGGTCGCGCCCTTGGCGCCCATCACCGCGATCTGCGCCGTGGGCCAGGCATAGTTGAAATCGCCGCGCAGGTGTTTCGACGCCATGACGTCATAGGCACCGCCATAGGCCTTGCGGGTGATCACCGTGACCTTCGGCACCGTGGCCTCGCCATAAGCGAACAACAGCTTGGCGCCGTGCTTGATGACGCCGCCATATTCCTGACTGGTGCCGGGCAGGAAACCGGGCACATCGACAAAGGTCAGGATCGGAATTTCGAACGCATCGCAGAACCGCACGAACCGGGCCGCCTTGCGCGAGCTGTCGATGTCCAGACAGCCGGCCAGCACCATCGGCTGGTTGGCGACCACGCCCACCGACTGCCCCTCGATCCGGATGAAGCCGGTGATGATGTTCTTGGCGAAATCTTCCTGAATCTCGTAGAAATCGCCCTCGTCCGCAGTTTTCGCGATCAGCTCTTTCATGTCATAGGGCTGGTTCGGATTGTCGGGGACCAGCGTGTCCAGGCTGTCCTCGATCCGGGCCGGATCGTCAAAGAACGGGCGGACCGGCGGCTTTTCACGATTGTTGAGCGGCAGAAAATCCACCAGACGGCGCACTTCGGTCAGCGCCTCGACATCGTTCTCGAACGCGCCGTCGGCGACCGAGGATTTCTTGGTATGGGTGCTGGCACCGCCCAGTTCCTCGGCGGTGACAACCTCATTCGTGACGGTCTTCACCACGTCGGGGCCGGTGACGAACATGTAGGAACTGTCTTTGACCATGAAGATGAAATCGGTCATCGCCGGGCTGTAAACCGCGCCACCGGCGCAGGGGCCCATGATCACGCTGATCTGCGGCACCACGCCCGAGGCCATGATGTTGCGCTGGAACACGTCGGCATAGCCGGCCAGGCTGGCCACACCTTCCTGAATACGTGCGCCGCCCGAATCGTTCAGCCCGATCACCGGCGCGCCGTTCTGGATCGCCATATCCATGATCTTACAGATTTTCTGGGCGTGGGTTTCCGACAACGAGCCGCCGAAGACCGTGAAATCCTGAGAGAACACATAAACCATGCGACCGTTGATCGTGCCCCAGCCGGTCACGACGCCGTCACCATAAGGGCGGTCCTGCTCCATCCCGAAATCGGTGCAGCGATGGGCGACGAAAGTGTCGAATTCCTCGAACGAGCCCTCATCCAGCAACAGTTCGATCCGCTCGCGCGCGGTCAGCTTGCCCTTGGCGTGCTGGCTGTCGATCCGGCGCTGCCCGCCCCCGAGCCGCGCGGCGGCACGGCGATCGTCAAGTTCCTGCAGGATGTCTTTCATGATCTTGGCTTCCCCTTCCCGGTTTGCGGGCACCCTATAGGGCCGGGCAGGCACGAGAAAGTGATTTTCGGAATATTTGCAAATTCTTGGCAATGCAGATTTGGCTAATTGTAAACTTGCAAATAATCCATTCGACATCCGAGGATATGGACAGGTCCCGCACATCGCCCTAAGTCAGTTAACATGACTCCCAAGCCCCCTGTGCGGTTTCTTGACCGCAGCACCCCGCCCCATATCGTGACGCTTGTCCTGCTTGCGGGGATGGCGGCGCTGTCGATGAACATTTTTCTGCCGTCGCTGCCCAACATGACCGCCTATTTCGGCACCGACTATCGGCTGATGCAGTTGTCGGTGGCGCTGTATCTGGGCGTCAACGCGGTGTTGCAAATCTTCATCGGCCCGCTTTCTGACAGGTATGGGCGGCGCCCGGTGCTGCTGGGCTCGGTCGTGGTGTTCCTGCTGGCCACGCTGGGCTGCCTTTTCGCACCGAACGTGCATGTGTTCCTGGCCTTCCGCATGGCGCAGGCGGTGATCGTCACCGGCATGGTGCTCAGCCGTGCGGTGGTGCGCGACATGGTCCCGCAGGCCGAGGCCGCGTCGATGATCGGGTATGTCACCATGGGCATGTCGATGGTGCCGATGGTCAGCCCGGCAATCGGCGGGGTGCTGGACGAGGCGTTCGGCTGGAAGGCCAATTTCGCGGTGCTGCTGCTGGCGGGCAGCGCGCTGCTGGCGCTGATCTGGGCCGACCTGGGCGAAACCGCGCCGCGGCGCAAGACCAGCCTGATCGCCCAGTTGCGCGAAACGCCGGAACTGATCCGCTCGCGCCGGTTCTGGGGCTATGCGCTGACCTCGGCCTTTGCGGCGGGCACGTTCTTTGCCTTCGTCGGCGGCGCACCTTTCGTCGGGACCGAGGTATTCGGCCTGTCGCCGTCGGCGCTGGGGCTGTATTTCGGCATGTCGGCGCTGGGCTATCTGGTCGGGAATTTCCTGTCGGGCCGGTTTTCGGTGCGGATCGGGATCAACCGCATGATCCTGGGCGGCGCCATACTGCTGGTCGCGGGCCTGCTGGTGTCGCTGCTGCTGTTCGTGCTGGGCGCCACCCATCCGTTCAGCTTTTTCGGCCTGGTCACGTTTGTCGGGATGGGCAACGGCATGATCATGCCCAACGCCACCTCGGGGATGCTGTCGGTGCGGCCCAGCCTGGCGGGCACCGCCAGCGGCTTTGGCGGCGCGGTCACCATCGGCGGCAGCGCCGCGCTGTCGGCCCTGTCGGGCGCGCTGCTGACGCCGGGGCGCGGGGTCTATCCCCTGCTGGGGATCATGCTGACCTCAAGCCTGTGCGTGGTCCTGTCGATGCTCTACGTCCTGCACGCCCAGCGCCGCGCCGACCGGCTGGGCCTGCACCCGCAGTGATCCGGCCAAAGCGGGCTTGCGCAACGGGTTTGCAAAGAACACAATGGGTGAAAGCAAAACTGCAAACACAGGCGCCATGGCCAATCAGAAACTCTATGCGGGCGTCAAGCTGCGCGAAACCCGGACCCGGCTGGGCCTGACCCAAAAGGATTTCGCCGCCAAGCTGGGCGTGTCGCTGCCTTATCTCAACCAGATGGAAAACAACAACCGTCCGGTATCCACCGGGGTGGTGCTGGCGCTGGCGCAGGAATTCGGCTTTGACGTGACCGAGCTGTCGACCGGCGACGCGGAACGCATCGTCACCGACATGCGCGAGGCGCTGGCCGACCCGGTCTTTGCCGATGTCGCGCCGCCGCTGGCCGATCTGCGGCTGGCCGCCTCGAACGCCCCGGCCCTGGCGCGCGCCTTTCTGGATCTGCACCGCGCCTATCGCCAGACCCATGAACGCCTTGCCTCGCTGGACGAGGCATTGGGGCGCGAGGATGCCCGCGTGCAGCCCAGCCCCTGGGAAGAAGTGCGCGATTTTTTCCACTATTGCGACAACTACATCGACGCGGTGGACCGCGCCGCCGAACGCTTTGCCTGCCCGGACGGCCCCCCCGGCGACCCGACCGCCCTGGCGATGGATTGCCTGCGCGGCGCGGGTGCCACGGTGCGGACCGCGCCGGGCGACGGGCTGCGCCACTATGATGCCGAAACCCGCACCCTGACCCTGTCGTCGCGCGCGGCCCCGCCCACCCAGCGCTTTCAGTTGCTGCATCAGGTGGCGTTGCTGACCCAGGCCAAACTGCTGGACGCCACACTGGATTTCGCCCGGTTCCAAAGCCCCGAGGCCCGCGCCATCGCCCGGATCGGGCTGGCCAACTATTTCGCCGGGGCGGCGCTGCTGCCCTACCGCGCCTTTCTGGCCGCCGCACAGGAGACGCGGCATGATCTGGAACGGCTGGCCGATCTGTTCGGCGCGTCGATCGAGCAGGTGGCGCATCGCCTGTCCACCCTGCAGCGCCCCGGCGCCAAGGGGGTGCCGTTCTTCTTTGCCCGCGTCGATCAGGCCGGCACGATCACCAAGCGCCATTCCGCCACGCGGCTGCAATTCGCCCGGTTCGGCGGGGCCTGCCCGCTGTGGAACGCGCATCATGCATTTGAATCGCCCGGCCGTTTTCTGCGGCAGCTGGCCGAAACCCCGGACGGTGCGCGCTATTTCTGTCTGGCGCGCGACATATCGAAATCCGGCGGGGCCTGGGGCGCGCCCACCCGGCGCTTTGCCATCGGGCTGGGCTGCGAGGTGCAGCATGCCGGGCAGATCGTCTATGCCGACGACATGGATGTGACCCGCGCCACCGCGTTCGAGCCGATCGGGATTTCATGCCGCATTTGTGAGCGCAAGACCTGCCCCCAGCGCGCCGTGCCGCCGCTGGAACGCCGGTTGCGGGTCGATCCCGACCAGCGCGGCCTGATGCCCTATGAAATCGCCGAATAGCTTATCGCCCCGGCCCCGCGCGCCGGTCTGTCAGAACACCGCACAGGGGGAGGGCATCGCCATGCAACGGAAAGGCCGCCGTGGCATCGCGGCTGATCGACGGGTTCGCCCGCCAGATGAGCGATCCGTTTTTCATGCGATTTCAGGAACAGGTCGAAGGTCCGGCCGCATCCAACGGGGACGCGGCCGAAGCCTGAACGCCTCAGCCCTCGGCCGGGGCGGCCAGAAGGCGGGCGATTTCGTCTTTCAGCGCCATCCGCTGCTTGCGCATGGCGGTCTCGTTCAGCTCGTCGGTGGGCTCGATATTGGTTTCGGCGCGATGAATGGCGCCGTTGACCTCGTGATATTCATCCACAAGCCGGGCGAAATGGGCATCGCTGGTTTTCAGCGCGCGGATCGCATCAACTTGATCCGGGAACTCTTCGGCCAGTTCATGGGGGGTATTCGACATCTCGGGTCTCCTTCCTGTCTTAACGAAGCTACGCTAGACGGGGCAGGCCCCCGCCACTTTGACTCCGATCAAATGAACGCGCCCGATACGGCATAAACCCGGCCCCGGTCAAGCCTTGCGCCTGCGCCAAAGCGGCACGATCAGACGCCGCCACGCCAGCGCCAGCCCGGTATAGACCAAAAACACCGACGCAAGCGATGCAAGCCCGGCCAGGGTCTGCCCGGTCAGGCCCAGCGCCTCGCCCGTATGCAGGAACCGGATCAGGATTCGCGCCTGCGTGGCCGGTGTATTATCGGTAAATCCGCTGCTGCCGGTCAGTGTGGCATCGGTCAGCGCATAGGTCAGGGTCTGCTGCTTGGTGGGCTGACCGCCGGTGCCGGTATCGACGCGCAGCGCGACCTCGGTATCCGCCGGGTCCGGCAGCGGCAGCTCGATCCGGGTCCAGCCCGGCACCTGCGCCGCGGCGGCGTCGACCACCGCCTGAAGCTGACCGTCAAAGACCTGCGCCTGCGGCCTGCCCTGGGCCTGATTGGCCATCGGCGCCCCCCCCGGCGGGCCGCGCCGCGCGGGCACCTCTTCGCCGAAGGCGGCATAAACCGCGCGATCGGCCCAAGAATAGGAAAACACCACCGCGGTGCCAATCACCACCACCAGCGGGATCAGCGCCCAGATCCCGAAGACATGGTGCCAGTTGTAATCGCGCGCCTTGGCGTTGGGCAGGCCGCGCCGAAACCACAGATTCATCCGCACCAGCCGCCATTTCCAGCGTTTCGGCCACCACAGAACCAGCCCCGACAGGGTAATGAACAGAAAGATCAGGTTCGCCGCCCCGGTGATCGCCGCGCCGGTTTCGCGCGCGTCGCCGCTTAGCGCGAACCAGCGGTGCAGCGCGGTGACCTTTTCAAAAAACGCCTTCGCCCCTTCGGCGCGGCTGTCCAGCACGTCGCCGCTATAGGGATCCAGCAGCGTGGTATTGGACCGCCCCGTGCGCAGCGTCACCGGCGCGTCCGTGTCCGCTTGCAGCACCAGCGTGGCGGGGGCGTTTTTGGCGATCCCCTGCGCAATCCCGGCCAGTTCGCCAACCCGCAACGGTGCGGCACCCGCGTCATGGGCCACGGTGCTGGCGTTTTCGAACCAGCCCACGATCTGCCGCTCATAGGTCAACAGAACCCCGGTGACCGACAGAAACAGAATGACCAGCCCCGCGCTGACCCCGGCCACAAGGTGGGCCCAGAAGAATATCCGCCTGACAGACATGTTACTCTCTCCAGATGCGTCGCGCGCATTTCGTATAACGTGTGTACGCCAACATTCCGTCGCGCCCGCGAGAATGCGGCGGCCTACCTGTCCAGATGTTGCCCATGTGCAAGGATCAGGGGCACGACCAGTTCTTCCTCGTCGGTCAGGTGCCGGTCCAGAAACCCGGCGAACCCGTCCAGCGCGTCGCGCAGCGCCCCGGCCTGTGGCCGCAACACATCGGGCCCCGCGCGCAGCATCGCATTGGTCAGATCCGCCAGCCCATGGATATGCGCGTCCAGCGCGTGGTGATCAGCATCCAGCAGGTCAAACCCCGCCCCGAGCCGCAGATCGAGTGCGCAAAGCTGCGGAAAATAATGATGGTCCTCGATCTGGTGATGGCCGTGCAGTTCGTTCAGAAAGGTGCCGGCCAGCCGGGCGGTCCGTTGCTGATAGCGGCGCGGATCCAGATCGCCCCCCAGCACCGCCCCGGCATCCTGCTGCAACCGCGACAGCAGATCGCGGAACATCAGGTGACGGCCCAGCCAGAACCGGGTCAGCCCGTCGAAATTGCCGTGGCTTTCCCAGATGTCGCGGGGATAGTCGGCCAGCAGCACCCGAAGCGCATCGGGAAGGCCGGGACGGCGGTCAAGGGAAAGCGGATTGTCCATGCCGCCACAATAGGTCCTGCGCACGGGCGGACAAGCGCCGCCGCGCACAGCGCCTGCGCATGGTTTCACATTCTGGTGGCGTCGGGGGGCGGGGTGATGGCGCGCCGCTTCAGCATCGCCTCGCGCCAGGTGATGAAACTGACGGAGGCCAGGATCAGCCCGCCCCCCGCGATCACCCAGATATCCACCGCCTCGCCAAAGGCCAGCCAGCCCAGCAACGCGGCCCAGACCAGTTGCAGAAAGGTCACCGGCTGGGTCACCGACAGCGGCGCCTCGCGAAAGGCGAGCATCATCGTGTAATGCCCCGCAGTGGCGAAGGCCGCCACCAGGAACATCCAGCCCAGTTGCGGCGGTGTCGGCGTGACCCAGACCGCGGCGGCAAACGGCGCCAGCGCGATGGTCACGAAGATCGACAACATCGCCACGATGATGGCCGGGCTGACCTTGCCGCTGGCCCGACCGGCGATCAGATACGAGGCGCCGAACATCAGCGCCGTGATCAGCATCGCGATATGGCCGGGCTGGACGACACGAAATCCCGGCCGCAGAATGATTAGCGCCCCGATCAGCGCGATGACGATCGCCATGATCCGCCGCGCGGCCAGCTTTTCGCCCAGAAACAATGCCGCCCCGATGGTGACATAGATCGGGTTGAGATAGTTCATCGCCGTCACCTCGGCGATCGGAATCCGGGTCATCGCGAAGAACCAGCAGATCACGCCCAGCGCATGGGCCGCGCCGCGCAGCGCGAACAGGACCCAGGCGCGCCGCGGCAGCCGCAGGCGCGACAGCGCGCCCAGCGTCGGCAGCAAAAACACCAGCCCGAGAAGATAGCGTAAAAAGGCGGCCTGGGGCGCGGGAAGGCCGTCGCCCACATGTTTCACAATGGCGGTGACACCAACGAACAGAAGGCCGGAAACCAGCATCCAGAAAACGCCTATGGCCGGGCGGCGCGTGTCGGAAAAGACATCGGACATGCGCGAACTTGATCCTATAGAATGCCCGAGGGCAAGTGGGAAAGCCCCCGCCTGCGCGGGTTCGCCGCGCTTAAAGCTGTTCCATCACCTCGTCGGAGATCTCGAAATTGGCGGTGACATTTTGCACGTCGTCGTCATCCTCCAGCGCGTCGATCAGCTTCATCAGCTTTTGCGCATCTTCCAGCCCCAACTCGGTGGTGGTTTGCGGCTTCCAGACCAGCTTGGTGGATTCGGAGTCGCCCAGCTCGGCCTCCAGCGCGGTCGAGACCTCGTTCAGATCGGTATCGGCGCACCAGATGATATGGCCATCCTCGGAACTCTCGACATCCTCGGCCCCGGCCTCGATCGCGGCCATCATCACCGTGTCGGCATCACCCGCCGTCGCCGGATAGCTGATCTGCCCCTTGCGGTCGAACATGAAGCCCACCGACCCGGTCTCGCCCAGATTGCCGCCGTTCTTGGTGAAGGTCGAGCGCACGTTGGACGCCGTCCGGTTGCGGTTGTCGGTCATCGCCTCGACGATCACCGCCACCCCGTTCGGGCCGTAACCTTCATAGCGGATTTCATCATAGTTTTCCGCATCGCCCCCGGTGGCCTTCTTGATCGCGCGGTCGATCACATCCTTGGGGACCGAGTTCGACCTGGCCTCTTTCACCGCCATGCGCAGGCGCGGGTTCTTTTCGGGATCCGGGTCGCCCATCTTGGCGGCCACGGTGATTTCCTTCGACAGCTTGGAAAACAGCTTCGAGCGCGCGGCATCCTGCCGGCCCTTGCGATGCTGGATATTCGCCCATTTGGAATGGCCTGCCATGAAACTCTCCGAACCTTGGTTTTGCTCCGCGCCTCTATATGCCAGCGGCGGGGCGGGCTGCAAGGGTGGCCCGCCTTGCGGCAATCAGTTCTTGGCAGAGGGCGGCGGCGGCGAGCGGAAGGTCCAGTCGCGCCCGCCCCCCGGTTCGGAAATGGTGACGCGGGCCAGCGGCGCGATCACGTCCGGGCCGCCCAGCGCGGTGAAAAACTCGACCAGAACCCAACGGATCGGGTTGGTGCCCGGCAGCAGTTCCACCGCATAGGGATAGGCGGTCGTGCAGTCCTGGAGCGTGCCGCTCCAACCCGCCTCGGTCTGGGTGGCGGACGCGCGCGGGCCCTTGCATATCTCGCCGGTGGTCATCCGCACGGTCAGCAGATTGCGGGTCAGGATCACCTCTTCGGGGCGGCCGCCGCTTTGGGCCGCGCAGGCGGCCAGCGCCAGGGTCAGGGCCGCGGGCAACAGGGTGCGAAACATGGTCGGCCTCCTTTCAGGGGGTGAAACTTACAGCGGCCACAGGAACGGGATCACGGCCGAGGCCAGCAATCCGATGCTCAGGTTCAGCGGAATGCCCACGCGCATGAAATCGGTGAAGCGATAGCCGCCGGGGCCGTAGATCAACGTGTTGGTCTGATAACCGATCGGCGTGGAAAAACTGGTCGACGCCGCCACCATCACCGCCACCACCAGCGGCCGCGGATCGACCCCCAGCGCCTGGGCCAGGCCGATGGCGATCGGGGTCACGACCACGGCCACCGCATTGTTGGTCACCACTTCGGTCAGCACCGAGGTCAGCAGATAGATCGCCCAGATCAGCAGGAACGGCGGCAGCGTGCCCAGGAACGGCCCGATCGCGTTGACGATCATCGCCACCGCGCCCGAGGCTTCCAGCCCCGCGCCCACCCCCAGCATCGAGAAGATCATCACCAATAGCCGCGCATCGACGACCGAGAACGCCTCTTCGGAATCGATGCAGCGGGTCAGCAGCAGCGCCGCCACCGCCAGGATCGCCAGAAACAGGATCGGCGCCACGCCCAGCGCGGCCAGCACCACGATCCCGACCAGCGCCGCCAGCGCAATCGGGGCGTGGCTGCGCCGATAGGCCCGCGCGGTGGGCTGCGAGATATCGACCAGTTCCATGTCAGAGGCCAGGCGGCGGATATCCTCGGGCGTGCCTTCCAGCAGCAGCGTGTCGCCGACGCGCACCACCAGATCATCCAGCTTGCGGCCGATATTCTGGTTCCGCCGATGTACCGCCAGCGGATAGACGCCATAGCGGCGGCGCAACCGCAGATCGCCCAGCGACCGCCCGACCAGTCGGCATCCGGGCGAAATCAGTGCCTCAACCGTGGTGGTCTGGACCGAGGACAGCTTATCGACCATGCGCAGTTTCTTGTTCTGCTGCAGGCCCAGCAGTTCCGACATCTCGGTGCGCAGCACGACACGGTCGCCGGGCTCCAGCGTGACGCCGCGCAGGTCGCGCCGCAACGAGGCATCGCCACGCAGCACGTCGATCAGGCGCACGCCTTCGCGGCGGAACAGATCGACGCCGGTCACCTCGGCGCCGATCAACTCGCTGTCTTCGGGGATCGCGACCTCGGTGAAGAATTTCATCCGGCTGCGGTCCGACAGCAGATCGGCCATCGACTCGCGGTTGGGCAACAGGCGCTTGCCGATGAATCGGATATAGATCATGCCCCAGACCACCAGGATCAGCGCCAGCGGCGTCACCTCGAAGATCGTGAACGGCGCCAGCCCCGCGGTACGCGCCACGCCGTCCACCAGCAGGTTGGTCGAGGTGCCGATCAGCGTGGTCATCCCGCCCAGGATCGACGCATAGGACAGCGGGATCAGCAGTTTGGACACCGGGCGGTTCAGCTTGCGCGCCAGTTTGACGAAAACCGGGATCATCATCACCACCACCGGCGTGTTGTTCATGAAGGCCGAGGCCAGCACGACAAAGCCCAGCAGCCCGGCGATGCCCAGCATCGGCGCCCGTTCGGTGGTGCGTTCGGCAACGGCGATGAACCCGTCCAGCGCCCCGGTGCGCGACAGTGCCCCCATCACCACGAACATCGCCGCGATGGTCCAGGGCGCCGGGTTCGACAACACGTTCAGGGCGGCGTCATAGGGCAGAATGCCCAGCACCAGCATCACCGCCGCGCCCGAAAGCGCGATCACCTCGACCGGATAGTGTTCGCGTACGAACAGTGCGAACATCACCGCAACGACGGTCAGCGCAAGAATGGCATTCGTGGTCGCGGAAAGGGAAAGGTCGATCATTCCAGTCTGGGCCTGTTGCCGGGTCAGACTGTATCTTTAGCGACAGCAGAAGTTCGCACAAGCACAGAGTTGGGCCGCGGCTGCACCAGGAACAGACCCGCAAGCATCACCGCCAGCGCGGCCCAGACCCAGCCGGAATAGGACTCTTGCAGCAACAGCACCGACCACAGCACCCCGAACCCGGTCACCAGATAGGAAACCTGTGCCGCGAACACCGCCCCCGCGCAACTGACCAGCCAGACATAGCCCGCATAGACCAGCGCGTTCACCACGGCCGACCCCATGACCGCCAGATCGGCCGCGCCATAGGGCGGCAATGGCGAAATCCACTGCCCGGCGGCCAGCGCCAGCGGCGCGGTCAGCAGCGCGGAAATCACCGACGCCCCCAGCAAAAGCTGGATCGGATCCATGCCGACCATGCCCCACTTGCCGACGATATTGCCCTCGAGCCCGTAAAACAGCGGCCCCAGCAGGGCCAGCGGCACGAAGGCCAGCATGGCGGGGTCGGGCAGGCCGGTTTCAGGACCGGCGATCAGGACCACCCCCAGCGCACCGCACAGGATGCCGGCCAGCCGGCGCCATTCGAACCGGTCGGTGGCCATCGCCAGCGCGATCGGAAAGGCGAAGATCGGCACCAGCGACAGCAGGATCGACATGATGCCCGCCGGCAGATGCACCGCCGCGCGATAGGACGCGGCATTGGGCAGCAGCGTGCCGATCAGTGCGATCACCACGCACATGCCGATCTGGCGCCGCCCCCGCGGCAGCCCCCGGCCCCGCGCGGTACTGATCAGAAACAGAAGCACCGCGCCGATGGCCGATTGCCAGAAGATGATGCCGAACGCGCGATAGCCGCCGGAAACCGCGATCTTGGCCAGTGGCGGGGTGATGCCCCAGCCCATCCCGAGCACGACCAGCATCAGCAGCAGCGCCGAACGGCCCGGCGCGGCGGCGGCGCTCATGGCGCGGCCTGCTCCAGCCGCCCGCCGACGCGGATCATCCGCACCTTGCCAGCCTTGCCGCTGCGGTCGTCGGTCTCGACATACAGGCCCGACAGCGTGGCCTCGCCCGCCGCCGGGGTGAAGCGGCCCTTGCCCATGCCGGTGATGAAACGGCGCATCGGTTCGGCCTTGTCCATCCCGATGACAGAATTGTAATCGCCGCACATACCCGCATCCGACTGAAACGCGGTGCCGCCAGGCAGGATTTGCGCATCGCCCGTCGGCACATGGGTGTGGGTGCCGACCACCACGCTGGCGCGCCCGTCGCACCAATGGCCCATCGCCATCTTTTCCGACGTCGCCTCGCAATGGACATCGACCAGCGCCGCCTGCGCCAACCCGCCCAGCGGATGGGTCTTGAGCACCTGATCGACCGCCGAGAACGGATCGTCGAACGGACGTTTCATGAAGACCTGGCCCAGCACCTGCGTCACGAGCACCTTGCGCCCCCCGGTGGCGGTGAACAGCCGGTGCCCCTTGCCCGGCGCGCTTTTGGCATAGTTGATCGGGCGGATGATGCGCGGCTCGGTCTCGATGAAGCTGAGCATCTCCTTCTGGTCGAAGGCGTGATCGCCCAGCGTCACGCAATCGGCCCCTGCGTCAAGGATCGCCTTGGCATGGGCCCCGGTCAGACCGGCACCCGAGGTTGCATTCTCGCCATTGACCACGACAAAGTCGAGGCCCCAGTCGGCGCGCAGTTTCGGCAGGCGTTCGGTGATCGCGGCGCGGCCCGCACGTCCCACCACATCGCCAAGGAACAGGATTTTCATGGATAATGCCTAGGGCGCGGGCGGGCCAAGGGCAAGCGTGGAAATGCATCATCCGCGTCAATCCGACGCGCCCTGCCCGCACCGCAAGCTGATAGGAAGGCCGGATGCGGAAATCCGGCGGGATCCTTCTTGTGGTGGCGCTGTGCCTTGGCCTGATCTGGCCCAAGGCGTCGGCCGTGGTGTCGCTGTTGCTGCCCGGCACGGTCCAGACCATCGTGATCTGCACCGGGGACGGGCTGGTCACGGTCACCATCGGCCCCGACGGTGCGCCGGTTCGGACCGGCGAAACCGAAGAGGCCCCCTGCACCATCGGCACGGCGGTAACCGCCGACGCGGCCCCGCTGAGTTTCTGGCAGGCGCTGGCGCGCGATCACGCCTTGCGCCGTCCGCTGTACGCACGGATCGCGCGCAGTCTGCCGCCCTATGCCCGGCGAAGACCCGCCCGCGCGCCCCCCCTTGTCGCTGTCTGACCGAAGACCCCAAAACAGACCTTCAAGGATAGTTTCAATGACACTGACTTCGCCCGCGGCCCCGGCCGCGAAACGCCCCGTGCGCGGTGGCGCCCTGTATCGCCTCGTCTGGAAATGGCATTTTCTGGCAGCGCTTTACGTCCTTCCCTTCATGTTGATCCTGTCACTCTCGGGGGGCTTGTACCTGTACAAGCCGCAAATCGAGGAATGGCTTTACGCCGACCGCCTGAACGTCGCGGCCGGGGGCGATCCGCTGCCCTTCTCCGCGCAGATCGGGGCGGTCGAGGATCAGGCCGGGCTGACCCGGCTGCGCAGCGTGACCGATCCCGGCGACCCCGCGCGCAGCACGCTGATCGAGTTCGAGGACCGCGACAAGATCCGCAGCTATGCCTGGGTCGATCCCTACAGCGCGCAGGTCATCGCCGTGCAGCCGCGCGACGAGACGTTCATGCGGATCGTGCGCAAATTCCATGGCGAACTGCTGATGGGCGGGTTCGGCACGAAATTCGTCGAACTCGCCGCGCACTGGTCGATCGTGATGATCGTCACAGGCGTTTATCTGTGGTGGCCGCGCGGCCCGCGCCGCCTGTCGGATGCGGTGCGCCCGCCGCGCGGCACCGGGCGCGGCTGGTGGCGCGAAACGCATCTGTTCACCGGGATGCTGGCGGCGGTGCTGATCACGCCCTTGCTGCTGTCGGGCCTGCCCTGGACCGATATCTGGGGCGGTTCGCTGTCGGCCATCCAGGATCAGACCGGGCAGAAATCGCTCAGCCTGCGGTTTGGCGGCAAGGTGCCGAATTCCACCGCCGACACCGGCACACCGCTGCCGTTCGAGGCAGTGCTGGCCACGGCCCATGCCGAAGGGCTGGCCGCACCTTACGAGATGCGCCCGCCGAAAGGCGTGCAAGGGGCGTATTGGCTGCGCTCGGCCGCGCCCGACCGGGGCGAACAGACCGAGCTGGTCATCGACCAGTATAGCGGCGCGGTGCTGAAGCGGATCGACTTTGCCGACAATCCGCCGGTGGCGCGGGCGGTGTCCTATGGCATTTCGCTGCATCAGGGCGAGCTTTATGGCTGGCTGAACCTGGCGCAAAACACGCTGGCTGCGGGGTTGGGCCTGCTGCTGTCGGTCTCGGGCTTCGTGGCCTGGTGGATGCGCCGCCCGGCCGGAAAACTGGGTGTGCCCGCCGCACCGGATGCCGCGCTTGGCCGGGACTTTGGCCTGCTGATCATCGGCATCGGTATCGTGCTGCCGCTGGTGGGCGCGTCGCTGTTGCTGGCGCTGGGGCTGGACTGGCTGCTGTTTCGCAGGCTGGGCTGGTTCCGCGACGGCACCATCCCCCAGCCCGCCGAATAAGCCCCGTTGGCAGGCCCCGCACGCGGGGGCCTGCCGCCTTACCTTACAGGCGCTGCACGCCCGCCTCGGTCACGATCATGTCGAGCCGCTGATCGGTGGGGTCCACCGGCACCGCACCAACCTGCTGCGCCGCATAGGCAAAGCCGATCGCCAGCACCGGCCCCTTGGCCCGCAACCCTTCCAGCGTGCGGTCATAGAAACCGCCGCCATAGCCCAACCGATAGCCCCGCGCATCGAACGCCAGCAGCGGCACGATCAGCACCTCGGGCACCAGATCAGCCCCGGTCACCGGCACCGGTGCGCCAAATGCGCCCTCGGTCATGGCGCAGCCGGGGGTCCATTCGCGAAACGTCAGTGGCAGGCCCGGCCCCTGCACCACCGGCACCGCAATGCGCGCGGACGCGGCCATCGCCGCCATCGCGGACAGCGGGCTGACCTCTGTCCGGATCGGCACATAGCCCGAAATCACCCGCCCGCCATGGGCACGCAGGACGGCCAGCAACGCGGCGGCGGCCCGATCGCTGCGCACCGGGTCATGCACCGCCTTGCGCGCGGCAAACGCGGCCTTGCGCGCGACCGCTTTGGCATCGGCCAGACCGCCGCTCACAGCAGCAACATCGCCGCCAGCCCGAGAAAGGCCAGGAACCCCACCACATCGGTGACCGTGGTCACAAACGCGCCCGAAGCCAGCGCCGGATCGACCCCCAGCTTGTCCAGCGTCACCGGAACCAGGATGCCGGCCAACCCCGCGACCACCAGATTGACCACCATCGCCGTCGCGATCACCACGCCCAGCATCGGCGTGCCGAACCACACCACCCCGACAGTGCCCATCACCGCGGCAAAGATCAGCCCGTTGACCAGACCCACCAGCGCCTCGCGCCGGACCACGCGCCAGACGTTCGATCCGGTCAAATCCTTGGTGGCGATGGCGCGCACCGCGACGGTCAGGCTTTGGGTGCCCGCATTACCGCCCATCGAGGCCACGATCGGCATCAGCACCGCCAGCGCCACGAACTGCGCGATGGTGTCTTCGAACTGGGCGATCACCAGCGACGCCAGGATCGCCGTCACCAGATTGACCGCCAGCCACGGCAGCCGCTGCTTGGTGGTTTCGATCACCCGGTCGCTCAGGCTGCCCTCGCCGACACCGGCCAGGCGCAGAATGTCTTCTTCGTGTTCTTCGTCCAGCACGATCATCGCATCGTCGATGGTGATGACACCGACAAGCCGCCCCTCCTCGTCCACAACCGGGGCCGAGATCAGGTGATACTGGTTGAAGGCATAGGCCACCTCGGATTCCGGCTGGGTCACCGGAATGATGCGGAAGCTGTCCTCCAGAATGTCCATCAGTTTCACGCTGCGCTTGCTCGACAGCAGCTTGCCCAGCGTCACATGGCCCACCGGCTTCATCTTCGGATCGACGACGATGATATGATAGAATTGATCCGGCAGTTCCTTCTTGTTGGCGCGCAGATAGTCGATCGCCTCGCCCACATTCCAGTGCTCGGGCGCGGCCACCATTTCGCGCTGCATCAGACGGCCGGCGGAATAGTCCGGATAGCTCAGCGCCTGTTCGACGGCGACCCGGTCGGCATCTTCCAGCGCGTCCAGAATCGCGGTCTGCTGCGGCTCTTCCAGGTCTTCGACCAGGTCGACCACATCGTCCGATTCCATTTCCCGCACGGCGTCGGCCAGCGCTTGCTGCGGCAGGAACTGGATGACCTCTTCGCGGATGCTTTCATCCAGATCCGACAGCACCTCGCCATCGACATGCTCGGCGCCCAGCAACAGAATCTCGCGCCGGTGGCCGCTGTCCACCTGTTCCAGAAGGTCGGCGATGTCGGCGGCATGCAGCGGGTCCAGAAGCTCGTCCAGCCGCGCGCGATCACCGGCCGCGACCGCCAGACGAATCGCGCTGACGATCCGGTTGTCCAGGCCATAGCCCTCTTCTTCGCGCTCGCTCGGTTCCGCTTCGCGCTCTGTCGGTTCTGCGATATCTTCCGCCATGCCCTGCCCCTTGCGATCTGGCCCGACCTTAGCGAAACCCCGGTAGAAGCAACAGGGCAAGATGCATGATTTACGCCGGTCGCGGCGCGGCTTACGCTGCCACGCAGAATAGGGGGCACGACATGACCGACGCCAGGCTGATCCTGGGCCAGACCCTGACCTATACCGCCGATCCCTTTGCCGAGGGACCGGCCGCCGCGACCCACCGGCGCCGGGGCGCGGTGCTGCTGCGCGACGGCCTGATCGCCGATCTGGGCGAGGCCGACGCGCTGCGCGCCCGCCATCCGCAGGCCGCGCTGCACGATTACGGCGATGCGCTGATCACGGCGGGATTTGTCGATGCCCATGCGCATTACCCGCAGACCGCGATGATCGCCAGCTGGGGCAAGCGGCTGATCGACTGGCTGAACGACTATACCTTCCCCGAGGAAATGAAATTCGCCGATCCCGCCTATGCCGCCACGATCGCCACCCGCTATTTCGACCTGCTGCTGGCGCAGGGCACGACCACGGTCTGCTCTTACTGCACGATCCACCCCGAAAGCGTGGACGCCTATTTTTCGGCCGCCCGGGCGCGCGGGCTGCGGGCGCTGGGCGGCAAGACCTGCATGGACCGCAATGCGCCCGAGGGCCTGCGCGACACCGCGCAAAGCGCCTATGACGACAGCCGCGCGCTGCTGGAAAAATGGCATGGGGTGGACCGGCTGTCCTATGTCGTCACGCCGCGATTTTCGCCGACCTCGTCCCCCGAGCAACTGGCGGCGATGGGCGCGCTCTGGGCCGAGCATCCCGACTGTCTGATGCAGACCCATCTGAGCGAACAGCATGACGAAGTCGCCTGGGTGAAACAGCTGTTCCCGCAGGCGCGCGATTACCTTGATACGTATGAGGCACACGGGCTGCTTGGCCCCGGCGCGCTGTTCGGCCACGCGATCCATCTGGAGCCGCGCGAAAAGGCCCGGCTGAAAGAGGTGGATGCCAGCCTGATCCACTGCCCGACCTCGAACACGTTCATCGGCTCGGGCCTGTTCGACATGACCGGGCTGATGGCGGCGGGCCACCGTATCGGCCTGGCCACCGATACCGGCGGCGGGTCGTCCTTTTCAATGCTGCGCACCATGGCTGCGGCCTATGAGATCGCGCAGCTGCGCCACCACCCGCTGCACCCCGCGCAACTGTACTGGCTGGCCACCCAGGGCGCGGCGCGCGCGCTGCGGCTGGACGGTAAAATCGGGAACCTTGCCAAAGGGATGGAGGCCGATCTTGTCGTGCTCGATCTGGCCTCGACCCCGGCCATCGCACAGCGCTCCGCCCATGCCAAGGATATATGGGAGGCGCTGTTTCCCACCATCATGATGGGCGACGACCGCGCGGTGCGGGCGGTCTGGGTCGGCGGCGTTCCGCAAAAGGCATAACGCGGCCTGCCTCAGCCGCGCGCCGCCAATGCCGCCGCCAGCCGGTTCTGCGTCTCGATCACCTGGGGCAGATCGATCGTCACCACCTGCCCGTCGCGCACCACCTGGCGGCCCTCGACGAACAGGTCGCGCACCTGCGTGGGCCCCGCCAGCAGCAGCGCCGCCTTGTCCCAACTGCCCGCGCTTTGCACGCCCGACACATCCCAGATCGCCACATCGGCCCGCTTGCCCAGGGAAATCTGGCCGCAATCGCGCCGGCCCAGCACCGCCGCCCCGCCGCGGGTCGCGATCTCCAGCGCCTCGCGCGCGCTCATCGCATCGGCGCCGCGCGCGACCCGTTGCAACAGCATCGCCTGACGCGCCTCGGCGATCAGATTGCCGCTGTCGTTCGAGGCCGACCCATCGACGCCCAAACCCACATTCACCCGTGCATCGCGCATCGCCCGGATCGGCGCGAGGCCGGAACCGAGTCTACAATTCGAACATGGGCAATGGGCGACCCCGGTGCCGGACCGGGCAAAAAGATCAATTTCCGAACTATCCAGCTTGACGCAATGCGCATGCCACACATCATCGCCGGTCCAGCCCAGATCCTCGGCATACTGGCCGGGGCGGCAGCCGAACTGCGCCTCGCTATAGGCGATATCTTCGTCATTCTCGGCCAGATGGGTGTGCAGCCGCACGCCCTTTTCCCGCGCCAGAAGGGCCGCGTCGCGCATCAGCTCGCGGCTGACCGAAAACGGCGAACAGGGCGCCACGCCGACCTGCACCATCGCGCCGGGGCGCGGGTCATGGAACCGGTCAATGACGCGGATGCAATCGTTCAGGATGTCCTCTTCGCGTTCGGCCAGCGCATCGGGCGGCAACCCGCCCTGCGACTGGCCGATGCTCATCGCGCCGCGCGTCGGATGAAACCGCAGCCCGATCTCGCCCGCCGCCACGATCGTATCGTCCAGCCGCGCGCCGTTGGGGTACAGATACAGATGGTCCGAGGTCATGGTGCAGCCCGACAACGCCAATTCGGCCAGCCCGACCAGCGCCGAGACGCGCATTTCCTCGGGGCCGAAGCGCGACCAGATCGGGTAAAGCGTTTTCAGCCAGCCGAACAACAGTGCGTCCTGCCCGCCCGGCACCGCACGGGTCAGCGTCTGAAACAGGTGATGATGGGTGTTCACCAGCCCCGGCGTGACGACGCAGCCGCGGGCCTCGACCACCTCGGCGTCGCGCGGTTCCAGCCCCATGCCGATCTCGGCCACCTGCCCACCGCGCAAACGCAGATCAGTGCCCGCAAGTTCACGCCGGGCGTCGTCCATGGTCAGGATCGTATCGGCGCCCCGGATCAACACATGGCGCATCGGCTCAGTCCCCGACCTGCGACAGCACCGCCAGCGCCGCGGCATGAACCCCGGCATTGGCCGCGGCCAAAACCCGGCCGCCATTATGCGCCGGGCCGCCCTGCCAATCGGTCACGATGCCGCCCGCCGCCTGGATCACCGCGATCGGGGCGTGAACGTCGTAGGGCTGCAACCCGGCCTCGACCACCAGATCGATCTGCCCCAGCGCCAGCAGGGCATAGGCATAGCAATCCATGCCGTAACGGGTCAGCCGGCACTGCGCCGACAGGGCGGCGAAGGCCGCGCCCTCTGCCGGGGTGCCGACCTCGGGATAGGTGGTGAACAGGATCGCCTGATCCAGCGGGCGCGGCGGCAGCGTAGCCAGCGGGCGGCTGCCATGCGGCCCGTCCAGCCGCGCCTGCCCCAGACCGCCGATGAACCGCTCGGCGGTATAGGGTTGATCAATGACGCCAAGGCGCGGGCCGTCCGCATCCGACACCGCGATCAACACCCCCCAGGTGGGCGTGCCCGACAGGTAAGAGCGCGTGCCGTCGATCGGATCAAGAACCCAGGTCAGCCCGCTTGTGCCCGGCACGGCACCGAATTCTTCGCCCAATATCGCATCATCGGGGCGGCTGTCGGCCAACAGGGTGCGCATCGCCTGTTCGGCGGCGCGGTCGGCCACGGTGACGGGGTCGAACCCCTGGCCGTCCTTGTTTTCGATCCCCAGCGCGCCGCCCCGGAAATGGGCCAGCGTTTCGCCGCGCGCCACATCCGCCAGGGCATGGGCGGTTGCGATCAGCGCGGCGCGGTCATCATCAATCATACGCAGTTCCCGGTTGCACGGCCGGGCCCGCCCCGCGCCGCCTGTCCCCCGCGGTAATTGGCGGGCGGCGGCGCGTCAAGCCGCAGGTCAGGCGGCGTCGCTCAGCACGCGGGCCAGTTCGAACAGGCGGCGGCGCTGATTTTCGGGGATGGCGTAATAGGAGCGCACCAGTTCCAGCGCCTCCTTGTCGGACAGGATATCGGCGGGAACCCCTTCCTGCATCACCTCGGCCGAAGCCTTGCGATCGAGCCCTTCGAAGAAAAAGCTGACCGGCACCTCCAGCGCGTCGGCGATATCCCACAGGCGCGAGGCACTGATGCGGTTCATGCCGGTTTCGTATTTCTGAATCTGCTGGAACTTGATCCCAACCCTTTCGGCAAGCTGCTGCTGGGTCATGCCCACCATCCACCGACGGTGGCGCACGCGTTTGCCGACATGGACGTCAACGGGATGTTTCATGGGCGCACTCCTCTGCTACAGTCTATGATATAAGCAACTTTCGTGCCAAATCCGGGTTAGCGGCCTATTTTGCTTCAGAATAACTTATATTTATTTGTTTTAATTCAGTTTTTCAAAAGAAGCCCTGGCGCAGGCATCCTTTGCCACGGACCAAGTCTGAGGATGCATTGCGTAAACGAAATTCACCCCAAGCGTGTTTTTCATTTTGCAACGCATTTTGCAATCCTTCCCCTGCGGCTCCTCATGCGTTTTGCAGTTCCCGAACACTGGCGAAGCGCGCGGTGGCACATTAAGGTTGCCCCGGAACGTAAAGGAAAACGCTATGCGCGCCTACCGGATGGAAAAGCCGGGGGATACCCCCCGCCTGCATCACTTTGACACACCTCAACCACAGGCTGATAGCGTTTTGCTGTGCATCGCGGCCTGTGGGCTGAATTTCGCCGATCTTCTGATGATCGAGGGCCGCTATCAGGACATGCCCCCGATGCCCCTGACACTGGGCATGGAACTGGCCGGTACGGTCGAGGCATTGGGCAAGGATGCCGATCCGCATCTGGCGGGCAAACGGGTGGCAGTCTTCGCGGGCGCGGGCGGTCTGGCCGAATATGGCACCTTTCCGGCCGCGCGCTGCGTGGTCCTGCCCGATGCCATGCGATTCGAAGAGGCGGCGGCGTTTCAGGTGGCGTATGGCACAAGCCATGTGGCGCTGGATCACCGTGCGCGCCTGCAACCGGGCGAGACCCTGCTGGTGCTGGGGGCGGCGGGCGGCGTCGGGCTGACGGCAATCGAGATCGGCAAGCTGATGGGCGCGCGGGTGATCGCCTGTGCGCGCGGCGCCGATAAACTGGCGGTGGCCCGCGCGGCCGGTGCCGATCATCTGATCGACAGCGAAACCGAAGACCTGCGCGCGGCGGTCAAGGCGCTGGGCGGCGCGGATGTGGTCTATGACCCGGTGGGCGGCGATCAGTTCACGGCGGCGTTTCGCGCCTGCAACCCGGAAGCACGCATTCTGGTGATCGGATTTGCCAGCGGCGACGTGCCCCGGATCAAGGCCAACCACCTGCTGGTAAAGAATATTTCGGTGATCGGCCTTTACTGGGGCGGCTATCTGAAATTCCGGCCCGAGGTGTTGACCGGCAGCATGCGACAGCTTTTCGCCTGGTACGAGGCCGGCCATCTGAAACCCCATATCAGCCACACCCTGCCACTGGACCGCGCGGGCGAGGCGCTGGAGCTGCTGCGCGCGCGCAAATCCACCGGCAAGGTCGTGGTGACGATGGGCTGAGCCGCGTCAGCCCGCGCGATAGGCCTGCCGGATCAGCGCGGCCAGATCGTCCGTGATTTTCCCGCCGGTGACATCGGACACATACATGTTGATCTTCTTCGACGGCAGATCGGGCAGCGCGCCGTTGTGCTGGATGCGTTCCACATAGGGCGGCTCGCTGCCCTCGATCACCGTATGGACCGCCAGATCGGCGCTGACCGATGCCTCGATCGTGCGGGTGGAATTGCCTTCCACCGCCATTTCCCACGGGATCTCGGCCTGATCCAGCGCCGCCTGCACCGAGCCCCGGAAGATGCAGTTGTTTTCATAGGCCAGCCGCAGCGGCCGCGACTTCCACGCATGGCCGCCCGGCGCGCCGATCCAGATCAGCGGCAGTTCGATCAGGGTTTCGCCGCCCTGATTGGGCGCATCCTCGGTCGTCAGGATGATATCCACCTCGCCGCGGCCGAACTGTTCTTTCAATCCCCGGGTGAACGACGACAAAAGCTGCACCTTCACGCGCGGGTATTCGGTATTGAACCGCCGAAGCACCTGCGGAATGGCCGGATAGACGATGTCATGCGGCACGCCGAGGGTGATCTCGCCCTCATATTCCTGCGCGGTCAGCCTGGCATAGACCTCATCATTCAGGTGCAGCATCCGCCGGGCATAGCCCAGCAACTGCTCGCCCGCGCCGGTCAGCGCGATCTGGCGCGCCGTGCGGTCCAGAAGTTGCAGGCCCATCGCCTCTTCCAGCCGCTTGAGCTGCATCGACACCGCCGATTGGGTCAGATTCAGAAAACCCGCGGCACGGGTCACCCCGCCGGCCTCGGCCACGGCAACGAAAGAGCGCAGGGCGGTCATGTCCAGATTTCGCGGCATATCACAAATCCTGATGCAATTGATAACAACCATTCGTTTGAAGTATGGAACACATTGCGCCAAATACATCAAGCATAATGATGCAACACAGACGACTCATTCAAAAACACCGAGGAAACCGATGACACAGATGACCAACCACATGGGGCACGCCCGCGCCGCGCGCGGTCGCCGCTCTGTCCTTTCCGCAGTCTCCCGCGCGTTCGACCTGTCGGCACAGCGCCACCGCCTTGCCCGCATGGACGCAGCCCAGCTGAACGATCTGGGCCTGACCCGTGTCGAGGCCGAGGCCGAATCGCGCCGCCCGTTCTGGGACGTGCCGGCCGGCTGGAAATGCTGAATCCGGGAATAATCTTCCCACACGCCGGTTTCGGACCGGAATATCTTGAAAAAGGGGCCGCGCTTGCCGATATTTGGCAATGAGTGCGGCCCCTTTTCCGTGGGTCGCCGGAATATTGCTTTTTGGAGGCATCTGATGGCTGACTACAACACGATCCGCGCGGGCCAGGCCGGTGTCCGCACCGCGCAGATCGACGCGGGGCTTCGCACCCATATGAACAAGGTCTACGGCACCATGTCCGTGGGTCTGCTGATGACGGCGCTGGTGTCCTGGGCGATCGGCTCGAACGACGCGTTGCTGGGTATCTTCCGCGACCCGATGACCCTGCAACCCAATATCCTGGGCTGGATCGCCATGTTCCTGCCGCTGATCATGGTTTTCGCCTTCGGCGCCATGATCAACCGCCTGTCGGCGGCAGGCGCGCAACTGTTCTTTTTCGTCTACGCCGCCGCGATGGGCCTGTCGCTGAGCTATATCTTCGCGGTCTTCACCGGCTATTCGATCGCGCAGACCTTCCTTGTCACCTCGATCTCCTTCGCGGGGCTGTCGCTGTGGGGCTATACCACGAAAAAGGATATCTCGGGCTGGGGGTCGTTCCTGATCATGGGCGTGATCGGCCTGATCGTGGCGTCGATCGTCAACATCTTCCTGAAATCGCCTGCGGTCTATTTCGCGATCTCGGCGATCGGCGTTCTGATCTTTGCGGGCCTGACCGCCTATGACACCCAGAAGATCAAAACCGATTATCTGGCCCACGCCCACGCGATGGACGACGAATGGCTGGGCAAGTCGGCGATCATGGGGGCGCTGAACCTCTATCTCGACTTCATCAACCTGTTCATGTTCCTGCTGTCCTTCATGGGCAACCGCGAGTGATCGGAACGATCCACGACTGCACGAAGGGCCGGCCGATGCGCCGGCCCTTTTCTTTTGCGGCGCCTCGGGCTCAGACAACCGCCCCGAACAGCTTGCCGACGCCTGCGGTCACCGCCATGGCGACAGCGCCCCAGAAGGTCACCCGCAACACCGCGCGTGGCAGCGGTGCACCCCCGGCGCGGGCCCCCAGCGCCCCCAGCACCGCCAGAAACAGCAGCGACAGCGCCGTCACCGCCGGAACGATCCAACGATCCGGGGCGAACATCGCCGCACCAAGCGGCAGCGCCGCCCCGATCCCAAAGCTGAGCGCCGAGGCCCCCGCCGCCACCAGCGGCTGGGCCGCCGTCAGTTCGGATATGCCCAGCTCGTCGCGCGCATGGGCGCTCAGGGCATCCTTGGCGGTCAGTTCTTCGGCCACCTGAAGGGCAAGCGCGGGCGATACCCCGCGCGCCTCGTAGATCCCGGCAAGTTCTTTCAGCTCGGCCTTGGGCTGGGTCGCCAGTTCCTTGCGCTCGCGCGCGATATCGCTGGCCTCGGCATCCGCCTGCGAACTGACGGAAACATATTCCCCCGCCGCCATGGACAACGCCCCGGCCACCAGACCGGCGACCCCGGCGATCAGTATCTCGCCCCGCCCCGTCGCGGCGGCGGCGACGCCGACGATCAGACTGGCGGTGGAAACGATGCCGTCATTGGCCCCCAGAACTGCGGCACGAAGCCAGCCCACCCGATCGGTAAAGTGTTTTTCCCGCGTCTGGTGCATTCTGGCCTCCGACCTTTTGGGGCGTCAGGCGGTCCTACACCGCCTGCCCGGCCCAATTCAGCATGAGAGCGGTGCATGAATCAACAAGGCCACGCAAATCGCGCGGCCCAGTCAGGACATCGATCCGAAGCAAGATTACTTGATCTTGCCTTCTTTGTATTCGACATGCTTGCGGACGACCGGGTCATATTTGTTGACGGTCATCTTTTCGGTCATGGTGCGGGCGTTCTTCTTGGTCACGTAGAAGTGGCCGGTGCCCGCGGTCGAATTCAGGCGGATCTTGATAGTTGTCGGTTTCGCCATTGCTTTTCTCCGTCGCGCGGGCGGACGCATCCACCCGTAAAAATCCTTGAAGCCCGCCTTTTACTGTTCCGGCGCGCCGAGTCAACCGATATCCGCCCGCTGTGATACGGTTTGATGACAAAACCCGCCGGCGGGCGGCTATGCGCGGATGGCCTGTAAGCCGGATTCTGTCCAGGACACTTGCGCGCCCCTGGATGACCATTCCTCTAAGCCCGCCGTTACCGGCGCGCTTCAGCTGCCAACCCGGACCTCTGGGCCGAAGCCGCCCTGGGCATGCGCCCGCGAGATCCCTATTCGGCATTGCTCCGGGTGGGGCTTGCCGTGCCGGTCCTGTTGCCAGTCCCGCGGTGGGCTCTTACCCCACCGTTTCACCCTTACCCCTTGCGGGGCGGTTTCTTCTCTGTGGCGCTTTCCCTCGGGTTTCCCCGGCCGGGCGTTACCCGGCACCCTTGCTTCGTGGAGTCCGGACTTTCCTCGGGCGTTGCCGCCCGCGGCCATCCAGCCATCCGCGCCCGTTGCATCTAGGGGCTCAGTGCGTCCGGGTCAACGGGGAAGCGGGCGGCAAGATCGGCGATCAGCGCGCAATCGGTGGCGTCCAGCGGCCCGCTGGCGCCGGGGCGAAACCGCAGCCGGACCGCGCCCAGCAGCGCCGCGGCATCCGTGTCCGGATAGCCGAAGCGGCGCGCATCGCGGATGAACCGTGCCGCATCCACCGGCGGCAAGACGGCGGCCACCTGCGGCCAGACCGACAGGCCCCGGCGTGCCAGGCGTTGCCAGTCGAACCGCGCGCCCGGGTCGCATTTGCGCAGCGGCGCCATGTCGGAATGGCCGATTACCCGTTCGGGCGCGATCGCGTGGCGCGCCATCAGATCGGCCAGCAGCGCCTCAAGCGCATCCATCTGTGCGGCGGCAAAGGGGCTGGCTCCGTCATTGGCCAGTTCGATCCCGATCGAACGGGAATTCACATCCGTGACCGCGCCCCAGGCCCCTGCCCCGGCATGCCAGGCGCGCAGGTCTTCCGGCACGAGGGTCAGCACCTGCCCGTCACCGGCGATCAGGTAATGCGCTGACACCTCGGCCAGCGGATCGCACAGCCGCTCACACGCGGCCTGCGCCGTGGCCATGGCCGTGTAATGCAGCACGATCAGATCGGGCCGGACGCCGTCGCGGCGCCCGCCGAAATTGGGTGACGGATGGGTCAGACGGGCCACGGGCCCCTCAGTGGTTCACCACCAGGCGGAACGGGCTGGGATCCCAGTAACAGGCGAAACCGTCGCCATCGGGATCGAGGCTCAGCTTGTCGCGATGGGGGCCGCCGGCCTTCAGGAACGCTTCCTGCGCCAGATCGCCCGAAGTGTATTTCGCACAGTTGCGCTCCGCCGCCGAATGGCGCAGCGGGTTGGTGCGGCGATAAAGCGGCTCGCCGACCCGGTTGGTGGTGCTGAGCGCATATTCGACGATATTCGGCCCGGTCCCGGTGCGCGCGGGCACGGCGGTGGGGGCGATCACCTCATACTGTTCGCGCTGGGCCTCCAGCCGCTGGGCGTCGCTTTCGATGGTTTCGCGCGCCGCGACCGCCTGAAAGTTCTGCTCGTCGGAAATGCCGGGATTGTTGGTGTCGACCGCCACCGGCGCGGGCGCTGCGATCCCGTCCACACCTTGCTGCGGCAACGGCACGCTGGTGATACCCGACAGCGCGGCCTCGCGCTGCTGCTGATAGCTGTCGTAATCGCCAAAGCCGACACCGGCGGCGGAATCCGGCACCTCGGGGGCGCAGGCCGCAACGGCCAGCAAGGAAAGTACCGAAAGAGTGACGCGCATCATCAAACCCAACCCCAGTTCAGCGGCTTTTCAGCCGGTTTACCACCATTTCCCCGGCTTGGAAACAAAGCCCGCCGCCGTTTCCAGTGCATAGGCGGTGTTCAGCAGCTCGTCCTCCTGCCAGGGACGCCCGATCAGTTGCAGGCCCAGCGGCAGGCCCTGCTGGTTCAGCCCCGTCGGCACCGCGATCCCCGGCAGACCCGCCAGGTTGACGGTAACGGTGAAGACGTCGTTCAGATACATCTGCACCGGGTCGGCCTCGGCCATCTCGCCCAATCCGAACGCAGCCGAAGGCGTGGCCGGGGTCAGGATCGCATCGATGCCGTCAGCAAAGACCGTCTCGAAGTCGCGCTTGATCAGGGCGCGCACCTTGCGGGCGCGGTTGTAATAGGCGTCATAAAAGCCCGCCGACAGCACATATGTGCCGATCATCACCCGGCGCTGGACCTCGTGGCCGAAGCCTTCGGCGCGGGTTTTTTCATACATCTGGGTGATGCCCTCGCCCTCGGCCAGTTTGGCGCGGTGGCCATAGCGCATCCCGTCATAGCGCGCGAGGTTCGAAGACGCCTCGGCCGGGGCGATGACATAATAGGCGGGCAGCGCGTATTTGGTGTGCGGCAGGGTGATATCGACGATCTCGGCCCCGGCGGCGCGCAGCATCTCGGTGCCGTCATGCCACAGAGTTTCGATCTCTTCGGGCATGCCGTCCATGCGGTATTCGCGCGGGATGCCGATCTTCTTGCCACGGATGTCGCCGGTCAGGGCGGCCTCGAAATCGGGCAGCGGCAGGTCGGCGCTGGTGCTGTCCTTGGGGTCGTGCCCGGCCATGGCCTGCAGCATGATCGCCGCGTCGCGCACGGTTTTGGTCATCGGCCCGGCCTGATCGAGCGAAGAGGCAAAGGCCACCACGCCCCAGCGCGAACAACGGCCATAGGTGGGTTTCAGCCCGGTGATGCCGGTAAAGGCGGCAGGCTGACGGATCGAGCCGCCGGTATCGGTGCCGGTGGCGGCAAGGCACAGATCGGCGGCCACCGCCGCGGCCGAGCCGCCCGAGCTGCCGCCCGGCGTCAGCGCCGTGTCGTCATTGCCGCGCCGCCAGGGGCTGGTGACAGTGCCATAGGTCGAGGTTTCGTTGCTGGACCCCATGGCGAATTCGTCCATGTTCAGCTTGCCCAGCATCACCGCGCCCGCATCGAACAGGTTCCGGGTGACGGTGGACTCGTATTCCGGCAAGAACCCTTCCAGAATCCGGCTGCCGGCCTGCGACGGCACGCCCTTGGTGCAGAACAGATCCTTGATGCCCAGCGGAATGCCGCACATCGCAGGCGCATCGCCCGCCTTGATGCGCGCATCGGCGGCCTGCGCGTGGGTCAGCGCGATCTCGGGCGTTTTATGCACGAATGCGCCCAACGCGTCGGCGGCCTCGATCTCGGCCAGGCAGGCGGTGGTGATCTCGGTCGCGGTCACATCGCCTGCGCGCAGCGCGTCGCGCGCGGCGGCAATTGTCAGTTTGGAGAGTTCGGACATTATTCCACCACCTTCGGCACGGCAAAAAAGCCTTCGCGCGCATCGGGCGCGTTCGACAGGATCTTTTCCTGCATGTTGCCATCCGTCACCACATCGGTGCGCCGTTTCAGGCGCATCGGCGTGACGCTGGTCATCGGTTCGATCCCTTCGACATCAACCTCGTTCAGCTGTTCCATGAAGGTCAGGATCTGCGAAAGCTCGCCCGCCAGTGCCGGCAGGTCGGACTCATCCACGGCAATGCGGGCCAGATGGGCCACGCGGCGGGCGGTGTCGGTGTCGATGGACATGGGTTTGCTCCGTTCAAGAGGTCGCGCATGGGTTTATCGCCGCGCGGGGCGGGCTGCAAGCCGCCCATGACACGGTTCGTGTCGCGGATGGGATCAAAGGCGGCGGGAAAGGGCTGGCACCCGGCCCTGTCGCTGATAAAGACGGGGGAAATGACGCCACCAGACACGAACGGGATCCACGAATGTCCGATCACAGCTTCATCCTGACCCTTACCTGCGACGACAAACGCGGCATCGTGGCCGCGGTATCGGGCGCGATTTCGGCGCTGGGCGGCAATATCCTGGAAAGCAATCAGTATCGCGATCCCGAAAACAACCGCTTCTTCATGCGCGTGGCCTTTGCCACCGACGGGCGTGACGACGCGAAAGAACTGTACGCGCGGCTGGCCCCGGTGATCACCGCCTACGGGATGCAGGCACAGGTGGTCGATGCCACCCGCCGCCCTAAGGTCATCCTGATGGTGTCGAAATTCGATCACGCGCTGCTGCATCTTCTGTATCAGATCAAGGTGGGCTGGCTGAAGGCCGAGGTGGTGGCGATCGTGTCGAACCACGACACCAGCCGCCGCACCGCCGAAAACGAGGGCATCCCGTTTCACCACTGGCCGGTGACGAAAGAGACCAAACCCGCGCAGGAAGCCCGCCTGCTGGCGCTGGTGGCGGAAACCGGGGCCGAACTGGTGGTGCTGGCGCGCTATATGCAGGTGCTGTCGAATGAGCTGAGCACGGCGCTGTCGGGCCGGGTGATCAACATCCATCATTCGTTCCTGCCGTCGTTCAAGGGGGCCAAACCCTATCACCAGGCGCATGAGCGCGGGGTCAAACTGATCGGGGCCACGGCGCATTACGTCACCGCCGATCTGGACGAAGGCCCGATCATCGAGCAGGAAACCGAGCGCGTCAGCCACGCCCTGACCGCCGAGGATTACGTCGCCGTGGGCCGCGACATCGAAAGCCGGGTGCTGGCGCGCGCGGTGCGGCTGCATCTGCAGGGCCGGGTGCTGCCCAACGGGCTGAAGACGATCGTGTTCTCTCAGGCCTGATCCTGCGCCTTGTGGCGGCGGTAGACCTCGATCATCCAGCCCAGCAGGATGGCGTTCAGCAGATGCCACAGGAAATGCGTGCCCAACGGCAGGCGCGCGCAAAGCGGCAGATCCAGCGTGCGAAAAGTCAGCGACAGAACCAAAAGCCCCGCACCGATACCCAGGCCGCGCGCGGTGTGCGGCGCCCGGCGGCGCAGCAGCAGCGCATAGACCCCGATCAGCAGCGGCACCGGCGCATATCCGGCCGATGAACCGAGGCCGGGCAGCCTTGAAAACAGCGGAACGGTGACGGCGGCATAAGGGATGAACGCCGCCGTCAGCGCCAGCGCGGCTCCGCGCCGCAGCCCCCAGTAATCGCGATTCGCGGCGTAAAGATACAGCAGCACGAACAACCCGATTGGCGCCGTGTCGGCCAGTCCGGCCCAGGCGGTGGCATAGGTGTGAAACAGGAACGATCCGATCCCGATTGCCGCCAGCACCGCCACCAGCGCCCGCGCCAGTACCAGATCCGGCCCGCGCACCCGCCGCCACATCACCAGCGCCGCGATCACGAAGGCCGCATTGGTCAGCGCGTTCACCGGCTCGGCCCAGAAGCCCGGATCCAGCCGTTCGCAATAAGCGTCGATCTGTTGTGACCAATTCATGTGACAGAACCTCCTGCAATGCTACCATGCCCCCGGCAACCTAGGAGGGCGAGATGAAAATCACATGGCTGGGTCATTCAGGCTTTCGCATGGAAATCGGCGATCAGGTCCTGCTGATCGACCCGTGGCTGAGCGGCAACCCGATGTTCCCCAAGGCCCGCAGGGCCGAGGCGATCGCGGGCGCGACCCATATCCTGCTGACCCACGGGCATGGCGACCATACCGGCGACGCGCTGACCCTGGCGCGCGAACTGGACGTGCCGCTGGTCGGTATTTACGATCTGATGAACTGGTGGTCCGAGCAGGAAAACGTCAAGACGGTCGGTTTCAACAAGGGCGGCACCGTGAAACTGGGCGATGTCGCGGTGACGCTGGTGAATGCGGTGCATTCCTCGTCGATTTCGGGGGCGCGCGAGCCGGTCTATACCGGCAGCGAGGCGGGCTTCATGATTTCGCATGGCGGGCGCACGGTTTATGTGTCGGGCGACACCGACGTGATGGCCGACATGCAGGTGTTCAACGACCTGCATAAACCCGAGATCGGCATCCTGTGCGCGGGCGGCCATTTCACCATGGACATGCGCCGCGCCTCCTATGCCGCGCGGACGTTCTTTGAGTTCAAGACGGTGATTCCGTGCCATTACCGCACCTTCCCGCTGCTGGAGCAATCGGCGGCGGTGATGAAGGACACCCTGCCCGAGGTGAACGTGATCGAACCCGAGGTGATGGAGCCGATCCTGCTGTAACCGGAATGCGGCCCGTTCCGGGCCATTTTCCCTGCCTCGTCGCCTGCGGCGCCTCAGGGTCGCCTCCGGCGGGAGTATTTGTGCCGAGAAGAAGCAGCCGGTTTTTTTCGGCGCATCCGGGTGCGGCCGTGGATTGGCGCGGGGAAATTCGGGCAACTCATTGATATCAAATTCATACCCAATAAGCGGTGCATAGTATGCACCGCTTATGTGTGAATATAGCAATTGAGGCATAGGCCGGTCCATCGCAGTCTTTGGCCAACCCGCGTCACGCCCCCTTGCCCGTGACGCCCCCAAGCCTGAAAGGACTGGATCAATGACGGTATCTTCGAGACGCGATTTTCTGAAACTGGGCAGCGGCGTGATCGGCGCGTCGATGCTGCCGTTCCTGAAAGCCCTGCCGGCGCAGGCCGCTGGCGGCGATGTGCTGGTCGCGGTGACCGGCCAGACCATCAACAGTCTGGATCTGCACCGCACCGGGACCAACCGCGCCTCGTATCAGGTGGCGATCAACTGCTATGACCGGCTGGTGTCCTTCGGCACCAAAGAGGCGCCGGGCGGTGGGCTGTCTTATGACTATTCGGTGATCGAGCCCGAGCTGGCCGAAAGCTGGGACATCTCGGACGACGGTTTGACGCTGACCTTCAGGATCAAGCCCGACGCCACGTTCTGGGACGGCAGCAAGGTCACGGCGGCGGATGTGAAATGGTCGTTCGACCGGGCCGTGTCCGTGGGCGGTTTCCCCACCGTGCAGATGAAGGCTGGCGGGCTGGTCGACCCCGAGCAGTTCGCGGCGCTGGACGACGAGACCTTCGTGATCACGCTGGCGCGCCCGTCGAAGCTGACGATCCCGGATCTGGCGGTGCCGGTGCCGTTCATCATCAATTCAGCGGTCGCGTTGGCCCATGCCACCGCCGACGACCCCTGGGCGATGGAATATCTGCACAAGACCCCGGCCGGTTCGGGCGCGTTCAAGGTGGTCAAATGGGCGCCGGGCGAGCAACTGGTCTATGAGCGCAACGATGCCTGGGTCGGTGGCCCGCTGCCCGCCGTCAAGCGCGTCGTGCTGCGCGAGGTGCCCAGCCCCGCCACCCGCCGGGCGCTGATCGAGCGCGGTGATGTGCAGCTTTCCTTCGACATTCCCAACAAGGATGCCAAGGAACTGGCCGACAAGGTCACGGTCTATTCGACCCCGATCGAGAACTGCATGCATTGCGTCGGGCTGAACACCACATTCGAGCCGTTCCAGGATCCCGACGTGCGCAAGGCCGTCGCCTATGCGATCCCCTATGAGGATATCTTCCAGGCCGCCGCCTATGGCCGGGGGGCGCCGCTTTGGGGCGGCAGCACCGAGATTGACGATATCGCCTGGCCGCGCAAATCGCCCTTTCATACCGACATGGACAAGGCCCGCGAACATCTGGAGAAATCCGCCTTCGCCAAGGGGTTCGACGTGCCGTTCTCGATCAGCCTTGGGCTGTCCGACTGGATGGAGCCCACGGCCCTGCTGATCCAAGAAAGTCTGGCCAAGCTGGGCATCACCAGCGAGATCGAGAAGATCCCCGGCGCCAACTGGCGTACTGCGGCGCTGGTCGAAAAGCGCCTGCCGCTGCATCTGGAAAACTTCGGCGGCTGGCTGAACACGCCCGATTACTATTTCTTCTGGGCCTACAAGAAGGGCCATCTGTTCAATTCGTCGAACTATGAAAACCCGGAGATCGAGGCGCTGGTGGACGAAACCCTGCACATGCCGATGAACGATCCGCAATATGCGCCCAATATCAAGCGGATGTTCCAGATCGCGTTCGAGGATCTGCCGCGCATCCCGCTGTGGCAGCCGGCGCTGAACGTCGCTACGAACGGGGCCGAGGGGTATGAGTTCTGGTTCCATCGCCAGCTGGATGTCCGCCCGCTGAAGGGGGTCTGAGTCCCGTGCCGCCGCGCCTGAAAACCGTCCTGCTGCGCATTGCGCAGGCGATCCCGGTGGTGATCGGGGTCGTGATCATCAGCTTCGTGCTGACCCGCGCCCTGCCCGGCGATCCGGCGGTGTATTTCGCGGGGGCGGCGGCGGACGAGGCCTCGATCGCCGAGGTGCGCGAGGCGCTGGGGCTGGACAAGCCGATGGCGCAGCAATTCCTGATCTATGTGCGGGATCTGGCGCGGGGCGACCTGGGCCAGTCGATTTCCAGCGGACAACCGGTGCGGGCCGATCTGGCCAGCCGGCTGCCCGCCTCGCTGGAGCTGACGCTGACCGCGCTTTTGCTGAGCTGCGCGGTGGCGGTACCGCTGGGTGTGCTGGCCGCGACACGGCCGGGATCGATGGTGGATCATCTGTGCCGGGTTCTGGTGACGGCGGGCGTGTCGCTGCCCACGTTTTTCACCGGGATCGTGCTGATCTATGTGTTCTATTATCTGTTGGGGATCGCGCCGTCGCCGCTGGGCCGGCTCGACTTCATCTATATCGCGCCCGACCATGTGACCGGGTTCTATCTGATCGACGCGGCGCTGGCGGGGGATCTGGAAACCTGGCTGGGCGCGCTGAAGCAGCTTGTGATGCCGGCGGTCACGCTGGCGCTGTTCACGCTGGCGCCGATCGCGCGGATGACGCGGGCGGCGATGCTGTCGGCGCTGTCATCGGATTTCGTGCGCACGGCAAAGGCCGCGGGGTTGAGCAACCGCAAGGTTTTGTACGGCTATGCGTTTCGCAACGCGATGCTGCCGGTGGTGACCACGCTGGGCATGGTGTTTTCGTTCTCTCTGGGCGCGAATGTGCTGGTGGAAAAGGTCTTTGCCTGGCCCGGCATCGGGTCCTATGCGGTCGAGGCATTGGTGGTCTCGGATTACGCCGCCGTGCAGGGATTCGTGCTGACCATGGCGCTGTTGTTCGTGGCGCTGAATCTGGTGATCGATCTGGCCTATACGGCGATCGATCCGCGCATCGGGTTTGCCGCCAAATGACGCCGCTGCTGGCCCCCACCCCCGCCCCCGAGCGCCCGAAATCCGGCGGCACCGGCGCGCTGGCGCATCTGGTTTATGTGCTGCGCAGCAATCCGGTAACGATGATCGCCTTTGCCATGTTCGCGCTGATCGTGCTGTCGGCGCTGTTCGGTCCGGCCCTTGTGCCCTATGATCCGCTGGCCTCGGACGCCGCACATGCGTTGCAGGCCCCGTCCCGCGCGCATTGGTTCGGCACCGACAGTCTGGGCCGCGACGTGTTCAGCCGGGTGATCGTGGCGACGCGGCTGGATTTGGTGATCTCGGTCGCGGCAGTGGCGCTGTCCTTTGTGCTGGGCTCGGTGCTGGGCGGGATCGCGGGCTATTGGGGCGGCTGGCTGGACGTGGTGCTGAACCGCGTTCTGGACACGATCATGGCCTTTCCGCTGTTCGTACTGGCGATGGGGATCGTTGCGGCCCTTGGCAATACGGTCGAGAATATCATCTACGCCACCGCCCTGATCAACATTCCCTTTTATGCGCGGCTGGTGCGGGCCGAGGTGAACATCCGGCGCGGCGCGGGGTTTGCGCTGGCCGCCCGCCTGTCGGGCAATTCGGACCTGCGCGTGCTGGCGCTGCATATCTTCCCGAACGCGCTGCCACCGATGATGGTGCAGGTATCGCTGAACCTGGGCTGGGCGATCCTGAACGCGGCCGGGCTCAGCTTTATCGGGCTGGGTGTGCGCCCGCCGACCCCGGAATGGGGAATCATGGTGGCCGAGGGCGCGAATTTCATCGTCTCGGGCGAATGGTGGCTGGCGGTGTTTCCGGGCCTGTGGCTGATGTTCGCGGTCTTCACCTTCAACCTGCTGGGCGACGGGCTGCGCGACATCGTCGATCCGCGCAAAAGGACGTGAACGCGATGCTGTCGATCCGCGATCTTGCCGTTTCGTTTCAGACCCGCAAAGGCATTGTCGAGGCCGTGCGCGGTCTCAGCCTGGATGTGGCCAAGGGCGAAATTCTGGGCATTGTCGGCGAAAGCGGGTCGGGCAAATCGGTGACCTCCTATGCATTAATGCGGATTCTGGATGCCGGCGGCCAGATCACTGATGGCGAACTGGTCTATTCCGGCATCGACCTGCGCCGCGCCGCCGAACGCGACATGCGCGACATTCGCGGGCGCGAGATTTCGATGATCTTCCAGAACCCGCGCGCCGCCCTCAACCCGATCCGCAAGGTCGGTCATCAGATCGAGGATGTACTGCGCCAGCATGCCCGCGCCAGTGCGCAAGACGCGCGCGAAAAGGCCATCGCCGCGCTGGAAGCGGTCCGAATCCGCGACGCCGAGGCGCGCTATGACGCCTATCCGTTCGAACTTTCGGGCGGAATGTGCCAGCGCGTGGTGATCGCCATCGCGCTGGCCTGCGATCCGCGCCTTCTGATCGCCGATGAACCCACCACCGGGCTGGACATCACCACCCAAAAGGCGGTGATGGATCTGGTCCGCGACCTGATCCGCGACCGGGGCATGGGCTCGATCCTGATCACCCATGACCTGGGCCTGGCCGCGCAGTATTGCGACCGGATCGTGGTGATGAAGGATGGCCGCATCGTTGAACAGGGCGACCCCGCCGCGCTGTTTGCCGACCCGCGGCACAGCTATACGCGCAAGCTGGTCGATGCGACCCCGCGCCACGGCCAATCGATCCGCAGCCTGCTGCCCGCGCAGATGCGCACGCCGCTTTTGCCGCATCAGGTGTCCGACCGCCCGCTGCTGCAGGTGCGCAACCTGACCAAGACCTTTGCCGGTAAATCCGGCCCGGTCCATGCGGTGCGCGGCGTCTCGTTTCAGGTGCGCGCGGGCGAAAGCGTCGGGCTGGTCGGCGAATCGGGCTGCGGCAAATCCACCACCTCGGAAATGCTGGTGCGACTGACGGATCCGACCAGCGGCGACATCCTGTTCGACGGCGACGACATCGCCGCCACCCCGGCCCGGCGCTTTGCCCGCGATGCGCGGCGCGGCCAGATCCAGATGGTGTTTCAGGATGCCACCGACAGCCTGAACCCGCGCCACAGCGCGCGCCAGTCGATCGCCGATCCGCTGCGCCGGCTGGGCGGGCTGCGCGGCGCGGCGCTGGCCGCACGGATCGAGGAACTGGCCGATCTGGTCGGCCTGCCGCGCCCCCTGTTGGATCGGTTTGCGCATCAGTTGTCGGGCGGCCAGAAGGCACGGGTGGGCATCGCCCGCGCCATCGCGCTCGATCCGAAACTCCTGATCCTGGATGAACCCACCGCCGCGCTGGATGTATCCATTCAGGCCGTGGTGCTGAACCTGCTGGCCGATCTGCGCGCCCGGCTGGGGATCAGCTATCTGTTCGTCAGCCACGATCTGCATGTGGTGCGCCTGCTATGCGACCATGTGATCGTGATGAAGGCCGGCGAGATCGTCGAACAGGGCCCGACCGAGCAGGTCATGTCGGCCCCGGCCCACCCCTATACCTGCGACTTACTATCGGCCGCCCCCAAACCGCCCGCACGGCGCAAATCGGCCTGAGGCAGAAGGACCATACCCATGCTGAGCAACACCCCCTTTACCCTTTCCGCGCTGCGCGCCGCATACGGCGCCGGCGTCACCCCCCGGCAGGTGATGGAGGAGGTCTTTGCCCGAATCGACGCCGTGGCCGACCCGGCGATTTTTATCCACCTGCCGGACCGCGACACGGTGCTGGCCGCCGCCGACGCGCTGGGCGCCTATGATCCGGCCCGGCCGCTGTGGGGGATCCCCTTTGCCATCAAGGACAATATCGACGCCGCCGGAATGCCCACGACCGCCGCCTGCCCCGCCTATGCCTATACCGCCAAGGCCGACGCCTTCGTCGTGGCGCGGCTGATCGCGGCCGGGGCGCTGCTGATCGGCAAGACCAATCTCGACCAGTTCGCCACCGGGCTGGTCGGCATCCGCAGCCCGTATGGCGCGCCGAAAAACGCGGTCGATCCCGATATCGTGCCGGGCGGATCGTCGGGCGGATCGGGCGTGGTGGTGGGCCACGGGATCGTCAGTTTCGCGCTTGGGACCGACACCGCCGGATCGGGCCGGGTGCCCGCCGCGCTGAATAATATCGTCGGGCTGAAGCCCAGCCTGGGCGCGCTGTCGGCCTCGGGCGTGGTGCCGGCATGCCGGACCCTTGATACGATTTCGATCTTCGCGCTGGGGGTCGACGATGCCTATGCCGCCTTCGCGGTGGCCGCCGCCCATGACCCCGCCGACGCCTATTCGAAAGACATCCCCGCCCGCCCGCTGACCGATGTGCCGCCGGGGCTGCGTATCGGCATACCCAGCGCCGATACGATCCGGTTTCTGGGCGATGCGGTGCAGCAGGCCGCGTTCGATGCGGCGGTGGACCAGTTGCGCCAGCAGGGCGCGCAGATCGAAGAGATGGATTTTACCCCGCTCTACGCCATTGCCGACATGCTTTATCAAGGGGCCTGGGTGGCCGAACGCTATACAGTGATCGAGGATTTGCTGAAAACCGATCCGGACGCGGTGCACCCGGTTACCCGCCAGATCATCTGCCATGCCGAAACCCTGTCGGCGGCGGATGCGTTTCGCGGCTTTTACCGGCTGGAAGAGCTGAAGCGCGTCGCGCTGCCGGTACTCGACCGGCTTGATATGTTGTGTGTGCCGACAATCCCCACCTTCTATACGGTCGCGGATCTGGCGGCCGATCCGATCACGCCGAATTCGAATTTCGGGATCTACACCAATTTCGTGAACCTGCTGGATATGTGCGGCATCGCCGTGCCCACCGCACCGCGCAGCGACGGGCGGCCCGGCAGCGTGACCCTGCTGGCCGGCGCGGGCGAGGACGGGCTTGTGGCATCGGTCGCGCGGCTGTTTGAACGGGGCGTGGCGCGCAATCTGGGCGCCACCGGCTGGCCGGTGCCCGCCCCGGCTGCCCTGCCCGCACCGCAAGCAGACGGGTTCCAGATCGCGGTCTGCGGCGCGCATATGTCGGGCCTGCCGCTGAACTGGCAGTTGACCGATCGTGGCGGCCGGTTCCTGCGCAGGGCCGAAACCGCGCCCAGCTATCGGTTTTACGCGCTGGCCGGCGGCCCGCCGCAGCGCCCCGGCCTGGTGCGCCGTGCGCCCGGTACCGGCCACAGCATCGGCATGGAAATATGGGATCTGCCGATGGATCAGGTCGGCGGTTTCCTGGCCGGCATTCCCGCGCCGCTGGGGATCGGTTCGGTCGAGTTGGCGGATGGCGACTGGGTCAAGGGCTTCATCTGCGAAGCGGCCGGGACCGAAGGCGCGCAGGATATTTCCGCGCTGGGGGACTGGCGGGCGTATCTGGCGAATTCCGCCTGACCGCCCGCCCCGGTGATGTCAGGTGTCAGGGCCGCAGATAGGCATAGCCCTGCGCCTGCAACTCCATCAGCCGCACCGCCCCCGAGGGTACGACGGTCGCCTCTTCCAGCAGCGGCACATCGGTCTGGGTCTTCTGCTTCATCGCCTGAACTGTGTTCAGGCAGGCCGAGAAGGTCAGGTTGTCATGGCTGAGCGCCATCGTTTCGATCCGCGCCGCCACGGGCGAGGTATCTTCGCGCAGCATATGCAGGCCGGGGCCGTAGGTGACGATCTCGATCACCACCTCCTGGCCCTTTTCTTCATAATATTTGGCGATATTGGCCGCGTTGTTCAGCGCCATGTTCATGGTCTGGACGTCGTCTGAATCGACATGGATCGCGACCTTCGCCGCCGGTTCGGCCAGCGCCATCTGTGTGCTGAACGTGATCATCGCGCAAAACGCCAGTACCGCGCCAAGGGCGCGTCCGAGCATCGGTTGTTTCATGATTTCCTCCCTGCGAAACACCGTCTGAAAGCCAGGCCAGCCTGACGCGCCCAGGGAAGGCGCGCAATCCTTATCCCATTCAGATATCGCGTTCCCCGGCGCATCCCGGCCGCTTTTCCGCAAAGAACGCGCGCAGCAACGCCGCCGCCGCCTGCGCGCCGATCCCGTCATAGACCTCGGGCACATGATGGCTTTGCGGATGGTCGAACACCCGCGGCCCATGCGCCACGCCACCCGATTTCGGATCTGCCGCGCCGTAATACAGCCGCGCGATCCGGGCCTGGCTGATCGCCGAGGCGCACATCGGGCACGGTTCAAGCGTCACATACAGATCATGCCCCGGCAGGCGTTCCGACCCCGCCGCCGCACAGGCCGCGCGCAGGGCCAGAATTTCCGCATGGGCCGTGGGGTCGTTCAGTTCGCGCGTGCGGTTGCCGGCGCGGGCCACGATACTGCCATCGGGGGCGACGATCACCGCGCCCACCGGCACCTCGCCGCGCGCGGCGGCGGCACGGGCCTCGGCCAGGGCGGCCTGCATATGGCTGGTAAAGGGGCTCATGCGCCGTTCATGCCCCGCCCCCGCGCCCCTGCGCAAGGCGCTTTCGCTTTGCCCCGCTTGCGCGTAAAGGAAGGCCATGAGCACAAACACCCCCCCGGGCGAGCGTATCGCCAAGGTTCTGGCCCGCGCCGGCGTCGCATCGCGCCGCGAGGCCGAACGCATGATTCAGATCGGCCTCGTGACCGTGAACGGCAAGACAATCGACAGCCCCGCGCTGAACGTCACCGCCTCCGACAAGATCACCGTCGAGGGAGTCCCCCTGGCCGCGGCGGAACCGCCGCGCCTGTGGCTGTATCACAAGCCCGCCGGGCTGGTGACGACCGCGCGCGACGAAAAGGGCCGCCAGACCGTGTTCGACGCCCTGCCCGAAGACATGCCGCGGGTGATGTCGGTGGGGCGGCTCGATCTGAACTCCGAGGGTTTGCTGCTGCTGACCAATGACGGCGAGATCAAACGGCGGCTGGAGCTGCCCTCGACCGGCTGGCTGCGCCGGTACCGGGTACGGGTCAAGGGCACGCCCGACGAGCGGATGCTGGCGCCGCTGCGCAAGGGCATCACCATAGATGGCGAGCGGTTCCAGCCGATGGAGGTCTCGCTCGACCGTCAGCAGGGCGCCAATGCCTGGCTGACCATCGGCATCCGCGAAGGCCGCAACCGCGAGATCCGCCGCGCGATGGATTCGGTGGGCCTAGTGGTGAACCGGCTGATCCGCATTTCCTATGGCCCGTTCCGGCTGGGCGAGCTGAAGGAAGGCGCGGTCGAGGAGATCAAGGGCCGGGTGCTGCGCGATCAGCTGGGCCTGGACACCGAGTTCAAACCGGCCGCGACCCCCAAACCGAAGGTGACGCGCCGTCCACGGGGAAAAGCATGATTTTCCGCACCTTGCCGTAGCCGCCGCAGTATGGCTTGCTGCGCGAAACGGATTTCCCAAAGGAGCGCGCGGCGATGGCGGATCTTCTGACACTCGAAAACCTCGGCAACCTGCTGATGCTGTGCTTTTTGCAGGCGGTGCTGGGTTTCGACAACCTGCTGTATATCAGCATCGAAAGCCAGCGCGCGCCGGTCGCGCAGCAAAAGGCCGTCCGATTCTGGGGCATCCTGATTGCCGTGGCGCTGCGCGTGGTCCTGCTTTTCGTGATGATCCGCCTGATCGAGTCGCTGTCGGCACCGTTTTTCGTGATGAACTGGGTCGGGGTGCTGGAAGGCGGGGTCAATTTCTCGACCATCGTTTTCATTCTGGGCGGCATCTTCATCATCTACACGGCGGTCAAGGAGATCAGCCACATGCTGTCGATCGATCATCTGGATCATGATGTCGAAGGCAAGGCGGGCAAGTCCGGCCTTCAGGTCATCGCGCTGATCGTGACGATGAACCTGGTCTTCAGCTTCGATTCGATCCTGTCGGCGCTGGCGATCACCGATGTGTTCCCGGTGCTGGCCACGGCGATCCTGGCCTCGGGCGCGGCGATGGTATTGCTGGCCGACGGGGTGACCGCGTTTATCCAGAAGAACCGGATGTACGAGGTGCTGGGCCTGTTCGTGCTGCTGATCGTCGGCGTGGTGCTGCTGGGCGAGGCCGGGCCGGCCGCCGCCCATGCGATGCATGACGACGCGCTGCAACTGAAAATCCTGGGCTACCCGCTGATTCCGATGTCCAAGACCACCTTCTATTTCGCGGTGCTGGTGCTGTTCGCGGTGGAATTCCTGCAATCGGGCTATTCGCGCAAGCTGGACGCCGAACGCCACGCCCAGCAAAGCCGCAAGGCATAAGGTACTGCGCTTTCACGCGGGTGTCGCATCCCGTATATAGGACGACAACGCTCATGAGGGGGCTATGATGACGGAAACCGGCCTGCAAAAGCTTGCGTTCTTTCTGCTGCTGGCGCTGATCGTCTATGTCGCCGTGACGGGGGGCGCGTGATGGCCCAGCGATTTGGCGGAAAGTTCAGCCCCGAGGGCAGCAAGACCGACAGCACCCGACCGCCGCGCAACCCGTTCCACGGCAAGACGGTCAGCCGGGCGGGCGGGCGGGTCAACTTCCTGTTTTTGGCGCCCTTCCCGCTGTTGCTGCGGGCCTTCACCTCTGATCCGGTGGGGCTGGCCACCGGGCTGGCGGGGTTCGGCCTGCTGATCCTGGCGGCCTGGATGACGCGCGAGGGGCTGAAGGCCGAGGATGCCTATCACGCCCGCAAGATCGCCCGCCGCCCGGCGATCCCGCGCAAGATCTTCGGTTCGGTCCTGACCGGCGCGGGGCTGTTCCTGGCCGGCCTCGCGCCCGAAGGCAGCCTGCTGAACCCGGTCATCTTTGCGGTGCTGGGCACGGTGCTGCACAGCTTTTCCTTCGGTCTGGATCCGATGCGCGACAAGGGCATGGAAGGGATCGACACGTTCCAGCAGGATCGCGTGGCCCGCGCCGTGGACGAGGCCGAAAAGCATCTGGCCGCGATGTCGGACGCGATCATGCGCGCCGGCGACCGCGCGCTGGAGGTCCGGGTCGAACGGTTCGAAACCACCGTGCGCGACATGTTCCGCACCGTGGAAAACGACCCGCGCGACCTGACCGCGGCGCGCAAGTATCTGGTGGTCTATCTGCTGGGCGCCCGCGACGCGACGATCAAGTTCGCCGATCTCTACGCGCGCAGCCGCGATGTTGCGGCCCGGACCGCTTACGAGGCGTTGCTGGACGATCTGGAGCAGAATTTCGCGGCACGGACCAGCGACCTGCTGCTCGACGACAAATCCGACCTGGATGTGGAAATCGAAGTGCTGCGCGAAAGATTGCAGCGTGAAGGCGTGCGCCCGGACCCGGCCATGCGTGACAATGGGGAATGAACTGATGTCTGAACAAATCCGTGAAAAAGCCGCCCAGGCCCTGGCCGAAGTGGAACAGGTAACCGCCGTCATCCTGCCTGAGCCCGTGGGCGAAATCGTCCCGCTGGACGCTGCCCCCGCCCCCGTGGCGGACGGCATCCGCAAGCGTATGGCCGAGATCGACATGGGCAACAGCAGCTCGATCATCGAGTTCGGCTCGTCCGCGCAGGCCGAGTTGCAGGTGATCAGCCAGGCGATGCTGACCGACGTGCGCAACAAGGATGTGGGCCCGGCGGGCGACAGTCTTCAGGATATCGTCACTACGATTCGCGGCTTTTCGGTGACCGAACTGGACGTGCGCCGCGACCGCAGCTGGTGGGAAAAACTGCTGGGCCGCTCGGCCCCCTTCGCCAAGTTCATCTCCCGGTTCGAAACCGTGCAGGGCCAGATCGACAAGATCACCGACAACCTGCTGACCCATGAGCACAAGCTGCTCAAGGACGTCAAATCGCTGGACATGCTCTATGAAAAGACGCTCGATTTCTATGACGAGCTGGCGCTGTATATCGCCGCGGGCGAGGAAAAGCTGAAAGAGCTGGACGGCACCACCATCCCCGCCAAGGAAACCGATGTCGCCATCGCCCCCGAAAACGAGCAGGTGATCAAGGCGCAGGAGTTGCGCGACCTGCGTGCCGCCCGCGACGATCTGGAACGCCGGGTGCATGACCTGAAACTGACCCGTCAGGTCACGATGCAATCGCTGCCCTCGATCCGGCTGGTGCAGGAAAACGACAAATCGCTGGTCACCAAGATCAACTCGACCCTCGTCAACACCGTGCCCCTGTGGGAAACCCAACTGGCCCAGGCGGTGACGATCCAGCGCAGCAAAGAGGCCGCCGAGGCCGTGCGCAGCGCGTCGGACCTGACCAACGAACTGCTGACCGCCAATGCCGAGAACCTGCAACAGGCCAACCGCGTGGTGCGTCAGGAAATGGAGCGCGGCGTGTTCGACATCGAAGCGGTGAAATCGGCCAACGCGACCCTGATCGCCACGATCCAGGAAAGCCTGCAAATCGCCGACGAAGGCAAGGCCAAGCGCGCCGCCGCAGAGCAGGAACTGAAAAAAATGGAGGCAGAGCTGCGCGACACGCTGGCCTCTGCCAAGGCACGGCGCGACGGGGTTGGCGATACCGCCGGCACCGCCGTGCCCCACGCCTGATCGCGGGAGGCCGCCATAGCGCGCAAGACCCCTTTCGTGTTCGCGGTTCTGGCTGCCTTCGGGTTGGCTTCCTGCGAAATGCCGCCGCCGGTGGAACCCGTCGCGGTTCCCCCGGCGCGGCCCGAGTATGCGCAGCCCGAGCAATCCGCCGAAAGCAAGGCGGTCGCGGCCTATTATGCGCGGGTGCAGGCCGATCTGCTGTCGCGCGGGCTGATGCGCACCGATGGCGGCGGGCCCGATGTACCGGTCTCGCAGCGGCAACTGGTCGAGAATTTCGTCCAGATCGCGCTTTATGACGAATATGACACCCGCGGCGGGTTGATCGTCGCCCGCCAGACCGAAAGCAGGCTGCGCCGCTGGGACAATCCGGTGCGCATGAACGTGATCTTCGGCAAAACCGTGCCCGAGGCACAGCGCCGCCAGGATCGCGCCGACATCGCCGCCTATGTCCGCCGGCTGTCGCGGGTCAGCGGCCTGCCGATCAGCATGACCTCGTCGTCGCAGAACGCCAATTTCCACGTCCTCATGCTGAACGAGGACGAGCGGCGCGCCATCGGCCCGCGCCTGCAACAGCTGGTGCCGGGGATCGGCCCGTCCCTGGTGCGGTCGGTCACCGCGATGCCGCGCTCGACCTTCTGCACGGTCTTCGCCTTCTCGCGCGACACCGCCTCGACCTATTCGCGGGCGGTGGCGGTGATCCGGGCCGAACAGCCTGACGCGCTGCGCCTGTCGTGCATCCACGAAGAACTGGCCCAGGGCATGGGCCTGGCCAATGACAGCCCCGCCGCGCGGCCCTCGATCTTCAACGATGACGAGGAATTCGCGCTGCTGACCGGCCATGACGAGATGCTGCTGCAAATGCTGTACGACCCGCGCCTGCAGCCCGGCATGACCCCTGACGAGGCCCGCCCGATCGTCCGGGTCCTGGCCGCCGAACTGATGGGAGGCGATGTCTAATGGGAACCCCGAGAACTAGAAAAGTGTCTCCATCACATTGGCGAGTTCTGATTGGGGACGGAAAATTCGCACTGGGTATTACTGTCGGATTTCTCTCATTCTGCCTACTTTATGTTGGGTTCTCATTCTTCGACCAGTCCCCCACCCGGCAAGAAGTTGTCGAACTGTTGCCTACCGTTTTAACTTTGCTCGTGGCGACCGTTTCGGTCTTCATCGCATACTATGCACTAACGGAGCAGCGTAAATCCAGACAAGCAGGTACTGATCCTGTAATACTTGTTCACCTAGGGAAACGTGAAGACGCGCGTATCCTCTCAACGTTGGAAATAACCAATGTAGGGGCAGGGGCGGCACGAGACGTAATGGTAACTCTGAAATCCGACATATCAGAATTTGTCCCGCAGCGTATTATTACGGACTTTGCTAAATTAAAGTATCCGATTCGCACGATCCCTCAGGATTTTTCGGTTTCATATAATTTTGGGCTTGGCCACGAGCTACTCGCCAACCCTCCAATTCCAAAGATTGAATTCTCTGTTGAATACTTCGATATCGACGGCGTGAAGTATGAAAGCATACAATTCGTAGACGTGCGGGAACTGACGGCGCAAAGGGCGGATGAAGGCCTGATGTCGCGCCTAGTCCAAGCTAGTGAAAAACTTGCCAAAGCTGCCGAAGATGCACAATCTGACCATAAGCCATTTCGGTGCATCACCCAAACTAAGTCAGAGTATCAGCGCGAACGGGCCGAGTGGATTTCGGCTGTGCGCGCAAGCGAGGAAAAATAATGGGTATTTTCGATTTCCTTTCCGGTGAATTCATCGACGTCATCCACTGGGTCGATGACAGCCGCGACACGATGGTCTGGCGGTTCGAACGCGAAGGGCATGAAATCAAATACGGCGCCAAGCTGACGGTGCGCGAAGGCCAGGCCGCGGTGTTCGTCCACGAAGGCCAACTGGCCGATGTGTTCACCCCCGGCCTTTACATGCTGGAAACCAACAACATGCCGGTGCTGACCACGCTGCAGCACTGGGATCACGGGTTCAAATCGCCCTTCAAGTCCGAGATCTATTTCGTCAACACGACCCGGTTCAACAATCTGAAATGGGGTACCAAGAACCCGATCATGCTGCGCGACCCGGAATTCGGCCCGACCCGCATCCGCGCCTTCGGCACCTATTCGGTGCGGGTGACCGATCCCGCACGGTTCCTGACCGAAATCGTCGGCACCGACGGTGAATTCACCATGGACGAGATCAGCTTTCAGATCCGCAACATCATCGTGCAGGAATTTTCCCGCGTGATCGCCGCGTCGGGCATTCCGGTGCTGGACATGGCCGCCAACACCGCCGATCTGGGCAAGCTGGTGGCCGCCGAAATCAGCGGCACGCTGGATGGCTACGGGCTGTCGATGCCCGAGCTTTACATCGAAAACATCTCGCTTCCCCCGGCGGTCGAAGAGGCGCTGGACAAACGCACCTCGATGGGGCTGGCGGGCGATCTGGGCAGGTTCACCCAATATTCGGCGGCCGAGGCGATGACCGCCGCCGCGCGCAACCCGTCAGGTGGCGGCGGCATGGGCGCCGGGCTGGGCGCCGGTCTGGGCATGGCGATGGCCGGGCAGATGGCACAGCAGGGCCCCTGGGGCGCCGTGCCCGCGGCCCGTGCCGCGCAACCCGCGCCGCCGCCCCCGCCGGTCGAGCATGTCTGGCACATCGCCGAAAACGGCGCCACCAAGGGGCCGTTCTCGCGCGCCGATCTGGGGCGCATGGCGGCCGAGGGCGGCCTGAGCCGCAAGTCCTATGTCTGGACCGCCGGTCAGGACGGCTGGAAAGAGGCCGAGGACGTGGCCGAACTGGCACAGCTATTCACCATCCTGCCGCCGCCCCCGCCGCCGGGCGTGTAACCCGCCGCCCCTTCTTCTTGGCCCAAATACTCCCGCCGGAGGCATGACCCCTTGGATGCGCCGCCCCCCGCCCCCGAAGAGCACCGCTTTCCCTGCGACCAGTGCGGCGCGGATTTGCGCTTTGCCCCCGACAGCAGCCAGTTGATCTGCGATCACTGCGGCAACACGCAGCCGATCGCCGAAGCCGCCGCGCATCTGCCCGCGATCCGCGAGCTGGATTTCCGCGCCGCGCTCGAGGCACAACTGCCCGAGGCCGAGATCGAGGAAACCCGCGTCCTGTCATGCCCCAATTGCGGCGCGCAGGTCGAATTCGACGGCGACATCCACGCCGCCGAATGCCCGTTCTGCGCCACGCCCGTGGTCACCGACACCGGCACCCACCGCCATATCAAACCCCGCGCGCTGCTGCCCTTCGCACTGGACGAGGCCACCGCCCGCCGCGCGATGACGGACTGGCTGGGCCGGTTGTGGTTTGCCCCCGGGGGCTTGCAGGACTACGCCCGCAAGGGCCGCAGGATGCAGGGCATCTATGTGCCCTACTGGACGTTCGACGCCGACACCCGCACCGCCTATCGCGGCGAACACGGCACGGTCTATTACGAAACCCGCACAGTGATGCGCAACGGCAAGCGTGAAACCGTGCGGGTGCAAAAGGTGCGCTGGCGGCCCAAATCGGGCCGGGTGGCGCGGTTTTTCGACGATGTGCTGGTGCTGGCCTCGCGCAGCCTGCCCAAACGCTTTACCGACGCGCTGGAACCCTGGGATCTGGCCGCGCTGGAACCCTATAGCCCCGAATACCTGGCCGGGTTCCGGGCCGAGGGATATACGGTCGAACTGACCGACGGCTTTTCCGAGGCCCGCGCCCATATGGACCGGGTGATCGAGCGGGACGTGAAATTCGACATCGGCGGCGACCGGCAACGCATCCACGCGCTGGACACCGCGATTTCCGATATCACCTTCAAGCATATCCTGCTGCCGGTCTGGCTGGCCGCCTATAAATACCGCGGCAAATCCTATCGCTTCGTGGTCAATGGCCGCACCGGACGGGTACAGGGCGAACGGCCCTGGTCGGCCTGGAAAATCGCCCTGGCCGTGGTGGCGGGGGCGATCGTGGCCGGGATCGTGGGCTATTTCATCGCCCAGAACCAGCAATAGGGCGCAAGATCAGCCCGTCGTGATCGGGATTCGGCTGCCGCCGCCCCCGGTGCGCGGCGCTTTTTTCGGCACCGTCACCGCCAGCACCCCGTCCTTCAGATCGGCGCTGATCCCGCCCGCATCCGCATCGGGTGGCAGGCGGAAGCTGCGCGAGAAGCTGCCATACTGACGTTCGCTGAAAAACCAGGTCTCGCCCGCCTCTTCGCGTGCGCTGCGCTTTTCGCCCTTCACGGTGACCACCCCATCCTCAAGCGACAGGTGGATATCTTCCTCTGCCACCCCCGGCAATTCGACGGTGATGCGGTAGGCATCCTCGGCCGCCGACGCGTCGGCGGCAGGCGCAAGCCATTCGGCCAGCCGTGTGCCCACGCTGCGCAAAGGATCGTAAAGCGATGGCCAGAAGCCGCTGGTGTGGGATTTCTCAACCATGTGGGATCTCCTTTTCCGAAAACTGTGGCGATGGGCGAAACCTTGCTGCCCACAGGCGGATGTGTCGTTGACCTGCGTCAAGCGGCGGGTGCCGCGATTGCACGACGCGCCCGCGCGCGCTATGGCTGGGGCATGATCTGGACGGATACGCGCCGATGATACTGTGCTGTGGCGAAGCGCTGATCGACATGCTGCCGCGCCGCACCCCGGCGGATGAGCCGGCTTTCGCGCCCTATCCCGGCGGCGCGGTGTTCAACACCGCGATCGCCCTGGGACGGCTGGGCGCGCCGGTCGGGCTGTTCTCGGGGCTGTCATCGGACATGTTCGGCGACCGGCTGCGCGCGGCATTGGCCGAGGCCGGGGTGGATGCCAGCCTGACGGTCACCGCCGACCGGCCCACCACGCTGGCCTTCGTACAGCTGGAGGACGGCCATGCGCGATATGCCTTCTATGATGAAAACACTGCCGGGCGGATGCTGACCGAGGCCGACCTGCCCCCCCTGCCCGACGCGGTCGAGGCGTTGTTTTTCGGGGGTATTTCGCTGGTGGCCGATCCCTGCGGCGCGGCCTATGAGGCGCTGATGGCGCGCGAATCCGCGTCCCGTGTCACCATGATAGACCCCAATATCCGCCCCGCCTTCATCACCGACGAGGCCCGCTATCGCGCCCGGCTGGACCGGCTGATTGCGCTGGCCGATATCGTGAAACTGTCGGACGAGGATCTGCGCTGGCTGGAAGGCGAGGGCGAGATCGGGCAGCTGGCGCATGGCGTGCTTGCGAAGGGACCCAAGCTGGTATTCATCACCGAAGGCGCGCGCGGCGCCAGCGCCTTTGGCGCGGGCGAAGGCGTGTTCCTGCCGTCACAACAGGTTCAGGTCGTTGATACGGTGGGCGCGGGCGACACCTTCAACGCAGGCGTTCTGGCCGCGCTTCAGGCTGCGGGAAAGCTGAACAAATCCGCGCTGGCCGGGATCGGCGCCGGGACGATGCAGGCCGCGCTGGCGCTGGGGACCCGCGCCGCCGCCATCACCGTCTCGCGCGCCGGGGCCAACCCGCCCTGGGCCGCAGAACTGGCATGAGGGCGCTGGTCCAGCGCGTCACCGAAGCCGCGGTGCGGGTGGATGGCGCGGTGATCGGCCAGATCGGCCCCGGCCTGCTGATTCTGGTCTGCGCCATGACCGGCGACACCGAAGCGCAAGCCGCGAAACTGGCCGCCCGGATCGCCAAGCTGCGGATTTTCAGCGATGCGGCCGGCAAGATGAACCTGTCGCTGCGCGACACCGGCGGCGCGGCCCTTGTGGTCAGCCAGTTCACGCTGGCCGCCGACACGTCACGCGGCAACCGGCCCGGCTTTTCCGCCGCCGCCCCGCCCGAAGCGGGCCGTGCGTTGTATGAATTCTTTGCCGCCCGGATGCAGCAGCACGAAGGCATCCCGACCCGGACCGGGCAGTTCGGCGCGGATATGGCGGTCTCGCTGATCAACGACGGGCCGGTGACGTTATGGCTGGATGGGTAGGCGCACATTTTTTGTGCAAACGCCCTGCCACCACCAAATAAAATCACCACCGATTTCGCCGCGTTGCTGCCAGTTGTTGCAGCCGGTTCACAATATCTTAACGTGGAGCACATGGAAGAGAACGCACAGTTTTTCGACGAGCTTCAAAACCCGGACGGGACCCCGCGCGCCCCCTATGCGGATTTCCACGGCTGGTTCGCGAACGAAGACCTCAAGCGTCTGCAAAAGAAGTCGGCCGAGGCCGAGACGTTCTTTCGCCGCACCGGCATCACCTTCAACGTCTATGGCCAGGCCGAAGCCGATGAGCGGCTGATCCCGTTCGACATCGTGCCACGCATTATATCAGAGCGCGAATGGGCCAAGCTGACCAAGGGTATCGAACAGCGGGTACGGGCGATCAACGCCTTCCTCTATGACATCTACCACCGGCAGGAAATTTTGCGCGCGGGCCGCATCCCCGAACAGCTGATCGCGCAGAACGAGGCGTTTTTGCCGCAGATGATCGGCGTCGCCCCGCCGGGCAATGTCTATACCCATATCGTCGGCGTCGACCTGGTGCGCACCGGCGAGGATGACTTTTTCGTGCTCGAAGACAATGCGCGCACCCCGTCGGGCGTGTCCTACATGCTGGAAAACCGCGAGACGATGCTCCAGATGTTCCCCGAGCTGTTCAGCAAGATCAAGGTGCAGGAGGTGTCGGACTATCCCAGCCGCCTGCGCCGGTCGCTGGTCGCCAGCGCCCCGCCCCGCGCCAATGGCGCGCCGGTTGTGGCGGTACTGACGCCGGGCATCCACAATTCGGCGTATTTCGAGCATTCCTTCCTGGCCGACCACATGGGGGTCGAACTGGTCGAAGGGCACGATTTGCGGGTGGTGGACGGGCGGGTCGCGATGCGCACCACGCGCGGATATACCCCGATCGACGTGATCTATCGCCGGGTCGACGACGAGTTTCTGGATCCGCTGACCTTCGACCCCGACAGCCTGCTGGGCGTGCCGGGGATCATGGATGTGTACCGCTCGGGCGGGATCACCATCGCCAACGCGCCGGGCACCGGCATTGCCGACGACAAGGCGATCTACAGCTACATGCCCGACATCGTGGAATTCTATACCGGCGAAAAGGCGATCCTGAAAAACGTGCCAACCTGGCGCTGTTCGGAACCCGACGCGCTGGCCTATGTGCTGGACAACCTCGACGAGGTGGTCGTGAAAGAGGTGCATGGTTCGGGCGGGTACGGTATGCTGGTAGGGCCTGCCGCGTCGAAAAAAGAGCTGGCCGCGTTCCGCGCCAAGCTGATGGCGAAGCCGGGCAACTATATCGCGCAGCCCACGCTGGCGCTGTCGACGGTACCGATCCTGACCAAATCGGGGCTGGCGCCGCGCCATGTGGATCTGCGGCCCTATGTTCTGGTGTCGCCCGACCGGATCGACATCACCCCCGGCGGACTGACGCGGGTGGCGCTGAAGAAAGGCTCGCTGGTGGTGAATTCCAGCCAGGGCGGCGGCACGAAAGACACCTGGGTTCTGGGGGAGTGACCTGAAATGCTGGGCAAGACCGCGGGCGGACTCTTTTGGATGTTCCGTTATCTAGAGCGCTCGGAAAACACCGCGCGGCTGATCGAAGCAGGCTTTCGCATCGCCCTGACCCGGCCGGATTCGGCCAAGGACGAATGGGCCTCGGTGGTGGAAACCGCCGGGGTGCGCGAGGCCTATCTGGAGCGGCACGAAGAATTCGACGGCGCGGCGGTGATCGATTTCCTGCTGCGCGACAAGACCAACGGGTCCTCGGTTCTGTCGGCGGTCGAACATGCCCGCAATAACGCGCGCATGGTCCGCACCGCCCTGACCCGCGAGGTCTGGGAAGCGGTCAACGAAAGCTGGATGAACCTGAAAGAGGCGCTGCGCCGCCCGGTGCGCGAGCCAGACCTGCCCGGCATCCTGGGCATGATCCGGCAGCAAAGCGCACTGGTGCGCGGCGCGCTGCACGGCACCATGCTGCGCAACGACATTTTCGATTTCTCGCGGATCGGCACGTTTCTGGAACGCGCCGACAACACCGCGCGCATTCTGGACGTGAAATATTACGTACTGCTGCCTTCGGTCAGTCAGATCGGATCGTCGCTGGACAATGTGCAGTGGGAAACGATCCTGCGTTCCGTCGCGGGGCAGCGCGCCTATCGCTGGCTCAACGGGCCCGATGCCTCGCCCCGCGGGATCGCCGAATTCCTGATCCTCGACGGGCGTATGCCGCGCTCGCTGGCCTTTTGCCTGTCCAAACTCACCGGCAATCTGAGCTATCTGGAACAGCAATATGGCAACGAGTATAAATGCCTTGAATTGGCCGAGACTCTGCAGGCCTGTCTGACCCGGACCTCGATCGACACCGTGTTCGACACCGGCCTGCACGAGTTCCTGACTGGGTTCCTGCGTGACAACGCCGCCCTGGGCGCTCAGGTTGAACGAGATTTCCGATTCTACGGATAGAGAGATGCGCCTGAAAATCACGCACTGCACCACCTATCGCTACGAGCGCCCGGTTTCCTACGGGCTGCAGGAGCTGCGGCTGACCCCCAAAGGCCGCCCGGCCCAGCATGTGCTGAACTGGAAAATCGCCGTCGACGGTGGCCGCAAAGAGCTGGAATTCGACGACCAGCACATGAACCATGTCACCCTGATCAGCTTTTCCGGCGAAGGCCACGAGATCACGATCACCTGCGTCGGCGAGGTCGAGACCTTCGACACCAACGGCGTGACCGGCAAACATGCGGGCTTTGCCCCGCTGTGGTATTTCGAGCGCGCCACCGACCTGACCCGCGCCGGCAACCTGACCCGCAAGCTGACCAAGGGCCTGCTGAGCGAGGTGGACGACCCCGTGACCCGGCTGCACATGCTGTCGGACCGGGTGCTGGAGGCCGTGGCCTATACGACCGGCCACACCAATGCCCAAAGCAGCGCCGAGGACGCCCTGACCGCAGGCCACGGCGTGTGCCAGGACCACGCGCATGTGTTCATCGCCGCGGCGCGCGCCATGGGGGTTCCGGCGCGCTATGTGTCGGGGTATCTGCTGATGGACGACCGGATCGATCAGGATGCCAGCCACGCCTGGGCCGAGGCCCATCTGGACGGGATCGGCTGGATCGGTTTCGATGTGTCGAACGGGATCTGCCCGGATGAACGCTATATTCGTGTGGCCACCGGGCTTGACTATCAGGAAGCCGCACCGATATCGGGTCTTCGGATCGGGGACCACGGGACAGAGACGCTGTCGGTGGCAATTCAGGTCCAACAGCAATAGGCGGCCCCCGCCCTCAGGAGCGATTGATGACATATTGCGTGGGCCTGCGGCTCCATTCCGGTCTGGTGTTCATGTCCGACACCCGCACCAACGCGGGGATGGACAACATTTCCACCTTCCGCAAGATGCAGTGCTGGTCGGTCCCCGGCCGGGCGGTGATCACCGTGATGACGGCGGGCAATCTGGCCACCACCCAATCGGTCATCAGCCTGCTGGACGAACGCACCAAGGCCCCGGGCGAGCGTAACCCGTCAATCCTGGAACAGCCTTCGATGTTTCAGGTGGCCCGTCTGGTCGGCGACACCCTGCGCGAGGTGATCGCCGAACATGCCGAGGCTGGCCAGCGCGCCGATTCCGCCTTCAATGCCACGATGATCGTCGGCGGCCAGATCGGTGTGGGCGAGCCGCGCCTGTTCCTGATCTATCCCGAGGGCAATTTCATCGAAGCGTCCGAGGACACGCCGTTCTTTCAGATCGGCGAAACCAAATACGGCCGCCCGATCCTGGTGCGCGCCTATGACCCCGACATGAGCTTCGCCGACGCGGTGAAGCTGCTGATGGTGTCGTTCGACAGCACGATAAAGGCCAATCTGTCGGTCGGGCTGCCGCTGGATTTTCAGATTTACAAGACCAACAGCCTGCAACCGGGCGAGATTCACCGGGTCGAAAAGCGCGACGCCTATTTCAGGACGATTTCGGAAGGCTGGGGCGATGCGCTGAAAATGGCCTTCGACAGCCTGCCGCCCTACGAGATCGGCTCGTCCTGATCGGCGCAGTCACCGACCCCGCCGCCAGTCTGTAATTCCGCGGCCAGTTGCATCGCGAATTTCTCTGCCGCCACCGGCAGCACCCGGCCCGCGCGCTTGCACAGCACCACCCGCGCCGGGGCAAACCGGGGCAGCGGCAGCACACAGGCGTCATGCGCCGTCAGCCAGCTGCGGCTGATGACCGGCGCCAGGCAAAGCTGCGCGCTGGGGCGGATCCTGTCACCACCGGGCCAGGGCGGCAGCAACTGCGCGCTTTCCACCACCGGCGACAGCGGGCTGCGCAGCCGCTTGAAGGTCAGGTCGAAATGGGCGCGCAGCCCGGCCTGACCGGGCGGCAGGATCAGGTCCATATCGATCAGATCGGCGTGGGACAGCGCGCGCCGCCCCTGCGCCGCCGCGCGGGCCACCACCGCGAAGACCGGCATTTCCTCGAAGGTCAGGGTTTCGACCCCATCGTGATATTGCGGCTGCGCGATCAGCGCCAGATCGGCATCATCCCCCAGCAGCAGCTCGGAAAATTCCCCCGGCGCCACCGGGGTCAGGGTAAAGCTGACCCGCGGATGATCGGCCCGGAAGTTGCGCACCGCGTCGGGCAACAGGCCCCGTTCCAGCGGTCGACTCACGGCGACACGGACATGACCGACCCGCACACCGGACAGATCGGACACAGTTTCGCCAGCGCGGTCTATTTCAGCAAGATGCCTATTAAACTGACTAAAGTATATCTCTCCGGCCGTGGACAGCCGCACCCCGCCGGCCAGACGTTCGAAGAACGGCACGCCAAGCTCCTCTTCCATCGCAAGGATCTGCCGGTTCAACGCAGAGGCGGAAATCGCAAGTTTTTCAGAGGCTTTCCTGATCGATCCTTCGCGCACGACCTCGCGCAGGGCACGATATAAATTCAGGTGTCGCATATGTATCTTTCCCCCGGCGTTGCGCTTTTTGCAGCAGCATAGAGCAAAACTTGCAGAAGACAGGACAGGTTTTTCTTAACAGATTTACACGCCGACGGGGATTCGTGCCCCGCGCCGTTAAACAGGGACAATTGAAACATGATGAAAATGCTTTTGACCGCCACCGCTTTGTCGGCCACCCTTGCCGGGGCTGCACAGGCCGAGATCAAGGTGGGTGTGCTGCACTCGCTGTCCGGCACGATGGCGATCTCCGAGACCACATTGAAAGACACCGTTTTGATGCTGATTGACCAGCAGAACGCCAAAGGCGGTATCAATGGCGAGATGCTGGTACCCGTGGTCGTCGACCCCGCCTCTGACTGGCCGTTGTTTGCGGAAAAAGCGCGCGAACTGATCTCGGATCAGGGCGTTGACGTGATCTTCGGCTGCTGGACCTCGGTTTCGCGCAAATCCGTTCTGCCGGTCATCGAGGAACTGAACGGCCTGCTGTTCTACCCGGTGCAGTATGAGGGCGAGGAAAGCTCGAAAAACGTATTCTACACCGGTGCCGCCCCCAATCAGCAGGCCATCCCGGCGACCGACTATTTCCTGGAAGAGCTGGGCGTAGAGAAGTTCGCGCTGCTGGGCACCGACTATGTCTACCCCCGCACCACCAACAAAATCCTTGAGCAATATCTCAAGGACAAGGGCATCCCGGCCGAAGACATCTTCGTCAACTACACCCCCTTCGGTCATTCCGACTGGTCCAAGATCGTGGCCGACGTTGTCGCGCTGGGTGCCGACGGCAAGAAGGTCGGCGTGATTTCGACCATCAACGGCGACGCCAATATCGGTTTCTACAAGGAACTGGCCGCTGCCGGCATTTCGGCCGACGACATCCCGGTCGTGGCCTTCTCGGTCGGTGAAGAGGAACTGTCGGGCCTCGACACCACCAACCTGGTCGGTCACCTGGCCGCCTGGAACTACTTCCAGTCCGCCGAATCCGAAGCCAATGACGAATTCGTCGCCGCCTGGAAAGCGACCATGGGCGAAGATCGCGTGACCAACGACCCGATGGAGGCCACCTATATCGGCTTCAACATGTGGGCAAACGCGGTCGAGGCCGCCGGCACCACCGATGTGGACGCCGTCCGCAGCGCGATGTACGGTCAGGAATTCCCGAACCTGACCGGCGGCACCGCCGTGATGCTGCCGAACCATCACCTGTCCAAGCCGGTTCTGATCGGTGAAATCCAGGCCGATGGCCAATTCGACATCATCAGCCAGACCGCAGAAGTGCCGGGCGATGCCTGGACCGATTTCCTGCCGGAATCGGCGGTGCTGGAATCGGATTGGAAAGACCTCGACTGCGGTATGTACAACACCGAGACCAAGACCTGCGTGCAGATCAAATCCAACTACTAAGCCGCATTTCGGCTTGGCAATTTCAGTCTAGTAGGAGGGGGCGCCGTGGTGCCCCCTCCGGTTCGGGCAGCATGACACGCATTTTCATTTTCGGACTTAGGGTTACCCTGTTCTGGCTTCTGACCGCCCTGGTCGCACAGGCACAATCCCCCATTCAGGATATTTTGCAGGAGCATCGCGCCGCGGTCGAGAAATCCTCGCGCAGCACGATCGACACGGTGCTTGAGGCGCTTTTGGCCTCTGGCCTGCCGGAAACCCGCGAGGTACTGGCCAAGTGGCGCGAAAAAGAACTTTGGCAGCGCGACGAGGACGGGCTGTTCTTCTTTGCCGAGCCGGTGACAAAGGATACCTACCGCCTGATCGACATCGCCACCGGCGACGCGGTGGGCGAATATGACAAGAAAGCCGTCACGCAGCTCAAGCCCAACAGCGGTGTGCGCAGCGTGATCGCCACCGCGCTGGTCCGGTTTCAGTTGACCGACCCCGACCCCGCCAAGCGCGCCGAAGGGCTGACCGCGATCGAGCGCGGGCCCGAAGCATCGCATCTGGCGGCTCTGCGCGCCTCGATCGAGGGCGAGAGCGACGCCGGGCTGCTGGCCCGCAAAGAGCGCCTGATACGGCTGCTGACCATTCCTTATTCCGATGACAGCGCCGCGCGCGTGGCCGCCATCGAAAGCTTTTCCACCGATCTGGGCGTCGATGCCCGCGGCGCGCTGAACCCGCTGCTGGACACACGGCGCGTGGCCGCCACCGACCTGCCCGAGGGCGCGAATATCGCCGCCGTCCTGAAGCCCGGCACCGACGCCCTGCCCCGCGACGCCGCCTATGCGCTGCTGGTCGAGGCCGGGCTGGCCCGCGCACCGGTCACCGACGCCGAAAAGAAAGAGGCGCTGATCGCGCATATCGAAAACGGCACCGTCGCCGGCATCCCGACACACAGTCTGAACACGGCCGCGGCCCGCGCCCGCGCCTATGACCTGCTGTCGGCCGAAGATGCGGTGCCCGCGGATGTGACCGAGGCCGATATCGACCGCGCGCTGAAGGCGCATGTGTTCTTTGACCAATACGGCGAACCCGACGCCGCCGTCACCGACGCCGCGGCCCAGGCCCTGTCGTCGATCGGCACCCGCGTCGGACTGAACCAGGTGCTGGATCTGGCGCTGGACGGGCTGTCGCTGGCCTCGATCTACTTTCTGGCCGCGATCGGCCTAGCCATCACCTTCGGCGTGATGGGCGTGATCAACATGGCGCATGGCGAATTCATCATGATGGGCGCCTATACGGGCTATGTGGTGCAGCAGATCGTCCCCGATTACACGGTGTCGATCATCGTCGCGATCCCGCTGGCCTTTGCGGTGACCTTCGCCGCCGGTGTCGCGATGGAGCGGCTGGTGATCCGCTGGCTCTATAACCGGCCGCTGGAAACCTTGCTGGCCACCTTCGGCATTTCCATCGCGCTGCAGCAGCTGGCCAAGAACATCTTCGGCACCCAGGCCCGCCCGCTGACCAGCCCCGGCTGGCTGGACGGGGCGCTGGTGCTGAACGATGTGGTGTCGATCAGCTACATCCGCATCGCGATTTTCGTGCTCGGGATCATCTTCCTGTTCCTGCTGCTGTTCGTGCTGAACAAGACCCGGCTGGGGCTGGAAATGCGCGCGGTGACGCAAAACCCGCGCATGGCGGCCAGTATGGGGATCAACCCCGACCGGGTGAACATGCTGACCTTCGGGCTCGGCTCGGGCATCGCCGGGATCGCCGGCGTGGCCATCGGGCTTTACGCCAAGGTCACGTCGGAACTGGGCAGCGACTATATCGTCCAAAGCTTCATGACCGTGGTCGTGGGCGGGGTCGGCAATATCTGGGGCACCCTGCTGGGCGCGGCGATGATCGGCTTCCTGCAAAAGGGGATCGAGTGGATGAACCCCAGCAACACCCTGGCGGCACAGACCTATATGATCATCTTCATCATCATCTTCATTCAGTTTCGGCCAAAGGGCATCATCGCCCTCAAGGGCCGCGCGGCGGGGGACTGACCGATGCAGAAACCGTTCTTCATCCGCAATCCGTCGGTGATGATCTTCATCGGTTTGCTGGCGCTGTTCACCGTGGCGGTCACCGCCCTGAGCGACGGCTTCGGCATCGACGTCATCTCGACCTCGATGGTCAAGACGCTGGGCAAGACGCTGTGCCTGTGCCTGATCGCCATCGCGATGGATCTGGTCTGGGGCTATTGCGGCATCCTGAGCCTGGGCCATTTCGCGTTCTTCGGGCTGGGCGGCTACATGATCGGCATGTGGCTGATGTATGAGCGCACCAAGGCGATCGTCGTCTCGTCCCTGGCGGGTGCGCCCCTGCCCCCCACGCCAGAGGAAATCCGCGACGGCATCGGCACCCAGATTTTCGGCGTCGTCGGCGGGGCCGAGATTCCGCCGATCTGGTCTTTCGCCGACAGCCTGACCGCGCAACTGGCGCTGGTGGTGCTGGTGCCCGGCCTGCTGGCGCTGATCTTCGGCTGGCTGGCGTTCCGGTCGCGCGTGACCGGGGTCTACCTGTCGATCCTGACCCAGGCGATGACCCTGGCGCTGTCACTGTACCTGTTTCAGAACGACAGCGGGTTGCGCGGCAACAATGGCCTTTCGGGGCTGCAAAACCTGCCCGGCGCGGAAAACGTGCCGCAATCGCTGATCTCGATCTGGTTCTTGTGGGCCTCGGCGCTGGCGCTGGGGTTGGGCTATCTGCTGGCGGCCTGGGTGGTGGGCGGCAAGCTGGGCTCGGTCATTCGCGGCATCCGCGATGACGAGGCGCGGGTGCGGTTCCTGGGCTATCACGTCGAAGGGTACAAGCTGTTCGTCTTCACCCTCACCGCGGTGATCGCGGCCATTGCGGGGGCGCTCTATTATCCGCAGGCGGGCATCATCAACCCGGCGGAAATCGCGCCCATCGCCAGTATTTATCTGGCGGTCTGGGTCGCCATCGGCGGGCGCGGACGGCTGTATGGCGCGGTGATCGGCGCGGCCCTGGTGTCGCTGGTGTCCACCTGGTTCACCGGCGGTCAGGTGCCGAACCTGCCGCTGGGCTTTTACACGGTCAAATGGGTCGACTGGTGGCTGGTGCTGCTGGGGCTCAGCTTTGTTCTGGTCACGCTATTCGCACCGCAAGGCATTGGCGGGCTGTTCGATCTGATCACCGGCCGCATACCACCCGCGCGCCAGGGTGCCGATCTTGGCCCCGACCAGGGATCGCTGCGCGAGAAGGAGGCCGAGGAATGAGCACGCTGCTAGAGGTCTCGGGCATTTCGGTCACGTTTGACGGGTTTCGCGCGATCAACAATCTGTCGTTCCGGATCGGCGACGCCGAATTGCGCGCGATCATCGGCCCCAACGGCGCCGGCAAGACCACCTTCATGGATATCGTCACCGGCAAGACGCGGCCCGACGAAGGCCGGGTGATCTGGGGCGAGAAATCGGTGAACCTGCTGAAAATGAACGAAAGCCAGATCGCCCGCGAAGGCATCGGCCGCAAGTTCCAGCGCCCCACCGTGTTCGAGGATCAGTCGGTGTTCGACAATCTGCTGATGGCGCTGAAAAACGACCGCGGCCCGTTCGACGTGCTGTTTTACCGGCGCAGCGCGGACGACGCCGACAAGGTGCAGACGCTGGCCGAGGAGATCGGCCTGCACGCCGAACTGCCGCGCAAGGCGGGCGAGCTGGCGCATGGGCAAAAGCAATGGCTGGAAATCGGCATGTTGCTGGCGCAGGAACCCCGGCTGCTGCTGGTCGACGAACCGGCGGCGGGCATGTCCCCGGCCGAGCGCGAACATACCACCGCCCTGCTGGTCGAGGCCGCCCGGACCCGTGCCGTGGTGGTGGTGGAACATGACATGGAATTCGTCCGCAGGCTGAACTGCAAGGTGACGGTGTTCCATGAAGGATCGGTTCTGGCCGAGGGCAGCCTCGACCATGTGACCGCCAACCAAGACGTCATCGACGTATATCTGGGGCGCTGAGATGCTGGAAACCAAGAACCTGACCCTGCATTACGGCGGCAGCCAGATCCTGTACGGCATCGACATGCAGGCCGCGACCGGCAAGATCACCTGCGTGATGGGCACCAACGGCGTGGGCAAGACCAGCCTTCTGAAGGCGTTGTCGGGCACACATCACCGATCCGGCGGCGACGTGGTGCTGAATGGCGAGCCGCTGGCCCGCCCGCCCGCCCATGTGCTGGCGCACAAGGGCGTGGGCTATGTGCCGCAGGGGCGGATGATCTTTCCGCTGCTGACGGTGAAGGAAAACATGGAAACCGCCTATGCCTGCCTGCCCCGGTCCGAGCATAGGGTGCCGGGCGAGATCTATGAGCTGTTCCCGGTCCTGAAGGAAATGCAAAACCGGCGCGGCGGCGATCTGTCGGGCGGTCAGCAGCAGCAACTGGCGATTGCCCGCGCGATGATCACCAAGCCCAAGCTGCTGTTGCTTGACGAGCCGACCGAAGGCATCCAGCCCAACATCATCCAGCAGATCGGCCGGGTGATCGAATATCTGCGCGATCAGAACACCATGGCCATCGTGCTGGTCGAGCAGTTCTTCAGCTTTGCCTATGGGCTGGCCGACAGTTTCTATGTGCTCAATCAGGGCCGGGTGACACTGAGCGGCGCCAAGGCCGATGTGTCCGAGGACGCGCTGATGGCGGCCGTGTCAGTCTGACGGCGGCGCCCAAACTTTAATCACCCGCGCACGGATGCGGCAAAATATCCCGGCATCCGGGGTCGTTTGTCCGAAAGGATTTTGCCGAATCGTGGCGTTCTTTTACCTTTTGATCAAACGTTTGCAGACAAACAAAAGGGACAGGAACATGACGCGAAGCACATCCAGAACCGGGGCACTGACACTGTCCCGCCGGCATCTTCTGACCTCTGGCGTGGCGCTGGCCGCGACCGGCGTTCTGACCACACCGGGCAAGCTGTTCGGGGCCGAGCCGCTGAAGGTGGCGGGCATCTATACCGTGCCGGTCGAGCAGCAGTGGGTCAGCCGCATCCACAAGGCCGCCACCGCCGCGCAGGATGCGGGCGAGGTCAGCTATACCTATACCGAAAACGTCTCCAACACCGATTATCCGCGGGTGATGCGCGAATATGCCGAAAGCGGCATCCAGCTGATCGTGGGCGAGGTTTTCGGGGTCGAGGCAGAGGCGCGCGAAGTGGCGGCCGATTATCCCGATGTGGCCTTCATGATGGGGTCCAGCTTCCTGCCCGACCCGGCCGTGCCGAATTTTTCGGTCTTCGACAACTATATTCAGGACGCGGCCTATCTGTCGGGCATCATTGCGGGTGCGATGTCGGCGGCGGGCAATATCGGCATGGTCGGCGGCTTTCCAATCCCCGAGGTCAACCGCCTGATGCACGCCTTCATGGCCGGCGCGAAAGAGATGAACCCCGACATGGTGTTCCAGATCTCGTTCATCGGCAGCTGGTTCGACCCGCCCAAGGCCAAGGAAACCGCCTTTGCGATGATCGAGAACGGCGCCGATATCCTGTATGCTGAACGGTTCGGCGTGTCGGACGCGGCACAGGAAAAGGGCATTCTGGCGATCGGCAACGTGATCGACACCCAGGCCGATTATCCCGACACGGTCGTGGCCTCGGCGATCTGGCATTTCGAGCCTACGTTCACCGCCGCCGTCGCCAAGGTGAAGGCCGGGGAATTCACCGCCGAAAACTACGGCCTTTATTCCTTCATGAAGGAAGGCGGCTGTTCGCTGGCGCCCTTCGGCACGTTCGAGGGCAAGATCCCCGAGGCGGCCCTGGCGCTGGTCGCGGAACGCGAGGCGGCGATCAAGGATGGCAGCTTCGTGGTCGCGATCAACGACGAAGAGCCGAAATCCTCCTGATGATCACGGATGACGGGGCGCAGGTTGTCCTGCGCCTCGACAATATCACCAAGCGCTTCGGCGCCCTGACCGCCAATGACGCGATCAGCTTTGCCCTGCATCGGGGCGAGGTGATCGCGCTGTTGGGGGAAAACGGCGCGGGCAAGACCACGCTGATGAACATCCTGTTCGGCCATTACACCGCCGACGCGGGCAGCGTGACCCTGTTCGGCACGCCCCTGCCCCCCGGCAATCCGCGCGCCGCACTCGGGGCGGGCATCGGCATGGTGCATCAGCATTTCACCCTGGCCGACAACATGACCGTGCTGGAAAACATCGTTCTGGGCACTGTGCCCTTGTGGCGCGCCGGGTTCGGGCGGGCGGCGGCGCGGGCGCGGATCGCACAGCTTTCGGCCGATTTCGGGCTGGCGGTGGACCCCGATGCCAAGGTCGGCAGCCTGACCGTGGGCGAACGCCAGCGGGTCGAGATCCTGAAAGCGCTGTACCGCGAGGCGCGGATCCTGATCCTGGACGAACCCACCGCCGTGCTGACGCCGCAGGAAACCGACGCGCTGTTCGATACGCTGCGCCGCGCGGTGGCGCTGGGGCTGTCGGTGATCTTCATCTCGCACAAGCTGCACGAGGTGATGGCAATCTCGTCCCGCGTATTGGTGCTGCGCCACGGGCGGCTGGTGGGCGAGGTCGCGACCGCACAGACCAACCGCCACGCGCTGGCCGAAATGATGGTGGGGGCCGAGGTCAAGGCGCCCGCCGTGGCCCCGGTCAATCCCGGTGCCGCGCTGATGGTACTGGACGGTGTCAGCACCCCCGACCGGGGCAATGCGCCGGGGCTGAAATCCGTCGGGCTGGCATTGAAGGCCGGGCAGATCACCGGGCTGGCGGGCGTGTCGGGCAACGGTCAGGCAGCACTGGCCGATCTGGTGGCCGGGCTGCTGCGGCCCGCGTCGGGGCAGATGCAGGTGGCGGGGGCCGTGCCGCGGGACTGGACCCCGCGCGCCGCGCTGGCCGCAGGCATCGGCCGCATCCCCGAGGATCGCCACGCCACCGGCACGATCGCCGATTTCACCCTGACCGAAAACGCCATTCTGGAAGATTACCCCGCGCCGGAATTCAGCCGCAACGGCTGGATGAACTGGCGCGCGGCGGACGGGTTCACCCGCGATCTGATCGCCACCTATGACATCCGCTGCCCCGGCCCCAGGACCCGCATCCGGCTGTTGTCGGGCGGCAATATGCAAAAGCTGATCCTGGGCCGCGCGCTGGAACATGGCCCCCGGATCATCCTGGCCAATCAGCCGGTGCGCGGACTGGACATTGGCGCGGTCACCTATGTGCAGTCGCGGCTGTTGCAGGCGCGCGACGCAGGCGCCGCCGTGCTTTTGATTTCCGAGGATCTGGATGAAATCATGGCCCTGTCCGATGTCATCCATGTGATGTCCGAAGGGCGGCTGTCGCCGCCGTTTGAACGTGGTTCAATGACCCCGGCGCAACTGGGCGTCTGGATGGCCGGGGAAGGTTTCGAACATGCGGCTTGAACCTGTCGCCACCCCGACCCTGGCGCGCACCCTGGGCCTGCCCGCGTTGGCGATCGCGCTGACGGTGGTCATTGCGGGCGGGCTGGCGGCGCTGGCCGGGGCGAACCCGTTTGCAGTGCTGGGGCTGATCGTGAAGGGCGCAGTGGGCAGCAAGTTCGCAGCCCTGGAAACACTGAACCGCGCCACGCCGCTGATCTTTACCGGGCTGGCGGTGGCCGTGGCCTTTCGCGCCAAGCTGTGGAACATCGGCGCCGAGGCCCAGCTTTACGCCGGCGCGCTGGTCACCGTGCTGTTGGGCACGGGCGCGCTGAACTGGGCCGCGCCGCTGCTGATCCCGACCATCATGCTGGGCGCGATGATCGCCGGGGCGCTGGTGCTGCTGGGGCCCGCCTTGCTGAAAACCCGGCTGGGGGTGGATGAGGTCGTGACCACCCTGCTGCTGAATTTCATCATGCTTTTGTTCATATCGATGCTGCTGGAAGGTGCGCTGAAGGATCCGATGGGCATGGGCTGGCCGAAATCGAAACGCCTGATCGCCGAGGCCCGCCTGCCCCGCATCGTCGAGGGGCTGCGCCTGCACTGGGGGTTCGGCATCGCGCTGATCTCGGCCGCCGTGGTCTGGGTGATCCAGACCCGCACCACGCTGGGCTACGAGATGCGCGCGGTCGGCCTGAACCAGCAGGCCGCGCGGTTTGCCGGCATCCCGGTCACCCGCGTGCTGATCCTGACTGCGCTGTTGTCGGGCGGGCTGGCGGCCTTGGCGGGATTTTCCGAGGTGGCCGGACTGAAAGGCGCGCTGACCCTCGATCTGTCGCCCGGCTTTGGCTACACCGGCATCATCGTGGCGATGCTGGCGCTGCTGCATCCGCTGGGCGTGGTGGTGTCGGCGCTGTTCGTCGCGGGCATCTTCGTGGGCGCCGATTCCATGAGCCGCGCGGCGGGCGTACCCACCTATATCGCCGATATTCTGCTGGCCTCGGCCCTGCTGCTGATGGTGTTGGCGATCATGCTGACGCGGTTTCGCGTCGTGCGGGGATAACGGATGGATCAGATCATCGACATCCTTCTGTCCGCCAGCTTCTGGGCCGCCGCCGTGCGCATCGCCAGCCCGCTGATCTTCGCCACCATGGGCGAGTTGATCTGCGAACGCGCTGGCGTGCTGAACCTGGGGATCGAGGGGATCATGGTCATCGGCGCCTTCGCGGGCTGGATGGCGGTCTATTCCGGCACCGGGCTTTGGGGCGGCGTGGCGGTGGCGATGGCCGCAGGGATGCTGTTTGGCCTGCTGCACGGGGTGCTGTCGGTGCCCTTCGGCCTGTCACAGCATGTGGTGGGCCTGGGCATTACCATGCTGGCCACCTCGGTCACCTATTACGCCTATCGCCTGGCGCTGCCTGAGGTCACCACCCCGCCGCGGATCGAGGCATTCACCGAATGGCCGGTTCCGCTGCTGTCCGACATACCGCTGATCGGCCCGGCGCTGTTCAGCCAGACGCCGCTGACCTATCTGGCCTTTGCCGTGGCCGGGCTGGTGGCGCTGGTACTCTATCGTACGCCCCTGGGGCTGGCATTGCGGGCGGCGGGGGAAAACCCGGCCTCGGTCGCGGCGCAGGGCCTGTCGGTGACCGGCATCCGCATCGGCGCGGTGATGGCCGGGTCGGGGCTGATGGCGGTGGGCGGCGCGTTTCTGACCATGTCGGCATTCAATTCGTTCTTCTTCGAGATGGTCAACGGGCGCGGTTGGATCTGCATCGCGCTGGTGGTCTTCGGCGCGTGGAAGCCGGGCAAGGCGCTGTTGGGCGCGCTGCTGTTCGCGGCGTTCGATGCGCTGCAAATCCGGCTGCAACAGACCCCGCTGGGCGCGGCCCTGCCCTATCAGGTGTTCCTGATGATGCCCTATATCCTGTCCATCCTGGCGCTGATATTCATGTCACGCCGGGCCGAGGTGCCCGCAGCCCTGATGGTGCCGTTCAACAAGGGGGAGCGTTGATGTTCGATCTGATCGTGAAGGGCGGCACCCTGCCCGATGGCCGCGTGACCGATATCGGCATCACCGGCGACCGGATCGCGGCCCTGGCCGATCTGACCGGGGCCACGGCGGGCGCGGTGATCGACGCCAGCGGCGATCTGGTCTGCCCGCCTTTCGTCGATCCGCATTTCCACATGGACGCCACGCTGTCCTACGGCCTGCCACGGATCAACGCATCGGGCACCTTGCTGGAAGGGATCGCGCTGTGGGGCGAGTTGAAAGAGATCGTTACGATTGACGAGATGAAGGCGCGCGCCCTGGCCTATTGCGACTGGGCCGCCAGTCTGGGCCTGCTGGCGATCCGGTCGCATGTCGATACCTGCGACGACCGGCTGCTGGGGGTGCAGGCGCTGCTGGATGTGCGCGAGACGGTGAAAGGGTATATCGACCTGCAACTGGTCGCCTTCCCGCAGGACGGGTTCTATCGCGACCCGACCGCGCGCGCCAACACCCTGCGCGCGCTGGACATGGGCGTGGATGTCGTCGGCGGCATTCCGCATTTCGAGCGCACCATGCAAGATGGTGCCGACAGCGTCAAAGAACTGTGCGCGATCGCCGCCGAACGCGGGCTGATGGTCGATCTGCATTGCGACGAAACCGACGATCCGATGTCACGTCACATCGAGGCGCTGGCCTGTCACGCCCAGCGGCTGGGGCTTCAGGGCCGGGTGGCGGGGTCGCACCTGACCTCGATGCATTCGATGGACAATTACTATGTCTCGAAGCTGCTGCCGCTGATGGCCGAGGCGGGGGTGGCCGCCATCCCGAACCCGCTGATCAATATCGTGCTGCAGGGCCGGCACGACACATTTCCCAAGCGGCGCGGCCTGACGCGGGTCAAAGAAATGCGCGCGATGGGTATTCCGGTGGGCTGGGGTCAGGATTGCGTGCGCGATCCGTGGTATTCGCTTGGCACCGGCGACATGCTGGACGTGGCCTTCATGGGGTTGCATGTGGCGCAGATGACCAGCCCCGAGGACATGGCCGCCTGTTTCGACATGGTGACGCAGGTGAATGCGTCGATCCTGAATCTGGAAGGGTACGGGCTGCATGTCGGCGCAAAGGCGTCGCTTGTGGTGCTGGATGCCGCCGACCCGATCGAGGCGCTGCGGCTGCGGCCCGACCGGCTGTATGTGATCGCCAAGGGCAAGGTCATCTCGCGGCAGGCACGCAACGATGCGCGGCTTTCCCTGCCCGGCCGGCCCGCCACGGTGCGGCGCCGCCATTTGGTTGCACAGGACTAATCCCAGCGATCAGCCGCCGCAGGGAAACACCTCTTTCAGGGTACCCATCATCGCCTCGGCGGCAGAGAGTTTCGTACGCCGGGTATAGGACGCATGGACCCAGCGCATGAAGGCCCAGCGCACCTCGTCCTCCGTGTTGACCGCGGGCGGGCAAGCGCCGGTGTCGCCGATCAGTTCCAGCGCGCCGATGAACCCCTTGATGTACTGCTCGCATTCGGTTTCGGCCGCTTCGCCCCAGCGGGCGTCATTGTCGGCCTCCTGGCACGGCGACAGAAGATCGCCCGCCAGATAGGGCGCGGCCATATGCGAGTCGGCGAAAGCCGGGGCCGAGATCAGAACGCCCGCAAGGGCCAACGGGGCGATGGAAAGAATAGCGCGCATGGGTATGCTCCTCGCTGGATGAATGATCCCGGCCGCCCACTGTCTGGGGCGGCCGGGAAACTCGGGCTTATTCCGACTTGCTGTCGGCCAGGGCATGGACGGCTTCGTTCATGACATCCTGGTGTTCGGCATTGTTGCGGAAGGCAGGCGTGTTCACCTTCGACCACAGGTCCTCGTTGGTCATGTTCTGGTGACAGCCCATGCACAGGCCGGTGCGCTCCATCTTTTCGCGCATGTCCTGCGGCAGCGGGCCGGTCAGCGGCCAGTGCGACCCCACGCTGACCAGTTGCTTGCCGTCACGGGTCACGATCTGGCTGAGGTCGTGGTCAAGCGACGGCACCGGCTGCGACTGAAACTGCGTCTGGCTCGGGATAAGTTCCCCGGTGGCGGTTTGCAGATCAACGGTGAAGCCCTTGTCGTAGCCCTTCATGAACCGGCCGTCCGAGATGCCATAGCCCAGTGCTTTGGGGTTGTTGTGGCAGCTTTCGCAGGTTCGCGCCTGACGTCCGGCAGTGTGCGGCTGCACGGCGGCATGGTCCATGCCCTTGGTGCCATTCGCATCCGGCGTCATCCAGGTTTCGTTATGGGCCACGGTCTTGCCGTCCTTGTCGATCACCGTGGTGATGACCTGACACCCCGGCATCAGCGGGCTGACCCGACCTTCGCCATTGATGCCCAGGGTCGGCTCTTCCCAACGCAGGTAGGACCGGGTTTCAGACACTTTGCCGGGGCTGGTCAGACCGTTGGTGCCCAGCGGGTTGTCGGCGGTCAGGCCGTTGGCACCGCGTTCGTTGGCATTGGCGATCCAGTCGACATCGGTCTTGCCCTCGGAATAGTCCACGGTGATGTGGCAGCCATAGCATTGCGGGGCCCAGTCGGCGTGGCAGGCGTAGCATTCCATGCTTTCCATATGCTTGCCGACAGACATCATCGCGACCTCGGCATTCGGCGATTTCCAGGTGCCGTCGATCGCGATCTGCTTGAGCACCGGAATTTCGAAGTCCAGACCGGAGGCCGAATGCAGGATCACCTTGTCACCGCGCCGCACGACGTTGCCGAACGGATTGCCCCGGGCGGTCAGAAGATAGCCGTCCTCGGGGTCGTAAAGCTCGGCGAAATACTGCTCGGCGGTCACGTCATCGGCCAGACCGCGGGCGGCATCGCCGATATCCATCTCATGCTCTTCGCCATAGCCCAGCGGCAAATCCCAGGGGAATTTCGACACGGTGCCGTGGCAATCTTCGCATTCGATCTCGACCTGGGCCAGCGTGGTGCCCGGCAGGTTGCCGTCGCCATGCATGTCCACCGTGGTGTGGCAATCCTGGCAAAGCATGCCGCCCGCCGGGTTGCCGTCCCGCGATTCGATGGAATGGTGCAGGTCATCCTTGATGTAGAGATAGTTCTTGGTGTGCAGCTTGGGCTGCTTGCCGCCGGTCTCGTCATAGGGCGAGCCATAGGGGAATTCCATGATGCCCTGATAGCTGACACCGATCCGCTTGCCACGGTTGTGGCACGAGTTGCAGGTCTCGGACGGGATGCCGGAATATTCGACATCGCCCAGTGTGACCTTGGATTTGCGGGTCGCCTGCAACTGGTGGGTCAACAGCTTGCCCGGCTGATCCTTGGCCACCGTCGGGTCGCCGCCTTCATAGAACCCTTCGTTCGAATAGGGCACATGGCAGGACGAACAGCCCGCCCCGCGATAATCGCCGCGCTTTTCCCTGCCGGTCACGCCGACATGACAGCGCTGACACTGTTGGCGCGAATAGGTGATACCGGCCAGATTGGGGTGTTCCGACACCTGATCCACGTCGACCTCGGGCACCTGCGCCATCGAGGTTGGCATCTGTTCGGGATGCGATTCGGCAAAGGCGACCATATAATCCTGATACGCCTCGGTGCCGACGATCGGCACATTGCCGTCCTCGTCCACCAGATCGTAGTTGCCATAGACCGACTGATGCGTGTCGATCACGCCCCAGGACCACAGGTTGCCCTGCAGCTTGCCGGCCTCGGTATTCATCAGCGATTTGGTCAGACGCTCGGCATAGCCGTCATGGCACTGACCGCAGGTCTTGTCCGCGATCCACAGCGCGCCGGGATCGGGGAAGAACATATGCGGGCCGTCCGCCTCGGCCAGGTCGGTCGGGCTGCCCTTGTGGGCCTCTTCGGCGGTCAGGCCGCTTGGCGTGCCGCCGTGGCAGATCACGCAGCCGCCCGGATCGGCGAAATCTTCGCCCATCACTTCGATCTGATCCATCATCGCGCCGGCGGTGAATTTCTCGATCCCTTCGTGACACGACAGACAGCCCTTTTCGGCGGCCAGCGCTTCATCGACCTTCATCGGAACGTCCACGGGGACGTCCTGAGCGTAGGCTGCTCCTCCGAACAGCATCGCCAGGGCGAAGACAATCTTTTTCACAGGCCCGACTCCATTTTGCGTGCAAGACTCAAACTTTCCTCAAACCTAAAAAGCATTGCCGCGCTTGGCCCTGACATTTGTCAGAGAACCCAAAAAAATGAGAACTGCCCCGTAAGTCCATATTCATAAAAGAGAATTGATCTGAGTCATGGTGCCGCCACACAGCAGTTTATATGCGTCGGGCAAGGCACTTTGATATTTGCACACCAACAAACCGATGACGCTCAGCCGCACGTCAGGGGGACCATGTCCGTTCGTGAAGCATTGAAACCAGCCATGAATTGCCCGGCCTCGGGCGTTGCCTGTCGCCAACCTGTCTGCCAGTTGCTGCCCGATGACGGGACCGGCCGCAGCCATGACATGACCGTACTCAAACGCGGCGAGCGGCTGGACCTGGGCAACGGGGCCTGTCAGCGCATCTGGGTCATCACCTCGGGGGTGGCGGCGATCTGCACCGGGCTGGCCGACGGGCGGCGCCAGATCGTCGGGCTGGAAACCCCCGGCGAGATCATCTGCGGGCTTGCCGCCGCCTCGGGGTCGGAAAGCTGGCTTGAGGCGCTCAGCGAATGCCATATCTGCGAGCAGAGCCTGGCCGGGTTACACGGGCCGCTCGATCAGCATCCCGATCTTGTCTCGGCCCTGTTCGTGCTGATCCACGCCCGGCTGGAAACCTGCTCGACCCATCTGGTCACGCTGGGGCGGCTCGACAGCATGGAACGGGTCAGCCTGTTCCTGTTGGACATGTCGCGCCGGATCGGCCAGCCGGCCGGCGCGTCGGTTCAGGTCGAGTTGCCGATGACGCGCGAAGACATCGCCGATTTTCTGGGGCTCAACAGCGAAACCGTCAGCCGCCTGTTCACCCGGCTGCGCAAAAGCGGGCTGGTCAAGTTCCAGTCGCGCAGCGCCTATTACATCCCGGACATCGCGGCGCTTGAACGGCGCATCCCGATGCAAAGCCGTGCGCCGCACAGCTTTCAGACCCATGCCCCGCGCGCGGCGGGCGACCAGTCTTTCCCGAGGGGAGCCCTACAATGATCGTTGAATTCGGGCATTTCGCCCTTGTCATGGCGCTGGTGGCGGCGATCCTGCAATCCACCGTGCCGCTTTGGGGTGTGCGCACCGACAACGCCGCCGCGATGCGCTTTGCCGACAATGCCGCGCAGGTGCAGTTCGTGAGCATCGCCGCCGCCTTCGGCGTGCTGGTCCATGCCTATGTCGTTTCGGACTTTTCACTGCTGAACGTGGCGCTGAACAGCCATTCGGGAAAGCCGATGCTCTATAAGGTCACCGGCGTGTGGGCCAATCACGAAGGATCCATGCTGCTGTGGGTGCTGATGCTGTCGCTTTTCGGGGTGCTGATCTCGGTCTTCGGGCGGATAGTGCCGGTCGCGATGCGGGCCACGGTGCTGTCGGTGCAGGCAATGATCGGCGTGGCCTTCCTGGCCTTCATCCTGCTGACCACGAACCCGTTCGCACGGCTGATCAACCCGCCGCTGGACGGGCAAGGCATGAACCCGCTGCTGCAGGACCCCGGCGTCGCCTTCCACCCGCCGCTGCTGTATCTGGGCTATGTCGGCTTTTCGACCGCGTTTTCCTTTGCCGTGGCCGCGCTGGTGCGTGGTCAGGTCGACCCGAGCTGGGCGCGCTGGATGCGGCCCTGGGTTCTGCTGGCCTGGTCCGCGCTGACTGCCGGTATCGCGCTGGGGTCGTGGTGGGCCTATTACGAACTGGGCTGGGGCGGCTTCTGGTTCTGGGATCCGGTGGAAAACGCCAGCTTCATGCCCTGGCTGCTGGGCACCGCGCTGCTGCATTCCGCGATCGTCGTCGAAAAGCGCGCCGCGCTGCTGGCCTGGACCATCCTGCTGGCGATCCTGACCTTCGGGCTGTCGCTGATCGGCACCTTCCTGGTGCGCTCGGGCATCCTGTCGTCGGTTCATGCCTTCGCCAACGACCCAGAGCGCGGCATTTTCATCCTGCTGATCCTGGTGGTGGCCATTGGCGGCGCGCTGACGCTGTTTGCCTGGCGCAGCGCGAAACTGGCCGATGGCGGCTATTTCGCGCTGGTCTCGCGCGAAGGCGGGCTGCTTTTGAACAATGTTCTGCTCAGCGCAGCCACCGCGATCGTCTTTGTCGGCACGCTGTATCCGCTGGCGCTGGAACTGGTGACCGGCGACAAGATCACCGTCGGCGCGCCCTATTTCAATCAGGCCTTCCTGCCGGTCTTTGCCCTGGTGATCCTAGCCGCCGCGATCGGCCCGTTTCTGGCCTGGAAACGCGCCAACCGCCGGCAGGTGCTGCGCGCCACCGGCCTGTCGGTCGGGCTGACGCTGTTGATCGGGGCCGCGCTGATGGCGCTGTTCGGCATCCCCGAACCCGCTGGCCTGTTCGGCATCGGCATCGCGCTGTTTCTGGGCGTGGCCGCCAGTGTCGACCTGGCCCGCCGGGTCGGCGTCGGCAGCACCCCGGCCCGCACCGCGCTGCACCGGCTGATCGGGCTGCCACGCTCGACCTGGGGGATGTATCTGGGCCATACCGGGCTGGCGATTGCCGCCGCCGGCGTGATTGCGGCCTCGCTTTGGAAGGACGAAGAAATTCAGGTCGTCCAGATGGGCGACCCGGTGCAGGTCGGCAGTTATGCCTTCACCCTGCTTGATGTCGAAAACGGCACGGGCCCGAATTACCAGACCTCTGTCGCGACGGTCCGCGTCACCCGCGACAACAGGCTGATCACCATGCTGCGCCCCGAACGGCGCTGGTATCCGGTCGAGCAGAAACCGACCACCGAGGCCGGGATCGAAACCCGCTGGCACGGCGATTTCTATGCGGTGCTGGGCGATCCGGATCAAAGCGGCGGCTTCGTCACCCGATACTACTACAACCCCGGTGTCCCGTGGATGTGGCTCGGCGCGCTGATTCTGGCGCTGTCGGGGCTGATCTCGTTGACCGACCGGCGGCTGCGCGTGGGCATTCCGGCGCCGCGTCGGCGCATGGCGCCCCAACCGGCGGAATAGGAGGATGACCATGAGGATACCCCTGCCCGCCCGCCTGCGCCCTGCCCTTCTGGCGCTGATGCTGGCGCTGCTGACCGCCCCGATGGCCCTGGCGCTGGACGCGGACGAGATGTTCGCCGACCCCGCCCAGGAAACCCGCGCGCGGGAAATCGGCCGTCAGTTGCGCTGTCTGGTCTGTCAGAACCAGTCGATCTTCGATTCCAATGCCGGGCTGGCCAAGGATCTGCGCGTTCTGGTGCGCGAACGGATGGCGGCCGGCGACACCGATGCGCAGGTGCTGCGCCATATCTCGGACCGGTTCGGGGATTATGTGCTGCTGAAACCGCGCTGGTCGGCCAAGAACGCGGTGCTGTGGCTGACCCCGGCGCTGGCGCTGCTGTTCGGGCTGTCCGGCGCCGTAGTTTATGCGCGCGGACGCAAACCACCGGCCGGCTTGGCGGGCATGAGTGACACCGACCGGGCCGAGGCCCGCAAACTGCTTGAGGGAGACCGCACATGACCCTTCTGTGGATCGCCATTACCGGCGCGGCCCTGATCTGCGCCTTGTGGATGGCCTGGCCGTTCCTGCGCCGCACCGAGGTCGAATTGCACGAAACCGATCAGGCGCTGTCGATCTATCGCGATCAGGCCGACGAGGTGCACCGCGACCTGAAGGCCGGGCTGATCAGCGCGGCGGAATTCGACGCCGCCCAGCAGGAAATCGAGGCCCGCGCGCTGAAGGCCGCCCGCAAATCCGTCCGGGGCATGTCGGTCTCGCACCGTTCGCCGGTCTTTGCCGCGACCCTTGTGGTGCTGGCGGCGGGCGCGGCGCTGGCGGGCTATGCCGGGCTTGGCAACCCTGCGCTGCCCGATCTGCCGCTGGCACAGCGCAAGGCGCAGGCCCTGATGCAGCAGGCCGAGGCGGGCGATATCGACAGCCGCATCCAGTTGCTGATCCAGACCACCCGCGACAACCCGCAATCGTTCGAGGATTGGTGGCTTCTGGCGCGCAGCTATGCCGCGATCGGCGACAATGCCTCGGCCGCCGACGCCTATCGCCATGCGGCCGAGCTGTCGGACAACAACCCCTCGGTACTGTCGGCCTATGGCGAGGCGATGACGCTGGCCAATGGCAACAAGGTGCCGCAGGCCGCCCGACTGATATTCGAGCAGGTGCTGGCGCGCGGCACCGACCCGCGCGCACGGTATTATGTGGCGCTGGCCAAGGCGCAGGCGCAGGATTTCGAAGGCGCGCTGCACGGTTGGGCCGCATTGGCCGCCGACTCGTCCCCCGACGCGCCCTGGATGGGGTTGGTACGGCGCGACATCGTCAACATGGCCCGGTTCCTGAAGCGCGACGTGACCGCCTATCTGCCCGATGCCACCGCGGTGGAAATCGCCGCCGCCGGGTCTGCCGGGGGCGGGGCGGATATCGGCAGCGCCGAGGCCATGACCGCCCGCGCGGTCGGGCTGGAACTGGCACTGGCCGGTGATCCGGCCGATTACAAGGGCTGGATCGAGCTGGCCCAAATCCGTTCGGCCCTGGGCGACGACGAAGGCGCGGCGCGCACCATTGCCGATGCGCGGGCGCATTTCGCCGCCGCCCCCTTCGTTCTGGGCAAGATCGACGATGCCGCCACGGCGCTTGGGCTGGATCTGCTGGCGCAGGCGCCGGGTGTTTCGGGACCGGATGCCGCCGACATCGCCGCCGCGCAGAACATGAGCGCCGACGAACAGGCCGACCTGATCGCCGGGATGGTCGCCGGACTGGCCGCCAAGCTGGAGGAAAATCCAGACAACCCCGACGGCTGGATCATGCTGGTGCGGTCTTACGCGCAGCTTGGCAAGGCCGACAAGGCGCAGGCGACCTACAGCGCCGCGCGCGCCCATTTCGCCGAAAAGGCAGCGATCCTGGCCCGGCTTTCCGCCGAGGCCGGGCCGGCCGTGACCACGCCCTGACCGAAAGGGCGCGGTCCCAGTGCCGCGCCCCGGGAGTTTCATTAGGCAAACCGAACTTTCAGGGTTGGGAAACGCGCCCATCTGGACTAGCCTGCGCCGCAATATATCACTGAGGAGATTTATCCGGTGCTGAACTTCATTTCAGAACATTTTGACAGTAAAACTGCGGTCATCGCCGCCGCGACCGACACGGTAAGCCCCGCCGCCTGGGGCCATCTTCTGACCGACGGGCCCTGCCCGTGCTGCGGCGTCGATCTTCTGAACACCGACGCGAACGGCGCCGACGGCCTGATCGCAAAAGCCTCTGCCATCGCGCTGAGCGTTTCGTCCTATACCGATGCGATCAACTGGGGCGACCAGGCGGTCGACAGCGGCGAATTCAACGGCGACGGTGACATGGTCATCGAGTATTATTTCGTCCCCGGCACCGGCAGCTATGGCGGCCTGTTCCCGCGGCTTGAATGGACGGCCTATGAAAAGCAGCAGGTCGCGGTCGCCTTCGACACCTACGAGGCGATCATCGATGTCGAGTTCGTGGAAACCACCAATGCCGCGGATGCCGAATTTTCGCTGAACAAGGTCAACGCATTCGGCCTGTTTCTGGGGGTCATGAACCCCCCGGGCGAGGCCAGCCCGGGCTCTGCCGGCTTCAACGCCGGCGTCGGCGCCGTGGGCTGGGATGCAACCGGCGGGCTGGAACAGGGCGGCTATGGCTTCATCACCCTGATTCACGAATTCGGCCATGGCCTTGGCCTGGCGCATCCGCATGACGATGGCGGCGGCTCCAGCATCCTGCCGGGCGTCTCGGGGGCCGACGACACCGGCACCGGCGATCTGAACCAGGGCATCTATACCACCATGTCCTATGTCGATGGCTGGGCCACCAACCCCAACGGCGCCCTGTCGCCGTCCGACACCGTGGACTATGGCTATCAGGGCACGCCGATGGCGATCGACATCGCGCAGCTTCAGGAAAAATACGGCGCGAATGACGAATACCACACCGGCGACGATGTGTATTACCTGCCCGACGCGAACGAGGCCGGAACGTTCTACAGCTGCATCTGGGATGCCGGCGGCACCGACGAGATCCGCTATGACGGCAGCGAGAACGCAGTGATCGACCTGCGCGAAGCGACCTTGCAGCTGGAAGAAGGCGGCGGCGGCTGGATTTCCTATGCCGACGGCATCTATGGCGGCTATACCATCGCCAATGGCGCAGTGATCGAGAACGCCACCGGCGGCGCGGGCAACGACGCGCTGATCGCCAACGGCGCCGACAACGTGCTGACCGGCAATGGCGGCAATGATACATTCATCTTCACCGCCGATGGCGGCGGGTTCGACACGATCGCCGATTTCGAGGATGGCTTCGACATGGTCGATGTGTCCGATCTGGGCCCGTTCAACCGTCAGGACCTGTCCGCCAGCATGGATGCCTCTGGCATCACGCTGACCTATCAAGATCAGATCATCTTCTTCGAAGGTGTCGAACGGTCGGAACTTTCCGGCGCGGATTTCATCCTGTTCGCCTGATGAAACACGCCGCTGCGGCCCGCCTTGGGTCGCAGCGGCGCCAGTTCCGGGGGCTCAGTCCGCCAGACTGTCGCGCAGGAAATCGCGCAGATCGACCACGCGCTTTTCCGCCATCGACACATAGACGAAGCCCATATTCGTGCGCTCGGTGATCATCTCGCCCGGGAAGGGCAGATAGCTCAGCTCGCGCGAGCCGAACGAGGGCGAGGCCGTGCCGACCTGCCATTCGGTCCGCAACTCCACATCCACCAGTTTCAGCGCCGGGCTGTCGCCGCCGCCGATTTCCAGCGGTACGCCGGCGATCTTCAGATAGGCCTGCTTGTCCTTCGCCGCGGTGAAGCCATCGATGAACTGGGTGGTCAGAACCTGAAGGTCGGCCGCCCGGTCGCCCGGTTCCATATGGCTGTGCAGGTGGTCGGGGTGGGCGTGGTTGTGGCCCGACCCGTGATGATGATGGTGGTCGTCGTCGTGATGGTGTGGGTGATCATGCGGCATCGGTCATTTCCTTTTCGCAGGGGTCGACCAGCGGCGGCCATGGGTCGCCTCTGAATAGTCGCCCATCGGCAGCGTCACCGGCTTGTCGATATGGCGCTTGTGCTTGCCCAGCGTGCCCGCCGACACCATCGAGCCCAGAACATCCACGATCACCCGCGTGCCCAGCAGTGCGGTGATGTCCGAGGTGTCATAGGGCGGCGAGACCTCGACCAGTTCCATCCCGCAGATGCCTTCGGCCGCGACCTTGGATGCCAGCGCCAGCGCCTCGCGCGGCAAAAAGCCCCCCGGTTCGGGCCAACCGGTGCCGGGCACGAAACCGCAATCGACGCTGTCGATGTCGAAGGACATATAGACCATGTCCACCCCGTCCCACGCCATTTCCAGCGCCATCTCAGCGGTCTTGTCGACGCCCATGCGCTCCATATCCGACATGGTGATGATGTTGGTGTTGCGTTCCCGCGCCACCCCCACCGCCTCGCGCGGGACCTGCCAGCCGCCGATGCCGACCTGCACAAGGTTCTTGGCCGGCACGTTCGGCAGGTTGGTCGCGTGGAACCACGGCGTGGTGTGCATCCGTTCGTCCAGGTCCTTTTCCTGAATATCGGCGTGGCGGTCGAAATGCACGATCCCGATCTTTTTCGACGTGCATTCCGCGATGCCGCGCACCGTGGGATAACCGATCGAATGATCGCCGCCCAGAATGATCGGCAATGAGCCGCTGGAAAACACATGCGCGCAGGCGCGGCTGATCTGATCGAAGGTCTTTTCGATATTGGCGGGGATGGTGAAGATATCGCCCGCGTCGCACAGGCTCATCTGTTCGCGCAGGTCGATGGCCATTTCATAATTGTAGGGCGTGTAAAGAGCGCTGATCTTGCGGATACCCTGCGGCCCGAAGCGGGTACCGGGGCGATAGGTGGTGCCGCCATCGAACGGCGCGCCCAGCACGGTGGCGTCATACTGGCCGACCTCTGACACGTCCTCGGCATAGGGGGCTTTCAGGAAGGTGTTGATGCCCGCGTAATGCGGCAACTCGCCCCGCGCGAAGGTGGGGATCGACTTGTCCTCGATGCTGTCGGCGCCGGTCAGGCCCATGCGCAGCGCCCATTGCTTTTCCTTTTCCCATTCGTCGCCGGGAATGTCGGCCTCGGCCTGCATCGACTTCCAGCCCTGCAGCTTCGACAGGTCCGGGTGGTGAAAGCGGCGCGCCTCATGGCGCTGGTCGGCCGGGTGGTGCGACCGGGGGCGGCGGCCTGATTCAGTGAACATGGATGCTCTCCTCGGGGTTGTCGTGCGGCGGCGTGGCCGTCCGCGTGTCGAAATCATAGGTGATGGTGGCGCCATAAGCCTCTGGCGCCTGCGGGTCCCAGCGGGTCTTGTCGAAGACCAGCACCCGGTCGCCCAGCTTGAAGCCTTCGGACAGATCGTGGGTGACCATGAACACGGTCATGCCGGTTTCGGCCCGCAGCTCCTGCAAGAAACCATGCATCTTAAGCCGTGTGCCGGGGTCGAGCGCGCCAAAGGGTTCGTCCAGCAGCAGGATCTTCGGCTTCGCCGCCAGCGCCTGGGCAATTGCCAGCCGCTGCTGCATCCCGCCCGACAGCGCCGCCGGATATTGCCCCGCCACATGCGACAGCCCGATCCGTTCCAATGCCGCATCCGCACGCTTGCCCGCCGCCCGATGCGCGCGGCCCAGCAACAGGCCCAGCGGGTTCGCACCCAATGCCTCGGCCGCGATCAGGTTTTCGCGCACGGTCATGTGCGGGAACACTGAATAACGCTGAAACACCACGCCGCGATCCTTGTTCGGCTCGCGCGCGGGCGGCGCGCCGTCGATCCGTATCTCGCCCCGGCTGGGCTGTTCCTGCGCCAGCAGAAGCCGCAGGAAGGTGGACTTGCCGCAGCCCGACGCACCGACGATCGAGATGAATTCGCCTTGTTTCACCCCCAGCGACACGCGCTCCAGGATCGGGCGGTGGTTGTAGGACTGAAAGACATTGTCGACCTCGACATAGCTCACAGCGTGCCCTCCCCCGCCCAGGGGTACAGCCGCTGCGTCAGCCGCTTGAGCAGCCAGTCGATCACGAAGGCCAGCACGGTGATCCAGATGACGTAGGTCAGGATCACATCCATCGCCAGATAGCGGCGCACCAGAAAGATGCGATAGCCCAGCCCGTTTTCGGCGGCGATCGCCTCGGCCGCGATCAGGAACAGCCAGGCAGAGCCCAGCGACAGCCGTACCGCCTGCAACAGGCGCGGCATCATCTGCGGCAGCGCCACCCGCAGCCCGATCGCAAGCGAGGTTGCGCCAAGGGTCTGCGCCTTGACCATCTGCTCGGCGGGCAGTTCGGCCACCCGCTGTGACAGATCGCGGATCAGGAAAGGCGTTATGCCGATGGCGATCAGCGCCACCTTGGATACTTCGCCCAGCCCCAACACGATGAACAGGATCGGCAGCACCGCCAGTGGCGGGATCATCGACAGAACCGACACAAAGGGCGCGCCCCCCGCGCGCACCAGCGGCAGCAGCCCGATCAGCAGACCAAAGCCCAGCCCCAGCGTCGCCGCGATGCCCACGCCAAGCGCCAGCCGCCGCAGGCTGGCGCCGGTGTCTTTCCAGAACAGGATGTCGCCCGATCGCTTGTCGGGCTGCGTCAGCAACCGCTGCGCCGTTTCCACGATCTGCGTCGGCGCCGGCAACAGCTTGTCCGCCGGGTTGACCGCGCGCCGCGCCTCGGACCCGAGCGCATAGGCCACCAGCACCAGCACGAAGGGCAGCATCAGCAGAAACCCGGCCAGCGCCCGGCCGGGTTTGCGGTTGACCAGGCGCACCGAACCGGGCTTTTCAGCGGGGTCCGGCACGCGCGGCAACATGGGGGAAACCGGCGGTCTCAGAGCGCGCCGTCCGCGGCCATCTGCATATAGGTCGTGTCGAAGCGGAACTTGACGTTGCCCGCATCGCCGGTGGTCGATCCGTCCGGATAGGCCACACCCACGAAATCGGCCGAGGGCGCGCCTTCGCCCAGGATACCCTTGTCGAACAGGAACCCGGCCACATTGACCATGGTTTCGGGCAGTTCGGGGCCGGAGGCGAAGGCCACCGCCGCAGCCGGGTCATAGAACATCGCGGTCGAGGCAAGCTGCGCGTCATAGCCCGCCAGATCGGTGCCCGAGGCCGCCGCCATCGCCTCGCGCGCGGCGATGCCCTCGGGCGTGTCGGATGACATGATCGCCATCGCCTCGTACCACGCGCCGGTCACCGCCTTGCCGAAGGCCGGGTTGGCGTCCAGAACCGCGGTATTGACCACCATCAGATCAATGATCTCGCCCGGAATGTCGGAACTGTCGAACAGCATGTTGGCGCCCGGCTCTGCCATGATGGCCGAGACCAGCGGGTTCCACGTGACCACCGCCTGTACGTCGTAAGTGGCATAGGCCGCGATCATGTCGGCGTCCGAGGTGTTGATCACCCCGTCCAGATCGGATTCCGACAGGCCCACACTGTCCAGCCCGCGCGCCAACAGGTAATGCGACACCGACAGTTCGACCAGATGCACGGGCTTGCCCGCCAGATCGGCCAGCCCGCCTTCGCCCTTCAGGATCACCGCGTCATTGCCGTTGGAATAATCCCCCACGATCAGCGCCGTGGTATCGACACCCCCGCCCGACGGGATCGACAGCGTATCCATGTTGGTGGCCGACACACCGTCGAACGCGCCGGCGGTGTATTGGTTGATCGACTCGATATAATCGTTGATCTGCACGATCTCGACGTCGATGCCGTATTTGTCGGCCCATTTGTCCATGAGGCCGCTGTCTTCGATATAGCCCCAGGGCATCCAGCCCACATAGATCGACCAGGCGAGTTTGAAGCTGTCTTTTTCCTGCGCGGCGGCAATAGCCGGGGTCAGCGCGAATGTCAGCGCGGCAAGTGTCGAGGTCGAGGTTAGTGAAAATCGGTTCATGGCAGTGTCCCTTTGCGGCGTCAAAAACAGCCCGACCGGAACACGATAAGCAGAGAGCACGTTTCGATCGAACGGTGCAGTGCTCTCCCGGGATTTTGCCCCGCCGTGTACCGGACCCGTGATCGGACCCGGCGGCATCTCTCGGACCTGCTTTGCCAACGCAAACGGAACCCTAGACGCCCTGCATGGGCCTATAATGCGGGATATCGCGGCCCGGTAAACGCCGCGCGGCGGGCGGCCACGGCCAAGGGCGAGGTTGCCCGTTATTTCAGCGCGAATTGCGCCGGATCGCCCAAGGATCGGGCCGTGCCCTAGCGCAGACCATCTTCGCCGGTCACGTCCGCAGCCGCCAGGCCCGCGACACGGTGATGGATGCGCGGGCCACGGCTCATCGCCAGCGCGAACAGCAGTTCATTGGCACGGGGGCCGTCGGCGATGCCCACCTCCATCGCGTCGAAATGGCTGCGCACATAGGCCGCGTTGATATGGCCCAGCGGGATGTCGATCCGGGTGCCGGGGCCGCCGACCTTCATCGACGAGGGCACGATCGCCTTGGCCTCGCCCAGCCGCTCGCGCATCGAATAGCCGCCCGGCACATGCCACAGCGCGGTATGTTCCAGCTCGCCGTTTTCACCGCACAGCGCGGCCTTGCCGTAGCCATCGATGCCCTGCGCCCCGCCCATCGCCGCGATCAGACGATCGGTCATCATCAGCCCCAGGGGCTTCAGATCGTCCATCGCGCCCTTGATGTCCTCGACATAGCGGCCGGCAAAGGGGTTCGCGACCAGCGCGATGATCGCGGCGCGGCGGCGCGGCAGATCGGCCACCGGGCCGCCGTCGTGGTGGATATCCTCGATGAAGATCATCGTTTTGCGGATCGGGAAATCAGGCATGGTGCAGCTCCGGTCGTTCGGCATTCGGTTCAGGGTCGGGCATCGGGCCGATGGTGCGGCTCTGGCCGTTCAGCAGCAGACAGGCGCCGCCGATCAGCCCCTTGTGCCGCAGGTCTTGCGCAAAGGCCGCGCCCCGGTCAAGCGCCACATCGGTTTCCGCGCCGCTCAGGCGTCCGACCTCCGTGGTGACCAGCCGCGCGCCCAGATCGCTGTCGGGCGCCAGATCATGGGCCGGGCGCCGGGTGATGGCGGGGTGTCCCGGCAGATCGACCGCGTTGGCGATCAGGGTGGCGGCGGCATCGGCGGCGGCGGCGGTTCCGGCCACCACGCTGACCGCATCGGCAATGCCCAGCGACTGGCTGCGCCCGCGCCAGCCCGAGGTGGCAATGCCCCGATACGGATCGGCGGCGCACAGCGTGATCCGGCCCCCGGCCATGGCGGCGGTGATCTGCGTCCCCTCTGCCAGAAAGAAGGCCACATCGCCGCCGTTGTTCACATAGGCGCGGGTCAGGCCGGGCGCACCGGCCACAGCGGCCAGAACCGCATCGGCCACCGCCCCGGCCACAGCGGCCATCGGCGTGATGAAAACGGGCGCGAACGGCGCCGCCGCGCGCTGCATCGCCTGCGCGATCGCGCCGGTCAGCGCGGCCTGCCCCACCGGACGGCGCAGCGCGGGCAATTCGGCCACCAACTCGTCCAGCACCGTGCTGAACCGCGCCGTGGCACGGGCAAAGGCGCGCTCCCGCGCGCCCCCGTCCGCACCGATGATCAGGTCGATCGGCCCGTGATGCAGGTGCAGCCGCTGCCCGTCCGGCAGAAGGGAGGCTTGCGGCCCCATCACCCTAGCCCGTGTCGTCCGGCAGCGGCGGCATGTCGCCGCGCGGGGCGACGGCGCGCATCCGGTCGCCATAGTCGCCGCCATGCTCCAGCACATCCGCCAGGCTGCGCACCGCGTCGCCATGCCCGCCCAGCGCAAGGTAGTCGTCGCGCCGCAGGGTGAATTCCAGCGGCGCCACCAGCGCGGGCGTGGGCACATAGCCAAAGGATCCCTCTGGCATCCTTGTGACATCCACCATCATGGTGATCCCGCCACCGGGCCAGATCCAGGCCGGGGCGCCGCCGCAGGTGACATGCGTCTTCAGCGCCTGCACCGAGCGCGTCAGCCGCACCGGGTTGCGCGTGACCCCAGACCGGAGCGACCCCCCCGCCCCGGCGGCGAACAGCACATTGCACAGCGCCGGTTCGCAGTTTTCAGCGATCAGATCGACCGAGGCACGCAACCCGTCGGGCAAGGCGGCGGGCTGCGGCACCAGCGCGTCGTCCAGCACGTAATAGCCCGCATGTTCCCCGGTGGTCGACACCATCAGAAGCGTCAGGCCGGGGCGCGCGCCCTTCTTCGGGTTCCAGTCGCCCAGAATCGATAGCGGCTCCTCGATATCGGTGCCGCCCCAGCCAAGCCCCGGCTGCGCCACCTGAAAATAGCGTCCCGGCGTGGACCGGCGCCCCTTGATGCGGATGCCGGTCTCGGGCCAGCCCAGCACCTTGCCCGCCTGATGCTCGGACACCACGCCGGTGATGTGATCGTCCACCACCACGACCTCGTCCACCAGCCCCCGCCATTGCGACGCGAACATCCCGATGGTGGCCGAGCCGCAGCCGACCCGCATCCGGTGTTCGGTCGCGCCGTCCACGATGGGCGGCTGGCCGGCCTGCACCACAACCGTGGCGCCGCCCTCGACCGACAGTTCGACCGGCTGCTTGTTGCACAACCGCAGCAGCGTGTCACAGGTCACCCGACCCTCGGATTTGGACCCGCCGGTCAGGTGATCCACACCGCCCAGCGACATCATCTGCGAACCGTATTCAGAGGTGATCATCAACCCCACCGCCTCGCCCTGCGCGCGGATCACCGCGCCTTCGGGGCCCAGGTGGCGGTCGGTGTCGATCTTCACCTTGACCCCGCAATAGGAATAGATCGCCTCGGTCACCACGGTGACGAAATCCACACCCTCGACCTCTCGGCTGATGATGAAGGGGGCGGGTTTGTAATCGGGATAGGTGGTGCCCGCGCCCACCGCGCTGACAAACAGATCGTCGTCGCGGATCAGATCGCCCTGCCATTCGGCGGCCAGGAACGGGCGAATTTCGCCGCCTTCGGCGATCCGGCGATCCAGCACCGTCAGCGGATCGCAACGCACGATCCTGCCGCCCTCATTGGCATAGCGGTCGCAGGCGCCGGTCATGCCCTCGGCCACGAAGCACATCACCGGGCAGGCGTCACAGCGGATCTTGCCCGCACGGGTCGTCGCGTCGGCGGTCATGCCCCATCCTCCGTCTGCGCGGCGCGGATCGCGGCCAGCACCCGGTGCGGCAGCGCCGGCAATTGCGTGATCCGCGCGCCCGAGGCATCGCGGATCGCATTCAGGATCGCGGGCGCGGTCGGGATCAGCACATGCTCGCCCAGCCCCTTGGCACCCATCGGGCCTTCGGGGTCGGGCACCTCGATCAGGACCGGGTCGATCTGCGGCATGTCGCCGGTGGTGGGGATCAGATAGTCGTGCAGGTTCTCGGTCCGGCCGGGAATGTAATCCTCCATCAGCGCCATGCCCAACCCCTGGGCGATGCCGCCCTCGATCTGACCTTCGGCCAGACGCGGGTTGATGACCCGGCCCAGATCATGCGCCGCAGTGATCCGGGCGACCCGGACGGTACCCAGGATCATGTCCACCTCGACCTCGGCCAATTGCGCGCCATAGCCGTAAACGGCATAGGGCACACCCTGCCCGTTGTCGTCCAGCGGCAGGGTCGGCGGGTCATAGCTTTCCTCGGCCAGCAGCGCATAGCCATGCCCGGCCTCGGGCAGATCGGCCAGCCGCAGCGTGGCCGTGCCGGAACTGTCGGTCACCAGCAGGCAATCGCCCTGCAACCGGATCGCGGCGTCCGCGCCCCGGTTGGTCAGCGCCAGAATCTGGCGCCGCAGCGCCGCGCCCGCCAGCAGCGCCGCCTTGCCCGACACAACCGTCTGGCGCGAGGCCGAGGTCTTGCCGCCATCGGGCGTGATCGCGGTATCGGGACCGATCAGGGTGAAATCCGTCAGGGGCATACCCAGCGCATCGGCACAAATCTGGGTGATGACGGTGTTCGAGCCCTGCCCGATATCGGTTGCCCCCTGATGCAGCCGCAGCGCGCCGTTCGGGGTGATCCCCACCCGGATGGTCGACGGGTTGGGCAGCGCGGTGTTGCCGCAGCCATACCAGCACGATGCAACGCCGATCCCGCGCCGCACGGCGCCCGCCACCGCGTTGAACGCCGCCGCCTCTGCCAGCGCCTGGCCCCAGCGCGGGGCCAGCGCATCCAGACAGGCGCGGATACCGACACCGTGCAGTTCCTGCCCACAGACCGTGCGGTCGCCGTCGGCCAGCGCGTTGCAGCGGCGAAACTCCAGCCGGTCCAACCCGCAGGCCGCGGCCAGATCGTCGTAAAGCAGTTCCTGCACCACCGCCGCCTGCGGCACGCCAAAGCCCCGGAACGCGCCGGACACCGGACCGTTGGTATGCACCGCCGTGGCCTCGGCCCGATAGTTCGGCACCCGGTACGGCCCCGAGGCATGAACCGGCACCCGGTTGGCCACCGTCGGCCCCCAGCTTGCATAGGCGCCGGTGTTGAAGGTGCCGTCGAATTCCATCCCGGCGATGCGGCCACCGGCGTCCACCCCGATCCGGGCGGTCATCCGGGCCGGGTGGCGCTTGGTGGTCGACATCATCGATTCCGCGCGGCCATACACCATGCGGCAGGGCTGGCCGGTCTTCAGCGCCACCAGCCCGATCAACGGCTGGAGCGAGACATCCAGCTTTGACCCGAACCCGCCGCCGGTGGCCGCCGGAATGATGCGGACCTTGTCAGGCGTCAACCCCAGCAGAATGGCGGTATCGTCGCGATCCATCACCGGGGCCTGGGTACAGGCCTGAATGACCAGCGTGTCGCCGTCCATCCAGGCACAGCCGGCCTCGGGCTCGATATAGGCATGTTCGACATAGGCGGTCTGCACCGTGACCTCGGCCAGATGCGCGGCCCCGGCCAGCGCGCCCGCGGCATCGCCCTGCACCACCCGGCCCCGGATCAGGATATTGTCGGGGCGGCTGTCATGCAGCGGCGGACCACCCAGCGCGGTGTCGGGCGCCAGCACCGGGTCGCGCGGCGCCCATGTAATCGGAAAATCGGACAGATCGAGCGTGGCCATCACCGCCTGCGGCCCGGCCACGATCGCCACCGCCTCGCCGCGCATCCGCGCGTGTTGCTCGGCCAGGGCGGGCTGATCGGCGAAGGGCGGGATGACGCCGAAGCGGTTGCGCCCCGGCAGATCGGCGCTGGTAAAGACCTGCACCCCCGCCGCCCCGGCCCAGCCCGCCAGATCGCCGAAGCGGAACCCGGCCGCGAAATGCGGTGACCGGATCGCGCGTACCACAAGCGCGCCCGCGGGCCAGTAATCCGCGCCGAACACTTCGGATCCGTCCACCTTGGGCCCACCGTCCAGCCGCGCGACCGCAGCCCCCACCGCCGCCCCCGCCTGTGGCAGGGGCGCGGGGGCCGGGCGCGCGCCCGCATCGCACACCGCGTCGATGATCTTGGTATATCCGGTGCAGCGGCACAGCACACCGCCCAGCGCCTCTTTCGCCTGGTCGCGCGTGGGCGCGGGCACCTGCGCCAGCAGCGCCGTGGCCGCCATCAGCATCCCCGGCGTGCAGATCCCGCATTGTGCCGCCCCGTGGCGCAGAAACGCCGCCTGCAGATCCGACAGCCCGCCGGACGACAATCCCTCGACCGTGGTCACGTCGCGGCCATCCGCCTGCGCCACCGGGGTCAGGCAGGCGCAGACCGCTTCGCCGTCCAGCAGCACCGTGCAGGCCCCGCAATCGCCCGCGTCGCAGCCGACCTTGGTGCCGCGCAGGCCCAGATCCTCGCGCAGCGCATCCGACAGGCGCCGCCCCGGCGCACCGCCAACCGCAACCTTTTGGCCATTCACCCGCAGCCCGATCCGCACATCCGCTTTGTTCATGCCACCCCTCCGGTCTGCGCACACAGCCCCGCGACCGCGCGGCGCAGCAATTCGGTGGCGCTGTGGCGCCGATATGCCGCATCTGCCCGGATATCCGCGATCGGGTCCAGCGCGGGCGCGACCAGCCCGGCGCTGATCCGCCCGGCCAGACCGGCCACGGGCCGGCCCAGCAGCGCGGCCTCTTGCCCCGGCAGCCGCACCGCCTGCGCGCTGCAAGCCCCGACCGACAGCGCAGCGCTGGCCACCAGGCCATCCTCGACCACCAGCCGCGCCGTGACCATGGCGATGGAGATCACCAGATAACGCCGCGCGCCCAGCTTCAGAAACGCCGAATGCCCGCGCGCCGCATCCTGCGGGATCAGAACTGCGGTCAGAATCTCGCCCGGCGCCAGGGCGGTCCGGCGCACCCCGGTCAGGAACTCCGACACCGGCAGCACCCGCACCCCGGCCTGCGAGGTCAGCTCGACCCGCGCATCCAGCGTCAACAGGCAGGGCACGCCGTCGGCGGCAGGCGAGGCATTGCACAGATTGCCGCCAAGGGTGCCCGCGCGCTGGATCTGAACCGATCCCACCTCGCGCGCGGCGGCCTTCAGCCCGTCAAAGGCGGGCGGCAGATCGGTGCGCTGAAGCTCGGCCCAGGTGGTCAGCGCGCCGATGCGGATCTGCCCGGCGGCTTCGGACACGCCGCGCAGTGCCGCGATGCCCGTCAGATCCAGCACATCCCCCGGCAGGCACTGCCCCTGCGTCGCCGGGAACAGATCGGTACAGCCCGCCGCGATGGTCGCCCGGCCCGACGCGGCCGCCGCCACTGCCGCGGACAGGGTTCGGGGTCTGAGATACGCCGTCACGTCAGCCCTCCTGCCACCGGGTGGAATGGGATTTATTGTTGGTATACCAATGGATTTTGAGGCGCGCCGGTTTTTCTGTCAATCGCAAATTCGACCTTGAAGCCGGGCGTGGATTGCAGGAATGATTCCGTATGAACAATTCAGCCCCCCCCGTTGACGCCGAATCCGACTATGTGCTCGAAAATCAGGTCGGATTTCAACTTCGGCGCGCGACGCAGCGGCACCTGGCGCTTTTCGCCGAGATGATCCCGACGCTGACCTCGACCCAATTCGCGGCGCTGGCCAAACTGTGCCACCTGGGGCCGACCTCGCAAAACGCGCTGGGGCGGCAGACCGCGATGGATGCGGCCACGATCAAAGGCGTGGTGGACCGGCTGCGCCGCAAGGGGCTGGTCTGTTCGGAACCCGACCCCGACGATCTGCGCCGCATCATCGTGATGCCGACCCAGGCCGGGCGCGACCTGTTCGAAACCTACCGCGAGGCCGCGCATGAGGTCACGCGCGAAACCCTGGCCCCATTGACCGTGAAAGAGCGCGCCACCTTTCTGGCGCTGCTGCTGAAACTGACCTGAGGTCTCAGACCCCAAGATAGCGCTTCAGCAATCCCGGATCGGCCTGCAGCGCGGCGGCGGGCAAGGTATCGCGGTTCTGGCCATTTTCGATAAAGGCCACCCGGTCGGCCACCGACAGCACCGCGTCGATCCGCTGTTCCACCAGCAGCACGGCCACGCCTTCGTCGCGCATCTGCACGATCACCTGGCGGATCAACTCGATCATCGAGGGCTGCAGCCCCTCGGTCGGCTCGTCCAGCAACAGCACCGTGGGGCGCAGGCACAGCGCCCGCGCCGTGGCCAGCATCTGCTGCTCGCCGCCCGACAGGGTATCGGCGCGCTGATCCAACCGTTCGCGCAGACGCGGGAACAGCGTCAGCACACGTTCCAGCACCTCGGGGCCGCTGTTGCGGGTCATCATCCCGATTTCCAGATTCTGCGCCACGGTCAGTTCGGCGAACAGCCGCCGGCCCTGCGGCACATAGCCGATGCCGCGTCTGGGCACCTCATGCGCGGGCAACGCGCCCAGATCGGTGCCATCCAGCAGGATCCGCCCCGCCTTCAGCGGCAACAGCCCCATGATCGCCTTCATCGTGGTGGTCTTGCCCGCACCGTTGCGGCCCAGCAGGCAGACGATTTCGCCCGCGTTCACCTCCAGCGACAGGCCGCGCAGGATCTGCGCCGGGCCATAGGCCACATCGATGCCCTTGATCTGCAGCATCAACCCACCCCCGTGCCCAGATAGGCGGTCTGCACCGCAGTATTGGCATGAATCTCGGCCGGGGTGCCTTCGGCCAGAATCTCGCCGAAATTCAGGACCGTGACGTAATCGGCCATCTCCATCACCACGCTCATGTTATGCTCGATCAGCAGAACCGTGGTTTCGCCCGACAGTGCCCGGATCAACGCCTTGAACTCGGCGATTTCGCTGTCGGCCAGCCCTTGGGTGGGCTCGTCCAGGATCAGCAGCCGGGGTTTCTGGGCGATGCCCATCGCGACCTCCAGAAGGCGCTGATGGCCATAGCTCAGATCGCTGGCCACCTGACCGGCATAGCCCGCCAGCCCGACCCGGGCCAGGGCGGCGTCCACCTCGCGCGTCACTGCGGCCCGGTCGCGCCCCAGCCGCCGCCGCGCCGCCAGCGCCACGTTTTCGCGCAACGTCAGATCGGCAAAGACCGAGGTGATCTGAAACGTATAGGCCATGCCGCGCGCCACCCGCTTATGCGCGGGCAGATCGGTGATGTCGGCGCCATCGAATTTCACCCGCCCGTCGCTGGGCGCGATGCGCCCGATCAACATGCTGACAAAGGTGGTCTTGCCCGCGCCATTGGGGCCGATCAGCGCGCGGATCTGGCCCTCGGGCAGGTCGAAATCCACATTATGCACCGCGCGCAACCCGTTGAAGCTGCGCGACAGGCCACGGGTGGACAACAGCACCGTCATGGCAGCCACCGCCACAGCCGCTTGCGCAGCTCGCCCGCCAGCCCCTGTTGCGCGAACAGCGTCAGCAGCACCAGCGCCACCCCCGCGATCAGCATATAGGCGCTGGTGATCCCGCTGGACAGGTCGATCAGATAGAACATGAACAGCGTTCCAATGAACGGTCCGATCACCGTGCCCGCCCCGCCCAGCAGCACCCACAGCAGCGGAAAGATCGAATATTGCACCGTGGCGAAGCTGGCCCCGGCATAGCCGAACAGCAGCCCGTAGCCCGCCCCGGCCGTGGCCGAGATCGTGCCCGAAATCACCACCGCCGCCAACTTGTGCCGGAACACGTCATAGCCCAGCAACTGCGCGCGTTCCTCATTCTCGCGGATCGCGACCAGCACCTTGCCCGTGGGCCGCCGCATCAGCCAAAGCGTGGCAAACAGACAGACCGCAAAGATCAGCAGCGCCGCCATGTAGCGGTTGACCGGATCACTCAGATCGATTCCGGCCATGATCCGTTCGGCCTGTTGAATCACGAACCCCTCGTCACCGCGGGTATATTCGCCGAACAGCAGGATCGTCAGATATACCGCCTGCGAAAACATCAACGTCACGATCATGAAGGCCACCCCGGTCGTCCGCAGCGCCAGCACCCCCACCACCAGCGACAGCATAAGGCCCGACGCAATACCCGCCAGCAGCGCGGGCGCGGGCGCAAATCCCAGATGCCGGATGCTGAGCCCCATGCCGTACATGCCGGCGGCAAAGAACATCGCGTGGCCCAGGCTCAGCAACCCGGTATAGCCGAACATGACGTTATAGCCGATCGCATAGGTGGCCAGCACCATCACCCGCGCCAGATTGCCGTGGTGATAGGCCGGCAGCACGAAATTCAGCGCGAACAGCAGCGCCACCAGCCCCACATGCAGGGTGATAACCTTGGCGGTTTCGCTCATCTTGCCGGTTTTCCCAACAGGCCCTGCGGGCGGAACACCAGCACGAAGGCCACCAGAAGCGTGGCGATGATCTTGGCCAGCGTCGGCGAAAAGAAGACCGAGATGATACCGTCGCTCATCCCGATCAGGATCGCAGCGATGACGGTGCCCGCCATGCTGCCCAACCCGCCGATGATCACCACGATAAACGACAGCAGCAGCGCCTCGCCCCCCATCAGGTAATGCGCCTGCTGGATCGGCACGATCAGCACACCGGCCAACGCCGCCAGCGCCGCCCCGATCCCGAAGACCAGCGCATAGACCCGTTCCACCGGAATGCCGAAGGCCTGCGCGGTTTCGCGGTCAAGCTGGGTCGCGCGCATCAGCAGGCCGATCCGGCTTTTGGCCATCATCGCCCAGATCCCCAGCAGCACGGCGGCAGCGGCGCCGATGACGAACAGCTTGTAGCTGGTGATGCTCAGCCCCCAGGGCCAGAACATCTGCATCCGACCCTCGACGAATTCGACCCAGGGCAGCGCGATCCGGGCGTTGAACGGCGGCGCCACCGGGCGTGCATCGGGGCCATAGGTCATCAGCGTGACCTGCTGCAGGATATACAACAGCCCGATCGTGGCGACGATCGTGCGCTCGGGGTCGTAATCCAGATGTTTCAGCACCGTCATGTCGGCAAGCGCGGCGATTACCCCCACGATCAGCGGCGCCAAGATCAGCGCGGCCACGAAGGCCAGCGCCGGGCCGCCGCCGATGAACGAGGTCACCCACCAGGCCAGAACCGCGCCCAGCATGTAAAACTCGCCATGCGCGACATTGACCACGCGCATCACGCCGAAGACCAGGCTCAGCCCCGACGCCATCAGCGCCAGCACCGCAGCCAGCACCGCGCCCTCAAGCGAGGCCAGAACAAGATAGGGTCCGAATTCCATGCGATTCCCGCGCCAGACGCGGCCTCGGGCGCGGGAATGCGCCCGAGGCCTGTTCGCTCAGAAGGATTGCGTCGTGTAATCGACCTCGTCGGGATAAAGCGTGTCCTCGATCGACGCGGTATGCGCGACCAGCAGCTTTCCGTCCGTGACCTTCGAGATGTATTGCGGGCCGAACACCTGATGGGTCTTGCCGTTGAACAGCTTGGCGCCCTGCGGATGCTCGTTAGACAACGGCATATCGGTCATCGCCTCGACCGCCTCGATCAGCGCGGCGCGGTCTTTGGGCCCGGTATAGCCCGCAGCCTCCATGCCTGCCTTGATGACATACATGGTTTCCCAGCAGCCGAACATGTGGGCATAGGTCGACACGTCCTTGGGGTCGCTGACCGAGGCGCCGTTTTCATCGACACCGATGGCGGCGCGATACTGCTTGTCATACTCGGTCTGATCGGGCTGGGCGTAACGCGGCATGCCTTCCCAGAAATAGGTGCCTTCCAGGAACTCCAGGCCGGGGCTGGACAGATCGACCGCTTCGAGACTGTCGATGAAGCCGAAAATCTCGGGCGCGTTGGGGCCGAAGAATTCGCCCATCTCCTTGACGAAGGTCAGCACGGCAGGGCCGACCATGACGTGATAGATCACCTCGGTGTCGCGCGGAATCTTGGGGAAATACTTGGTGAACGAGGTTTCCGCCGGCGGGATCGCAATCTTGGCCACCACCTCGCCGCCCTGCGCCTCGATCGCGGCCGAGAAATAATCGCGGTGGTCATGGCCGAAGGCGAAATCGGGATAGATCATCGTGACCTTCTTGCCCAGGTTTTCGGCCACGAAAGGCGCCATCGCCTGCACCTGGCTTTTCACATCGGTGATGCCGGGCTGGATGGTCCAGCGGTTCAGCATCCCCGAGGCAACGTGATGCCCTTCGGACACCACGAAATAGGGCAGTTTCAGTTCGCCCGCACGCGGGGCCGACCCGATCACCACATGGCTGAACAGTGTTCCAAACGCCAGATCGCAGTTGTGCTGAGTGGCGAATTTCTCGACGATTTCGGCGCCGCGCTTGGGGTCGGTACCGTCATCTTCGGTCACAATCTCGACCGGGCGGCCATTGATGCCGCCGGCGTCGTTGATCTGCTTGACGACGGCCTGGGTGGTGCGGTCGTACCAGCGCCCGTAGGACGCACCGATGCCGGTTGCGTGCATCTGGAACCCGATGCGGATCGGTTCAGAGGTTTGCGCCTGCGCATAACGCGCCCACATCGGCAGCGCCGTGGCGCCGGCAGCGGCCCCGGCGCCAACAGCCAGCGTTTTCAGGGCCTTGCGGCGCGACGGTGAGTTGGGGGTCGTTTTGGAGTCGGACATGAAACAGATCCCTGTTGGTGGATTTGATCGGTCTTTTATTGGATGTTCTGTGGATCAGTCTGTATGCACACATATGTTTTGTCCAACTTTTTTCCCTTTACGTCACACGCCGCGTGGCGACGCCAGCAGCCAAAGCCCGAAAAGCGTGTAAAGAACCATGAATGTTGCCAAAGGTATCTGACTAAGCGCCGCTTTTCTGTGCGAACTGAAAAGACGTACCGCCAAAGCGTGGGATAAAAGGATCGCCAGAACATGCCCCAGCACCACCGCGCCCGCCTGCGACAGCCAGATCGCGCGCACCGTAGCTTGGGTGTTGAAAAAGCCGGTGGTGACATAGAACTCGCCCAGACCCAGCAGATCGGCGCCCCGGTCCAGCGGGTCGGTCGCGGTCAACAGCGCATATTGCCCCTCGACCAGAAGGCTGGGCAGGTAATGGCCGAAATGATAGCCCAGCGCGATCGGCAGGATCGCCGGCGCAAAGCTGCGAAACCCTTGGGCGAACATGCCCCGCGCCCCCGCCAGCCGCAGCCCGGCCTGAACCGCCAGCGCAAAAACCGCCACCAGCAGCACGACCGCCACCAGCAGACCGATCAGATTGGGCCCGATCACCGCCGAGCGGCCGGGAAATTCCAGCGGGTTGATGCCCAGCCGGCCAAACCACCAGAAGGTTTCGTTCAGCCCGTCGAAGCTGCCCACCGCCAGCATCACGACCATGAACACCGCCAGCCCCGGGGGCGGCGCGCGGCGGCACAGAATCTGCCAGCCGGGCAGCCCGACGCGCCAGCGCCCGCCGGACTTGCCGAACAGCGCGACCGAGGCATAGTTGCGCAACAGCACGCTCAGCCCTTCGCAGCGGCGCAGCCATTTCGGGCCGAACACCACCAGCCCCGCGAAATGCAGCGCCCAATATCCCGCCACCATCGGCGCCAGCCGGTCCGGGTCGGATGGCGACGGATCGGCCAGCAGCACGGCGGCAAACCCCAGAAAGGTGATCAGCGCGGGCCAGTGGCCGACCCAGCCGGGCAGCACCGCCAGCCGGTGCAGGCCAAACAGGCGCTGCAGCAGTGTATAGGGTCCGGTCCACGGGTTGACCCAGCGCCACAGATCGCCCAGCACGCCCTGCAAGGTGACAAAACCGACCCACCACAGGCTCCAGACCGCCAGTGGCAGCGGGTTGTGCATCGGATTATGCGACCCGGCCCAGCCCGCCGCGACCAGCGCCGTCAGCACCAGAAACGACAACAGGCTGACCCAGGCGGGCGCGCTGAAACCCCGGCTGCGGATCAGCGCCAGCGGCCGGAACAGGCCCAGCGCCATCCGGTCCGGCAGGGCCGAGACCAGGATCACCGTCAGCAGCACACTGGCCACGCCCCCCGCGATGTAAAAGGTCGTGGGCAACAACAGCACAAACCCGCCCTCGGTGGCGTGGGCGTGGGCAATGCGGGCGGGCGCAAGGGCGACCATAAAGGCCGCAGGCAGCAGGCGGAGCAATCGTGTCATGATGTCAGCATCCGGCATTTTTCGCGCCGGGGAAACATCCAAGACGCCGCACAGGCGCGTTGACTTTTGCCCGGCACGGACAAATCATTTGCACACCAACAGTTTCTCATCGCAAAAGGACATGCGACTCATGGGCGGATCAGCGACAGGCCAGATTGTGGGCGTCGATGTCGGCGGCACCTTCACCGATCTTATCCTGCTGGATCAGGCCACCGGCCAGGTCCGGCTGGCCAAGGTGCCCAGCACGCTGGACAATCAGGCCTTCGGGGTTCTGGCCGCACTGGACGAGGCCGGGGCCGATCTGCGCGCCATCGATCTGATCGTGCACGGCACCACCACCACCACCAACGCGGTGCTGGAGCGAAAGCTCAGCCGCGCCGGGCTGATCACCACCGCCGGGTTCCGCGACGTTCTGGAACTGGGCCGCCGCACCCGGCCGCACCCTTATGGCATGAAGGGTGAATTCACGCCGGTGATCCCGCGCGACCTGCGGCTGGACGTGCCCGAACGGATGGACGCCGCCGGTCAGGTCGTCACCCCGCTGGACGAGGCCGCGGTGGCCGATGCCGGCCGGGCGCTGCTGGCGGCGGGCTGCGTGTCGGTCGTGGTGCATTACCTGCACGCCTATGCCAACCCCGCGCATGAGTTGCGCACCGCCGAGATATTGCGCGCATTCTGGCCCAACGATCACATCACGATGGGCCACGCCCTGCTGTCCGAAAGCCGCGAGTTCGAGCGCGGGGTGACCGCGGCCGTCAACGCCTCGGTCCAGCCCTTGCTGGAACGCTATATCCGCCGGTTGGTCGAAGAGCTGGAACAGGGCGGGTATGGTGGCGAGCTGTTGGTGATGAACGGCAATGGCGGCATGGTGTCGTCGCGACTGGTGTCGCGCGAGGCCGCGAAAACCGTCATGTCCGGCCCGGCCTCTGGGGTGATGGCGGCGGCCTATACCGGGCGGCGGGCGGGAATGTCGGACCTGATCACCTATGACATGGGCGGCACCTCGACCGATGTGGCGCTGATCCGGGGGGCGGAACCGTCGGTGTCGAACGAGATCGAGATTGAATATGCCATGCCGATCCATGTACCGATGGTCGATGTGCGCACCGTGGGCGCGGGGGGCGGCTCGATCGCGCGGGTCAACGCGGCGGGGTTGCTGGAGGTCGGGCCGCACAGCGCGGGCGCCGTGCCGGGGCCCATCTGTTACGGGCGCGGCGGGACCGAACCCACGATATCGGACGCCAATCTGCTGCTGGGCCGGCTGAACCCGGCCAAGCTGAAATCGGTCGAGGGCGGGATAAGCGTGGCCGATGTCGCCCACGCGTTCGAGGATCGGCTGGGCGCGGAACTGGGGCTGGATGCCACCGGCGCGGCCGAGGCCGTGATCCGGCTGGCCAATATCAAGATGGCTGGCGCGATCCGCATGGTTTCGGTGTCGCTGGGCGCGGATCCGCGCGATTTCGCGCTGCTGGCCTTTGGCGGCGCGGGGCCGCTGCACGCCACGGCGCTGGCGCGCGAACTGGGGGTGCCGCGCGTGCTGGTGCCCTGCCGCCCCGGCATCACCAATGCACTGGGCTGCGTCGTGGCCGATCTGCGGCACGATTTCGTCAGTACGCTGAACGCCCCGCTGGAGGGGCTGGACATGGCCCGCCTGCACGATGTCTTTGCCCACCAGACCCGTGAAGGCGAGGCGCTGATCGGCAAGGAAAACATCGAGATCCGCACCCTGAAGCGGCTCTATAGCGTCGATATGCAATTCGTCGGCCAGACCCATCTGCTGCGGGTGCCGCTGGACGGCCCCCGGATCGACCGCGACAGCCTGCGCGCACGGTTCGAGGAAACCTATTTCCGCCGCTTCCGGGTCGAGCTGGCCCAGATCCGCGCCACCGTGGTCAATGCCAACTGTTCGGTCATCGGGGAACGCGCGGCGCTGGATCTGTCGACGCTGATCGACCCGGCCGGGCGCAAACCGACGCTGGCCGAAGCACAGACCGAGACGCGCCAGACCTTTTTCGATGGCACATGGCACACGACGCCGGTCTACTGGCGCGATCACCTGCCCCGCGATTTCGCCCTGACCGGCCCCGCCATTGTCGAGCAGATGGACACCACCGTGCTGATCGAGCCGGGCGACGTGGCCACCGGCGACGCGGACGGCAACATCATCATCACGATCAAAGGTGCAGCATGAGTATCGACCCGATCACCCTGTCGGTCATTCAGGCCGGCCTGCAACAGGTCTGCGACGAGATGGACCTGAGCTTTTCGCGCGCCGCCTTTTCCCCCGTGATCGCCGAGGCCAACGACCGCTCGGACGGAATCTATGCCGCCGATGACGGCGCGCTGATCGCGCAGGGCGCGGGCGGGCTGCCGGTCTTTGTCGGCACGATGCAGTATTCGACCCGCACCTTGATCGAGATGATCGCCGAGGGCCGCGCCGTGCCGCCGCAACCGGGTGACATCTATATCGTCAACGACCCCTATCTGGGCGGCACCCACCTGATGGATGTGCGCTTTGCCCGGCCGTTTTATCGGGACGGCGAAATCTTTTGCTGGTTGTCGAATACCGGCCACTGGCCCGATACCGGCGGCGCGGTCCCCGGCGGGTTTTCGGCCTCGGCCACCAGTGTGGAACAGGAAGGGCTGCGCCTGCCGCCCGTTCGGCTGTTCAAGCAAGGTGTGCTGGACGACGAAATCTATGCGATCATCTGTTCCAACATCCGGGTGGCCGATCAACGGATCGGGGATGTCAAAGCACAGGCCGCCGCGCTGATGGTGGGCGAAGAGCGGCTGAACGCCCTGCTTGATCGCTATGGCGACGACACAGTGCGCGACGCCATAGCCGAGCTGCGCCAGCGGGCGGCGGCGCAGATGCGCAGCTTCATCGCCGACATCCCCGAGGGCCGCTATCCGGCCACCGCCTGGATCGACAGCGACGGCGTGGTGAATGAACCGCTGGAAATCCGCCTGTGCGTGACCCGCGCCGGCGAAACGCTGAATTTCGATTTCACCGGCTCCAGCGCGCCCTGCACGGGGCCGATGAATTCGGTTCTGGCGACCACGCTCAGTTCGGTCTATCTGGCGATGCGTCACATCTTCCCCGAAGTGCCGATCAGTGCCGGCGCGTTCGAGCCGTTACAGGTGACCGGGGTCGCGGGCACCTTTCTGGATGCGCGCTATCCGCGCCCGGTGTCGGGCTGTGCCGCCGAGGTCAGCCAGCGGATCGCCGAGGCGGTGTTCGCCGCCCTGGTCCCCGCCCTGCCCGACCGCGTCACCGCCGCGCCCGCCGGTACCAGCGGCAATTTCGCACTGGGCGGGCACGATCCGGCCACGGGGCGCGATTTCGTGATGTATCAGTTGTCGGGCGGCGGCTATGGCGGCAATGCCGATCACGACGGGCTGAGCAACGGCTGCTCGACCATCGGCATTTCCAAGGCCCCGCCGGTCGAAATCATGGAGCAGGCCTTTCCGGTGCTGTACCACCATTACGCGCTGCGCGAAGGGTCGTGCGGCACGGGGCGGCATCGCGGCGGGTTCGGGCTCGATTACGCGCTGGAGCTGCGCCGCGGCGCGGCGCGGGCCAGTTTCGTGATGGATCATGGCCGCTTCGGCCCGCAGGGCGTGCTGGGCGGCGGCGACGGCGCGGTGAACGAGGTCACCGTCTGGCGCGGTGGCGTGGCCTATACGCCCGCGCATCTGTCAAAGGAACAGGACATCGCGTTGCAGCCCGGCGACCGGGTGCACGTGCGCACGCCGGGCGGTGGCGGCTATGGCGACCCGTTCACCCGCGCGCCCGAGGCGGTGCTGGAAGACGTGCGGCTGGGCCGGTGCAGTGCGGATCAGGCCCGCGACGGGTTCGGGGTGGTGCTGACCGGGGCGCCGCTGGCAATCGACCACGACGCCACAACGCGGCGGCGCGCGCAGGCCAACCGGGGCTAAGGTCAGACCGACGCGAACACCAGCCGCACGCGCAGCCCGCCCAGATCGGCCTGTTCCAGATGCAGCTGACCGCCATGGCGCCGCACGATCCGGTCGGCCAGCGCCAGGCCCAGCCCGGTGCCGCCGGTGGCCCGGTTGCGCGATGCCTCGCCGCGTTCGAACGGTTGCAGCAGCCGCATCCGGTCGCCCGGCGCGATGCCCGGCCCGTCATCGTCCACCGTCACCACCAGCGCGCCGGGCCGGGCGGTCAGGGTGACCTCGCACCGATCGGCATGGTGCATCGCATTTGACACCAGATTGTCGAAGCATCGCGCCATCAGTTCGGAATTGCCGGTGATCGCGGTGCCGCCCAGCGGCGCGTTGATCCGGACCAACACCGCGTCATGCCGCGCCAGCCCGCGCAGCAGTTGCGCCAGATCGACCTTCTGATCCAGCGTGGCCAGCCCGGCGGTGGCAAAGCGCACCGCTTCGTCCGAGATGCGGCTGATCTCTTCGATGTCGCGCTCGGCGTCGGCCTGCAATCCGGGGTCCAGCCCGCGCAGCCGCAGCCGCAGCCGGGTCAGCGGCGTGCGGATGTCATGGGCGATGGCCGCGATCATGTCGGTGCGGTTCTGATCCAGCCGCGCGATCCGGCCCTGCATCGCATTGAAGGCCAGGATCAGTTCGCGCAGATCGGCGGCCCCCGTGGGCGGAACAGGGCGCGGCAGCAGGCTGTCGCCGAACTCGGCCGCGGCACTGCGCAGCTGGCGCAGCGGCCGCATCTCGCGCCAGACCGCGAAAATGACCAGAAACGCCACGAATGTGCCCATGAACCCGCCCACCTGCCCGACCGGCAGCCCGCCCAGCGTCAGGGTGCCGCCGCCCTGACGCTGCAGCACCAGCCAGGTGCCGTCGTCCAGCGCAACGCTGACCCGCACCCGCCCCGGATTCATGAAGCCCCGGAGGCGGGCGAAGGGCGTATCGGCGTAATCGGCGGCGACGGCCACGTTGACCGCGCGCCCCTTGAAAACCTGCGAATAGCTGCGCAGCCGGGCGGTTGCGGCGGGCATGCCCAGATCACCCGCCACCCCGGCGGTTTCCGGGGCCGATGCCGCGATCCGCAGCAACAGGTTGCCATCGCTGAAGGCGCGCAGCAGCAGGTCGCGCCCGGCCGGATCGGCCTGTTCGAACAGCGCCACCATCGCGGCAAGCTGATCGGGATAGGGCAGCCACAGATCGGTAGGCGCGGCGCTGCGGCGCTCGGTCAGATAGGCGGTGGTCATGATCCCCTGAAGCGACACGAAGGCCAGCCCGAGCAGCAGGATCAGACGCCCGGTCAGGCCCAGCCGCCTCATGCCAGGCCCCGCTGCACCGGCACGCTGAGCATATAGCCGCCGCCGCGCACCGTCTTGATCACCTGCGGGCGGCCCGGATCGTCGCCCAAGGCGCGGCGCAGCTTCGACACCTGCACGTCGATCGCCCGGTCGAACGGGTTGGTCATGCGGCCACGGGTGCCGTCGAGCAGCTGATCGCGGTTCAGCACCCGGCCCGGATGCTGCACGAAAAAGGCCAGCAGGTCGAATTGCCCGGACGACAGGTCCACATGCCGGCCCGTGGCGCGTTCGGTCAGGGTGCGGGCGCTGAAATCAAGCCGCCAGTGGGCGAATTCGGCGATCTGCCGGTCCGGCCCGGCGGGCGCGTGACCACGCCGCAGCACCGCGCGCACACGCGCCAGCAACTCGCGCGGGTTAAAGGGTTTGGGCAGGTAGTCGTCGGCGCCCAGTTCCAGCCCGACGATCCGGTCGATATCGCTGCCGCGCGCGGTCAGCATCAGGATGCGCGGCCCGCCCCGCGCCGTCAGCCGGCGGCAGATCGACAGCCCGTCCTCGCCCGGCAGCATCAGATCCAGCACCACCAGATCGGGATTGGCGCGCGCCAGCAGGCGGTCAAGCTCGGCCCCGCCCGACAGCGGCGAGACGGCATATCCCTCTTCCTCGAGCATGGCGGCAACCATGGCGCGGATCTCGGGCTCGTCCTCGACGATGGCGATATGCTGTTTCAACTCCATGGCCGAAGCCTACAGCAGCGCCCCGCCCCGCCGGAAGATGCCACAGCGCCCACTTACAATTCTTTACAAAGCGTTTCACACCGCAAATTCCCGGCTTACGCGCACACGCCATGTTGACCCCATCGAAAGACACCCGATGGAGGACCCGATGCCGATCAAACTGTCCCCCCTGGCGCTGGCGCTGACCGTCATCGCCGGCACCGCCGCCGCGCAGACCATGATGCCGGTGGATGCCGATGACGACGGCAAAATCTCGCAGACCGAGGTGGTGAACATGGCCACCGCCCGGTTTGCCATGCTCGACGCCAACGGCGACGGAACCCTGACCCAAACGGAATTCGTGCAGAATTTCGTACAGGGCTTCGACGTGATCGACGCCGATGGCGATGACATGATCACCCGCAAGGAAATCCGCGCCAAGGCCCGCGAAGTCCGCGCGGTTCTGGGCGTCGCCCACTGACCCAATCCCACCCCAGCCCCACAGACAGGAGAAACCACAATGACCCGCACCCCGCTTATCCCCGCCCTTGGCGCCGCCCTGTGCCTGACCCTGACGGCCACCGGCGCCCTGGCCGACGGCATCAGCCGCTCATCCACGATCCAGGGCAGCAACGGCCGCGGCGTTACCCGCGACAGCACCGGCAGCTATGACGCGGCGACCGGCACCTATACCAGCAGCGGCACCGCCACCACCAACAGCGGCCAGACTGTCACCCACAACAGCACCACCACCTGCGCCACGACCGGCACCGGCGGCGCAAGCTGCGAAAAATCGGCCACCGCGTCGGGCGCCAATAACAGCGTCAGCAGCACCACCCAGCGCAGCTATGCCGATGGCACCGGCACCAAGACGGTGACGACCGAAGGCAGCAACGGGCGCAGCGTCAACCGCACCCGCTGGCTGAGCGTCAATCCCTGATTTCGGGGCCCCGATCCCGGCCCGGGAACCGCACCAAAAGAAAGCCCCGCCGCCCTTCAAGGCCGCGGGGCTTTCGTGTCGAGAGTTCGAAACCGTCGCACACCCTAGTTGCCGGTGGTCGCCGCTTCGCCAGTTTCGCCGGTTTCGGTCGTGGTGCCGTTGAGCTCGGCCAGCAGCGCCTGGGCCTGCGGGATCATCGTGGTGCAGTCGGGGGACACCTGCGCGGCGTTCGCCTCCAGACAGGCCAGAATGCCACCGTCGCCGCGCGGGGCGTTGGCGCAATAGGTCTTGATGTCCTTGCGGCAGGCGCGGCCGATGGCGCGCATCTGGCTGCGCTGTTCGCTGGTCATCTCGGGCATCGTGCCGCTTTGCGCATGGACCGGCACCGCACTTGCAGCCAGCAGGGCCACCGCGGCGGCGGCGGCAAGGTTTCTTGGAATATGAAACATCATTCGCTCCGTTCATGATGAATAAGCCCGGGGCCGTTCCGTGAGCGGGACAAGGGGCCTTGGGCCCCGGGCTTACGTTGGATCGGCGCAACCCGCGCCGATATGCCCATGGGCTAGCAGCCGCAGCGTGATCCTTGATGTGCGCAATGTAATTTCTGGTAACGCGCGGATTCTCCGCCGCCCGAACGAAAGTCAGAACGCAAAAGGCGCGCCCCGCCGGACGCGGCCTGTCTGATCGAATCGACCGCCCCTCAGGCGTCTGCGTCGTCTTCCAGCGCCGCGATCCGGGCCTTCAGCGCCTCGTTTTCTTCGCGCGCTTTCTGGGCCATGGCGCGCACGGCGTCGAATTCTTCGCGCGTTACGAAATCGCGATCCGCCAGCCAGCGGTCGACCATCCCCTTGAAGGCGGTCTCGGCCTCGTCCTTGGCGCCCTGGGCCACGCCCATGGCGTTGGTCATCAGCTGGGACATATCGTCGAAAAACTTGTTGCGGGTCTGCATTGTCCCCTCCGGCGTTACACTCCTTCCCTATATGGGCCTCGGGGGCGGCAAGCTCAAGGTTGACTTCGCCGCCGGGCAACGGGCAAGAGGCAGACATGCAAGCGATCCTGAAATATCCCGATATCAGCCCCGAGATCTTTTCGATCTCGGTCTTCGGTTTCGAGCTGGCGCTGCGCTGGTACGCGCTGGCCTATATGGTGGGGCTGCTGCTGGGCTGGCGGCTGGTGGTGCGGCTGGTCAGGACCGACCGGCTGTGGCCCGGCGCGCGGGCACCGATGACGGCCACACAGGTCGAGGAACTGCTGACCTGGGTGATCCTGGGCGTGATCCTGGGCGGGCGGCTGGGCTTCGTGCTGTTCTACAAGCCCGGCTATTATTTGCAGAACCCGCTGGAAATTCCGATGCTGTGGCATGGCGGCATGGCGTTTCACGGCGGGCTGATCGGGGTGATGGTCGCGCTGATCCTGTTTTGCCGCAAACAGGGCGTGGTGCTGATGTCGGCGGCGGACGCGCTGGCGCTGGCGACGCCGCCGGGGCTGTTCTTTGGCCGGCTGGCCAATTTCGTCAATGCCGAACTTTGGGGCCGCGAAACCGATGTGCCCTGGGCGATGATCTTTCCGACCGATCCGGCGGGCGTGCCGCGCCACCCCTCGCAGCTTTACGAGGCCGGGCTTGAGGGGCTGCTGCTGGGGGTTGTGCTGCTTTATCTGGTCTATCGCCGGGGCTGGCTGCGGGTGCCGGGACAGACCGCCGGGGCGTTCTTTCTGGGTTATGGTCTGGCGCGGTTCTGTGTCGAATATTTCCGGCAGGCGGATTTTCAGTTCGTCAGCCCCGACAACCCGATCGGATTCGCGCTGCACTGGCATGGGGTCGGCGTGACCATGGGTCAACTGCTGTCACTGCCGATGGTCGCGCTGGGGATCGCTCTGATCCTGATTGCGCGGCGCCGGGCGTGACCCCGCTGGCCGATATCCTGGCCCGCCGCATCGCCGCCACCGGGCCGATCACCCTGGCCGATTTCATGGCCGAATGCCTTCTGCATCCGCAGCACGGCTATTACGCCACCCGCGATCCGTTCGGGGCGGACGGCGATTTCACCACCGCCCCCGAGATCAGCCAGATGTTCGGCGAAATGGTAGGCCTGTGCCTGGCGCAAATCTGGCTCGATCAGGGGGCCCCCGCGCCGTTTACCCTGGTCGAGATCGGGCCGGGGCGCGGCACGCTGATGGCCGATATCTGGCGGGTCACGCGCGCGGTTCCGGGATTTCACGCCGCCGCGCGGCTGCATCTGGTCGAGGCATCGGCGACCCTGCGCCGTGTGCAGCGCGACACGCTGGGCGATCTGCCGGTGATCTGGCTGGATCATTCCGCCGATCTGCCCGAGGCACCGTTGTTTCTGGTCGCGAACGAATTTTTCGACGCCCTGCCGATCCGCCAGTTCCAGCGCGACGCCAAGGGCTGGCGCGAACGGCAGGTGGCGGTGCGCGACGGCGCGCTGCGGTTCGGCCTGTCCGCACCGGCCCCGATCGCGGCGCTGGACCACCGGCTGGCCGACACGCGGCCAGGCGATGTGGTGGAAACCTGCCCCGCCGCCGCCCCGGTCATGGCCGAGATCGCCAGCCGAATCGCGGCGCAGGGCGGCGGCGCGCTGATCATCGACTATGGCGGCTGGCATTCCCTGGGCGACACGTTTCAGGCGCTGCACCGGCATCAACCCGTCGATCCGCTGGCCATGCCGGGCGAGGCCGATCTGACCGCCCATGTGGATTTCGAGGCGCTGGCACAGGCCGCAACCGGCGTGACCCACGCGCCCCTGACCCCGCAAGGCGTGTTTCTGGAACGCTTGGGCATCACCGCCCGCGCCCAGGCCCTGGCCCTGGCCCGCGATCTGAGCGGTCCGGCGCTGGAAAGCCACGTCGCCGCGCATCGCCGCTTGACCCACCCGCAGGAAATGGGAACGCTCTTCAAAACGCTCGCCCTGTTGCCCAGGGGCGCGCCAACCCCACCGGGATTCGCGCCATGACATTGGAAATTCTGACCTCCGACGCGCTGTTGCCGCTGCGCCACGGATTTTTCACCCGACGCGGCGGGGCGTCTTCGGGGGTGTTTCACGGGCTGAACTGCGGGCCCGGTTCAACGGATCTGGCCGAGGCGGTGCAGATCAACCGCACCCGCGTGGCCGACGCGATGGAGGTCGGCCTAGAGACGCTGATCCATATCAATCAGGTTCATTCCGCCGATGTGGCCCATGTGCAGGGGCCGCTGGACCAAAAGCCCCGCGCCGATGCCGCCGTTACCGCCACACCGGGCGTGGCGCTGGCGATTCTGACCGCCGATTGCCAGCCGGTGCTGTTCGCCGACGCACGGGCCGGCGTGATCGGCGCGGCCCATGCCGGCTGGCGCGGCGCGCTGGACGGGGTGCTGGAGGCGACGCTGGACGCGATGGAGACGCTGGGCGCCGATCGGGCCGACACGGTGGCGGTGATCGGCCCCTGCATCAGCCAGCGTGCCTATGAGGTCGGCCCCGAATTCCTTGATGCCTTCCTGGCCGATGACCCCGACAACAGCCGCTTTTTCGCCGGCGGCACGGGCGACAGGATGTTGTTCGACCTGCCCGCCTTCGGGCTGCACCGACTGCGCGCGGCCGGGATCGGACAGGCCGAATGGACCCGCCACTGCACCTATTCCGACCCCGACCGATTCTTTTCCTATCGCCGCGCCACCCATGCGGGCGAGGCCGATTACGGCCGCCTGATTTCGGTGATCCGGCTTTAGGCGCACCGGACCGTTCGCCACAATTCCACCGCATGATGACCGCGAAAGGACACATTCCGCGTCACAGCACCGCCCCATTGCCGCGCCAGATTACGCAATGAGGCCGGTCACGGCCAAAGGACATGTGAAATATACAGGCCCGCCCATCACGGGCGGCCTGGCGGAAGAACGGGAGTGTGTGAGATGAAAACGAAGCGCCGCTGGATGACCTCGATTCTGGCAGAAAGCACCAAGAAAACCGCCGCCCTGCCCTGGGCCCGCGGCACGCGCCCGACCCGCGCCCGACCGGCCAAGGCCATGCACGCCGCCCGCGCCTGACCTTCGCCCACCGGCGCTTGCGGCCCCGACAGATTTTTTCGCCCCCCGTGCTGACCGGCACGGGGGGTTTTTGATTCGCTGGCGGCTTTGGGCAAATGTGGCAGAACTGGCCGTCGCCGCGAAACAATACCACGCACAAAAGCGGGATTGCCCGGCGGCCCGGCGGCAAAGATGAGATTCCTTTGACAGCCCCCCGGGAAATAAGGCAAATCCGGGTTAGTTATTATTTCGTCTGCAAGTTTTCGGTGGGGGCCGATGCAGATGTGACCGGACCTGAAGGACTGTTCGCATGTCGCACCCTCGCCTCCCTGCCGCTGGTTTCGCGGCGGGTCCCCGGGCCGCTCTGCCCGCTCTCTCGACGGTCACGTCGGACCGGCAACCTTCGCGCGCAACGCCTCTTACGCGCCGATACGAAGTTGCCGGTCTGACACCCGTCGGCCGTCATGTCGATTTCTCAACTGTCGCGCCCGCCACGCCGGATTTCGAATCCGCCTGCGCCAGCTTTGCCCGCGGAACGCTGATCGCCACCCTCCAGGGGCCCGTCGCGATCGAGGACCTGATCCCCGGCATGGACCTCCTGACCGCCGATGCCGGTCCCCAAAAGCTGTTGTGGGTGGGATCGATGATGGTGTTTCCCAGCCTGCCCGGCCTGAACGAGGATGACGTGCGCCTGACCCGGATCACGGCCGACACGTTCGGTCTGGGCCGGCCGATGTCTGATCTGATGCTTGGCCCGCGCGCGCGCCTTCTGTTCCGGCATTCCGGCTGCGTCACCATGTTCGGCACCCCGGCGGCCTTTGCCCCGGCCCGTGCCTTCGCCGATGGCACCAGCATGATTTCGGTCAAACCCGCCACCCCGGTCCGGGTCTATCATCTGGCGCTGCATGGCCAGCACATCATCCGCGCCAACGGGATCGAGGTCGAAAGCTTTCACCCCGGCGACCGCGCCGACACGATGATGGACAAGGCCACCTGGGATCTGTTCCTGGGTCTGTTCCCGCATGCCCGCAGCATCGCCGATTTCGGCCCGATGCCGCATCCACGCCTGACCGCCTTCGAATACGAAGGGCTGAACGTCGCCTAGGACGATTTGCCCAGCCGCGCCTCCAGCACGTCGAAAGGCACGCCGGGGTCGTCCTTGGCGCACCGGATCACCAGCGAGGTTTTCACGCTGGCCACATTGTCGGCTGCGGTCAGTTGTTCGGTCAGGAACCGCTGAAAGGTGGACAAATCGGGCGCCACGCATTTGAGGACGAAATCGACCTCGCCGTTCAGCATGTGGCATTCGCGCACAAGCGGCCAGTTGCGGCATCTTTCCTCGAACGCCGACAGGTCGGATTCGGCCTGGCTTTGCAACCCCACCATCGCGAAGACCTGAACCTCGAAGCCAAGCCCGCGCGCATCGACATCGGCGTGATAGCCGCGGATAAAGCCCGCCTCCTCCAGCGTCCGCACCCGGCGCAGGCAAGGTGGCGCGGAAATGCCGACGCGCTTGGCCAGCTCGACATTGGTCATGCGCCCGTCGGCCTGCAACTCGGCCAGTATCTTTCGATCGATCGGATCGAGTTTCGAACCCTGCATGCCTGCTCCTGGAATTTTCGCAGATACTATGCACGGGCCGGGCTGGACGCAATATTATTTCACGCTTGAGCAATTCATTTGACGACTTTATGAAAATCGGTTCGCGCGGGCCATTGCGGCGGGATCGCCCTTTCATGCGCGGCGCGGCGTGGCTATATGCTGCGCGAACGGTTTTCGAAAGGGTCAGTCATGGGCGAAACGCGGCACAGCAAATTGTTGATCATCGGATCGGGTCCCGCGGGCTATACCGCAGCGGTTTACGGCGCCCGTGCGATGCTGGAGCCGGTCCTGATCCAGGGCATCCAGCCCGGCGGCCAGCTGACCATCACCACCGAGGTGGAAAACTGGCCCGGCGAGATCGAGATCCAGGGCCCCGACCTGATGATCAAGATGGAGGCCCACGCCCGCGCCGTCGGAACCGAGATCATCGCCGACTACATCAACGCGCTGGACCTGTCCAAGCGCCCCTTCACCGCCATCGCCGACAGCGGCACCACCTATACCTGCGACGCGCTGATCCTTGCGACCGGCGCCCAGGCGAAATGGCTGGACCTGCCGTCCGAGGAGAAATTCAAGGGATTCGGCGTATCCGCCTGCGCCACCTGCGACGGGTTCTTCTATCGCGGCCAGGAAGTCGTCGTGGTCGGCGGCGGCAACACTGCCGTCGAAGAGGCGCTGTTCCTGACCAATTTCGCCTCCAAGGTCACGCTGATCCACCGCCGCGACAGCCTGCGGTCGGAAAAGATCCTTCAGGATCGCCTGTTCAAGAACCCCAAGGTCGAACTGTTGTGGAACCACGCGATTGACGAGATCACCGGCAGCGACAACCCGATGGGTGTGGAAGCGGTGCGCGCGAAACATGTGGACACCGGCGAAATTACCGAGGTGCCGTGCAAGGGCGTGTTCATCGCCATCGGGCACGCGCCGGCGTCGGAACTGGTCAAGGACAAGCTGGAAACCCACATGGGCGGCTATGTGGTGACCAAGCCCGACAGCACCGAAACCTCGATCCCCGGCGTGTTCGCCGCGGGCGATCTGACCGATCACAAATACCGGCAGGCGGTCACCAGCGCCGGCATGGGCTGCATGGCCGCGCTGGAAGCCGAACGGTGGCTGGCCGAACAGGAATGATCCCCTGTCCGGCAACGCCTTTCGCCTGAATGCCGTCGGGCAGGATGCGACGCTGCCGGTACCCCCCAAGGGCCGTTTCACCACAGCGGGCAAACCGCGGCCTGTTTCGGGTCGCTGGCGCCCCGCTTCCCTTTGCCCCACGGGGCCAAGGGGATGTTGCGTTGCAGCATTGCAACGGCCTGAATTTTCGCCCCCACCGGACAATTAATTCTTTGCCGCGCACCCGATCCGTGCGATGCGTTCACGGGTGAACACACTTTGAGTCGCCTGTAATGACGCTGCCCGTAACCAAATCCAGATCGGCCGAGGAAGATCAGCTCTTCCGGCTTCTGCGTCAGCTCGATACAGCGCCAGACGCATCGCAACGCGCGACGGCTGCCGCGATCGGCATTTCGCTAGGGCATCTGAATGCCTTGCTGCGCACCGCGGCGGATGCGGGTCTGATCAAGGTCAGCGAACGCTCCGGCCCGGACAAGCGTCAAAGGTTCGCCTATGCGCTGACCTCGCGGGGCGGGGCTGAAAAAGCACGGCTCACAGATCAATTTCTCGCCCGCAAACTTGCCGAATACAACGCATTGCACGCCGAACTGACCGGTACCACCAGCGGGCTGGTTCCGCTAAAAAACAGGACCTATCTAATGGAAAAAAACCTCGCTCCCATCCCCGAGCTTTACGTGTCTTACGAAAGCGCGCTGAAACTGAAGGACGAAGCCGGCGATTTGCCCAGCTGGGACCTGACACCGCGCCAGATTTGCGATCTTGAACTTCTGATGAATGGCGGTTTTTACCCGCTGAAGGGTTTCCTGACCGAGGCCGATTACGATGGCGTCGTGGAAAACATGCGGCTGGCCGACGGGTCGCTGTGGCCGATGCCGATCACGCTGGATGTCAGCCAGGCCTTCGCCGACAGCCTCGAACCCGGCCAGGACATCGCCCTGCGCGATCAGGAAGGCGTGATCCTGGCGATCATGTCGGTCACCGACAGCTGGACCCCGAACAAGGCGCGCGAGGCCGAAAAGGTGTTCGGCGCCGATGATCTGGCCCACCCGGCGGTCAACTATCTGCACAACCATGCCGGCCCGGTCTATCTGGGTGGCCCGATCACCGGCATTCAGCAGCCGGTGCATTACGATTTCAAGGCCCGCCGCGACACCCCGAACGAGCTGCGCGCCTATTTCCGCAAGCTGGGCTGGCGCCGCGTCGTCGCGTTCCAGACCCGCAACCCGCTGCACCGCGCGCATCAGGAACTGACCTTCCGCGCCGCGAAGGAAGTGCAGGCCAACCTGCTGATCCATCCGATCGTCGGCATGACCAAGCCGGGCGACGTGGATCATTTCACCCGCGTGCGCTGCTATGAGGCGGTGCTGGACAAATACCCGGCCGCGACCACCTCCATGAGCCTGCTGAGCCTGGCGATGCGCATGGCTGGCCCGCGCGAAGCGGTCTGGCACGGGCTGATCCGCGGCAACCACGGCGTGACCCATTTCATCGTCGGGCGCGACCATGCCGGCCCCGGCAAGAACAGCGCGGGCGAGGATTTCTACGGCCCCTATGACGCGCAGGAACTGTACAGGGAACACGAGGCCGAGATCGGCGTCGAGATGGTGCCGTTCAAGCACATGGTCTATGTGCAGGAGCGCGCCCAGTACGAGCCCGCCGACGAGATCGAAGAGGGCGTGACCGTGCTCAACATCTCGGGCACCGAGCTGCGCCGCCGTCTGGCCGAGGGGCTGGAGATCCCCGAATGGTTCTCGTTCCCCGAAGTGGTCAAGGAGCTGCGCCGCACCCGCCCGCCGCGGGCCAAGCAGGGCTTTACCGTGTTCTTCACCGGCTTCTCGGGGTCGGGAAAGTCGACCATCGCCAACGCGCTGATGGTCAAGCTGATGGAGATGGGCGGCCGCCCGGTGACGCTGCTGGACGGCGATATCGTGCGCAAGAACCTCAGCTCCGAGCTGGGCTTTTCCAAAGAGCACCGCGATCTGAACATCCGCCGCATCGGCTATGTCGCGTCCGAGATCACCAAGAACGGCGGCATCGCCATCTGCGCCCCGATCGCGCCCTATGCCACGACGCGGCGCGCGGTGCGCGAGGATGTCGAAGCCTACGGCGCCTTTGTCGAGGTGCATGTGGCGACCAGCCTTGAGGAATGCGAAAAGCGCGACCGCAAGGGGCTGTACAAGCTGGCGCGCGAAGGCAAGATCAAAGAGTTCACCGGCATCTCGGACCCTTACGATGTGCCCGAAAACGCCGAACTGGTGCTGCAGACCGAAGGCGTCGATGTCGACAACTGCGCCCATCAGGTTCTGCTGAAACTCGAACAGATGGGCCTGGTCGCGGGCTGAGCCGCAACCGGACCCGACAAGACAAACGCCCCGGTCATCGCCGGGGCGTTTTTCGTTCCGGCGTCAGCCGCGCGCCTGTCCGGGGCGGATCATCCGCAGCAACACGCCATCCTTCAGGATGTAATGGTGGTAAAGCGCCGCCGCCGCATGCAGACCGGCGATCGCCAGCATCACGTTCATCGCGACCACATGCACATCGCCCAGCACACCGATCCTGCCGAACCAGGTCAGGGCACCCAGAACGGGCACGGCGACCAGCAGCAGATACAGCAGCCCATGCGCCGCTGCGACTGCCTTCTTCAGAAGGTCCGGCCCAGCCGCGTCGGCGGCCGGCGCGCCCTGGATCAGACGCACCACAAGCCGCACCGCCACAAGGGCAAGTATGGCAAGACCGACATAGACATGGATCTTCGGCGTCAGGCCGGTGACGGCCCCGCCCTTAAGGACCGCCTGCAAGGCGCGCCCCATGTTGTCGCTGACGACATAGTTCACCGCAATCAGCACCACGACGCCCCAGCGCAGGGCAACCTGGAGCTTGCTGTAGCTTTCGCTCGTCTTCATTGTGATTTTTCCATTGCGGCAGACCCGAACCGCCGGTGGCTGCGGGACGCGGCGTGATGCAATCCACCGCCGCGCCCTTCACGTAGCGTAAATCGCCACGCAAGGTCGCAAAGTCAATGTACCGCAAGCAGAAAGAGCGGCCCGGTTCGGCCGGGCCGTCAGATCAGTGTACGGTGACCGGGTTCAGATCGTGCTGGCGGGCCAGGATAAAGGCCAGGCTGCGGTCCTTGACCAGCGCCAGCCGTTCGCCCTGCGCGTCATGCACGGCATAGATCCGCTCGGCGCCCATCGCCTGTTCCTGCACGTCCTTGGGCAGGTCGGCCACGACCACCTGACGCACATAGACGATCTTGTTCTCGGCCTCGGGCATGAAATCGTATTTGGTGTTCATCGCGTTTCCCCTTTTTCCTCGTTACAATGTTTCGATGCGGATCGTCTGCACAACGGTTTCGGGCGCGGCCCGATGCAGATCCACATGAAGCAATCCGTTCTCCATGGTCGCGCCGGCGACCTCGACGCCTTCGGCCAGCACGAAAGAGCGCTGGAACTGGCGCGCCGCGATGCCGCGGTGCAGGAACACACGTTCGCCGGTGTCGTCCTCCTGTCGTCCACGGATCACCAACTGGCGGTCCTCGACAGTAATCGACAGGTCCGCGTCACAGAATCCGGCCACGGCCAGCGTGATGCGATAACCGCGCTCGGAGGTCTGTTCGATATTGAAGGGCGGATAGCCTTCGTTCCCGGATTTCGCGTTCCGTTCGAGAAGGCGTTCAAGCTGCTCGAAACCCAAAAGATAGGGATGCGAGGCAAGGGTCAGTTTTGTCATCGTGCAAGTCCTTGAGCAAGCGACCTGGGAAATCCTCGGCCCCGTCATGCGGCGGCCTGATCCCGATATGGGGAAGCAGCCGGGGCTGTGCAAGGCCACCCTTCCCGGAAGCCCTGAAAAACGCTATGTTAATGGTCCTGCCCCTTGTCCGACTCAGCCGTGAGGGCCGATGAACATCGCCAATGAGATGAACAGCGACGACATGCTCCGCGTAAAGCTGGAGGTGCTGCGATGCGAACATCGCGATCTGGATGACGCGATCCGCGCGCTGGAGGATATGGGCGGCGTGGCCGACCAGTTCACGATCCGGCGTCTTAAAAAGCAGAAGCTGACGCTGAAAGACCGCATTTCCAGTCTCGAAGATCGACTGACCCCCGACATTATTGCGTAAGCCCCTGATCCGGTTATAGTGCCGCCTCTCTTGCAGCGAGGACAGCATGACGGACGTGAAAGTGGGCATCATCATGGGCAGCCAGTCGGACTGGCCGACCATGAAGCTTGCCGCCGATATTCTGGACGACCTTGGTGTGCCCTATGAGGCCAGGATCGTGTCGGCCCATCGCACGCCCGACCGTCTGTGGGACTATGGCAAGACCGCCGTCGCGCGCGGCCTTCAGGTGATCATCGCCGGGGCGGGCGGGGCCGCGCATCTGCCGGGCATGATGGCCAGCAAGACCCGGGTGCCGGTGATCGGCGTGCCGGTGCAGACCAAGGCGCTGTCGGGTGTGGACAGCCTTTATTCCATCGTGCAGATGCCCAAGGGCTTTCCGGTTGCGACCATGGCGATCGGGGCGGCCGGCGCGGCCAATGCCGGGCTGATGGCCGCGGGCATTCTGGCGCTGGGTGATCCGGCGCTGGCGCAGCGGCTGGACGACTGGCGCGCGGCCCTGTCGGCCTCTATCCCCGAAGAGCCCAGCGATGAGTGATATGCTGGCCCCCGGCGCGGTGATCGGGATTCTGGGCGGCGGTCAGCTGGGCCGGATGCTGTCGGTCGCGGCCTCGCGCCTTGGCTTTCTGTGCCATATCTACGAGCCCGGCAGCGCCCCGCCCGCCGGTCAGGTCGCGCACCGTGTGACAACCGCCGGGTATGACGACGCCGATGCGCTGCGCGCCTTCGCCGACAGCGTCGATGTCATCACCTATGAGTTCGAGAATATCCCGACCTCGGCGCTGGATCTGCTGGAGGCGCTGAAACCGATCCGCCCCGGCCGCGAGGCGCTGCGCGTGTCGCAGGACCGGCTGCTGGAAAAAGAGTTTCTGACCGGACTGGGCCTGACCATCGCGCCCTTCGCGCCCGTGGACAGCCGCGCCGATCTGGACGCCGCCATCGCCGCCGTGGGCACGCCCGCCATCCTGAAGACCCGCCGCATGGGCTATGACGGCAAGGGCCAGGCGCGGATCATGGTGCCCGGCGACACAGGCGCTGCCTTTGCCGCGCTGGCCGGCGCCCCGGCCATTCTGGAAGGCTTTGTCGACTTCAGCCATGAGGTGTCGGTGATCGCCGCACGCGGGCTGAACGGCGCGGTCGCCTGTTTCGACCCGGGCGAGAATGTCCACAAGGACGGCATTCTGCACACCACCACCCTGCCCGCCCGGCTGTCGGCGGCGCAGCGCACCGATGCGGTGCTGCTGGCGGGCCGTATCCTGAACGCGCTGGACTATGTCGGCGTGCTGGGGGTCGAACTGTTCGTGACCCCCGCCGGGCTGTTGGTAAACGAGATCGCGCCGCGGGTGCACAACTCGGGCCACTGGACGCAGAACGGCTGTGTGGTGGACCAGTTCGAGCAGCATATCCGCGCGGTGGCGGGCTGGCCCCTGGGCGACGGGCGGCGGCATTCGGATATCGAGATGCTGAACCTGATCGGCGACGATATGGATCTGGTGCCGGATCTGGCCACGCAGCCCGATGTGGCGCTTCACCTTTACGGCAAGGCCGAGGTCAAGCCGGGCCGCAAGATGGGCCATGTGAACCGGCGGCTGGGCCCGGCAGCCAGCTAGGCGCGCCGGACCAGCGACAGCGCGACCCCGCCCAGCACCAGCGCGCTGGCCACCGCAAAGCGCAGGGTCAACGCCTCGTCCAGAAACACCATGCCCCCGGCCAGCGCGATCACCGGCACGGTCAGTTGCGCCACCGCCGCGCGCGCTGCCCCCAACCGGGGCAGCACCGCGTACCACAGCGCATAGCCCAGCCCCGATGTCACCGCCCCCGACAGCACGGCCAGCACCGCACCGCGCACACTGACCGCATCGGGCCACAGCGCCAGCACCAACAGCCCCACCGGCAGGGCCAGCACGAAATTCGCGGCGCTTGATTGCAGCGGATCCGCCGCCCCACGCCCGATCAGAGAATAGAGCCCCCACCCCAGCGCCGCGGCCCCCATCAGCAGGCAGGCCACCAGCGGCGGTGCCGACGCGCCCCCCGGCCACAACAGCCAGATCAGCCCGGCAAAAGCCAGCACCGCCCCCAACCAGCGTTGCGGCGGAACCGGCTCTTTCAACAACACCGCACCCGCGAACATCGTGATCTGCACGCCGCCGAACAGCACCAGCGCGCCGACCCCGGCGGGCAGGCTGACATAGGCAAAGGAAAACCCCAGCACATACAGCGCCAGCGACAGCGCCCCGCCCGCCCGGTGCCGGCCGAGCAGCCGGACCCCGTGCCCGGCGGCCAGGCTGAGCGCCACCAGAACCGCCGCGCCCGCGCCCAGCCGGATCGCCGCGAAACTGGCCGGGCCGATGCCGCCATCGGCCAGCGCCAGCCGGTTCAGGACCGAATTGGCGGCAAAGGCGATCATGGTCAGGGCGGTCAGCAGGAACAGGCGCATGGGCCGACCATGCAGAGAGATGCCCGGCAGGTGCAAGCCATTCCGCTTGTCGCGCTGCGCCGGTTTCGGCAAGCTGCGCCCATGACACAGCTTTCCCCCCGCCTTGCCGTGCGCGCGCTGATCCTTCGGGACGACCGGCTGCTGCTGGTCAACGCCTGGCCCGGCGGCAAAAGCGATCTGTGGTGCGCCCCCGGCGGCGGGGTCGAGCGCGGCCAGTCGCTGCCCGACAATCTGGCGCGCGAGGTGCACGAGGAAACCGGCCTGCACATCACCGTGGGCGCGCCCTGTCTGGTGAATGAATTTCACGACCCCGCGGGCACGTTCCATCAGGTCGATGTCTATTTTCGCTGCACCATCCTGGCCGGCCATCTGGATGACGGCTGGCGCGACCCCGAAGGCATCGTGACCCAGCGGCGGTTCTTTTCACGCGCCGCATTGTCCACGATTCGCTTCAAGCCCGACAGCCTGCCGGATGTGGCCTTCGGCGCGCCCGGCGCGATCGGTTATGACCCGCTGGAGCCGATCCAGCGTTAAACTTCGGAAAACGCGGCTGGATAACTCAGCGCGGCCTGCATCCCCCCGCTTCCCGGCGCGATCGGAAACAGCATCGTGTTGCTTTTGGAAAACGGCGTGGTCAGGTTCTCGGCCGCCTTCAGCGAAAACCCGAAGCGTTTGTAATATTCGGGCGCGCCCAGCACGACAACCGCGCGGGCGTCATGCGATTTGCGCACCTCGTCCAGCGCATAGCGGATCAACTCGCTGCCGATGCCGTGGCCTTGTTTCGCCTGACGCACCGCCACCGGCGAAAGCGACCACATCCCCGCAGGCGCAAGCATTTCGGCGAAGGCGACATAGCCCAGAATTCCGGTGTGATCCTCGGCCACCAGCTCCATCGCCATATGCCCCTCGCGGCGCAGACGATCGACCAGCCGCGCCTCGCTCGGGCCATCAAAGGCGGTATCCAGAAGAACCGATACCGCGGTCCAGTCCTGCTGTGTCACCGGGCGCAAATTCATGTTCCTGGGGTCACTATCCTGTTGGGTCGTCACGTCATTCTCCACGGCTATGCAGGCGCGGCGGTCAGTGGCACAGAAAATTCAGCAACACGGAGAGCCTGTAACAAAGAAAACTACATCGGCGGGCGGAAACCAAATCTTTTGCGAATAAATTATGCATCGGTCACGAAAAAGGGGGGCGCGAGGCCCCCCTTTCCCAATTTCAAAGCCTGCGGCAGGCTTACATCATGCCGCCCATGCCGCCCATGCCGCCCATGTCGGGCATGCCGCCACCGGCTGCGCCGGCTTTCTCGGGCTTGTCGGCAACCATCGCTTCGGTGGTGATCAGCAGACCGGCGATCGAAGCCGCATCTTCCAGCGCGGTCCGGGTCACCTTGGCCGGGTCGATCACGCCGAACTTGAACATGTCGCCATATTCTTCGGTCTGCGCGTTGAAGCCGAAGGTCAGGTCGGCGCTTTCGCGGACCTTGCCGGCCACGACCGCACCGTCAACACCGGCGTTTTCGGCGATCTGACGCAGCGGCGCTTCGAGCGCCTTGCGCACGATGGCGATACCGGCGTTCTGATCGGAGTTCTCGCCGGTCAGGCCGTCGAGCGACTTGCCAGCCTGAACCAGAGCAACACCGCCGCCCACGATCACGCCTTCCTGCACCGCGGCGCGGGTTGCGTTCAGCGCGTCATCGACACGGTCCTTGCGCTCTTTCACTTCCACTTCGGTCATGCCACCGACGCGGATCACGGCAACACCGCCAGCCAGCTTGGCCACGCGTTCCTGCAGCTTTTCGCGGTCGTAGTCGCTGGTGGTTTCCTCGATCTGGGTGCGGATCTGGGCAACGCGCGCCTCGATCTCTGCCTTTTCGCCATGGCCGTCCACGATGGTGGTTTCGTCCTTGGTGATGGTGATTTTCTTGGCCGAACCCAGCATGTCCATGGTCACGGACTCAAGCTTCATGCCCAGATCTTCGGAAATCACCTGGCCGCCGGTCAGGATCGCGATGTCCTGCAGCATGGCCTTGCGGCGGTCGCCGAAGCCCGGCGCCTTGACGGCAGCGATCTTCAGACCGCCACGCAGCTTGTTGACCACCAGGGTGGCCAGCGCTTCGCCTTCCACGTCTTCGGCAATGATCAGCAGCGGCTTTTGCGACTGGATCACCGATTCCAGCAGCGGAACCATCGGCTGCAGCGACGAAAGTTTCTTTTCGTGCAGCAGGATCATGCAGTCTTCGAGATCCGCAATCATCTTGTCCGGGTTGGTCACGAAATAGGGCGACAGGTAGCCGCGGTCGAACTGCATGCCTTCGACAACAGTCGTCTCGGTTTCCAGACCCTTGTTTTCCTCGACGGTGATCACACCCTCGTTGCCGACCTTCTGCATCGCGTCGGCGATCTGACGGCCGATTTCAGCTTCGCCGTTGGCAGAGATCGTACCAACCTGCGCAACCTCTGCGGAATCGTTCACCGGGCGGGCAGCGGCCTTGATCGCTTCCACAACCTTGGCCGTGGCCAGGTCGATGCCGCGCTTCAGATCCATCGGGTTCATGCCGGCGGCAACCGATTTCATGCCTTCCTTGACGATGGCCTGGGCCAGAACGGTGGCGGTGGTGGTGCCGTCGCCCGCTTCGTCATTGGTGCGAGAGGCAACCTCTTTCACCATCTGGGCGCCCATGTTCTCGAACTTGTCTTCCAGTTCGATTTCCTTGGCGACCGTCACACCGTCTTTGGTGATGCGCGGTGCGCCAAAGGATTTGTCGATCACCACGTTGCGGCCTTTGGGGCCCAGGGTGACTTTGACCGCATCAGCGAGGATGTTAACACCCTTCAGCATACGATTGCGGGCATCGGTGTCGAATTTGACGTCCTTAGCAGCCATTTTGCTTGCTCCTGGTTGTCTGAATTAGGTTTGTTGGGCGACGGCTCAGGCGATAAGGCCAAGGATGTCGCTTTCTTTCATGATCAGCAGTTCTTTGCCGTCAATGGTGACTTCGGTGCCGGACCACTTGCCGAACAGGACCTTGTCCCCGGCCTTGACGTCCATGGCAATGCGATCGCCATCTTCGTCCTTGGCGCCAGCGCCAACAGCAACCACCAGACCTTCGGCGGGCTTTTCTTTTGCGCTATCGGGGATAATCAGGCCACCGGCGGTTTTGTCGTCGCCTTCAATGCGCTCGACCAAAACCCGGTCGTGAAGCGGAGTAAATGCCATTTCGGAACGCTCCTTGGTTCGTTTTTTCCAGCGTTATCACTCACCTCAGTCGAGTGCTAACGCGCTGGATCTAAGCGGCACGGCGCAGCGAGTCAACAGCCACTTGGGCAAAACCGCCCACCTGCGAAATCCGCACGCCCGCGCCCCCGTGACAAGCCGTGCCCCCACCCCTATAAGGGCGCCGAATTGACATGAAACCAACCGGACATCGCACATGACAATCAAAGTTTTCGGCCACAAATCCCCCGACACCGACTCCACCGGCTCGCCGCTGATCTGGGCGTGGTATCTGTCTGAAATCAAGGGCACCCCCGCCGAAGCCAAGCTGCTGGGCGAACCCAATACCGAAGCCGCCTTCGTGCTGGAAAAATGGGCCCTCGACAAGCCCGAGATCATTTCCGAAATCGGTGCCGACGAAGATGTGGTGATCGTCGACACCAACAACCCCGCCGAACTGCCCAACGCGATCAACGACGCGCATGTGATTCAGATCATCGACCATCACAAGCTGACCGGCGGGCTGGAAACCAAAGAGCCGATCGACATCGTCATCAAGCCGCTGGCCTGCACCGCCACCATCATGCACGACCTGATGGGCGATGACGCCGCCAAAATGCCCGACAATATCAAGGGCGCGATGCTGTCGTGCATTCTGTCGGACACGCTGGAATTCCGCAGCCCGACCACCACCGACATCGACCGCGATCTGGCCGTGAAACTGGCCGGCGAGCTGAATCTGAACATCGCCCAGTATGCGGCCGAGATGTTCAAGGCGAAATCCGACATTTCCGCCTTTTCCGATGCCGAACTGCTGCGCATGGACAGCAAGGAATACGCGGTCGACGGCACCAAGTTCCGGGTTTCGGTTCTGGAAACCACCTCGCCCGCCACGGTGCTGGACCGCAAGGCCAGCCTGATGGACAGCATGACCGCCGTCGCCGCCGAAGATAGCGTCGATCAGGTACTGCTGTTCGTGGTGGACATCCTGAACGAGGAATCGACCCTGCTGATCCCCAACGATCTGGTGAAGAGCGTGGCCGAGAAAAGCTTTGGCATCACCGCCGAGGGCGACAGCGTGGTTCTGCCCGGCGTCGTCAGCCGCAAAAAGCAGATCATTCCGAACCTCAAGGTCTGAACGCCGACCCATGATACAAAGGAGCGCGTCCAGCGCTCCTTTTCACTTTGAAAGCAGCCCCATGACCCGGATCATCACCGCCCTTGCCGAGATTTCCACAGATTACGACGCGATGTTCGTGGACCTGTGGGGCTGCGTTCATAACGGCCACACCGCCTTTCCCGCTGCGGTCGAGGCGCTGCGCGCCTATCGGGCGCAGGGCGGGATCGTGGTGCTGCTGACCAATTCGCCACGCCCCCGGCAGGCCGTGGAAACCCAGATCGCCGAACTGGGCGTGGCCCCGGATTGCTGGGACACGATCGCCACCTCGGGCGACAGCGCACGGGCGGCGATGTATCGCGGCGTGGTCGGCTCGGACGTGTATCTGATTGGCGAAGACACCGATCACAGCTTTTTCGAGCCGCTGCACATCATCGAAAACCCGGTCGAGATCACCAAAGTGCCGCTGGAACAGGCCGAAGGCATCGTCTGTACCGGCCCGTTCGACCCGCTTGCCGATCCGAAAGTGCTGGAGCCCCAGCTTTTGTACGCCAAGTACAAGGGGATGAAGCTGCTGTGCGCCAATCCCGATATCGTCGTCGACCGGGGCGAGGCGCGCGAATGGTGCGCCGGCGCGATTGCAGCGCTTTATACCGAAATGGGCGGCGAAAGCCTGTATTTTGGCAAACCGCACCCGCCGATCTATGATCTGGCACGCCGCCGGCTGGCGCAGTTGGGCCAGGTGTCCGAGGATCGGATCCTGTGCATCGGCGACGGCATCGCCACCGATATCCGCGGCGCCATGGGCGAAAATCTGGACTGTCTGTTCATCACCGGCGGTCTGGCCGCACAGGAGACGGGAACCACCGATCAGCCCGACGCCGGCGCGCTGAACGATTTTCTTCAGCAGGCGCAGATGGATCCGACCTATGCGATCGGCTTTTTGCGCTGACAGCCCGCACCGAACGGCAACAAAATTGCGTGCGATGCGGAAATTCTATAAATAAATTACCTTTCGGATTGCGGGGGCGCGCGGCATTCGATATGCTGCGCCGCAATATGAACGACTCCGGGAGCGATAGGATGCTGGACAACATGCCCCGCGGCACGATCTGCATCGAAGATATGGAAATCGGTATGCGCCGGTATCTGCGCAAGGAAATCACCGACCGCGACATCGAATTGTTTGCCGAGGTCACGACCGACCACAACCCCGTGCATCTGGATGACGATTACGCCGAGAACACCGTGTTTCACGGGCGAATCGCGCACGGGATGCTGACCGCCGGACTGATCTCGGCGGTGATCGGCGAACAGCTTCCCGGTCATGGCACGATCTATATGGGCCAGACCCTGAAATTCCTTGCCCCCGTCCGTCCCGGCGACGTGGTCTATGCCGAGGTCGAGGTGCGCGATATTGACCATCGCAAACGCCGCGTGACCCTTGATTGTCACTGCGCCGTGGGCGATACGGTCGTCCTGAAGGGTGAAGCGCTGGTCCTGGCGCCAAGCCGCAAGTTTGACTGACGCGGTGCCGTAACCCGGCACGCCGGGGGACGATGAAGACCTATACCACCTTGACCGGGCTGACATCCGACGATCGCGGCGCCTCTGCCGCGATCGGCAATTTCGACGGGGTGCATCTGGGCCATCGTGCGGTCATCGACATGGCCCGTGACACAGCACAGCGCACCGGCGCGCCGCTGGGCATTCTGACCTTCGAGCCCCACCCGCGCGAATTTTTCGCCCCCACCGCCCCGCCCTTTCGCCTGATGAACGCCGAGGCCAAGGCCAATCGCCTGGCCAAGCTGGGGGTCGAGCGCCTGTATCAGCTGCCCTTCGACGCGGATCTGGCCGCCCTGACACCCGAACAGTTCGCGCGCACCGTTCTGGCCGACGGGCTGGGCCTGTCGCATGTGGTGGTCGGCGCCGATTTCCGCTTCGGCAAGGATCGCAAGGGCAGCGCCGCCGATCTGCAACGCTTCGGCGCCGGGATGGGCTTTGGCGTGACCGTGGCCGAACTGATCGGCCGGGGCAAAAGCGCGGTCTCGTCCACCGCGATCCGCAAGGCGCTGAGCGCGGGCCAACCGCGCGAGGCCGCCGCGATGCTGGGCCATTGGCACCGGATCGAAGGCGCCGTCATTCAGGGCGATCAGCGTGGCCGCGATCTGGGGTTTCCCACCGCCAACATGAACATTGCCGGCCTGCACCCTCCGCGTTTCGGCGTCTATGCGGTGAAGGTCGATGTGCTGTCGGGCCCGCATCAGGGCAGTTATGACGGCGCCGCCTCGATCGGGGTGCGGCCGATGTTCGGCATCAACACCCCGAATTGCGAAAGCTTCCTGTTCGACTTTTCCGGCGACCTTTACGACACGCATCTGTCGGTCGCGCTGATCGACTATCTGCGCCCCGAGGCGAAATTCGACGACCTTCAGGGGCTGACCGACCAGATGGGCCGCGACTGCGATCAGGCCCGCGCCATTCTGGCCGCTCTCTGACCCCTCTTTCCTTTCCGACCCTGCACGCTAGGCTTTGCCCGATGAAAGATCCGATCAACCGTGACGGGCTGCGCCCGGATTTCTGGGAGCGCGTGCCGCTCAAGAACCTCACCCAGCGAGAGTGGGAGGCGCTGTGCGATGGCTGCGGCAAATGCTGCCTGAACAAGCTGGAAGACGCCGATACCGGCGAGGTCGCGTTCACCCGCATCGCCTGCCGCTTGCTGGACGATGAAACCTGCCGCTGCGCCCATTACGAGGTGCGCAAGACAATCGTGCCGGAATGCGTGGTACTGAAACCCGGCAACCTGGCCGATATCGCCTATTGGATGCCCGCCACCTGCGCGTACCGGCTGCTGTGGGAAGGCAAGGCGCTGTATGATTGGCACCCGCTGATTTCCGGCGATCCCGAAAGCGTGCATCGCGCCGGCCAGTCGGTGCGGGGCTGGACGGTGCCGGAATTCGACGTGCCGCTGGAAGACTGGGAAGATTACATCATCGAAGAGGAAATCTGAGCATGTATTTCGCATCCGACAATGCCTCGCCGGTGCCGCCGCAGGTGATGGAAGCGCTGATCGAGGCCAATCGCGGCTATGCCATGCCTTACGGCAACGATCCGATCATGGATCAGGTGCGCGACCGCATCCGCGAGGTGTTCGAGGCACCCGAGGCCGCGGTCTATCTGGTGGCCACCGGGACCTCGGCCAATGCGCTGGCGCTGGCCTGTTTGTGTCCGCCCTGGGCCACGGTGTTTTGCCACCGCAACGCCCATATCGAAGAGGATGAATGCGCCGCCCCCGAATTCTTCAGCGGCGGTGCCAAGCTGACGCTGCTGGACGGTGAACATGCCAAGATCACGCCCGGCGCGTTGACGCAGGCGGCGGGCTTTGCCGCCCGTGCAGGTGTGCATAACGTGCAGCCCGGCGCGGTGTCGATCACCAACGCGACCGAGGCCGGGGCGATCTATACCCCCGACGAGGTCCGCGCGATCTGCGATGTGGCCCGCACACAGAACCTGCCGGTGCATATGGACGGCGCGCGCTTTGCCAATGCGCTGGTCAGCGCCGGCTGCACCCCGGCCGAAATGACCTGGAAGGCCGGTGTCGATGTGCTGTCCTTCGGCGGCACCAAGAACGGGTTGATGGGGGTAGAGGCCGTGGTTCTGTTCGACCCGGCCCGCGCCTGGGAATTCGAGTTGCGGCGCAAGCGCGGCGGCCATCTGTTTTCCAAGCATCGCTACCTGTCGGCACAGATGGCGGCCTATCTGGCGGATGATCTGTGGTTGAAACTGGCCACGCGGGCCAATGCCGCCGCGGCGCGCCTGTCGCAGGGCATTCTGGCCGTGCCCGGCGCATCCCTGATGCACCCGACCCAGGCCAATGCGGTCTTTGCCAGCTGGCCGCGCGGCGGGCATCGGCGGGCGCAGGCGGCGGGCGCGCGCTATTACCTGTGGCCGATGAACCAGTCGCTGGAAGGCCCCGAAGATGCGCCGCTATCGGCGCGGCTGGTCTGTTCTTGGTCCACCACCGAACAGGATGTGGATAATTTTCTGACGCTGATCCGGGGCTAATCCCCGGTTTCGGCCAGAAAGGCGGAAACGACCTCGGCCACCACGTCCGGATGGGTGATGGGCGCCATATGGCCCGCACCACCGATCGCCGCGCGCCAGGCCATGGGCAGCCGCGCCGCCAGCGCCGTATGCACCGCCCCCACGATCGGCGGCGAGGTTTCGCCCTCGATCAGCAGCACGGGGACGCGCAGCGCCTCCATCCGTCCCGGCTCCAGCATCCCGGCGGTATCGTCGAACAGAACGTCCGACGCGGCGTCGATCACATGGATGCGCTGGGTGAAATAGTCGCGCTGGAAATCCGGCATCACCTCCCACGGGATGGCGACGCCCCAACGCCCGGTGAAGGCGCGCGCGGCGCCGTCCAGATCGCCCCCCGCCAGGGCTGCGGCCATCTGGCGGTTCTCTTCGGCATGGTCGGTATAGGTTTCGGTGCCGCGGGCCGCGGCGAACAGCACCGGCTCGATCAGGATCAGGCTGCGCACCCGCTCGGGCTGCTCCAGCGCCAGCCGCAGCGCCACGGTGGCGCCGAAGGAATGGCCGATCAGATCGACCCGGCCCGGCGGCAGCAGATCGGCGGCCACGGCAGTGGACAGCGCATGCAGATCGCGGTGCCGGTCCCAGTCGCCGCTCAGCCCGTGGCCCGGCAGATCGGGGACTGTGGCGGTCAGCGTATCGCCCAGCCGCCGCATCAGCCCCGACCAACTGCCGCCACGCGACAGCGAGCAATGCAGCAACAGCGCCGGGCGCGGCCCCTGCCCCAGATGGGTCCAATAGGTCGGGTGCCCGCCAGGTCGGCCTTCGGGCATCAGAGTTTCCCCGCCAGAAACAGATCCAGATCGCCCAGCCGGTCCTGCCCCCAGAAGGGTTCGGCGCCATCGACGATATAGAACGGCGCGCCGAACACACCCGCCGCGACCGCCTCTTCCAGGTTGCGGGCATAGGTTTCGGCCCCCAACAGCAACCCGCTATCGGCCAGCGCCGGGTCGAACCCGGCGGCGGACAGGCAATCGCGGATCACCGCATCCTCGGCGATATCCTTGTCCTCGGCCCAATAGGCGCGCAGGATACCATGCGCCAGCGCGCCCAGATCCCCGCCGCCCGCAGCCTGCGCGGCGATGATCGCATAGGACGCAGGCGCCGCATTGGCCGGAAAGACCGAGGGTTTGAGATTGATCGGCAGGTCGGTCTTGACCGACTGGCGGCGCAGCTCGGCCAGGCGATAGGCCCGCCTATTTTCATGGCGCTGCGGCAGGGGCGTGCCGCCGGTACGGCCGAACAATCCCATGATGTCGATCGGCTTGTAGGTCAGGGTCGCGCCGTGGCGCGCCGCGATCTCCTCCAGCCGGGTTCCGGCAAGATAGGTAAAGGGTGAAATCGTGGAAAAGTAGTAATCAATATGAGCCATTTGGCCGCCTCTCTGCCGCACTAGGTTTGCAAGACGGTAACCGGGTGGTAAGCGGTGTCAACGTCACGAATCCGTCATCTGGATGTTTCTCTGGGACCTGCTGCCATGCCTTCTGTCACCGAACCTAAACTGATCTCGGGCAATGCCAATCGCCCGCTGGCCGCCGCCATTGCCCGCCGCATGTCAATGCATCGCGGGGTCAATGTCGGGCTGGTGGATGCCCGCGTTGAACGCTTCAACGATCAGGAGATTTTCGTCGAGGTCTATGAGAATGTCCGGGGCGAGGACATGTTCATCATCCAGTCGACCTCGAACCCGGCGAATGACAACCTGATGGAACTGCTGATCATCGCCGATGCGATGCGCCGTTCGTCGGCGGGGCGCATCACCGCCGTGATCCCCTATTTCGGCTATGCCCGACAGGACCGCCGCACCAAGGCGCGCACGCCGATTTCGGCCAAGCTGGTCGCCAACCTGATCGCCGAAGCCGGGATCGAGCGGGTCCTGACCATGGATCTGCACGCCGCGCAGATTCAGGGCTTTTTCGATATCCCGGTGGACAACCTCTATGCCTCGCCGGTCTTTGCGCTGGATATCCAGCACCATTTCAAGGGCACAATGGACGATATCATGGTGGTCTCGCCCGATGTCGGCGGCGTGGCCCGCGCGCGCGAACTGGCGCAGCGGATCGGCGCACCGCTGTCGATCGTGGACAAACGCCGCGAAAAACCCGGCGAGATTGCCGAGATGACCGTGATCGGCAATGTCGAAGGCAAGAAATGCATCATCGTCGATGATATCTGCGACACCGCCGGCACCCTGTGCAAGGCGGCCGATATGCTGCAACAGGCCGGCGCGGTCGAAGTGCACGCCTATATCTCGCACGGGGTTCTGTCCGGCCCCGCGGTCGAACGGATCAGCAACTCGGTCATGAAAAGTCTGGTCATCACCGACTCGATCGAGCCGACCGAGGCGGTGCGCAATGCGCCCAATATCCGGATCGTGCCGACCGCGCCGATGTTTGCCCAGGCGATCCTGAACATCTGGCACGGCACATCGGTGTCGTCACTGTTCGACACCCAGACCCTGATGCCGATCTACGAAGGCATGTATTCGGTCGGTCAGTAAAGCTGTTCCCAGTCGTCGTCATTGGGCAGCTCGCCAAGGACTGTCCAGTCGGCCCGGATCCGCGCCACCCGCGTATCGCCCCAGGTCTTGAACACGATCTCGAACCCGTCCGGCGTGATCTTGCGGGCCGAAATGTCGGCGCGCGGGTTGGTCTTTTGATCCATGTCCCACATCGACATGCTGACGGTCACAACCGGGTTCGACCGGAAGGGCTGTTTGAACCGCACCGCAACGGATATGGCGCGGGGGCCCGTGCCTGTCCACATGACACCGTCATGCTCGTAATCCGAGAACAATACTTTTGAGCCCTGGGCGATACCCAGAAAACGGCTTTCGATTTTCAACATAGGCGTCAGTCCTTCCCGTCGGACAGTCTATCGTCGGATTTGGACAGGAATTCGGTGTAAAAAAGGCAAAGGCCCCGACATATGCAGGGCCTTTGCAAAAGATCGCAGGGTCAGGGCCGACCTCAGGGCAGGCTCGGGTCCAGCCCGATATGGCCGCCCATGGCAACCATGTCGGACAAAAGCTTGGCCGCCTGGTCGACAACGTCCGGATGCGCCGTCTTGTGGGCCTCGTGGGCCTCGGCGATCATTTCGTCGATCATCGCCTGGGTGACTTCCTCGACCGCGTGGGCACGTTCGGCCAGCACGGTAATGCCGTCCGTCGTCACCTCGGCGAAGCCGCCGGTCACCACATAGGTGGTCGAGCCCGCAGGGGTGATCACCACCAGCACGCCGGGACGCAGGGTGGTGATCACCGGTGTGTGGTTCGGCATCGCAGTCAGGTCACCCTCGGTGCCCGGAATTCTGACCTCGGTGGCCTGAACGGAAGCAAGCTTCCGCTCGGGCGACACCAGATCAAATTGCATCGTATCAGCCATCAGAGGCCCCCTTAGGCAGCGTCAGCCGCCATTTTCTCGGCTTTGGCGATCACGTCTTCGATGTCGCCGACCATGTAGAACGCGGATTCGGGCAGGTGATCGTATTCACCGGCGACAACCGCCTTGAACGAGGCGATCGTCTTGTCCAGCGGAACCTGCACACCGTCGGAACCGGTGAACACCTTGGCCACATCGAACGGCTGCGACAGGAAACGCTGGATTTTCCGGGCACGGGCCACGGTCAGCTTATCCTCTTCCGACAGTTCGTCCATGCCCAGAATGGCGATGATGTCCTGCAACGACTTATAGCGCTGAAGGATGTTCTGCACATCGCGGGCAACGCTGTAATGCTCTTCGCCCACAACCGACGGGTCCATCAGACGCGAGGTGGAGTCGAGCGGGTCAACGGCCGGGTAGATCCCCAGCTCCGAGATCGCGCGCGACAGAACGGTCGTGGCGTCGAGGTGCGCGAACGAGGTGGCCGGCGCCGGGTCGGTAAGGTCATCCGCGGGCACATAGATCGCCTGCACCGAGGTGATCGAACCAGCCTTGGTCGAGGTGATCCGTTCCTGCAATGCACCCATGTCGGTGGCCAGCGTCGGCTGATAGCCCACAGCCGAAGGGATACGGCCCAGAAGTGCGGACACCTCGGAACCGGCCTGGGTGAAGCGGAAGATGTTGTCGACGAAGAACAGAACGTCGGTCCCGGACTGGTCGCGGAACTGTTCGGCCAGGGTCAGGCCGGACAGGGCCACACGCATACGCGCGCCCGGGGGCTCGTTCATCTGGCCATAGACCAGCGCCACTTTCGACTGCACCAGATCATCGGGTACGATAACGCCGGATTCGATCATCTCGTGATACAGGTCGTTGCCTTCGCGGGTCCGCTCGCCGACACCGGCGAACACCGAATAGCCCGAGTGCACCTTGGCGATGTTGTTGATCAGTTCCATGATCAGAACCGTCTTGCCCACGCCGGCGCCGCCGAACAGGCCGATCTTGCCGCCCTTGGAATAGGGGGCCAGAAGGTCGATCACCTTGATCCCCGTCACCAGGATGTCCGAGCTGGTCGCCTGTTCGGCGAACTCGGGGGCAGGCTGATGGATGGAGCGGGTCTGATCCGTCTCGACCGGGCCCTTTTCGTCAATCGGCTGGCCGATCACGTTCAGGATGCGGCCCAGGGTGGCGTCGCCCACCGGCACCGAAATCGGCGCGCCACTGTCGATCACTTCGGCGCCGCGCACCAGACCTTCGGTCGCGTCCATCGCGATGGTCCGCACGGTATTTTCGCCAAGATGCTGGGCAACTTCCAGAACCAGCGCTTTGCCGTTGTTGTCGGTGGACAGCGAGTTCAGAATCTCAGGCAGGTGATCTTCGAACTGCACGTCCACAACGGCGCCGATGACCTGGGTCACTTTGCCTTTTGCGTTTGCCATGTCGTTTCTCCGGTTCCTTAGAGCGCCTCGGCGCCCGAAATAATTTCGATAAGCTCGTTGGTGATGACAGCCTGACGCGAGCGGTTGAACTCGATCGTCAGCTTGTCGATCATGTCACCAGCGTTGCGCGTGGCATTGTCCATCGCGCTCATCCGGGCGCCTTGTTCGGACGCCCCGTTTTCAAGCAGTGCGGCGAAGATTTGCGTGGCCACACCGCGTGGCAGCAGATCGGCCAGAATGCCCTCTTCCGACGGTTCGTAATCGTACAGCGTGGTGTCAGCCTCGACCGCGTCGAACATGGCCGGGATGATCTGCTGTTCAGTCGGGATCTGGCTGATCACCGACTTGAACCGCGCAAAGAAGATGGTCGCCACGTCGAACTCGCCGGCATCGAACCGGGTCAGAACGTCTTTGGCGATATCCTGCGCATTCACATAGCCCAGGCGCTTCACTTCGCTCATATCCACATGGCCGACGAAGTAGGCGCTATAGTCCCGCTTCAGCTGTTCGCGGCCCTTCTTGCCGACCGTCAGGATTTTCACCGTCTTGCCCGCCGCCAGCAGCGCCTCGATCTTGCCACGGGCCAGCCGCACGATGCTTGAGTTGAAGCCGCCGCACAGACCCCGTTCCGAGGTCATGACCACCAGCAGGTGAACCTGATCCGCGCCGGTGCCCGACAGCAGTTTCGGCGCGCCGTCCGATCCCGCGACCGACGCCGCGAGACTGCCAAGCACGGCATTCATCCGTTCGGCATAGGGCCGCCCGGCTTCGGCAGCTTCCTGGGCGCGGCGAAGCTTTGCCGCCGCGACCATCTGCATGGCTTTCGTGATCTTGCGCGTCGACTTGACGCTCGCGATCCGATTCTTGAGGTCCTTAAGGTTTGGCATATGTCCTCTCCCTTAAGCCCGCTCAGGCAAAATCGTTTGCGAAATCGTCAAGTGCCGCTTTGATCTTGTCTTCCAGCTCACCTTTGACCTTGCGGTCGTTGTTGGTGATATCGGCCAGCAGGTCGGCATTCTTCTGACGCAGATGCGCCAGCAGACCGGCCTCGAAGCGACCGACATCCTTCACCGCGACCTTGTCCAGGTACCCTTTGGTACCCGCATAGATCACACAGACGATCTCGGCGTTGGTCAGCGGCGCGTATTGCGGCTGCTTCATCAGCTCGGTCAGACGGGCGCCACGGTTCAGAAGTTTCTGCGTGGCGGCGTCGAGGTCAGAGCCGAACTGGGCGAAGGCCGCCATTTCGCGGTACTGCGCCAGTTCCAGCTTGACCGGACCCGCAACCGATTTCATCGCATCGGTCTGGGCCGAAGAGCCAACCCGCGACACCGACAGACCGGTGTTCACGGCCGGGCGGACACCCTGATAGAACAGTTCCGTTTCCAGGAAGATCTGGCCATCGGTGATCGAGATCACGTTGGTCGGGATAAACGCCGACACGTCGCCGCCCTGGGTTTCGATGATCGGCAGCGCGGTCAGCGACCCGGCACCGAAATCTTCGTTCAGCTTGGCCGAACGCTCCAGCAGGCGGGAGTGCAGATAGAACACGTCGCCCGGATAGGCTTCGCGGCCCGGCGGGCGGCGCAGCAGCAGCGACATCTGGCGATAGGCCACCGCCTGTTTCGACAGATCGTCATAGACGATCAGCGCATGCTTGCCGTTGTCGCGGAAATACTCGGCCATCGCGGTGGCGGCATAGGGCGCCAGGAACTGCATCGGCGCGGGGTCGGATGCGGTGGCGGCCACGACGATGGAGTAGTCGATCGCGCCGGTCTCTTCCAGCTTCTTCACCAGCTGCGCCACGGTCGAGCGTTTCTGGCCGATCGCCACATAGACGCAGTAGAGCTTCTTGCTCTCGTCGTCGCCGGCAGCTTCGTTATAGGATTTCTGGTTCAGGATGGTGTCGAGCGCGATCGCCGTCTTGCCGGTCTGACGGTCGCCGATGATCAGCTCGCGCTGGCCGCGGCCGATCGGGATCATGGCGTCGACCGATTTCAGGCCGGTCGCCATCGGTTCATGCACCGATTTACGCGGGATGATGCCCGGCGCCTTGATGTCGGCGATGCGGCGCTCGGTGGTTGCGATCGGGCCCTTGCCATCGATCGGGTTGCCAAGGCCGTCAACGACGCGGCCCAGCAGGGCCTCGCCCGCCGGCACGTCCACGATCGACTTGGTGCGCTTGACCTGATCGCCTTCCTTGATGTCCCGGTCGGAGCCGAAGATCACGACGCCGACATTGTCGACCTCGAGGTTCAGCGCCATGCCGCGAATGCCACCGGGGAATTCGACCATCTCGCCGGCCTGAACATTGTCGAGGCCGTGGACCCGCGCAATGCCGTCGCCGACAGAAAGCACACGGCCCACTTCGGCGACTTCGGCCTCTTGACCGAAGTTTTTGATCTGCTCCTTGAGGATCGCAGAAATCTCAGCTGCTTGGATACCCATTTATCCGACCTCTTTCATGGTGTTCTGAAGTGCATTGAGCTTCGAGCGGATCGACGTGTCGATCATTTTCGAGCCCACTTTTACAATGAGACCGCCAATGAGCGAGTCATCGACGGCCATGTTGATCTTTACATCCTTGCCGACATTCGCCTTCAGCGTGGCGGCAAGCTTGTTCTGCTGGTCTTCGGTCAGGGCGGTCGCGGACGTGACCTCTGCGGTGACTTCGCCCTTTTCGTCGGCGATCAGGTCGCGCAGCGTGGCGGACATCTGGGGCAGCACGAACAGGCGCCGCTTGGCGACCATCAGGCCCAGCGTGTTCGTCATCACCCCCGAAAGGCCCATCTTCGCAGCCAGCGCCGCGATCGCCCTGCCCTGTTCTTCGCGCGTATAGATCGGCGATGCGATCAGCGCGCGGAACTCGGCGCTGTCGGCCGACGCGGCCTCCAGCGTGTCAAGGTCGCCCTCAAGCGCCGCAATTTGATTATCGTCCTTGGCCAGTCCAAAGACCGCCTTGGCATAGCGCGCAGCAATGCCGGTTGAGATCGAAGCTGGTTCGGACACGTCCACCCTTCCGATGTCTGTAGCCCCCGGGGATACCGCAGGGAAGCGGCGGGGGCAGCTCTAGCCTCGCGCCCGGATGGGCACGTCCCGAAATCGGCGTGGGTGTAGCAGAGCAAATGCACCCTCGCAACAGGCAAGAACACCATTATGTGAGGGTGATGGCCGTTAACGACAAGGGTTGGCGCTAACGGCGCCATATCGTGCACGATACTGCGGCTTTGTGGCGCGGGCGGAACCGCCTGCCACTGCGGTCGCGGTTCCCGGAAAATCGACGTTCAGGCCGGTTCGGCCCCCGCCGCGGGCACCCCTTCCAGCACCCGCAGCGGGCGGCGCACCGCCTCTTCCAGCCCCGGACCGGCGGGGCGGTAAACCCGTTTCGACGCCTCGACCATCAGCACCCCGCCCGCGTAATAGCTGCTGACCTGCCGGCCCGCCTTTTCCAGCACGGCCGAAGTCTTCAGCCAGAACCGCCGGTGGCTGGGCGGGGCGTAAAGCGCGGCACGGTGGCTTTCGGGCTGGAACCCGTGCGCCTTGAGCTGCGCCTCGAGCTGGCTGAGCGAATAGGGCCGGCCAAAGCCGAAGGGCGTCACATCGCGCCGCGCCCACAGGCCCGACCGGTTGGGCACGACGAACAACGCCCGGCCGCCGGGGCCCAGCACGCGCGCGGCCTCTTCCAGCACGGCGGCGGGATGTTCGCTGGTTTCCAGCCCGTGCAGCAGCACCAGCTTGTCGATCAGCCCGGTGGACAGCGGCCAGCGGGTCTCTTCCGACAGGACCGACACATTGTCGCGGCCCGCGGGCCAGGGCATCACCCCCTGCTGACCCGGCATCACCGCCACCACGCGCCGGGCGTCGGCCAGATAGGGGCGCAGCAGGGGCGCCGCGAACCCGAAACCCGCCACCGACTGGCCCTTGGCCTCGGGCCAGAATTGCAGCATCTGGTCACGGATCGCCCGCTGCGCCACACGCCCCAGATTGGTGCGGTAGTAGAAATTCCTCAGATCAAGCACGTCCAGGTGCATTGCGGCCCGCCTCGGGATCAGCAACAGTCAGGGCCAGAATAGCCCAGCGGAACAGGAATGCCATGCCCCTTGAAATCGTCACCCTGCCCTGCCTTGCCGACAATTACGCCTATCTGCTGCATAATGCCGACAGCGGCGAGACCGCCGTGGTGGATGTGCCCGAGGCCGGGCCGATCCTGTCGGCGCTGTCCGAGCGCGGCTGGCGGCTGACCGATATCCTGATCACCCATCACCACTGGGACCATATCGACGGGCTGGAGGCCCTGCGCGCCGCCACCGGCGCCCGGGTGATCGGGGCGGCCGCCGATGCGCATCGCCTGCCGCCGCTGGATCTGGCGGTCGCCGACGGCGACGCGGTAACGATCTGTGGCGAGAATGCCCTGATTCTGGATGTCTCGGGCCATACCGTGGGGCATATCGCGTTCCACTTTCCCGAAACCGGCGCGGTCTTCACCGCCGACAGCCTGATGGCGCTGGGATGCGGGCGGGTGTTCGAGGGCACGCCGGCAATGATGTGGGCCAGCCTGTCGAAACTGGCCGCCCTGCCGCCCGAAACGCTGGTCTGCTCGGGCCACGAATACACCGCCAACAACGCCAAATTCGCGCTAAGTATTGAACCGGCGAATTCCGCTCTTATCTCTCGTCAGGAAGCTGTGACCAAGGCACGCGCCGCGGGGCAGCCTACCGTTCCCTCCCTCTTGTCGGAGGAATTGGCGACCAATCCTTTCCTGCGGGCGTCCCTACCGCAGGTGAAGATGGGGTTGGATATGGCCGGTTCCTCCGACACAGAGGTTTTCGCAGAGATCCGCCGCCGAAAGGATCATTTCTGAGCCTCCCCCCAGGGCTTGCCCACGCGCTAAACGCCCATTTTTTGCGCCGTTGCCCCCCTGGTGATCAGAATTGATCAGAAAACACTTGAAGCCCGGACACAAAAACCGAACCTTAAACCTATGAGGCCACGGTTGAGGACGGGCCTTCCGGTCCCCTCCGCCCTACAGGAAAGGAGCACGTCACGTGCCTTCGTTTTCGAACACACTCGAGCAATCCATCCATGCGGCGCTGGCGCTGGCCAATGCGCGGCGCCATGAACTCGCAACCCTGGAGCATCTGCTGCTGGCCCTGATCGACGAACCCGAGGCCGCCAAGGTGATGCAGGCCTGTTCCGTCGATCTGGAAGAATTGCGTAAAACCCTGGTCGAATTCGTCGACGAGGAACTGTCGACGCTCGTGACCGACATCGAAGGGTCAGAGGCGGTGCCGACAGCCGCATTCCAGCGCGTGATCCAGCGCGCCGCGATCCATGTGCAAAGCTCGGGCCGGACCGAAGTGACCGGCGCGAACGTTCTGGTCGCGATCTTCGCCGAACGCGAATCGAACGCCGCCTATTTCCTGCAAGAACAGGACATGACCCGGTATGACGCGGTGAATTTCATCGCCCATGGCGTGGCCAAGGACCCGTCCTTCGGCGAATCGCGCACCGTGACCGGCGCGCCCGAATTCGACGAGGCCACCCAGGCCAATACCGCCGCAAGCGACGAGGCCGAGGCCCGGGAATCGGCGCTGTCGAAATATTGTGTGGACCTCAACGCCAAGGCCCGCGCGGGCGACGTCGACCCGCTGATCGGCCGCGATTCCGAGGTCGAGCGCTGCGTGCAGGTCCTGTGCCGGCGCCGCAAGAACAACCCGCTTCTGGTGGGGGATCCCGGCGTGGGCAAGACCGCCATCGCCGAGGGGCTGGCGCGCAAGATCGTCAGCGGCGAAACCCCCGAGGTTCTGGCCAAATCGACGATCTTTTCGCTCGACATGGGCGCGCTGCTGGCCGGCACCCGCTATCGCGGCGATTTCGAAGAGCGGCTGAAGGCCGTCGTGACCGAGTTGGAGGATCACCCCGACGCGATTCTGTTTATCGACGAGATTCACACCGTGATCGGCGCAGGTGCCACCAGCGGCGGGGCGATGGATGCCTCCAACCTGCTGAAACCCGCGCTGCAGGGCGGCAAGCTGCGCTGCATGGGGTCCACCACCTACAAGGAGTTCCGCCAGCATTTCGAGAAGGACCGCGCACTGTCGCGCCGGTTCCAGAAGATCGACGTGTCGGAACCCTCGGTGGATGATGCGGTGAAAATCCTTCAGGGGCTGAAGCCTTATTTCGAGGATCACCACCACATCAAATACACCTCGGACGCGATCAAGACCGCGGTGGAACTGTCGGCGCGCTATATCCACGACCGCAAACTGCCCGACAAGGCGATCGACGTGATCGACGAGGCCGGCGCCGCGCAGCATCTGGTCGCCGCCGGCAAGCGCCGCAAGACCATCGGCACCAAAGAGATCGAGGCCGTCGTGGCCAAGATCGCCCGGATCCCGCCCAAGAACGTCTCGAAGGACGATGCCGAGGTTCTGAAAGACCTCGAAGCGTCGCTCAAGCGGGTGGTGTTCGGTCAGGACAAGGCGATCGAGGCGCTGTCTTCGGCGATCAAACTGGCCCGTGCCGGTCTGCGTGAACCCGAAAAGCCAATCGGCAACTATCTGTTCGCCGGCCCCACCGGCGTCGGTAAGACCGAGGTCGCCAAACAGCTGGCCGATACGCTGGGCGTGGAACTGCTGCGGTTCGACATGTCGGAATACATGGAGAAACACGCCGTATCGCGCCTGATCGGCGCGCCGCCGGGCTATGTCGGCTTCGATCAGGGCGGCATGCTGACCGATGGCATCGACCAGCACCCGCATTGTGTGCTGCTGTTGGACGAAATCGAAAAGGCGCACCCGGATGTCTTCAACATCCTGTTGCAGGTGATGGACCACGGCAAGCTGACCGACCATAACGGCCGGGCGGTGGATTTCCGCAATGTGATCCTGATCATGACCTCAAACGCCGGTGCCGCCGAACAGGCCAAATCCGCCATCGGCTTCGGCCGCGACCGGCGCGAGGGCGAGGATACGGCGGCGATCGAGCGGACCTTCACGCCCGAATTCCGGAACCGTCTGGACGCGGTGATCAGCTTTGCACCGCTGCCCAAAGAGGTCATCATGCAGGTGGTCGAAAAGTTCGTGCTGCAACTGGAGGCCCAGTTGATGGACCGCAACGTGTCCATTGAACTGACCGAGCCCGCCGCCGCATGGCTGGCCGACAAGGGCTATGACGACAAGATGGGCGCCCGCCCGCTGGGCCGCGTGATTCAGGAGCATATCAAGAAGCCGCTGGCCGAAGAGTTGCTGTTTGGCAAGCTTGCCAAAGGCGGCGTGGTGAAGGTCGGTGTCAAGGACGGCGAAATCGATCTGCTGATCGAAGAGCCGACAAAGCGGCAGATTTCGACGAAAAAGCCGCCGCTTCTGACGGCCGAGTGATCCGCGCCACTGCGGTTCTGATCATCGCCCTCGCAGCGCCACATGCTGCGGGGGCGTTTTCGTTGGATCTGCCCATCGATTGCACGCCCGGTCACGATTGCCATATCCAGAACTATGTGGACCGCGATCCGGGGCCGGGGGTTGCGGATTTCGCCTGTGGGCGGCTCAGCTATGACGGTCACAAAGGCACCGATTTCGCCCTGCCCTCGCTGGCGGCGATGCGCGCGGGCATCGATGTTCTGGCCGCCGCCCCCGGCACCGTGGTCGCCACCCGCGACGGGATGCCCGATATCGCCGGCGCCGCGCCCGAACCGGACGGGCGCGATTGCGGCAATGGTGTGCTGATCCGCCATGGCGCTGGCTGGGAGACACAGTATTGCCACATGAAACAGGGCTCGGTCATCGCGACCAAGGGGCAGCGCGTCGCCACCGGCCAGGTGTTGGGCGAGGTCGGGCAAAGCGGGCGCAGCGAATTCCCGCATCTGCATCTGTCGGTGCGCCGCCACGGCGCGGTGGTCGATCCCTTCGCCACCGGCCCGGCTCCGTGTGACAAGACGCCCGAACACCTGTGGCAGACCGTGCCCGCCTATCGCCCCGGTGGCCTGATCGCGGCGGGGATCAGCAGCGAACTGCCGGACTATGACAGCATCAAGGCCGGACCGGACATGCCCGGCATCCTGCCGCGCGACGCCTCCGCGCTGGTGCTTTGGGGGTTTGCCTATGGCGGACGGCCGGGCGATGTGATGCGCCTGACCCTGACCGGCCCGCACGGTGCCATCGTCGCCCGCGACGCGGGCCTGACCCGCGCGCAGGCGCAGTTCTTTCGCGCAGCGGGCAAACCGGGGCGCGCGGACTGGCCGCCGGGCCTTTATCAGGGCACGGTGCAGATATTGCGCGACGGTGCTGTGCTGGACCGGCGCGGCGTTTCAATTCGCATCGGTGAATGATCAGCGTTCGGTCAGTTTCAGCTCGATCCGCCGGTTTTGCGCCCGGGCCGCATCGGTATCGGCGCGGTTGACCGGCTGATATTCCCCAAAACCCGTAGCGGCCAGCCGGTCGGGTGGAAAGCCCAACGCGTCGGTCATGAAGCGCACCACCGACAGCGCCCGGCCCTGGCTGAGCTCCCAGTTGTCGCGATACTGGCCGGTGCCCGACAGCGGAACGGTGTCGGTGTGGCCATCCACCCGGATGATCCAGTCGATTTCCGGCGGGATCTCGTCCGCAATATCGCGCAGGATCCCGACCACATTGGCAATCTGGGCGCGGCCCCCCGGCGACAACTCGGCCGAGGCGGGCTCGAACAACACCTCGGACGAGAACACGAAACGGTCGCCCACGATGCGCACACCCTCGCGCCCGGCCAGAACCTCGCGCAGCTTTCCGAAGAATTCGGAGCGGTAGTTTTCCAGCTTCCGCGCCTCGGATTTCAGCGCCTCGGCCTCGGCCTCCAGCCGCTTGCGCTCGGCCTCTTCCAACTCGGCGCGGGCCTTTTGCTCGCTTGCGACCTGCGCCAGCGCGGCATTGAGCTGACTGCCCAGCGCGTCCAGCTGCACCTTGGCATCGCTGTCGCGGTCGGCTGCGGCATCCAGCAATGCCTGGAGCGAACCCAGTTGCGACCGCAGCGCCGCAAGCTGCTGATTCAGCAAGGCGATCTTGCGCTGGCTCTCCTCGGATTTCGCCGTTTCCTGGGCCAGCGCCACGCGGGCGGTGGCCAGCAGGGCGGCGCGTTCCTCGGCGGCGGTCAACCGGTCCTCGGCCTGCTGCTCGGCGGCCAGCTTGGCCGCGAGTGCCGCGGCGAGCTGCTTTTCGATCGCGGCCTTGTCGCCCGAAATTCCGCGCAGCGCCGCCAGTTCGCGGGCCAGCGCATCGCGTTCGGCGCGGGCCGTATCCAGTTCGGCCGACAGGCTGTCGCGCCCTTCGGTCGCCTTGGCCAGTTCCTCCGACAACTCCTGCCGCGCCAGAAAGGCGGTGGCCAGCTTGACGTCCAGATCCTGTTTCACCGCATTGGCTGCAGCCAACAGGGTCAGGGTTTCCTCCGCGCGCTTGCGCTGCTCCTCCAGCGCCAGGGTCATCGCCGTCAACTCGTCCTCGGCGCCTTTCAGCTTGTCGCGCAGGGCCTGGGCTGCGGCGGCCTCGGCCAGTTTCGCGGTCTCTTCTTGCGAAAGCTGTTCTTCCAGCCCGCTCACCTGCGCGGTCAGGGCGGCATTGGTCGCGCCCGTTTCGTCGGCACGTTGGCGCAGATCGGCGATCAGCGCCTCCAGCGCCTCGCGCCGGGCGGCGGCCAGCCGGGCGGTTTCGGCCTGGGCGTCGACCTCGTCCCGGGCGCGGGCCAGCGCCAGTTGCAGCTGTTCCTGTTCGCTCAGCAGGCGCGTGCGTTCATCGTCCAGCGCGGCAAGCTGCTGTTCCAGCGCCGCCCCGGCGGCCTGTGCCTTGTCGCGCTGCGCCAGCAGGCTGGCCACCTGCGCCTCGAAACTGGTGATGCGGGCCTGCGCGCCCGCCAGATCGGCGGCCTGCGCGTCCAGCCGGGTGTTGAGCGAGGCGATCAGCGAGGCCTGCGCCGTGGCCTGCGCGCGGGCATCGTCAAGCTGCCCGCCAAGCGCGCCCACCTCGGTTTCCAGCTCGAAATTGCGCTGTTTCTGCAGGCCCAGCGCCTCGGCCAGCGCGGCCAGTTCGCTGTTCAGTTCGGTCAGTTCGCTGGCCTGCCCGCTGATGGTTTCGCGCAGCATGAACTGCACGATCATAAAGATCGACAGCACGAACATCAGCACCAGCAGCAGCGCCGTCATCGCATCCACGAAACCCGGCCAGATCGAGGCCTGAAAGCGCTGTCCGGTGCGGCGGGGCAGCGCCATGGCTAGCCCCCCGACCCGCTGGTCGCATCGCGGATCGCGCGGGTCAGCGTCGCCAGGTCACCGCGCAGATCGCTGAGCGTTTCCTGCCGCCCGGCCGAGATTTCCTCGAGGATCCGCAGCAGTTGCACGTCGATCGAGCGCAGGCGCATCCGGCTTTCGGCATCCACATGGGCGCCGCCCTCTTCGATCTGGGTTTCCAGCGCGGCGATCATCCGCTCCTGCCCCTCGGCAATCCGGGTCAGCGCCTGGGGCGCGCCGCTGTCTGACTCCAGCCGGGCGGTCAGCCGCTCGACCGCGTCGGCGACATGGCGCAGACGGTCATTCACCGCGTCGCGCCCGGCCTCGGAGCGGGTGAACACATCCTGCAATGCTTCAAGCTGTAGCGACATCTGCTCCAGCATCCCGGCGACAACGCCGGCTTCGCCGCCCTCGCCCTCGCCGCTGGAAAAGCCCAGCCGCGTGATGGTCGACAGCCATTCCTCCAACTCGCGGTAGAATCGGTTCTGACCGTGGCTTGCAAACAGTTCCAGCAAACCGACGACAAGCGATCCAGCCAGCCCCAACAGCGACGAGGAAAACGCCGTGCCCATGCCGCCAAGCTGGGCCTCAAGCCCGGTCATCAGGCGCGAAAACACCTCGACACCGCCCTCGCCTTCGCTGGGCGCGAGCGAGCGGATCGTGTCCACCACCGCCGGTACCGTCGTGGCCAGGCCATAGAACGTGCCCAGAAGGCCCAGGAAGATCAGCAGGTTGACGATATAGCGGGTGATGTCGCGGGCCTCTTCGATCCGCGTGGCAACGGATTCGAGGATCGAGCGCGCCGACGAGGCCCCGATCTGCATCCGTGTGCCGCGGGCCCGCAGCAGCGCCGCCAGCGGGGCCAGCAGGCGCGGGGCGCGCTTCAGTTCGTGGTCGGGTCTTTGCTGCGCGAATCCTTCGATCCAGTGGACCGACGTGATCAGCTGCACCACCTGCCAGAAACAGGCCAGCACGCCGACAAGGAACACCAGCAAAATGACCCCGTTCAGAAACGGGTTCGCCAGGAACACCGGCGCCACCCGCGGATAGGCCACATAGGCCCCGAAGGAAAACAGCCCCACCGCCACCAGCATCAGAAAGATCTGGCGCACGGGTTGCGAAAAATGCGGCTCGGCCTCGCGCTCGGTCATGTCCATTCGACGGGTCCTGACCCTGATTTCTTGGCAAAACTCTAGGGGATGCGCAATCCGGTCACAACACGCAATCGGGGGCGGCGGTCACGCTTGCGGCGAAGTGAGGATTTCGCGCACTCTTTGTGCAAGCCAGCTCAGTTCGGCATCGGCAATGCCCAGTTCGTCCAGATGCGCGGCGGTGTTGTACAGATAGTCGCGGTTCGGCCCACGCCCGCCGACGGCCCGTGCAATGATGCTGGCCTGTTCGTCCAGCGGCAGGCCGCCGCAATACTGCACATGATCGGAGTCGATCACATAGGCCAGCGCGGCAACGCGGGGCCCGTCGCGCAGCTCCAGCTCCAGCTCGGCCTCCAGATAGGCGGACGAGATCAGTTCGCGCTCGCGCAGATAGGCGACGGTTTCATCCTCGGCGCCGGGGGTCACGCGGAACGCAAGCCCCTGACAGGCCGCGCCATGGGCGGCATCCAGCGCCAGCACCAGCCCCGGTTCCGCAACCGTGCCGCGATGATGGATCGACCGCATGCAGAACGAGCGGTGATAGCCCGCCAGCCGGGCGATCCGCTGCTCGGCCACGGCAAAGCCGGGGTTCCACATCAGTGATCCATAACCAAACACCCAAAGTTCCGCGCGCGCCATCCGTCTGGCCCTCCTTGCTTTGCCCCTGTAAACACCAGCGGGCAGTCAGGGGAAAGGGCCCGAAGAAATGCGCAGGCTGGTCGTGTTGATCGTCGTGGCCGCCACGCTGTGGGGCGGATACTGGTTCATCGCCGCGCGGGCGCTGGATAACGGGCTGCGCGCCGGGATCGCGGCGCAACAGCAGGCGGGCTGGCGGATCGGGCACAGCGCGCTGCGGGTGCGCGGCTTTCCCAGCCGTCTGGACACCACGATCGAGGAGATCACCGTGGGCGATCCGGGCGGCACAGTGATCTGGCGCGCGCCCTTCGTGCAGATGCTGATGCTCAGCTACCGGCCCCATCATGTCATCGCCGTCTGGCCGCATGACCAGACCCTGATCACCCCGCTGGGCGCCTTCGCCATCGCCAGCACCGACATGCGCGCCAGCGTGACGTTTCAGGCCCGCACCGATCTGGCGCTGGACCATGTGACCACGGTGATCGACGGGCTGTCGGTGCTGTCGGATCGCGGCTGGCAGATCGACGCCGAAAACGCCCGGTTCGCCACGCGGCTGGTGCCGATGCAGCCCGACACGCACGAGTTGGGGCTGGAAATCACCGGGGCCACCCTGCCCGCCGCCCTGCTGGCGCAGATGGGCCTGTCGCCAACCGCCCCCCGGCAGATGGAAAAGCTGGGGCTGACCGCCGAGTTGGGGTTCGACCGCCCGCTGAACCGTTTCGTGCTTGGCGCTGCCGCGCCGCGCATCACGCGCCGGGTGCTGACCGGGGCGCACATCACCTGGGGCGGCCTGGTGGCCAATGGCACAGGCGCTGTCAGCGTCGATGCGCAAGGCCGGCCGAGCGGCGATATGACCCTGCACCTGACCGGCTGGCGGCAGGGACTGGAAACGGGTTTGATTCCCGCTCAGTGGCGACAGGTTCTGACCTTGCTGGGCGGGGCGGACGGGACGCTGGAACTGCCGCTGTCATTCCGCGAGGGGCAGATATTTTCCGGCGCGGTGCCGGTCGGCCCGGCACCGATGCTGCGCCTGCCCTAGCGGCAATAGGGGCCAGAGCGATAGCGGGCGGTATCCAGGTGAAAATGATTCTGGTGATACTTGTCGGATTTCGGCCCCAGAACGGTGCCGAACGGGCCGCAGGCTTTTTCGTGCATCCGGCGCAGCAGCTTGCCCTCGGCGCCCCGGCCCCAATCGTCAAGCACCACCAGCGAACTGCCGTTGCTCAGATTGATCGCCGCGATATCCACTGCCTTGCCGCGCCCGTGTTCGGAAATCTTCGCGCCGGGGCGGTTGTTGCGGGTGCGGCAGGAATAATGCGCAATGACCTGCAGCGATTCAACCCCACCGCCCAGCCGCCCGACCGTCGGTTTCACGCCCTTGTTGACCCAGCGTTTCAGCGCCTTGGCCGTATCGCAATCCATCGTCGCCGGCTGGCTTAACGCCACCCCGTCGACTGCGGTCACGCGCACCGGTTTTGAAACGCCACAGCCCTTGATCTTGCCGGGGATCGGGGCCAGCGCCGCGCCCCGGATGGATTTGTCGCCGCAGACCGCACCTTGTGCGGCCGACAGGACCCGTGCCGGCTGGCTGCTGACCGCAGCGGCCCTTTGCGGCACCACAGAGGGGCGCGCGCGGGGCGGAAGCGAGCGCGCGGTCGGGACCTGCGTCATGCTGCTGGCCCGTACGGCGGCCTGCCCCCCAGGCGGCGCGAAAGACGGGCGCGGGCGCGGGCGCACCGTATCGACCGACGGCCCGAAGACCGGCAGCCGCTTGGGCAGATAGCGGACCGGCGCCGCAACATCCGGGCGCAATCGCGGCAGGGGCGAACGGTCAATCCCGGCCACGGCCTGTTGGCCCGCCATCAACGCGACCAGCACGCAAAGGGCGGCCCGGCGCCTCATGCGCCGGACTTGTGCGCCCGGCCGAAATCCGGCTCGGCCGTGTCCTGCCCCGCCTCGATGATGCCGCGACGGATCGCGCGGGTGCGGGTAAAATAATCGAACAGATGATCGCCGTCGCCAGTGCGGATCGCACGTTGCAGCGCAAACAACTCTTCGGTGAAGCGGCCCAGGATTTCCAGCGTCGCCTCTTTGTTGTTCAGAAACACGTCGCGCCACATGGTGGGATCCGAGGCGGCGATCCGGGTGAAATCCCGGAAACCGGCGGCGGAATACTTGATCACCTCGCTATCGGTCACGCGGCGCAGATCATCGGCCACACCGACCATCGTATAGGCGATCAGATGCGGCGCATGGCTGGTCACCGCCAGAACCAGATCGTGGTGGTCTGCCTCCATCTCGTCGACATGGGCGCCCAGGCCTTCCCACAGCGCGCGCAGTTTCGCGGTGGCCGCGGGATCGGTGCCCTCGACCGGGACCAGCAGGCACCAGCGATTGTCGAACAGTTCGGCAAAACCCGCGCGGGGACCGGAATGCTCGGTCCCGGCCAGCGGGTGGCCGGCGATGAAATGCACGCCCTCGGGCACATGCGGCGCGACCGCATCGATCACCGCGCGCTTGACCGACCCCACATCGGTCAGCGTGGCGCCGGGTTTCAGATGCGGACCGATCTCGGCCGCGACGGCGCCCATCGCGCCGACCGGCACCGCCAGAACCACCAGATCGGCGTCCTGCACCGCCTCGGCCGCCGTATCGACCACCCGGTCGCACAGCCCGATCGCGCGCGCGGTGGCGCGGGTTTCGGCGCTGCGGGCGGTGCCCACGATTTCACCGGCCAGCCCGGCGCGGCGCATCGCATGGGCCATCGACCCCGCGATCAGCCCCAGCCCGATCAGCGCCACCCGATCATAGATCACGCTCATGCCACCGGCCCCTTGAAGGCGCGCACCGCATGGGCCACGCGGCGGCACGACGCTTCGTCGCCCACAGTGATCCGCAGGCAATGCGGCAGATGATACCCCCCGACCCGGCGCACCAGAATGCCCTGGGTCTTGAGGTATTCATCACAGGCTTCGGCCTCGGCCTGCGACGCGAAGCGGGCCAGGATGAAATTCGCGGTCGAAGTATCCGAAGGCACGCCGATTTCGGCCAGCGCCTCGGCCAGCCAGGCGCGCAGCCGGGTGTTGTCGGCGCGGCATTTCTCGACATATTCGACATCGCGCACCGCGGCCTCGGCGGTGGCAAGCTGGGTCTGCGACAGGTTGAACGGCTGGCGCAGCCGGTTCAGCACCTCGATGATCGGCTTGGGGGCATAGCCCCACCCCACACGCAACCCGCCCAGCCCGTAAATTTTGGAAAAGGTCCGGGTCATGACCACGTTTTCGCGCGACTCGACCAGCCCCGCGCCACCGTCATAGCCTTCGACGAATTCGGCATAGGCCCCGTCAAGCACCAGGATCGCGCCGCGCGGCAGGCCATCGGCCAGGCGCGCCACCTCGTTCCCGCCGATCATGGTGCCGGTCGGGTTGCCCGGATTGGCGATGAAAACAAGCTTGGTGCGGTCGGTGCAGGCGGCCAGAATGGCGTCCACATCCACCGTGCGCTCGCGTTCGGGCACCATGACCGGCGTGGCGCCGACCGCGTGGGCCAGAATCGGATACATCGAAAACCCGTGCTCGGTGTGGATCACCTCGTCACCCGGCCCGGCATAGGCCTGCGCCACGAATTGCAGCACCTCGTCTGACCCGACGCCACAGATGATACGGTCAGCGTCGAGGTCATGCACCTCGGCGATTGCCGCGCGCAGTGCCGCATGATCGGTGACCGGGTAGCGGTGCAGCTGATGCACCGTCCGCGCGAAGGCCTCTTTGGCCTTGTCGGACGGGCCGGACTGATTTTCGTTCGACGACAGCTTCACCACATCCGCCACGCCCTCGATATGGGATTGCCCGCCCTGATAGAGCGCAATCTCCATGATGCCGGGTTGGGGGCGGATGTCTGTCATGGTCTTCTCCTGTCTCGCAGGGTTCTAGCCCCGGTGCCGGGCCAAGGCCAGATGGAAACACCGCCCGGTCAGGAATACCTTAGTATTTCCTGCCACAAACCGCAGGCTGCGGGTATCCGAGCCATCGGTGCGCTGCAAGTGACGCTTGCGAAATGGAGGATAACCAACCTTTTCCACCTCGCGCCATGCACGCAACGAAAAAAGAAAACCCGCCTCGACGGGCGGGTTTTCCAGACGGTCCGTGGTGCGGCGAAGATCAGTTCTTTGCGTAGAATTCGACCACCAGGTTCGGTTCCATCATCACCGGATAAGGCACATCGGCCAGCAGCGGCGTGCGGGTGAAGGTGGCGGTCAGCTTGGAGTGGTCGACCTCCAGGTAATCGGGCACATCGCGCTCGGCCAGTTGCACGGCTTCCAGAACCAGCGCCATCTGCTTGGAACGGTCGCGCACTTCGATCAGGTCGCCCTCTTTCACGCGGTAGGAGGGGATGTTGACCTTCTGGCCGTTCACGGTGACGTGGCCGTGGTTCACGAACTGACGGGCGGCAAAGATGGTCGGCACGAACTTGGCGCGGTAAACCACGGCGTCCAGGCGGCGCTCCAGCAGACCGATGAGGTTCTCACCGGTGTCGCCCTTCACACGCTCGGCTTCGGCGTAAACGCGGCGGAACTGCTTTTCGGTGATGTCACCGTAATACCCCTTCAGCTTTTGCTTGGCGCGCAGCTGAATACCGAAATCGGACAGTTTGCCCTTGCGGCGCTGGCCGTGCTGGCCGGGGCCGTATTCGCGGCGGTTGACCGGGGATTTCGGACGGCCCCAGATGTTTTCACCCATCCGGCGGTCAATTTTATGCTTGGCAGACGTGCGTTTGGTCACGGCTGATCTCCTTCGTTAGCGCGACGCCCCAGGGGCGTCTATGAAGGGCGTTGTCCTTTCCCTGACGGGAGACAGGCATTCCCTTGCGGGGGCCACCAACACCAATGAATAGCCCGGCCACGGGGGCCGGAATGGCGGGCTTATACAGCCGCGCGGGGTGGTGTCAATGCCGCAGCCCGCCTTCGTGCTGCAAAATCGCAGCTTCGGAATGGCTCAGATTGCGCCGGGCGAAATCGCCATAGGAGAACGGATCGTCCGCGATGCCGGGGAACTGCGCCTGCAGCCGCGCCCGCTGATCCGGGTCGACCGTATCCAGCGAGGTATTGCCGGGGTGGAAGCTTTCGGTTTCCAGCCCGTTGGCCCAGACCACCTGATGCCGGGCCAGCATGATATGGAAATAGGTCACCTCGCGCAGCTGGTGGTCGGTGACGACGGTGCGATCGTTGATCAGATCCTCGGCCGCGACCAGAACCTCCGGGGTCTGAAACAGCATCTCGGCGGCACGCCCCCGGACCAGCACGCGGTGCTGCGGTGACACGATCAGATCACCGTCGGGCCGGTCCAGCCCCAGCGCGCCGGCGCGGATCCGCACCGGCCGCAGATGTGGCATCGCATACAGCCGCGCGCCGGACATGCGGCGCCGGCCGGTCCACAGCACCTCCTGCACACCGTCATCCTTGGTGTGCAGCTTGTCGCCCTCGTGCAGATCCTCGACCCGTCGCTGACCCTCGGGCGTGTCGATCAGCGTGCCCTGGGCAAAGCAGATCACGCCGGCGGGCCCGTCGGGATAGCTTTTGACGGACGGCGCGTCGGCCAGTTCGCGCACGACCCACATCTCTGCCCCTTCGGGGGGCAACTCGTCCATGAACATCAAAAGCGGCGACCGGCCCGGCCCGGCGGAAATCTCGGTCGCGGTATAGGTGTCAACGCCGTCGGTCACCACGAAGCCGCGGTCCAGAAGCGGACCCGCGGGCGCGTCATCGATGGTCTTGACGGGATCCAGCGCAGCGCCCACCAACCGGTGAACCGTCCGCGCCGCCCGTTTGCGAAGATCTGCCTCCCCCTCCGCGCCATCCAAAAGCAGAAGATCCGCGGGTCCGTCCACCCGCATCGCCTGGCCCACCCGGCACCACGACGACCCAACCGTCAGCGCCGCCACAGGTGCCGCCAGCACCCCATCCACTTCTGTCTGCGACCAGGGAATGACAAACGTGCCGCGAAAGCCCGTTTTCATACCTGATGCCTGCCTCGATATCTTTTATTATTGACGACAGGTTAGCACGTTTTCTTAATTCTGAAAAGCCGGGTTTGCAGCCGTGCCGTCAGAATTCGAGCCGCACGTTCAGCGACCCCAGCAACTGGCCCTCGCGCTGGGCCTCGAATTCCTCGCCCAGCCAGGTCAGGCCGTAATACATGCCCAGCCGCTGCCCCTGCCAGTTCATCCCGGCGCGCAGCCTTGTGCGGGCATCGGTCAACTCATACCCATCCGAAGACGGCAGGTAATGGCTGTCGGACACGAACGCGACGTCGCCGCCGACCACGAAACCCACCCCCGGACCGCCGGTATGGGTCGTGTTGTACAGATGCCCGGTGGTGGAGTCGCGCACCATCAGGTCGCCCTGCCCGAAACTGCCGAAGACCAGATCGCCGCCGACGCGCAGCAATGTCTCGGCCCCGGCCTGCGCCTCGACAAAGGGGCGCGCCTCGACCAGCGCGGATACCTGATACGGCAGGGTCGCGGCGCCCAGAACGGTGGGATAAATCGCATTGCCGATCTGATTGTCGGTCGCGGGCTTGGGGTCGGTCCCGTCCAGCCAGTCATGCGCCCAGTCCTGAAACGAGGCGATGCCGGTCTGCGATCCGGTCACGACCATATCGGCGCCAAGCGAATACGCCACCGGCCCGCGCGCGAAATGGGTGTGCAGCCCGACGGACAGAACACCCGCATAGCGCCGATCACCGGGGGCCGGGTTGGACAGATTGGCCGGGGCGATGATCTGTGCCTGCATCCGCAATTCGCGGATTTCGCCAAAGTCCGACGGCAGCCCGCCGGACCAGCCCGGCCCGGTGACACGGCTGATCGTATAGCTGCCCGAACGCCAGCGGTCTTCGCCATCGCCCAGAAAATCGTTGTTGAACATGGTGCCGTAGCCCAGCACCTCGCGCTCTTGCGCCTGCACACCTGCGGCGGGAAGCAACGCCAGAACCAGCGCCGCCTGAATGGCCATTTTCATGCCGAACCCTCAATCCGAATTATTATTATCCTGCTCGTTGGCGCCAAGAATAACGCCTGCGACGATTTGCGCCAAGTGCAGGACTGCAACAATCGGCCGACGCGGCAAATCGGACACGGTTCGTGCGAAACGACGCCCCCCCGCGCCGCATCAAGGATGCTTGACCGCCCCCGGGGTTTTGATACTGAGGGGCCGGACGGGCCTGTAGCTCAATTGGTTAGAGCAGAGCGCTCATAACGCTTTGGTTGGGGGTTCGAGTCCCTCCGGGCCTACCACGCCGTCCTTGTCGCGATTTCGCAGGGTAGGTGCGGGCAGTGGGTTGGCCCCCGTCCTACGCCCGTTTAAATCGCATCAGTCATCCATCTTCAACGCATTGATGAACGCCTGCTGCGGGATCTCCACCTTGCCGAACTGGCGCATCTTCTTCTTGCCCGCCTTCTGCTTTTCCAACAGCTTTTTCTTCCGCGTGGCGTCGCCGCCGTAGCATTTCGCGGTCACGTCCTTGCGCATCGCCGACAGCGTTTCGCGCGCGATGACGCGGCCGCCGATGGCCGCCTGGATCGGGATCTTGAACATGTGGCGCGGGATCAGCTCTTTCAGCTTCTCGACCATCGCCCGGCCGCGCGCCTCGGCCCGATCGCGGTGCACCATGGTCGACAGCGCGTCCACGGGCTCGTCATTCACCAGCACCTGCATCTTGACCAGGAAATCCTCGTGGTAGCCGATCATCTGATAGTCGAAGCTGGCATAGCCCTTGGTCACCGATTTCAGCCGGTCGTAGAAATCGAACACCACCTCGTTCAGCGGCAGATCATAGACCACCATCGCCCGGGTGCCGGCATAGGTCAGGTCCATCTGCACACCGCGCCGGTCCTGACACAGCTTCAGCACGTCGCCCAGATATTCGTCGGGCACCAGGATGGTCGCCTTGATGCGCGGTTCCTCGATATGATCGACGGTGGCCATGTCGGGCATATCGGCGGGGTTGTGCAGTTCGATCATCGTGCCGTCGCGCAGATAGACGTGATAGATCACGCTGGGCGCGGTGGTGATCAGGTCGATGTCATATTCACGCTCCAGCCGGTCGCGGATCACCTCGAGGTGCAGCAGCCCAAGAAAACCGCAGCGAAAGCCAAAGCCGAGCGCGGCCGAGGTTTCCATCTCGTAACTGAACGAGGCGTCGTTCAGGGCCAGCTTTTCGATCGCTTCGCGCAGGTCTTCGAATTCGGCGGCATCGACCGGGAACAGACCGCAGAACACCACCGGCTGCGCCGGTTTGAAGCCCGGCAGGGCGGCGGCGCAGGGTTTCTTTTCATGGGTGATCGTGTCGCCGACGCGGGTGTCGCGCACCTGTTTGATCGAAGCGGTCAGAAAGCCGATCTCGCCCGGACCCAGTTCAGAGATATTCTCCATCTTGGGCCGGAAGACGCCCAGACGCTCTACCGGATAGGCACCGCCGGTGCGCATCATCTTGATCTTGTCGCCCTTCCTGATCATCCCGTCGATGACGCGGATGATGACGACCACGCCCAGATAGGCGTCGTAATAGCTGTCGACCAGCATCGCCTTCAACGGCGCGTCGCGGTCCCCCTTGGGCGCCGGCAGACGGGTCACGATGGCCTCCAGCACCTCGGGGATGCCGATGCCGGTCTTGGCGCTGATCTGCACGGCATCAGAGGCGTCGATCCCGATCACATCCTCGATCTGTTCGGCCACGCGGTCGCAATCGGCCGCCGGCAGGTCGATCTTGTTCAGAACCGGCACGATCTCATGATCCGCGTCGATCGCCTGATAGACGTTGGCCAGCGTCTGCGCCTCGACCCCTTGGGTCGCGTCCACCACCAGCAGCGACCCCTCGACCGCGCGCATCGAGCGGCTGACCTCATAGGCAAAGTCCACATGGCCCGGCGTATCGATCAGGTTCAGGATATAGGTCTGACCGTCCTTGGCGGGATATTCGATCCGCACGGTGTTGGCCTTGATCGTGATGCCGCGCTCGCGCTCGATATCCATGTTATCGAGCAGCTGCGCCTTCATATCGCGCGCGGCCACCGTGCCGGTCAACTGGATCAGCCGGTCGGCAAGCGTGGATTTACCGTGGTCGATATGCGCCACGATGGAGAAATTGCGGATGTTTTCAAGCTCGGTCATGATCCGAGCGATATGCGGTGGATTCGGGGGCTGGTCAATGGGGATTGCGCGGCGATCCCCCTGCCCGGCCCCTCAGATCAGCTTGCGCGTCGGGGCGTCGATGGGCAGGAATTCGACCGCGCTGCCGCGCACCGGCTGCGGATAAAGCTTCATCAGCTCCAGCACCTCGATCGGCATCCCGACCGTGACCGGCAGGCCCAGCTCCTGCGCCTCGGGCGCCATCAGCGCATAGTCGTGGGTCCAGTGGCCGCCGACCAGCTTTTCGGCCAGCGCCTCGGCCTCGGGCAGGGCCATGCGCGGGGTCAGTACCTCGACCGCGCCGCGCTTGAGCTGCGCAATCGCCTTTTCGCTGACATCGGCCAGCACCATCGTCAGGTCCGAGACATGCTCGACCGGCTTGGCATCGCGCGCCCGCACGATGCTGGCCCCCGGAAGGCCCAGGATCTGCGGGTCGATCGGGCCCAGCATGGAAAACTCGCCCAGCACGATTTCATCGGCGGCCAGCGCGATCAGTGTGCCGCCCGACATCGCATAGATCGGTACCAGGACCGTCACCTTGGCCGGGTGCGCCTCCAGTGCGCGGGCGATCTGCTGGGCCGCGATGACCAGCCCGCCGGGCGTGTGCAGCACCAGGTCGATCGGCATGTCCGCCGGGGTTTCCTTGATCGCGGCGATGATGGTCTGGGCATCCTCCAGGTCGATATGTTTCGAGATGTTCATCCCGAACATGTTGCGCTGTTCCTGGCGGTGGATCATCGTGATCAGCCGCGCGCCCCGCTTCCGCCCGATCGCCCGGATCGCCTGCGCCCGGCGCATCGCGAACAGTCGGCTTGCCACCATCGGCTGCAAGACCATCACGAGAAGAAAGAGAAAGAAGAGACCTGAAAGTTCCGTCGGCATGGCGTCACTGATTCCCTGCAATTTCGACGCAGCTTAGCATTCCGGCGGGCGGACGCCGCCCGAAACCGTGCGATTTCGCCCCGCCCCCAGCGTCAGATCGTCCCACAGGGGGAGCAAAGCACGCCGACATTGCACGGGAGCGATTGAAAATTCCCCGATTTGCGGCATACTCGCCGCATTCTCCAGACAGGGATGACGACGGGCCAACCGCCGCGCCCCCCGGATCGAGGCAGACAGATGAAAAAACTGGTTTTGGCGGCGGTGATCGTCGTAACGACAACCCCCATGGTATCGGCCGGCGCGATCGAACGCGCCTGCCTGAGCTCGGATCGCAAGGCCGCCTCGCGCAGCCTGTGCGGCTGCATTCAGCAGGCCGCGGATCTGACGCTGGACCGCAGGGATCAGCGCATGGCCGCGAAATTCTTCAAGGACCCGCACAAGGCGCAGGAAATCCGCCAGTCGGACAACCGCAGCGACGAAGCGTTCTGGCTCCGCTACAGGCAGTTCGGCACCACCGCCGAAACCTATTGCGGCTGATCCGGCTTCAACGCTGCGCCAGCGTGTCCAACAGGCCCCGGCTGGCCGCTTCGACCAGATCCAGCACCAGATCGAACCCGCCCTCGTAATAGGGGTCGGGTATTTCGATGCGTCCGGTATCGGCATAGGTCAGGAACAGCGCGACCGGGGTTTCGCTGTCGATCGGGCGCATCCGCTCCAACACGGCGACATTGGCGCGATCCATCGCCAGGATCAGGTCGAACCGGCCGAAATCGGCCGCCGTGGCCTGTTGCGCGCGCAGGGCGCTCAGGTCATAGCCGCGCGCGGCCGCCGCTTGCGCGGCGCGCGCATCGGGCGGATCGCCCAGATGCCAGTTGCCGGTTCCCGCACTTTCGACATGCACATCCAGCCCGGTCTTGGCGGCCATATGCGCGAACACCCCGTGCGCGGTGGGCGAGCGGCAGATATTGCCAAGGCAGACGAACAGGATTCGGGTGGTCATCGGCGCCTCCGTTTTGCAAAGTGATAGCGCAAAGGGGACGCCATGACCAAGATCGTCATTCTGACCGGCGCGGGGATTTCCGCCGAAAGCGGGCTGGGCACGTTTCGCGACAAGGACGGGCTGTGGACGCAATACGACCTGCAACAGGTCGCCACACCCGAAGGCTTTGACCGCAATCCCGCCCTTGTGCATGAATTCTACAATGCGCGGCGCAAGAACTGTACCGAGGCCACACCAAACGCCGCACATCACGCGCTGGCGAAGTTGGAAAACTGCTATTCCGGCGAGGTTCTGATCATCACCCAGAATGTCGACGACCTGCATGAACGGGCCGGGTCAAAGGCCGTATGGCACATGCATGGCGCGTTGACGCGCGCCCGCTGCGCCGCCTGTGGCCACCGCTGGGATGCGCCCCCGGTGATGCGGCCCGACGACCCCTGCCCGGCCTGCGCCAGCGGCCCCACCCGGCCCGACATCGTGTGGTTCGGCGAATTTCCGTTCCATATGGACGCGATCTGGGACGCGCTGCGTACCGCCGACCTGTTCGTGTCGATCGGCACCTCGGGCAATGTCTATCCCGCCGCCGCCTTCGTGCAGGACGCCGCCCGCGCCGGGGCCGATACGCTGGAGCTGAACCTGGAACCGTCGCTGGGCGCGCATGACTTTGCCGAGGTCCGGCAAGGCCCCGCCACCCGGACCGTACCCGACTGGGTCGCGGAAATGCTGGCACGGGACGGCTAGCGGAACTCAGGTCCGTGCGCCCAGATGGTCAGCGAAAACCGCTCGCCCGCCGTCACTGGCGTGACCCGGTGCAGCACGAAGCTGGGAAACAGGGTCGCCGTGCCGCAATTGCGGTTAGCCGCGTGGATATGCGAATCCGGCATCAATTCCAGCACACCGCCGTCATACCCGCCCGGCTGCGACAGCTGCACCACCATGGTCAGCTTGCGCTTGCGTGCCACCGGGCCGTCGCCGATGTCGGAATGCCAGGAAAAATGCCCCTGCCGCGCGCCGTCATAACAGGCGACCTGGGCGCTTTCGGCGAATTCGCGCAGATCGAAGCCAAAGCTTTTGCGGTTGGCCTCTGCCACCACCGCTATGATGCGGTCCATCACCCATCCGGCGCCGTCACGCTCGTCCAGCCAGGCGATATCGGCGCGGCGCAGGTTGTGGTTGGCCACCCCGCCCACCAACCCGGCATCGTCCATGCGACCGCCCCGCGACAGCGTGACGATCCGTTCGCATTCATCGGGGGTGAAAGCATCGGGACAGGTATGGGCGGTGTGCATAAGCGCTCCGGGAATCGGCGATCCAGCAAGGATGCGCGACTGCCTGCGCCGTGTCGCGGCGGGAAACGACAGGGAGGTCGCTTCCCGCCTTCGGGCAACATGTTGCCCGCAGCCCGGTTTCAGGATCGGAGGGACACAGTACCGACACCGGCCGGGTAGTCCAAAGGCCGGGCGCGCCCGCCTTAGTTGGTGCTGTTCATCTGCATCTGGCCGCTGCCCATGCCGGAATGGTTCATCATCCCGTGCATCGGCTTGCGCGTCAGATCGACGGGGATCTGCACGGTCATGTCGCCGGCCTGCTCGAAGGTCAGCGTCACCACGACCGTATCGCCCTGCGCCAGCGACCGGGTCAGGCCCAGGAACATCACATGGTCGCCGCCACGGGCCAGCGCATGACTGCCGCCGGCAGGAACGGGAAAGCCCTCCTCGACCTCGATCATCTGCATGACGTCGTTGGCATCCTGGATATGGGTGTGCAGCTCGACCCGCTCGGCCACGTCGGACGCGGCGCCGATCAGCCGGTCGTCGGTGTCGCCCGCGTTGTGCAGCACCATGAAGGCCGCGCCGGATTTCGACATCATGGTCGAGGCGCGGGCATAGGGGTCTTCCACGGTGATATCGCCGGCAAAGGCGGGCAGTGCGGTGGAACATGCGGCCACGGCCGCGAATACGGTGTTCTTGAGGGACATGTCGTCCTCCTGATCCATTTGTGTGTTGCCTGGTCGAAAAAACGTCTGATCAGACCGGCACAGGCGGATCGCGGGCGGTGGCGCGCAGGCGCGCGGCCCCGGCGCTGGCCAGGCGCGCGGGCAGGCGCAGGGTTTCGCCATTGGCCAGCAGGCGCCGCGGCAGAACCGGCAACGGCGCATCGACGGATACGAAAGAGGCAACCGCGTCGGGGCACAGATGCGGCGGGCCGACCGGGTTGCCGTCGGCATCGACGCGGATAACCTGAAGCCCCAGCCCCGAACAAATCTCGACCTCGCCCATGGCCGGTGCATGGCCCCGCGCGGCGGCCAGCGTCAGCGACGTCAGGCCAAGCATCAGCGCCAGCAGCACGGCGATATAGGGGCGGGTCCGGGTCATCGGGGCGTTATACCGCCGACCTTCCCCCAAGGGGAAGCGTCAAAAGGAAGCGGCCCCGCCATTTCTGGCAGGGCCGCATATCTTTTCATCCGCAAAGGGATCAGGCGGCGGCCTGGGCCTTCGTGATGTCTTTCTTGATTTTCAGCGCCGTCGTGGACAGCTCGACATCCTTGGCTTTCGCCAGGAACGCATCGAGGCCCCCACGATGGTCGACAGTGCGCAGCGCCGATGCCGACACGCGCAGCTTGAAAGAGCGGCCCAGCGTGTCAGAGATCAGCGTCACGTCGTTCAGATTCGGCAGGAACCGGCGGCGGGTCCTGTTTTTGGCGTGGCTGACATTGTTGCCAGACATCGGGCCTTTTCCGGTCAGTTCGCAGACGCGCGACATGGGTCTCTTCCTTGTCTCATAAACACTAAGGCACCGCAAAAGCAGCGCCTCGAATTCCGTTTGGGTGCTTTAAGTGCAAATGGCGGGGGGCGTCAAGTGATTCATTGGCTGAATCCTCAGCACAATCGGCCCCCGGCGCCGACAAAGCGCCCGTTCGCCTGCCACCCGTGATCCCGGCAAGGACCCTTGTTCCCTCGTCCCGCGCTTTATGTATAGTGAAGGGGCAGCGCATCACGCGCGCCGCAGGCCCCGCCCGAAACCGCCGTAACGGCCCCCGTCGGGGCCCCAGAAAGCGCCATATATATGCACATTGTCTGCCATATCCCAACCGTTGACGACACCACAGAAGGATCCGCGCAGCACCTGCCGGTCCGGACCGCGCCATGCTGATCCGGTTCGGCTATGATATCACCGTCACCTGCCCGCAGCCCACACCGATGGTGTGCCTGTTGTCGATGCGTGACGAACGACGGGCGGACCTGCGCGCCGCCGAACAGGTGGTGACCAATCCCGATGTGGACACGACACGCTATCGTGACATCTATGGCAATTCCTGCCTGCGCTTCGTCGCGCCGCCGGGGGATTTTTCGCTTTGGGGCGACGGGACGGTGGCCGATAGCGGCATGCCCGACCCGGTGGACTGGAACGCACGCGAGACCCCGATCGCGCAATTGCCCGACGAGTGCCTGCTTTATCTTCTGGGCAGCCGCTATTGCGAGGTCGAAAAGCTGAGCCAGATGGCGTGGGACATGTTCGGCAACACCCCGCCCGGCTGGGCGCGGGTGCAGGCGATCTGCGATTTCGTGCATAACCACATCGCCTTCGACTATATGAACGCCCGTGTCACCCGCACCGCGTATGAAGCCTGGCAGGAACGCACCGGGGTGTGCCGCGACTATGCCCACCTGGCGATCACGCTGTGCCGCTGCATGAATATCCCGGCGCGCTATATCAACGGCTATCTGGGCGATATCGGTGTGCCGATCCTGAATCCGATGGATTTCAGCGCCTGGATGGAGGTCTATGTCGGTGGCCGCTGGGTCACCTTCGATCCGCGCAACAACAAGCCCCGGATCGGGCGTATCGTGGTGGCGCGCGGGCGGGATGCGACGGATGTGCCGCTGATCCATTCCTTCGGGCCGCACATCCTGAAATCGTTCCGGGTCTGGACCTATGAGACCACGGAGGCGGACCCGGCATAGGCCCGGCTATTGCGGCGGCGGATCGTCCGAAAGCTGCGCCATGACCTCATAAAGCAGCCCGCGCAGCCGTTCGATATCCTGTGCGGGCATGTCCTTCAGATGGCCGCGCAGGATATCGGGCACATCGCGCGCCCGGTCCTTCATCGCGTGGCCTTCTGCGGTGAGGGCGACCAGCACACGGCGCTGATCCGCGTCGTCGCGAAGGCGGCGCACCAGCCCCGCCGCCTCCAGCCGTTTCAGCAATGGCGTCAGGGTGCCACTGTCCAGATGCAGGGCCTGCCCCAGCGCACCGACCGACCGCGGCGCACTTTCCCACAGTGCCATCAGCACCAGATATTGCGGATAGGTCAGCCCAAGGGGACCCAGCGCCGCGCGATACTTGCGCGTCAGAAGATGCGACGCCGCATACAGCGGAAAGCAGATCTGGCGCTCCAGGCGCTGGGGGTCGTCCGTTTCGGTCATCCGGCCTTACTCGACATGGGTCACGAGCCCGACCTCTATATTCCCTTTCACCGCATTTGAATACGGGCACACGGCGTGGGCGGCTGCCACCAGCGCCTCTGCCTCGGGCTGGGTCATGCCCTTGATCGTCGTCTCCAGCGCGACGGACAGCACAAAGCCGCCCTCCGCATTCGCGCCAAGCCCGACAGTGGCCACCACCGTGACATCGTCATCCGCAAGGGACAGTTTCTTGCGGCTGGCCACATGCAGGATGGCGTTTTCGAAACAGGCGGCATAGCCGCCGGCGAAAAGCTGTTCGGGATTCGTCGCCATTCCGGTACCGCCCATGGCCTTGGGCAGGGAAAGCGGCAGGTCAAGCAGGCCATCATCGCTGATGATACGGCCCTTGCGGCCGCCGACGGCCGTTACGCGGGTCTGATAGGAAGCCATTGAAATGTCCTTCGGGTTGGGTTTCACGGATTGCCCAACATGAATTGCACGCAATTATATTGTGCACAATTGATATTTTCGTGATCGCCCCGCATCACCCCCGTTCGGCCAGCTCTGCCAGCATATCCGCCGCCGCCCCCGACACGCTGGCCTCGCCCCGCGCCACCGCCGCGCCCAGCGTCGCCATCCGCGCGCGTATCCTGGGGTCACGCTCCAGCCGGGCCAGCAGGCCCAGGCGAACCTCTTCGCCGAACCAGTGGCGGGCCTGCTCGGCGCGGCGGGCGTCGAAATGGCCATTCTCGCGCCGCCAAGCGGCCAGCGCCTGCATCTCGTCCCAGGCCTTTTGCAGCCCCTCCTCCTCCAGCGCGGACACCGTCATCGCCTTGGGAAAACCTTCGGGGTCCTGCGGGCGTTTGCGCAGCAGGCGCAGGGCCCCCGCGTAATCGGCACAGGTACGCATGGCGGCGGATTTCAGATCGCCATCGGCCTTGTTGACCAGAATGATATCGGCCATTTCCATGATGCCGCGCTTGACGCCCTGCAATTCATCCCCCCCCGCCGGGGCCAACAGCAGGATAAAGAGATCGGCCATTTCGGCCACCATGGTTTCCGACTGGCCCACGCCCACGGTTTCGATCAGCACGATATCGAACCCCGCCGCCTCGCACAGGGCCACCGCATCGCGGGTGCGCCGCGCCACGCCGCCGAGCGCGGTCTGGCTGGGCGAGGGGCGGATGAAGGCGTTCGGCTCGCGCGTCAGCCGCTCCATCCGCGTCTTGTCGCCCAGGATCGAGCCACCCGAACGGGCCGAACTGGGATCAACCGCCAGCACCGCCACGCGCAGCCCCTGCCCCGTCAGCATCATGCCGAAGCTTTCGATGAAGGTGGATTTGCCGACACCGGGTGTGCCCGACAGCCCGATGCGCAGCGCCTGCCGCCCGCTGCCCGCCAGCCGGTCCAGCAGCGCGCGGGCCAGGGCGCGGTGATCGTCGCGCCTGCTTTCGACAAGCGTGATCGCGCGGGCCAGCGCCCGGCGTTCGCCCGCGCGGATGCGGTCTGCAAGTTCGGCGATATCCATTGCGGCCTCCGGCTGATCTGAAGGCCTGTTTGCCCTTGCCGGGCCCGCCCTGTCCAGAGCAGAGGCAGGATTTTCCGGCGATGCCGCCGGTTTGCGAGCAGCGGGCGGGCCACGGGCCGCCATGGCCGGGATGGGGTGCGGGCATCGCGCGGCTTGCGCATCCGCAGCCTGACCTTCCGCCCTGTTCCGCCGGCACTGGCCCCGCCGCCGCAAATCACCGATAACGGCGGGATGAAGCGCTTTGCCCTGCCGATCGACGATGCCCTGCCCGACCTGCTGCGCGCCCTGCGCGACGCGGGCCGCGCGGTGCTGCAGGCCCCGCCCGGCGCGGGCAAGACCACCGTGGTGCCGCTGGCCATGCTGGAGGCCGGGCTGACCAAGGGCCGCATCCTGATGCTGGAACCCCGGCGCCTGGCCGCCCGCGCCGCCGCCGAGCGGATGGCCGAAACCCTGGGGGAACCCGTGGGCGCGACCGTGGGCTACCGCATCCGGGGCGAGGCGAAGGTTGGCAAAACGACCCGGATCGAGGTGGTGACCGAAGGCATCCTGACCCGCATGATTCAGTCCGACCCGGCGCTGGACGGCATCGGCGCGGTGATCTTCGACGAATTCCACGAACGCTCGCTGAATGCCGATCTGGGCCTCGCCCTGACATGGGAGGTGCGCGAGGCGCTGCGCGACGATCTGCTGGTGCTGGTCATGTCGGCCACGCTGGACGCGGCCCCGGTGGCCGCGCTGCTGAACGACGCGCCGGTGATCACGTCGCAGGGGCGCAGCTTTCCGGTCGAAACCCGCTGGCTGGAGCGGCCCCTGCCCAAGGGCCAGCGCTATGAGCCTGCCGTCGCCGCGCTGGTGGAACAGGCGGTGGCGGAAACGACCGGCGGCGTTCTGGTCTTCCTGCCCGGCGAGGGCGAGATTCGGCGGGTCGAGGGATTGCTGAAAGGCCACCTGCCCGCGGATTGCGCGATTCGCCCGCTGTTCGGCGCGATGGACTTTGCAGCCCAACGCGCCGCCATCGCCCCGGCCCAGACCGGGCGCAAGGTGGTGCTGGCGACATCGATCGCCGAAACCTCGCTGACCATTCAGGATATCCGCGTGGTGGTCGATGGCGGCCGCGCGCGCCGCGCGCGGTTCGATCCCAATTCAGGCATGTCGCGGCTGGTGACCGAACGGGTGACCCGGGCCGAGGCCGAACAGCGGCGCGGCCGCGCGGGCCGGGTGGCGGACGGCACCTGTTACCGGCTCTGGACCCGCGGCGAGGAAGGCGGGCTGATGCCCTTTCCCCCGGCTGAAATCGAATCCGCCGATCTGACCGGGCTGGCGCTGGAACTGGCGCTGTGGGGCGCGCAAGGGCCCGAGGGGCTGGCCCTTCTGACCGCGCCCAACCCCGGCGCCATGGCCGAGGCACGCGCGCTGCTGACGCAGCTGGGCGCGCTGGATCGCGCGGGCCGGATCACCGATCACGGGCGCGCGCTGGCCGCGCTGCCGCTGCACCCGCGTCTGGGCCATATGCTGCTGCGCGCGGGCAAGGCCGCGGCCCCGCTGACCGCCCTGCTGGCCGAGCGTGACCCGCTGCGCGGTGCGCCCGTCGATCTGGCCCTGCGGCTGGAGGCGGTGACCGATCCGCGCGGCTTTGCCCAGCGCCGCCCCTATACCGCCAATCGCGGCGTGGTCGAACGTATCCGAACCGAAGCCAGGCGCCTGGGCCGCGCCGCCCCCGATGCGCCCGCGATGAGCGTGGCAGAAATGGCCGCGCTGGCCTATCCCGACCGTATCGGGCTGCGCCGCAAGGGTGACGCGCCACGCTTCGTGCTGTCGGGCGGGAAGGGCGCGCTGGTGGATGACGGCGACCCGATGGCGGGCAGCCGCCTGATCGTCGCGCTGGATCTGGACGGCGACGCGCGCGAGGCCCGCGTGCGGCTGGCCGCCCATCTGACCGAGGCCGAGCTGCGCGGGCTTTTTGCGGATCAGATCGCCTGGGCCGATATCTGCGAATGGTCCAGGCGCCAGCGCCGGGTGGTGGCAAGGCGGCGCGAGATGTTCGGCGCGCTGGTGCTGGAAGATCGCGTGTGGAAGGACGCGCCGCCCGATGCGGTGGCCCGCGCCATGCTAGACGGTGTGCGCGAGCTGGGCCTGCCCTGGTCGGATGCCGCGCGCCGGTTGCAGGCACGGGTGGAGTTGCTGCGCTATGAGGGGGCCGCGATGCCCGATTTTTCCGATACCGGGCTGATGGCGCGGCTGGATGACTGGCTGCTGCCGCATCTGAATGGTGTAAAAAGCGCCGAAGATCTGAAACGCTTCGATCTGACCGGTACGCTGCGCGCCGCACTCAGTTGGGACGAGGCGCAGATACTGGACCGGCTGGCACCGTCGCAATTCACCACCCCGCTGGGACGCAAGGTACCGATCGACTATGGCGGCGAGGCACCGGCGATCGCCCTGCGGCTGCAGGAAATGTTCGGCGTCACCACCCACCCCACGGTCGGGCCCAAGCGCCTGCCGCTGCGCATCACCCTGCTGTCGCCGGGTCAGCGCCCGGTGCAGGTAACGATGGATTTGCCCGGGTTCTGGGCCAATTCCTATGCCGATGTGCGCAAGGATATGCGCGGGCGATACCCCCGACACCCCTGGCCCGAGGACCCCACCCAGGCCGACCCCACGCTGCGGGCGAAACCGCACGGCTGACGGGCGCAACAGGGTTCTGTCAGACCACGCCAAACCCGCTTGCCAAGGCCGCGAAAGCCGATATCGTGGACTTCGGACACACGCGGCAGGGAGCAGATTTGCCGATGGATATTTCCCCCGATCTGTCACCTGCCGCGTCCCCGGATCTTTTTCCATTGCACCGGCAGGTCGCCGCCCTGTGCTATCGCCGGCGCGAGGGCGAAACCAACATCCTGTTGCTGACAAGCCGGGGCCAGGGCCGCTGGATCCTGCCCAAGGGCTGGCCGATTGCGGGGCTCGACGACGCGGGTTCCGCGCTTCAGGAAGCGTGGGAAGAGGCCGGGGTCAAATCGGGCCGCGTCGCCCCGCGCCCGATCGGCAGCTTTTGCTACAGCAAGCGGCTGAAGGGGGCCGGACGGATCTGGGTCCGGGCCGACATCTTTCCGGTCGAGGTCACCAGACTGGCGCGCACCTGGCCCGAATTCAAAGAACGCAAGCGGGCCTGGGTCACGCCGCAAAAAGCCGCCCGTCTGGTGCGCGACCCCACGCTGCGCGACATTTTGCGGGTCTTCTGACCCGGGGACAGGGGGCCGCTATACCCCCAGGCAATATCGCATCACCGCCTTTTGCGCATGCAGACGGTTTTCGGCCTCGTCGAAGATCACCGAATGCGGGCCGTCCATCACCGCGCTGGTCGCCTCGTCGTCGCGGTGGGCGGGCAGGCAATGCATGAACAGCGCGTCAGGCTTGGCATGGGCCATCAGCGCCTCGTTCACCTGATAGGGACGCAGCTGATTGTGCCGCCGCTCGCGCGCCGATTGCGGATCGTGCATGCTGACCCAAGTGTCGGTGACCACCAGGTCGGCGCCCGCCACCGCCTGCGCCGGGTCGCGAATGATCTCGACCTTCGAGCCCTTGGCGCGGGCCTCGTCCAGAAACACCGCTTCGGGGTCCAGCGTCGGCGGGCCGGTAAAGACCATGTCGAACCCGAACTGGCCCGCCGCCTGCACGAACGAGGCGAACACATTGTTGCCGTCCCCGGCCCAGACCACCTTCTTGCCCTTGATGGGGCCGCGATGCTCCTCATAGGTCAGGATATCGGCCATGATCTGGCAGGGATGGGTGCGGTTGGTCAGCCCGTTGATCACCGGCACCGTGGCATATTCCGCCATCTCCAGCAGGGTCTGTTCCTCGAACGTGCGGATCATGATCAGATCGACATAGCGCGACAGCACCCGGGCGGTGTCGGCGATCGTCTCGCCATGCCCAAGCTGCATGTCCTGGCCCGACAGCACCATGGTCTGCCCGCCCATCTGGCGCACGCCCACATCAAACGACACGCGCGTCCGGGTCGAGGGTTTCTCGAAGATCAGCGCCACCATATGGCCTGCCAGCGGCAGCGCGTCATCCGGCGTCCCCTTGGGGCGGCCGTTGCGGGCGGATTTCATCGCCAGCGCGCTGTCGATCATGCCCCGCAAATCGGCGGGGTCGGTTTTGTCGATATCCAGAAAGTGCATCATGTTCCCGTCCCTTGCGGTCGTATCATTGCGCCGGTGCGGCGGCCTCGATTGCGCTGGCGGCTCTGTCCAGCCGCGCGATGGCCTCGGCGATATCCTCATCGGTGATGTTCAGCGCGGGCAGCAGCCGCACCACATTGTCGGCCGCCGGCACGGTCAGAAGGTGCTGCGCATAGCCCGCCTTGACCACATTCGTATTCGGCGCGCGGCATTTCAGCCCCAGCATCAGCCCCGATCCGCGCACGGATTCGAATATATCCGGGTGCCCCGCCACCAGCCCTTCCAGCTTTTGCCGCATCAGGCCCGCCTTGCGGTTGACCTGAACCAGAAAGGCGTCGTCGGCGACGATCTCCATCACCTTCAGCCCGACCGCGCAGGCCAGCGGGTTGCCGCCATAGGTCGACCCGTGGGTGCCCGCCACCATACCACTGGCGGCCGCTTCGGTGGCCAGAACCGCACCCAGCGGAAAACCCCCGCCGATGCCCTTGGCCACCATCATGATATCGGGGGCAATGCCCGCCCATTCATGGGCGAACAGCTTGCCGGTACGGCCCATGCCGCATTGCACCTCGTCCAGGATCAGCAGCGTGCCGGTCTCGTCACACAGATCGCGCAACCCTTTCAGACACTGATCGGGCACCGGGCGGATGCCGCCTTCGCCCTGCACCGGCTCCAGCAGCACGGCGGCCACCTCGGGATCTTTCATCGCCGCAAACAGCGCGTCGTGATCGCCGAATTCCAGATGCACGAAACCGGGCAGCAACGGGCCGAAGCCCTTGGTCATCTTCTCCGACCCCGCCGCCGCGATCCCGGCCGAGGACCGGCCATGGAACGACCCCGAGAAGGTAATGATCTTGACCCGCTCCGGCTGCCCTTTGTCATACCAGTATTTGCGCGCCATCTTGACCGCCAGCTCGCAGGCCTCGGTGCCGGAATTAGTGAAAAACACCGTATCGGCAAAGGTCTTTTCGACCAGCGCATCGGCCAGCGCCTTCTGTTCCGGGATCTGATACAGATTGGACAGATGCCACAGCTTGCCCGCCTGTTCGGTCAGCGCGGCAATCAGATCGGGGCTGGCATGGCCCAGCACATTCACCGCGATGCCCGCGCCCAGATCCAGATATCGCGAACCATCCGCCTCGGTCAGCCAGGAGCCCGCGCCACTGACAAAACTCAGCGGGGCCCGGTTATAGGTCGGCAGAATGGTCGGGATCATGGCTGTAATCCTTGCGAATGGAAGCCCGATAGGTGCCTCAGGCACGGGGGCAAGTCAACGATGTGAAAAAGAGGGGGCGTGCCATGCACGCGGGATCAGGCGTCAGACGCGGGTGGTGCGTCGGCGTCGCAAAGGGGCGATATGGGGGCGCGTGATCATGGCGCAAGTCGATAGCGGCAAAGCACCGCGCTGTCCAGATGCGAAGTGCCCCGCGCCGAAAACATCCGCCTCCGGTCTTCTTTTTCGTAAAAATATCCTCGCCGAAGGCACATCGCGCGCCCGGCAGGGCGCGTGAAAACAAAAGATGTGGCGCGGCACGCGCCGCCGTTTCCTTACGCCTTCAGCCGATAGCCCCGCCGGAACCAGTACCAGCACAGGCCAAGCACCGCCGCCGTCGATCCGGCGCACACTGCCAACCCCAGCCAGGGCGAGCTGTCGGAGACGCCCAGAAAACCGTACCGCACCCCGTCGATCAGATAGAAGACCGGGTTGAAATGGGTGATCCGCTGCATCAGCGGCGGCAATGTCTCGATCGAATAGAAGGTGCCCGACAGAAAGCTCAGCGGCGTGACCATGAAATTGGTGATCGCCGCCATCTGGTCGAACTTGTTGGCAAAGATCCCCGCCACCATGCCCAGCCCGCTCAGGAACGCCGCGCCCAGCAGCACGAAAACCACCGCCCAGATCGGATGCGCCAGCCCGGTGCCCAGCACCGCCAGCAGCACCGCGCCGATCGCCACCGCCACCAGTGCGCCGCGCGCCACGCCGCCCGCGACATAGCCCAGCACCAGTTCACCCGCCGACAACGGCGGCATCAGCGTGTCCACGATATTGCCCTGCACCTTCGAGATCACGATCGAGGACGAGGTATTGGCAAAGGCGTTCTGGATCACCGTCATCATCAGAATGCCCGGCGCCAGGAACTGCACGAAGGGCACCCCCATCACCGCGCCGCGCGACGGGCCGATGGCCAGCGCGAAGACCGTCAGGAACAGCCCCGCCGTCACCAGCGGCGCCGCCAGCGTCTGGGTCCAGACCGCCAGAAAGCGGCTGACCTCACGCCGGATCAGCGTACCCAGTCCCAGCCAGTTGACCCGCCCGAAGCGGCGCACGCCCATCCCGGTTGAATTTTGCATTTCCGCCCCCAGATTCGCTTGCCTGTCGCACCGGGCTTGTATCCCGATGCCCCTGACGAATAGAATAGGGGCCAACCGAAAAACTTTTAGGGTGCCGGTACGGATCGGGCAAAGGCTCGCCGGTCGCCACAAGCCAAGGAAATGAGATGTCCTGGACCGAAGAGCGTGTCGAAACGCTGAAGAAAATGTGGGGCGAAGGTCAGTCGGCCAGCCAGATCGCCAAGGAACTGGGCGGGGTCACCCGCAATGCGGTGATCGGCAAGGTGCATCGGCTGGGCCTGTCGAACCGTGCCGGCAGCGGCACCGCGGCGAAACCCGCGGCCAAGGAAAAGCCCGCAGCCAAGCACGACGCCGCCGAAATGCCCAAGCCCGGCACCAACAAGCCCAAGGCCGCGGAACCGTCCGACAAACCGGCGCCCGCCCCTGCGGCGGCCGAAAGCCCGGCGCCCAGCACCCTGCCCGCGCGCAAGGCGATCATCCCCGCCGGCCAGCCGCTGCCGCCGCAACCCTCGGCCAATGAAATCAGCCCCGAAGCGCTGGCCTCGGTCCGCGAGGTCGAGAAGAAGGCCAAACGCCTGACCCTGATGGAGCTGACCGAGCGCACCTGCAAATGGCCGATCGGCGACCCCGCGACCGAGGATTTCTGGTTCTGCGGCCTGCCCGCCCAGCCCGGCAAGCCCTATTGCGAGGCCCATGTCGGCGTCGCCTTTCAGCCGATGAGCTCGCGCCGCGACCGCAAGCGCTAGGGTCAATCCCGGTGACATAACGATGCAAAGCCCCGGCCCGGCGCCGGGGCTTTTTCTGTACCCGATGCGCGACAGCGCGCCTGCGCCGACCTCGCACAACAGACAGATGATTGCGTTGACTGCCTACAAGTTGAAACAAATCGAACACAAAACTGCCTGAAAATTCTCATTTAACTGTACAACCTCGTAACTAGTATGCGTAAATCTTGAGCGATGAATATGATGCGGAACCGAGTATATACGATAGTGATCCTATGCCTTGGCCTGTCCGTGACAAGCTTCTCATGGTACGGGGTGCGCATCCTCGTGGATCGCGAGAACGCGCATGAATTCGACGATCAGGCGGATGAAATCACAAACGCGATTTCCGATCGGCTGGTTTCCTATGAGCAGGTGTTGTGGGGCGGCGTTGGTTTTCTCAACGCGACCGGGCAAATGGATCGAACCATGTGGCGCGATTATGTCGCGAGCCTGAAGGTAGAGGAACAGTGGCCCGGCATGCAGGGCATGGGGCTGAGCGTGCCGGTGCTGCCGTCCGACAAGGCCGCACATATCGCCGCCATCCGCGAAGAAGGGTTTCCCGACTATACGATCCGGCCCGAAGGCAAGCGCGACGCCTATAGCGCGATCATTTTCCTGGAACCGTTCGACTGGCGCAATCAGCGCGCGTTCGGCTATGACATGTGGTCCAATCCGATGCGCCGGGCGGCAATGACCCGTGCAAGAGACACCGGCCTGGCCGCGCGCTCGGGGATCATCACCTTGGTGCAGGAAACCAACAAGGACGTGCAGCGCGGGTTCCTGACCTATGTGCCGGTCTATCAGAAAAACATGCCGCTCAAGGACGCCACGGATCGGCGCAGGGCCTTTATCGGCTGGGTCTACAGCCCGTTCCGGATGGGCGACTTCATGTCGGGTATCCTGCACGACGAGCTTTCCCACAGGGCGGCCCACATCTCCTATGAGATTTTTGACGGGACCGAAATCGCGCCGGACGCGCTTTTGTATGCCAGCCATGACATGGCGACCGAAACGACGGGTGGTGAAAGCCCGGCCATGACGAAGGTGAGGACAATCGGACTTCAGGGACACGACTGGACCGTTCGCTTCGCCGCGACCGGCATCGGTCAGGGCTGGCTTCTGGCCACCTTTCCCTGGATGGTCGCGGCTGCCGGCCTGTGCCTGACCGGGTGCGCGACCTATATGGTGGCGTCGCTGGCAAAGTTCGGCCAGCGGGCCGGTCGGCTTGTGAAGGCCCGAACCAAAAACCTGGAAGAAGAAAAGCGGATCGCGCAGGCCGCGCGGGAACAGGCGGAAGCCGCCAATCAGGAACTGGAATTCCTGCAAAAATACCTGAACGAACACGCGATCGTCAGCGAAATCGGTCTCGACGGCAAAATCATCGCTGTGAACGACAAGCTTTGCGAAGTTACCGGGTTCACCCGTGAAGAGCTGATCGGCCAGAGCCACGAGCTCCTGCACGCGCCCGGCGAGATCCAAGCGTTCTTCGACGAAATCTCAAGCGCCATCGAAAGCGGCAAGCCGTGGCGCGGCGAGATACGGAATATGAAAAAGGACGGAGGATTTTTCTGGGGCCTGGAAACGGTCGTTCCCTATCTGGACCGCGACGGGAACCCGGTAAAATATGTCGGCATACGAACCGATATCACCCTGCAAAAAGAGATGGAAAGCGCCGAGCGAAAGGCGGCGGATCACAAGATCAGCCAGCTTAAATCGTCGCTGGATCTGGACCGGGATGAAATATTCATGTGCCGGGCGGACAACCTGCAATTCATCTATCTGAACAAGGCCGCGCTGAAATCGCTGGGCCGGACCGAGGCTGAATGCCTGGGCAAGACACCGGCCGATATCGACCCGCGGTTCGATTCCGAAATGTTCAGAATGCAATCCGTGCCGCTGGTGACGGGCAGCCAGAACGCGCTTACGTTCGAACGGAGTACGGGTGCCCCCACCCCGATCGAAGTGACCGTGCAGCTGATCAAGCCCGAAGGCGAAGTGCCCCACTTCGTCGCCATCGTTCGCGATATCAGCGAACGCAAGAAAGGCGAAAAGGCGAAATCCGAGTTTCTGGCCACGGTCAGCCACGAGCTGAGAACGCCGCTGACATCGATCCGGGGCGCGCTTGGCCTGGTTCAGGCCGGAACCGCCGGCCCGCTGCCCGAAAAGGCCCAGTCCCTGCTGCAGGTTGCTTACCGGAACAGCGAACGCCTGTCGGCGCTGGTCAATGACATCCTCGATTTCGAAAAGCTTGAGTCCGGAAAGATGGAAATGGCGATGTCCCGGATGGATATCGCCCATGTGCTGCGCAGTTCGGTTCAGGCCAACGAAACCTATGCCGACAAGTTTCAGGTCCGTTTCGTGACCGAAGGCGACGATGAGCCGATCTTCGTGATCGGAAACGAAAGCCGGCTCATGCAGGTCATGGACAATCTGCTGTCCAATGCCGTCAAGTTTTCCCCCGTTGGCGGCACCGTCAAGGTTGCTCTGGTTCGGGGCGCGAGCAGTGCCCAGATCTTCGTCACGGACAGCGGCGCAGGCATCCCCGAAGCTGCCCAACCCTTCATATTCGATAAGTTCACCCAGGCGGATTCATCCGACACGCGCCACAGCGAAGGCACCGGGCTGGGCCTGAGCATCGCGAAGCTGATCGTTGATCAGCATGGCGGGGCCATCGGATTCACCAGCAAGCCCGGCCAGCAGACAACCTTCCATTTCAATATTCCCTATGTCGCAGCCGAAGGGCGGCCGATGGCCCTGGGCTAAGCGCGCGGCTCCGCGATTATACGTTCCGATTACGATTTTCGGTGCGTGTGCGCGCCCGGCGTAATACGATCGGCCCCATGTTCGCTGTTCTCAGGCATCCCGTTTACGCCCGCCTCTTTGCCGCGCAGGTTATTGCCCTGCTGGGCACCGGGTTGTTGTCGGTGGCGCTTGGCCTGCTGGCCTTCGATCTGGCCGGGGCACGGGCCGGGGCAATTCTGGGCACCGCCTATGCGATCAAGATGCTGGCCTATGTCGGGCTGGCCCCGGTCGCGGCTGCGCTTACTGAACGCCTGCCGCGCAAGGCGGTGCTAATCGGCGCCGATCTGATCCGTGCGGCGGTGGCGCTGTGCCTGCCCTTCGTTGATGCGATCTGGCAGATCTATGGGCTGATCTTCGTGCTGCAGGCGGCCTCGGCCAGTTTCACACCCGCGTTTCAGGCCACGATCCCCGACATCCTGCCCGACGAGGCCGCGTATACCAAGGCGTTGTCGCTCTCGCGGCTGGCCTATGAGCTGGAAAACCTGCTCAGCCCGGCGCTGGCGGGGGTGATGCTGTTGGTCATCAGCTATCACGGGCTGTTTGTCGGCACGGTCCTGGGCTTTGCCGGATCGGCCCTTCTGGTGGCGGGCGCGGCGCTGCCCGCCGTCCGGCCCGATCCGCACGTGCGACCGTTTCGCGAGCGGGTCACACGCGGCGCCCGCATCTATCTGGCCACGCCACGGCTGCGCGGGCTGCTAGCGCTGAACCTGAGCGCGGCGGCGGCGGGCGCCTTCGTGCTGGTCAACACCGTGGTTGTGGTCCGCGCGGGTTTCGGCGCGGACGAGGTCGCCGTGGCGCAGGCACTGGCCGCGTTCGGCGGCGGCGCGATGCTGGCCGCGCTGGCCCTGCCCGGGCTATTGGAACATCGCAGCGACCGAGCGGTGATGCTGCCCGCCGCGCTGGCGCTAAGCCTTCTGACATTGGGTCAGGCGGCGTGGACCGGGGCCTTCGGCCTGCCCGGCTGGGGCGCGTTTCTGGCGCTTTGGGCCACCACCGGCGCGCTTTATTCTGCGGTCGTGACGCCCTCGGGGCGGCTGCTGCACCGCTCCGCCCACGCACAGGACCGCGCCGCGGTCTTCACCGCGCAATTCGCGCTGTCGCATGCCTGCTGGTTGCTGACCTATCCGCTGGCGGGCTGGGCGGGCGAGGCATTGGGCCTGCCTGCCGCGATGGCCATTCTGGGCGCGGTCGCGCTGGCCGGGGTCGGGGCGGCGCTGGCGCTGTGGCCCGCGCACGAGCCCGGTGCGCTGGCCCATGCCCATCCCGATCTGCAGCCCGATCACCCGCATCTGCGCGCCCACCCCGGCCAGGGGCGGCACCACGCCCATGCCATTGTCATCGATGACGAACACCGGGTCTGGCCCGGCCAGGGATAAGTCCCCGCGCTATTTCAGCAGGTTTTTCAAGCCCCTTATGACCTCTTCCTGCGCCTTGCGCTTGGCCGCGTCTTCCAGGCTTTCGCCACTTTCGGCATCAAGGCCCAGCTCTTCCCCGGCCTTGTCGCGCAGCTTGTCCACCTGTTTGTCGATCTCCTTGTCGGCCACCGATTCCAGATCCAGTTTCAACTGCGGATCGTCCCAGCCGCCGGTGATGCGCAGCGGCACTTTCAGCCCGCCCTTGCCGTCATCGCCGGCAAAGGCCACCGGCGTCACGCGATAGTCCAGAACCCGTTTGCCGATTCCGACCGTGCCGCGCCCGCCCGCGGTCAGGCGTGGGGCCAGAAGCGTCAGATCGTCATTGCGCAACACGCCCTCCGCCAGGGTGAACCGCCCCGCCACACTGTCGAAAATGGTGCGCGCGCTACCGCCCGCCCCGCCCATGTCGCGGCCGCGCAGGATGCGCTCCAGATCAAGGCCGGTGAAGACGCCCGCGCCCAGCGCCACCGCGCCGCCGCCCGACAGGCTGTTCATGATCGCATTCACCGAATTGCCCGACCCGAGGAATTTCAGCGTCATGTCGGCACTGGTGCTCAACCGCTCATAGCCCGCCAGATCGCGCAGCGCCTGCTGCACCGCCAGCCCCGCCACCGTCAGATCGCCGCCGACCGACAGGCCGCCGCGCCCGTTGACCACGAAATTGCCGGTGATCAACCCACCATAGGCCCGCACCTCGCGCAGATCGAACACCAGCCGGCGGTCGGTCAGCGTGGCCAGAACGCGGCTGCGGCCCAGCCGGGTCTTGCCCAGATCGACGCTGTCGGCGGTGATCGCCAGTTCGGCATCCAGCAGCCCCAGCGCGCTGACATCGATCGGATCGCTGGACCAGCCCGACCGCGCCTTGCCGCCGCCGCCCGTGCCGCCGCTTGTACCGCCCGCGCCGCCCTTGGCGCCAGCGCCGGCAAACGCCGACAGATCCAGCACACCGGTGGTGAACTGCCCGTTCAGCCGGGGCCGCGCGCCGCCCGGGAACAGATCCGCCGCCCCCGTCAGGGTGTTACCGCCCAGCGTGAACGTCCCGCCGCGCAGATGGACCGAGCCTTCGGGCGCATAGGTCACCTGCCCCGCCACCGCGATCTTGTCGCCCATGCCCGGCGGCAGGGCGGGCGGCGGGCTGCCCAGCACCTGCGACAGCGCCGCCAGATCGCTCAGATCCGCCGTCAGTGCCCCGTCGGCAACCAGCGGTGCGGTGCCTGCGCGCCCCTTGAACCCGACCCGCGCCTTGCCCGCCGTCAGATCCGCCGTCACCCCGGTAACCGCGCCCGACAGGAAGGTGGCGAAACCGGCCAGTTCGGCCCTGGCGGTCACGGGCTGCCCGTTGACCTGCGCCGAAAGCGCCACGTTGCCCGGGCCGGTGAACGCGGGCAAGGTTACGGTGGCCTCCAGCGCGTCGGCCCGGCGGGTGGTGCCCGCGGCGTGGTCGATGAAGGTCAGCGTGCCGCCGGTGATCACCGCCTTGTCGAGGGTGAAGCCCGCGGGATCCTTCGCCGCCGGAGCGCCCCCGCCCCCCTGGCCCCCGCCCCCCTGGGTCGTAGTTTCGCCCGTCTCGGCCGCTTCGATCTGCCAGTTGCCGCGCCCGTCGCTGGCGCGCTCCAGCAAGATCCGGGGCGCGGTCAGTTCCAGATTGCGGATCACGATATCGCCGCCCAGCAGCGCCGCCAGATCAAGCCCGATTTCCAGTGCGTCGGCCTGCACCATCGGCGTGTCGCTGGCCCAACCGGCATTCGACAGGGTGACCGGCCCGGTGGCCACGCCAATCTGCGGCCAGATCGACGGCTTCAACCGCCCGGTCAGCGTCAGTTCGCGGCCGGTGGCCTTGCGGATCTGATCGCTGGCCAGCCCGGCGATCTTGTCGGCGGGCAGCAACAGCAACGCCCCCGCCAACAGCGCCACAAGCAGCAGAAGGGTAAAGATCACGCGTACCAGCCAACGCATCGCACAGGCCCCTTTTTCAACACACCGAAGTCGCCCAACCCTAGGCCCCGTGCGGTCCAACGATCAAGCAGGCTTTCGCAATACCAACAAAGCGCCTATATCGCGCGCATGAGCACCAACCCGCCCAACCTCCGCCCCGATCTTGCGCCCGCGCCGCGTATCGATGACACCCGCCGTGCGGGTCAGCCGACCATCGGCATGGTTTCGCTTGGCTGCCCCAAGGCGCTGGTCGACAGCGAACGTATCCTGACCCGCCTGCGGGCCGAAGGCTATGCGATCAGCCCGGACTATGCCGGCGCCGATGCGGTGATCGTGAACACCTGCGGCTTTCTGGATTCGGCCAAGGCGGAATCGTTGGAAGCGATCGGCGAGGCCTTGAACGAAAACGGCCGCGTCATCGTCACCGGCTGCCTGGGCGCCGAGGAGGATTACATCCGCGGCACCCACCCTTCGGTTCTGGCCGTCACCGGACCGCATCAGTACGAACAGGTGCTGGACGCGGTGCACGGCGCGGTGCCGCCGCAGCCCGACCCGTTCATTGACCTGCTGCCGGCCTCGGGCGTGTCCCTGACTCCGCGACACTATAGCTACCTAAAGATTTCCGAAGGTTGCAACCACAAGTGCAAGTTCTGCATCATTCCCGACATGCGCGGGCGGCTGGCGTCGCGCCCGGCCCATGCGGTGCTGCGCGAGGCTGAAAAGCTGGTCGAGGCCGGGGTGCGTGAGCTTTTGGTCATTTCCCAGGACACATCGGCCTATGGGGTAGACCGAAAACACGACCTTTCCCCCTGGAAAGACGGCGAGGTAAGATCGCACATTTCCGACCTTTCGCGCGCCCTTGGGGGGCTGGGCGCCTGGGTTCGCTTGCACTATGTCTACCCTTACCCGCATGTGCGCGATCTGATCCCGCTGATGGCCGAGGGGCTGATCCTGCCCTATCTGGACATCCCGTTCCAGCACGCCCATCCCGACACGCTGAAACGGATGGCCCGCCCGGCGGCCGCGGCGAAAACCCTGGACGAGATCGCCGCCTGGCGCCGCGACTGCCCCGAGATCACCCTGCGCAGCACCTTCATCGTCGGCTATCCCGGCGAGACCGAGGCAGAGTTCCAGACCCTGCTGGACTGGCTGGACGACGCGCAGCTGGATCGCGTGGGGTGCTTTCAGTATGAAAACGTCGCCGGGGCGCGGTCCAACGCCCTGCCCGATCATGTGGCCCCCGAGATCAAACAGGAACGGTGGGAACGGTTCATGCAAAAGGCCCAGGCGATTTCCGAGGCCAAGCTGGCCGCGAAAGTCGGTCAGCGGCTGGAGGTGATTGTGGACGAGGTCGACGACGAGGCCGCCACCTGCCGCACCAAGGCCGACGCGCCCGAGATCGACGGCAACCTGTTCATCGACGAAGGCTTCGAGGCGCTGAAACCCGGCGATATCGTCACGGTCGAGGTGGACGAGGCCGGCGAATACGATCTGTGGGGGCGGCTGGCCGGGTAACGCCACGCCTGCGACCTGCCCGCCAGTTGCGCGACAAACCGCCGGTTTGGTCGCTTTGGGATGGCGAAAACCGGCCGCAATCGGTTTTCCCCGGCGCCAAACGCCGACACATGCCCGCCCTGCGGCATAGTGGCCTTTTTAACTCATATCCCCAATGCAAGATGCCCAAGGCGCGCGAACCTTTTGGCAGACCTATCGCAAAGGCACGAAAATGAAGAAACTGACCCTCTCTCTGGCGCTTGCGGCGCTGACAGCGTCCCCGGCCCTTGCCGGCCACGCCAACCCCTGGGCCGACGAAGACGACACGCTTTTGATGCAAAACCACGAGGAAAACCTCGCGCAAAGCGTCGACACCCCCGGCGAGGATGAAATGCTTGGCGAAATGGTGCAGCAGGCCTGCGGCAAGCTCGATACCGATCTTGCCGACCAGCGCGACGGCGGCAACAATGGTGGTGGCAAGAACCGCTGATCCGACTCCGCGATATTTGCAGGGCGCCCCACGGTGCCTTGCCTGCGCCGCTCAGCGCTTCTTGACGAACTCGGTCAGGATCACGATCCGCTGGCCTTCGACCCGGCCCTCGATATGCCCGGCATTGTCGGCGACCAGCGAAATGCCCCGCACCGCGGTGCCGCGCTTGGCGGTGAAACCTGCGCCCTTGACCGGCAAATCCTTGATCAGCGTCACCGTATCGCCCGCCGCCAGCACCGTGCCATTGCTGTCGCGATGCACCACGTCGGGCTGCGCGCCGGCCTCGGCCCAGGCTTGCAGACCGGGGTCCAGATACAGCATGTCCAGCGCCTCGGCGGCCCAGGGCTCGGCCTTTAGCCGGGTCAGCATCTGCCAGGCCAGCACCTGAACCGCGGGCACCTCGGACCACATCGACGATTGCAGACAGCGCCAGTGCTGCCCCTCGGGCGCGCGCCCGGCCACACCTTCGGCACAGACCGCGCACAGCGCCACCTCGTCATCGCGCGGCGCCACCGCGACCGCCTGCACCGCCTCTGCCCCGCACAGTTCGCATTGCCCGCCACAGCGCGCCATTACCGCGTCGCCAATCGCCATCTGCCGTTCCTTTCGCGCATGTTCCGCCGCGCGCACTTGCAACGAATTTGCTTGCAATGTCACGCGGAAAGCCCCATGTGGGCGATGCGACGTTATTCTCTATCGACCACTGTCTTCCCTCACCCGGCGTCAGTCTTTCGATCTAGCACTGACTAAGCCGGACTGCCGCACCTACGCGGGCAGTATCAAAAGGAGACAGACGGATGGCTACTGGCACCGTTAAATGGTTCAACGAAACTAAAGGCTTCGGCTTTATCGCCCCCGATGGCGGCAGCAAAGACGTGTTCGTGCACATCACCGCACTGGAACGCGCTGGCCTGCGCACCCTGGCAGACAACCAGAAAGTGACCTTCGACATCGAAGCCGGCCGTGATGGCCGCGAAAGCGCGACCAACATCGCGCTGGCGTAAGTCACGTCACAAATGATCGAAAAGGGCGCCTTCGTGCGCCCTTTTTTGTTGCCTTGCCCCGGTGGCACCCCCGATAAAGCCAAGACCCCGCATGGCGGCGCGGCGACCCCGAGGACGGCATGGAACTGATTGTAAACGGCACCCCCCATCAGATCGACGTCGAACCCGACATGCCCCTGCTGTGGGTGTTGCGCGACGTTCTGCGGATGACCGGCACCAAATATGGCTGCGGCATCGCCCAATGCGGCGCCTGCACCGTACAGATCGACGGCGAAGCGACCCGCGCCTGCGTTTTGCCGGTGGGCGATGTCTGGGGCGCCGTCACCACGATCGAGGGGCTGGGCACCCCCGACGCGCTGAGCGCGGTGCAGCGCGCCTGGGTCGATCATCAGGTCGCGCAATGCGGCTATTGCCAGTCGGGGCAGATCGTGGCCGCCACCGCGCTGCTGGCCGAAATCCCTACCCCGACAGATGCCGAGATCGACGCCGCGATGGCCGGCAACCTGTGCCGCTGCGGCACCTATCCGCGCATCCGCGCCGCGATTCACGCCGCCGCGCGTCAGATCCGGGAGGGTTGAGCATGCCCGGCACCGTCACCCGCCGCGCCCTGCTGATCGGGTCGGCCGCAATCGTCGGCGGCGTGGCCTTCGGCGTCTATGAGCTGGGCAAGCCAGTGGACAACCCGCTGATCCCCGGCCCCGGTGAGGTCACGCTGAACCCCTATGTGCTGATCACCGACACGGGCGTGACCATCGTCACCCCCCGCGCCGAGATGGGTCAGGGCGTGCAAACCACGCTGGCCGCGCTGGTGGCCGAAGAGCTGGACATGGACTGGGCCGATATTCGCGCCATACACGGGCCCGCCGCATCGGCCTATTTCAACGGTGCAGTGATCGCCGCCGGCCTGCCCTTCGCCGAATACCGCGACAGCCGGACGAAAGAGATCGCCACGGCCGCCGCCGGTGTGGCCGCCAGGGTGATGGGGATGCAGGTGACCGGTGGGTCCACCTCGATTCGCGACGGCTATGACAAGATGCGCCTGGCCGGGGCGGCGGCGCGCCATGTGCTGATCGCGGCGGCGGCGGCGCGTCTGGACCTGCCCGCCGATCGGCTGAAGACCCGGGGCGGCGCCGTGATCGCCCCCGACGGCACCGCGCTGCGCTATGCGGATCTGGCCGCCGACGCTGCGCTGATCGACCCGCCCGCCACGCCCGCGCTGAAATCGCCCGCAGACTGGGTGTTGCTGGGCAAGCCCCTGCCCCGGCTCGATATGGTCCCCAAGGTCACCGGCACCGCCGAGTTCGGCATCGACGTGCGGCCGGACGGGATGCTGCACGCCGCCGTGCGGATGAACCCGCGCCTGGGCGGCGGGCTGCACAGCTATCACGCCGAAACGGCCCGCACGATGCCGGGTGTGCAGCGGATCATCGATCTGGGCACCGGCGTGGCGGTGGTGGCCGATAACACATGGCGCGCGTTTCAGGCGCTGGATACGATCCGCTTCGACTGGGGCCCTGCGCCCTATCCCGCCGACACGGCCGGGATTTTCGATGAAATCGCCGGTGCTTTCGACAGCCGCCCCAACTCTACCCTGCGCGATGACGGCGATGTGGCAAATGCGCTGCAGGGCGACGACGTGATCGAGGCCGAATACCGCCTGCCCTATCTGGCCCATTCGACGATGGAGCCGATGAACGCAGTGGCACTGTTCAAGGGCGGTCATATGACGATCTGGGCCGGCAATCAGGCGCCCACGCTGATCCGCGACGCCGCCGCCAGGGCCGCGGATCTGAGACCCGACGACGTGACCGTGCACACCCCCTATCTGGGCGGCGGGTTCGGGCGGCGCGCCGAATATGACGTGACCGATCTGGCCGCGCGGATCGCCAAAGAGTTGCCCGGCACGCCGGTGCAACTGACCTATTCGCGCGAAGAAGACATGCGCCACGATTTCTATCGCCCCGGCGTGATCGCGCGGGCCGCGGGCAAGCCCGGCGCGGACGGGCCCGCGGCACTGTCGGTCGATCTGGCCGCGGCCTCGGCCTACCGGATGCAGGGCAAGCGCGCGGCTGGCATGACCCCGCCCGGCGCCGACAAGCTGCTGGTCGAGGGGCTGTTCGATCAGCCCTACGGCGTGCCGCATTTCCGGGTGCGCGGCTATATCTCGGACGTGGCGGTGCCGGTCGGATCGTGGCGATCGGTGGGCAATTCAAGCAACTGCTTCGTGATGGAAAGCTTTCTGGACGAACTGGCCCATGCCGGCGGGCAGGATCCGGTCGCGATGCGCCTGGCGTTGTTGGCGGGGCAAAGCGCAAAGGCCGCCAAGGTGCTGGAAACCGTCGCCGACATGGCCGACTGGGGCAGCCCCCTGCTCACGGGCACGGCGCGCGGCGTGGCGTTTTCATACTCCTTCGGGTCGCCCACCGCGCAGATCGTCCAGGTTTCAGACAGCCCGGCGGGCCTGCGCATCGACCGGATATGGTGCGCGCAGGATGTCGGGCTTGCGCTGGATCCGCGCAATATCGAGGCGCAGATCGTATCGGGCATCACCTATGGGCTAAGTGCCGCGATCAGCGGCGAGATCACCTTCGCGGATGGCGCGGTGGTCGAGGATAACTTTGACAGCTACGACGCGGTGCGCATGGACCGGATGCCGCCGGTCGACACCCGCATCCTGGCCTCGGGCGGGGCACCGGGCGGCGTGGGCGAACCCGCGACGCCCCCGATCGCGCCGGCGCTGGCCAATGCGATCTTCAGCCTCACAGGCAAACGCATACGCCACCTGCCGCTGCACCACGCAGTGGATTTCGCCTGAGGAAATTTGGTGGAGCCGATCGGGATCGAACCGACGACCTCGTCATTGCGAACGACGCGCTCTCCCAACTGAGCTACGGCCCCAACGCGGGCAGGCTTTGCGCATGACCACGCGCTTGTCAAGCGGGCAGCCTGACCTTGCTGCGCACGAACGCCTCGATATCCGCTGCGGGCCGCGCCCCGGCCAGCCGCGCCACCTCGCGCCCGTTCTGGAACAGGATCAGTGCCGGAATACCGCGGATGTTATACTGCGTCGCGGCCTGCGGATGCTCTTGGGTGTCGATCTTGGCCAGCCGCGCATGCGGCGCCAGCGCCTGCGCGGCCTGCGCGAATTGCGGCGCCATCATCCGGCACGGACCGCACCACGGCGCCCAGAAATCCACCAACAGCGGCACATCGTCGGTCTTGGCGCTTTTCAGCAGGGTCTTCAAATCCAGCTCGCGCACCTTGCCATCGCTCAGCCGCGCGCCGCAGGTGCCGCATTTCGGACCCGCGCCCAGCTTACCCTCGGGCACCCGGTTGGCGCTGCCGCAATCGTGGCAGACGAGTTTCAGACTGGCAGCCATTCCCGGCCCTCCACAATATTCCAATTCACGAATATATTGGGTTGCACCCCCGCCTCGACAAGAGCAGAATTTGCCCGCATGTCAATTGAGGCGCCCCATGACCCCCTGGCACGAGCTTGACCCCGACACCCAGCTGAAACTGCGCGAAGACTATGCGCGCGATCCGTCCTGCCTGACCGGCACCTGTTCGCTGGAAGCCAAGACCGCACAGTTCACCGATTGGCTGGCCGCGCATGGGGTAAGCTTCAGCGCAGAAGATCTGCACCCGCGCCGAAAGGGTTGACCAAGCGGCGCGCCTGCGGCGCAAGCCATTGGTTTGCGGCCCTGCGGGCCGGTATGCCTCCGGCGGGGATATTTCGCCCAAAGCAACATACGAAGGCTCCCCTTCCAATTGCTTTGGTGCAAATATCCCGGGGTTTGGGGCAGCGCCCCAATCGAACGCATGTCGTGCGCCGCAGGCGCGCACTCTATTCCGCTGCCTCGACATAATCGCTGACCGGCGGACAGGTACAGACCAGATGCCGGTCGCCGTAAACGTTATCGACACGCCCCACGGGCGGCCAGTATTTGTCCACCCGGAACGCGCCCGGCGGAAAGCAGCCCTGTTCGCGGCTATAGGGGCGATCCCATTCGGCGACCAGATCGTTCACCGTATGCGGCGCGTGTTTCAGCGGGTTGTTGTCCGCGTCCATCTCGCCCGCCTCGACCGCCGCGATTTCGGCCCGGATCGCCAGCATCGCGTCACAGAACCTGTCCAGCTCGGCCTTGGTCTCGGACTCGGTCGGTTCCACCATCAGTGTGCCCGCCACCGGCCAGCTCATGGTCGGGGCGTGAAAGCCGTTGTCGATCAGCCGCTTGGCGATGTCGTCGACGCTGATCCCGGCGCTGTCGGCGAAGGGCCGGGTGTCGAGGATGCATTCATGCGCGACGCGGCCCGTTTTGCCCCGGAACAGCACATCATAGGCGCCGTCCAGCCGCGCGGCGATGTAATTGGCATTCAGGATCGCCACCCGCGTGGCCTGGGTCAGGCCCGCGCCGCCCATCGCCAGGCAATAGGCCCAGGAAATCAGCAGAATCGAGGCCGAGCCATAGGGCGCGGCCGAGACCGGGCCTTCGGCACCGCCGGTTTCGGGATGGCCGGGCAGGAAGGGTGCCAGATGCGCCTTGACCCCGATCGGCCCCATGCCGGGGCCACCGCCGCCATGCGGAATGGCAAATGTCTTGTGCAGGTTCAGGTGGCTGACGTCGGCACCGATCTCGCCCGGTTTCACCAGCCCGACCAGCGCGTTCAGATTGGCCCCGTCCAGATAGACCTGTCCACCGAAGGCGTGGGTGATCTCGCAGACTTCGCGCACCGTCTCCTCGAACACGCCATGGGTCGAGGGATAGGTGATCATGCAAGCGGCCAGCGCGTCGCCCGCGGCCTCGGCCTTGGCGCGGAAATCGGCCAGATCGATATCGCCGTTCTCGGCCGATTTCACCACCACGACCTGCATCCCGCACATATGCGCCGAGGCCGGGTTGGTGCCATGCGCCGATACCGGGATCAGACACACGTTGCGGTGCCCCTGCCCGCGCGACCGATGATAGGCGGCGATGGTCAGCAGCCCCGCATATTCGCCCTGCGCGCCCGAATTGGGCTGCATCGACATCGCGTCATAACCGGTGGCCTGACACAAAATCTGTCCCAGGCTGTCGACCATCTGCGCATAGCCCTGCGCCTGATCGGCGGGGGCGAACGGGTGCAGATGGGCGAATTCGGGCCAGCTGATCGGCATCATTTCGACCGCGGCGTTCAGCTTCATCGTACATGACCCCAGCGGGATCATCGCCCGGTCCAGCGCCAGATCGCGGTCGGCCAGACGGCGCATATAGCGCATCATCTCGGTCTCGGCGCGGTTCATGTGGAATACCGGATGGGTCAGATACTCGCTGTCGCGCAGCAACGCGCCGGGGATGCGGAACTTGCGGCTGCGGTCCACCGGCACATCGCCCAGACCGAAGGCCGCCCAGACATTCACGATGCTTTGCCAGCGCGTGGTTTCATCAAGCGAAATACCGATCCTGGTCTCGCCGACCTTGCGCAGGTTGATCTCTGACGCGCGGGCGGCGTTCAGGATCACGCCCTGCATCGGCCCGACCTCGACCGTCACGGTGTCAAAGAACGCTTCGGGTTCGACCTTGAAACCGCCCTCCTCCAGCACCTCGACCAGACGCACGGTTTTCGAATGGATCCGCTGCGCGATGGCCTTCAGCCCCTTGGGACCGTGAAACACCGCATAGAACCCGGCCATCACCGCCAGCAGCGCCTGCGCAGTGCAGACGTTCGAGGTGGCCCTTTCCCTGCGGATGTGCTGTTCGCGGGTTTGCAGGGACAACCGATAGGCCTTGTTGCCGCGCGCATCCACCGACACGCCGACGATACGGCCGGGCATGGCGCGCTTGTAGGCGTCCTTGCAGGCCATATAGGCCGCGTGCGGCCCGCCATACCCCATCGGCACACCGAAGCGCTGGGTGCTGCCCACGGCGATGTCGGCGCCCATCGCGCCGGGCTCCTTCAGCAAGGTCAGCGCCAGCGGGTCGGCCACCACGATGCCCAAAGCCTTGGCATCGTGCAGCGCGGCGATCGGGGCGGTGAAATCCAGCAGCCCGCCATGGGTGCCGGGATACTGGAAGATCGCGGCGAAGACCTGTGCGGGATCAAGATCGGTTTCGGGATCGCCCACGATCACCTCGATCCCCAGCGGATCGGCGCGGGTGCAGATCACGGCGATGTTCTGCGGATGACAGTTCTTGTCGACAAAGAACGCGCGCGCCTTCGATTTGGCGACGCGCCGCGCCATGGTCATCGCCTCGGCACAGGCGGTGGCCTCGTCCAGCAGCGAGGCGTTGGCGATTTCCAGCCCGGTCAGATCGCTGACCATGGTCTGGTAATTCAGCAGCGCCTCAAGCCGGCCCTGGCTGATTTCCGGCTGATAGGGCGTATAGGCCGTGTACCAGGCCGGGTTTTCCAGAATGTTGCGCTGAATCGCCGGCGGGGTGACGGTGCCGGAATAACCCTGTCCGATCAGCGTGGTGAAGGGCTTGTTCTTCTTGGCGACCTGGCGCAGATGCCAGAGCAGCTCGCGCTCGGATTTCGGCTTGCCGAAGTTCAGCGGCTCGGCCTGACGGATGCTTTGCGGCACCGTCTGGTCGATCAGCGCGTCCAGACTGTCCACCCCCAGCACCTGCAGCATCTCGGCCATTTCCTCGGGCGAGGGGCCGATGTGGCGGCGGTTGGCGAAATCATAGGGGTCGTAATCGGTGGGGGTGAAAGGCATGTGTTCGTCCGGTTCAGGTATGAGTCAGAATATTCACCAGCGTTCCCGCCGGATCACGCAGAAAGAAGCGCCGCACACCCCAGGGCTCGTCCACGGGGCCGTATTCGATGGCGGCGCCAAGGTTCCGGGCGCGGGCCAGCGTGTCGTTCAGATCGTCCACCTCGACCGATATGGCGGGCAGCGCCGTGCCGGATCCGCCCTCGGAGGCCAGGCTCAGTTGCACCGCCGCTTGGTTCGGGGCCCCCAGCGTGGAAATAAAGGCCATTTCCATCAGCGGCTCCAGCCCCAGAAGATCGCGGTAGAACGCCGCCAGCCCGGCCGGATCGGGGGCGGCAAGGTTGGGGACGATCCGAAGGACTGTCACGCGATGAAGTCTTTGTATTCGGCCTCGTCCATCAGATCGTCCAGCGCGGACAGATCCTCGACCTTCATCTTGAAGAACCAGGCCTCGCCCTGGGCGTCTTCGTTGACCAGGCTGGGATTGTCGGTCAGCGCCTCGTTGACCTCGACGATCTCGCCATCGAGCGGGGCGAGGATGTCGGACGCGGCCTTGACGCTTTCGATCACCACGACCTCGTCATCCTTGGAGACGGTCGTGCCTTCCTCGGGCAGATCCACGAAAACCACGTCGCCCAGCTGTTCGGCGGCATGTTCGGTGATCCCCACGACCACCACGTCATCCTCGACGCGCAGCCATTCATGTTCCTCGGTGAATTTCATCTGTGTTGGTCCCTCAACGCTTATAGGTGGATGCTCTGAACGGCAGCGCCGTGATGGTGGCGGGCAGGCGTTTTCCGCGCACCTCGCCATAGATGGTGGTGCCTTCGGCCGCGTGCGGCGTGGCGACATAGCCCATGGACATCGGCCCCTCGATCGACGGGCCGAACGCGCCCGACGTGACCGCCCCGATCGGAAGCGGCGCATCGGGCGCCGCGAACAACTGTGTGCCCTCGCGCATCGGCGCGCGCCCCTCGGGGCGCAGTCCCACGCGCAGGCGGGGGGTGATCCCGGCCAGTTCGGTCAGGATGCGGTCGGCGCCGGGAAAACCGCCCGCGCGCGCGCCGCCGGTGCGGCGGACCTTCTGGATGGCCCAGCTCAGCGCGGCCTCGACCGGGGTGGTGGTGGTGTCGATGTCATGACCGTACAGGCACAGCCCCGCCTCCAGCCGCAGGCTGTCGCGCGCACCCAGGCCGATGGGCGCGACCGCCGGATCGGCCAGCAGCGCGCGGGCGAAGGGGTCGGCCTGATCGGCGGCGACCGAAATCTCGAACCCGTCCTCGCCGGTATAGCCCGAGCGCGACACCCACAGATCGCCGAAGGCCGATGCCAGCGTGACCACATCCATGAAACGCATCGCAGCCGCGCCCGGCGCGATCCCGTCCAGCACCGCCTCGGCCATCGGCCCCTGCAACGCCAAAAGCGCGCGGTCGGTGATTTCCGTGATCTCGCAGCTATTGGACAGGTGGGTGCGCAGATGGGCGACATCGGCGTCCTTGCAGGCCGCGTTGACCACCAGAAACAGGTGATCGCCACGGCTGGCGATCATCAGATCGTCCAGAATGCCGCCATCCTCGTTGGTGAAAAGCGCATAGCGCTGCCGCCCCGGCTTCAGCCCCAGCACATCGACCGGCACCAGCCGTTCCAGCGCCAGGGCCGCATCCGCCGGATCGCCGGATTTGGGCCGCACGATCACCTGGCCCATATGGCTGACATCGAACAGCCCGGCCGCCGCGCGGCAATGCAGGTGCTCTTTCATCACGCCGGGCTTGTACTGCACGGGCATGTCATAGCCCGCGAACGGCACCATTTTCGCGCCAAGTTCCAGATGCAGATCGTATAGCCCCGTGCGCTTTGGCTCCGCCATTCAGCAATCCCTCTCATCGCCGGCATAAGCCGGGCACCGCATTACCGGCCCCGCAAGGCCGCCAGATCGATGCCCCCTCTGTCCCTTCGCCTGAGATCGTTATCCCTTCGGCGGGCGCTATGCGCCACTCTCCAGAGTTTCGTGCTCCGCAACGGTCCGTTGGCCTGAGAGTTTACCGGGGCGGTTGCTCCTTCGGCACTGGGTTGCCCCAGATTCTCCCGTAGCGGATGCAGGAAACACTAGATCAAGCGCCGGGATGCGGCAAGACCTTGCTTTCATCGCAGAACTGCCCAGATTTACAGCCATGCAGGATCCGTTCTTTTTCGGGTATGGCTCGCTGGTCAACCGCGCCACCCACAGCTATCCGCGCGCCAGTCCCGCGCAGGTGACCGGCTGGCGGCGCGCCTGGCGGCACACCAAGCTGCGCCCGGTCGCCTTTCTGACCGTGGTCGAAGCGCCCGGCGCGGTGATCGACGGGCTGATCGCCGCAGTGCCCGGACGTGACTGGGCCGCGCTTGACGCGCGCGAACACGCCTATGACCGCCACAGGGTCGCGCGGCCCGATCTGGACGAGTTGCATATCTATGCCGTCGCGCCGCAGCATTCCGACCATCCCGACATGCGCCACCCGATCCTGCTGAGCTATATCGACGTGGTCGTGCAGGGCTATCTGCGCGAATTCGGGCCGGACGGCGCGCGGCGGTTTTTCGACACCACCGATGGCTGGGACGCGCCGATCCTGGATGACCGGATCACGCCGGTCTATCCGCGACACCAACCGCTGGATGCGGACGAGCGCGGCTTTGTCGATGGCCAGCTATCACGCCTGTCGGCCAATGTGATCACACGGCTCTGACAGCGCGCAGATTCGATTTTCTGCGAAAAATCGGGCCTCCGGCGGGAGTATTGAGGCCGAGAAGAAGCGGATCAGCCCGGTTTTTTCTGCAGCAAGGGCATCACATCTGCCATTTCAGGGCCACGCGCCCGACCGGTGACCGCCTTGCGCAGCGGCATGAACAGCCCCTTGCCCTTGCGGCCGGAGGCCTCTTTCACTGCGGCGGTCCAGTCGGCCCAGGTTTGCGGCGTATAGGGCGGCTCGGACAGCAGGGTCAGCGCCTGGGCGATGAACTCCTTGTCCTCCTCTTCGACCAGCGGTGCCGCACCGTTGCGGAACAGATCCCACCATGCGGCCATATCGGCCTTCACGGTGATATTGTCCTTCACCACATCCCAGAACTGCGGCGCCAACGCATCGGGCACGCCCAGCGCGGCCACGTCATCGGCCACATCCGGCAGCGACAGGGAATGCAGATGTTTTGCGGTCAGCGGAAACAGATCGTTCACGTCGAATTTCGTGGGGGCCGCGCCGAAATGGGCGATATCGAAGCCGTCCACCAGTTCGTCGATAGAGCTGCACAGCTCTATCGGCTGGCTCGACCCCAGCCGCGCCATCAGGCTCAGCAACGCCATCGGCGCGATCCCCTGCGCGCGCAGGTCGCGGATCGACAGCACGCCCAGCCGTTTCGACAGCGCCTCGCCCTGCGGGCCGGTCAGCAGCGAATGATGCGCGAATTGGGGCACCGCCCCGCCCAGCGCGCGGATCATCTGGATCTGCGTCGCGGTGTTGGTCACATGGTCAGAGCCGCGCACCACATGGGTCACGCCCATTTCGACATCATCCACCACCGAGGCCAGCGTATAAAGCACCTGCCCGTCGCCGCGGATCAGCACCGGATCGGACACCGACGCCGCATCGATGGAAATGTCGCCCAGGATACCGTCGGTCCATTCGATCCGTTCGTGATCCAGCAAGAACCGCCAGTGACCGGCGCGGTCGGCGCGCAGGGCGGCTTTTTCAGCGTCCGACAGGTGCAGCCCGGCGCGGTCATAGACCGGCGGCTTACCCATGTTCAGTTGTTTCTTGCGCTTGAGGTCCAGCTCGGTCGGGGTTTCGAAACATTCATAGAACCGGCCCATCCCGCGCAACTGATCTGCGGCGGCGTGATAGCGGTCCAGCCGGGCCGACTGCCGCTCGATCCGGTCCCAGGTGATGCCCAGCCATTCCAGATCTTCCTGAATCGCGTCGGCATATTCGGGTTTGGAACGTTCCGGATCCGTGTCATCCAGCCGCAGGATGAACGTCCCCCCCGCCTTGCGGGTGATCAGATAGTTGAACAGCGCGGTGCGCAGGTTGCCCACATGGATATATCCGGTGGGCGACGGGGCGAAACGGGTCACGGTCATGGCAGTCTCCTGTTGGCGCCCGCTCTTTCACAGACGCGCGCGATTGTCCATATAGGGGGCATGAGCACCGACTGGACCCGCGCCACCCCACCCGACCTCGACGACATCGCCGCCCTGGCGCTGGCGGCGCGCGATGCCTTGCCCGCCCCCTTTGCCGCCAAGGCGCGCGAGGTGCTGCTGCGGGTCGAGGATCTGGCCCCCGACGATATGCTGCGCGAGCTGGAGATCGACGATCCGTTTTCCCTGTCGGGCCTGTATGACGGCGTGCCGCTGACCCTGAAATCGGTTATGGATCAACCCGTTCAGCCCGATGTGATCTGGCTGTTCCGCCGCGCGTTGCTGGATGAATGGGCCGAACGCGAAGGGGTCACGCTGATGGAACTGGTCGCCCATGTCTATGTGCATGAGCTGGCGCATCATCTGGGCTGGTCCGATGACGATATCGCCGCGATCGACCGGTGGTGGGAATAGCTGTCCGCCTCGCAAGGTCGTGACATGTAAAAATCACGCAACCCGGCTATCCTGTGCGACACACGCCACAGTCCGACGGGAGGACAGGATGAATTCCAAGACCAAGATGACCCGCCGCAGCGCGCTGTGTGCGGGGGCCGCACTGCCGCTGGCCGGCATGGCCGCAGGCGGCGCACAGGCCGCGGCACCGATGATGGGCATGGGCCTGACCCGGTTCAACCGTTTCAAGCTGGGCGGGTTCGAGGTGACCGCGCTTCTGGCTGGCACCCGCACCGTGCCCGACCCGCACACGATCTTCGGGCTGAATGCCTCGGACGCGGAATTCGGCGAAGCGGCACGCGCCAATTTCATCCCCACCGACAAGGCGCAGTTCTTTTTCACCCCGACGCTGGTCAATACCGGGGCCGAGCTGATCCTGTTCGACACCGGGCTGACCCCCGAGGGCATCACCGGCGCGCTGGCGGCGGCGGGCTACAGCCCCGATCAGGTGGATGTGGTCGTGCTGACCCATATGCACGGCGACCATATCGGCGGGCTGTCGGGCGCGGGCGGCGAAACCTTCGGCAACGCCCGTTATGTCACCGGCGCGGTCGAATACGACGCCTGGGCCGCGATGGGCAATGACGGGTTCGACACCAAGGTCCGGCCGCTGGCCGACAGGATGCGGTTTCTGGACGATGGCGGCAGCGTCGCGCCGGGCATCACCGCCATGGCCGCCTTCGGGCACACGCCGGGGCATATGGCCTTCGTGCTGGACAGCGACGGCCGGCAAATGGTGTTGGGCGCGGATTTCGCCAACCACTATGTCTGGTCGCTGGGCTATCCCGATTGGGAGGTGTCGTTCGACATGGACAAGCCCGCCGCCGCCGCGACCCGCCGCCGGCTGTTGGGGATGATGGCCGCCGACCGGGTGCCGTTCATCGGCTATCACATGCCCTTTCCCGCCATGGGCTATGCCGAACCGCGCGGCGAGGGTTTCCGCTATGTGCCCGCCAGCTATCAGATGATGCTGTCCGAGGGCTGACGCGGGGCGCGCAGCGCCTTTCGAATGGGCGGCGGCAGCGGATTTTCTGCCAAAGACAAGGCAGAAGTCGCCCCGCCCGCGCATCGGTGCCGCTTTTTTAGCGCAACCAGCCTTGGCGGCGCCGCGGGGGGCTGTCACTGTGCCCTGAAATCAGGCGGAAGGCGCGGCATATGCAGGATATTCTGACAGTGACACTGAACCCGGCGGTGGATCTGGCCACATCGGCCGAACATGTCGAACCGGGGCCGAAGCTGCGCTGTGACCTGCCGCAGACCGACCCCGGCGGCGGCGGCATCAACGTGTCGCGCGCGGTGCGCATTCTGGGCGGGCAGACCCGCGCGCTGGTGGCGATCGGCGGGCCGACCGGCAAGAAGCTGCGCCAGTTGCTGGTCGAGGAAGGCATCGCCATCCTGCCGTTCCGCGCCCCGGGCGAAACCCGGCAAAGCCTGGCCGTGACCGACCGCAGCACCGGGCAGCAATACCGCTTTGTCCTGCCCGGTCCGGTCTGGGACGCCGAGCGGCTGGAGGCGATCCTGAGCGCCATATCCGATGCGGTACCCGACGAGGGGTTCGTGGTGCTTAGCGGCAGTCTGCCGCCCGGCATCCCGGCGGATTTCGCCACCCGGGTCTGTATCCGGCTGCAAGATCGCCGGGCGCGGGTGGTGGTCGATACCTCGGGCGCGCCGCTGCATCACCTGGCCGAGGTGCCCGGCCCCGCCCCCTATCTGCTGCGCATGGACGATGAAGAGGCCGAGGAACTGGCCGGGCGCCGCCTGCCCACCCGCGCCGACAGCGCCGATTTCGCCGCCGAGCTGGTGGCCCGCGGCGCGGCCAAGGTGGTGATCGTGGCGCGCGGCGCCGATGGCTCGGTTCTGGCGGCCGAGGGCGTGCGCCTGCACGCCGCCGCCGCCCCGGTCGAGGTCAAGAGCAAGGTCGGCGCGGGCGACAGTTTCGTGGCGGCCTTCGTTCTGGCGCTGGCGCGGCGTCAGGATTTCGGCACCGCGCTGCAACTGGGCGCGGCGGCGGCCAGCGCCGCGGTGACCACCGACGCCACCCGGCTGTGCACCCGCGCCGATGTCGAGCGGCTGGTGACCCAGTGCCCGCTGACCGAACTGTGACGTGATGATCCCCGACCGGGCGCGGGGGCTGGATTTCGGGCCCGTCCATGCCGCCGACGCGGACGATCTGGCCGATCTGCGCCTGGCCGCGATGCGGCCCAGCCTGTTGGCCCTTGGCCGCTTTGACCCCGACCGGGCCCGGCAGCGGTTTCTGGCCGGGTTCACCCCCGATGAAACCAGGTGGATTTTTCAAGACGGGCGCGCGGTGGGGATGGTCGTGCTGCGCGACAAGGGCGATCATCTGTATCTTGACCACCTCTATGTCCTGCCGGCGGCACAGGGGCGGGGCACCGGGCGCAAGGCGCTTGCCGCGCTGAAGGACATCGCGCAGGCGCGCGGCCTGCCGCTGCGGCTGATGGCGCTGAAGGGCAGCGCGGCCAACCGGTTCTACCTTGGTCAGGGCTTTGCGCTGACGGGCACGGAAGACTGGGACAACCTGTACGAATACCGCCCCGCCCCGGTCAGCCCTCGTCCCGCCAGCGGTTGACGATCGGATAGCGCCGGTCCAGCCAGAATGCCCGATGCGTCAGCCGCGCGCCGGGGGCGGATTGATAGCGCTTGTATTCCGACAGGTAGATCAGCCGCTCGACCTTCTTGACCACGTCGCGGTCGATCCCGGTGGCCACGACCTCGGCCACCGATCTTTCCTCGTCGATCAGCATGGTCAGGATCGCGTCCAGCACGTCATAGGGCGGCAGGCTGTCCTCATCCTTCTGGTCCGCGCGCAGCTCGGCCGAGGGGGGCTTGTCGATCACCCGGGGCGGGATCACCGCGCCCGCCGGGCCCATCATCCAGGGCCGGTGATTGGCGTTGCGCCAGCGGCAGGTTTCGAACACCCGCGTCTTGTATAGATCCTTGATCGGGTTATAGCCGCCGGCCATGTCGCCATAGATCGTGGCATAGCCCACCGCCACCTCGGACTTGTTGCCGGTGGTCAACAGCATCTCGCCGAACTTGTTGGACATCGCCATCAGCAGCAGCCCGCGCAGGCGCGACTGGATGTTTTCCTCGGTCACATCCGGGGCGTAGCCTTCGAACAGCGGGGCCAGCGTTTCGGTTACCGCCTTGCGCCCGGCGCTGATCGGCACCGTATCATAGGGGCAGCCCAGCGCCCGCGCCACGGCCTCGGCATCCTGCAGCGAATGGGGCGAGGTATATTCCGACGGCAGCATCACGCAGCGCACGTTTTGCGGCCCGATCGCATCGGAGGCGATGGTGGCCACGATGGCACTGTCGATTCCGCCCGACAGGCCCAGCAGCACCTTCTTGAAGCCGCTCTTGCCCAGATAGTCGCGCAGCGCCTCGACCATCACGCGATAGTCCTGCTCCCACTCGTCAGGCAGCAGCGCCTTGTCGCCCGGCACCGCGCGCCAGCCTTCGGGGGTGCGGGTAAAATCGACATGGGCCAGCGCCTCGTCCAGCACGGGCATCTGCACCGCCAGCGCGCCGCCGGGGTTCAGCACGAAACTGGCGCCATCGAACACCTGATCGTCCTGGCCGCCGACCATGTTGAGATAGATCAGCGGCAGGCCGGTCTCGACCACACGGCCGACCATATGGTTCACCCTGACCGGGTATTTGTTGCGGTAATAGGGCGACCCGTTGGGCACCAGCAGGATCTCGGCCCCGGTTTCGGCCAGGGTTTCGCACACAGAGTCGGGGTGCCAGGCATCTTCGCAGATCGGGGTGCCGATGCGCAGCGGGCCGATGCTGTAGGGCCCCTGCGGCGGGCCGGGCACGAACAGGCGTTCCTCGTCGAACACGGTTTCGTTGGGCAGGCGCTGTTTCAGAACCCGCGCCACGATCTGCCCGCCCTGAAGCACGAAATAGGCGTTATACAGCGCCGCGCCGTCCCAATAGGGCCCACCGATGCCCAGCGCCGGGCCATCGGCGCAATCGGTTGCCAGCTGATCCACATGGGCCATCGCATCGGCGGTGAAGGCGCGCTTCATCACCAGGTCCTGCGCCTGATAGCCGGTGATGAACATCTCGGGCAGCGCGATCATGTCGGCACCGGCCGCTTTCGCCGCCGCCCAGGCCGTGCGCGCCTTGTCGGCATTCGCATCAAGCGCGCCAACGGTCGGGTTCAGCTGTGCCAGTGTCAGGCGAAACATATCTGCCATGGGCGCCTCCTTGTCGAACTGACCTCTTATCAGAGCCACAGGCAAGTGAAAGCCGATTGATCGTGAAAACCGTTGTCTCCCCGCTGGTGCTCAATTAGGCTTTGGCGGCATTCATCGGTGCTAAAGACAGCAGGTCGAAGGGGACTTTCGTGCATAAGGCAGGCGCAACGCTGACACGGGCGATTCTGACAGGCGCATTCCTTGCCGCCGCCGGGCTGGCCGGGGCCCAGGGCGCGGACGAGGTCGTGACCAAGCAATATGACGACGGCGGCATCTATGAGGGCACCTTCAAGGATGGCAAGCAGCACGGGCATGGCACCTACCGGCTGCCCAGCGGCTATGAATATTCCGGCCAGTGGGTCGATGGCGAAATCCGCGGCACCGGCATCGCGCGCTTTCCCGACGGGTCAGTCTATGAAGGAAATTTCGAAAACGGCACATTGCACGGGTTCGGCAAGATCACCTTTGCCGATGGCGGCATCTATGAAGGCGACTGGGTGCACAACAAGATCACCGGCACCGGAACCACGGTCTATGCCAATGGCGTGCGGTATGAGGGCGGCTTCCTGAATTCGATGCACCATGGCCGGGGCACGATGACCAGCCCGAACGGCTATGTCTACGAAGGCGACTGGGTGAATGGCGTCAAGGAAGGCGAGGGCAAGATCACCGACCCCGACGGCACGATCTATGAAGGCGGCATGAAGAACGGCCAGCGCGCGGGCCAGGGCACACAGACCACGCCCGACGGTTATACCTATGTCGGCGCCTGGAAGGACGACCACATCAACGGACTGGGCAAGCTGACCTATGCCAATGGCGATGTCTATGAAGGGCTGCTGGTGAACGGCGAGCGCCATGGCGCGGGCAAGACGACCTATGCCACCGGCGATGTCTATGAAGGGTCTTACCTCAACGATGCGCGCCAGGGCCGGGGTGTGCTGCGCACCGCCGACGGCTATCATTATGACGGCGAATGGGTCGCCGGCCGGATCGAGGGTCAGGGCACCGCGACCTATCCCGACGGCTCGGTCTATGTCGGGCATTTCCACGACGATCTGCCCGATGGCATCGGCAAGATCACCTATCCCCACGGCACCAGCTATGAGGGCGAATGGAAGGCCGGCGCCTTCGACGGCAAGGGGATCGCCATCGATGCCAACGGGCTGGTCTATGACGGCGAATGGAAGAATGCCCGCTATCACGGCCAGGGCACCATGACCTATACCGACGGCTATTCCTATACCGGCGAATGGAAGAACGGCTTGCGCGACGGTCACGGCAAGGCGACCTATGCCGACGGCACCGTCTATGAGGGCGATTTCGTCGCCGAACAGCGCGAGGGGCAGGGCAAGATCGTCATGCCCGACGGGTTCACATACGAGGGCGGCTGGAAAGCCGGAGAACTGGACGGCAAGGGCGTCGCCACCTATGCCAATGGCGATGTCTATGAAGGCATGTTCCGCGCCGGCAAGCGCCAGGGCGAAGGCATCATGCATTACGCCACCGGCGAAGAGGACGCCGGCACCTGGCAAAACGACGTTCTGACCGCCGGGGACGCCGCACCTGACACGGGCGACGAGGCCCCGCAGCCCGGCACGTCGGAATAACCCCGGCCTGCCCGATGCCCGCGCAAATTCAGGCTTCCTCTTTCTTGCCCCAGCGCTTATATTCCGCCCCGATGACACGGATTGCACATATCAACCTGCATTTGGGTGCCGCCCCGCGCACCCTGCTGTCCCGTGCCCTTCTTCTCCTTAGCCATCGCTGAGCGTGCCTTCGGCGCGACCGCTCAGAGGTGACCAGCGCCGGACTGCATAGCTAAGGACAGAATGAAAGACATCGACATGACCGATATTGCCAAACAGGACCGCGTCCTGATTTTCGACACCACCCTGCGCGACGGCGAGCAAAGCCCCGGCGCCACCATGAGCCATAACGAAAAGCTGGAGATCGCCTCCATGCTGGACGAGATGGGCGTGGACATCATCGAGGCCGGGTTTCCGATCGCCTCGGAAGGTGATTTCGAGGCCGTGCGCGACATCGCCAAGAACTCGAAAAACTCCGTGATCTGCGGGCTGGCGCGGGCCAATTTCCGCGACATCGACCGGTGTTGGGACGCGGTGAAACACGCCGCCCAGCCGCGCATCCACACCTTTATCGGCACCTCGCCGCTGCACCGCGACATTCCCAAGCTCAGCAAGGACGCGATGGCCGATCTGATCCATGAAACGGTCAGCCATGCCCGCAACCTGTGCGACAACGTGCAATGGTCGCCGATGGACGCCACCCGGACCGAGTTCGACTATCTGTGCCGGGTGATCGAAATCGCGATCAAGGCGGGCGCCACCACGATCAACGTCCCCGACACCGTGGGCTATACCGCCCCGCGCGAGTCGGCCGATCTGATCCGCCGCCTGATCGACTGCGTACCCGGCGCCGACGCGGTGGTGTTCGCCACCCACTGCCACAACGATCTGGGCATGGCCACCGCCAACGCGCTGGCCGCGGTCGAGGCCGGCGCGCGGCAGATCGAATGCACGATCAACGGGCTGGGCGAACGCGCCGGCAACACCGCGCTGGAAGAGGTGGTGATGGCGCTGAAGGTGCGCAATGACATCATGCCCTATCGCACCGGCATCGACACCACCAAGATCATGGGGATCAGCCGCCGCGTGGCCACCGTGTCGGGCTTTCCGGTGCAGTACAACAAGGCGATCGTCGGCAAGAACGCCTTTGCGCATGAATCCGGCATCCATCAGGACGGTATGCTGAAAAACGCCGAAACGTTCGAGATCATGCGCCCCGAGGATGTCGGCCTCAGCGCCACCAACCTGGTGATGGGCAAGCATTCGGGCCGCGCCGCGCTGCGCGCCAAGATGACCGATCTGGGCTTCGATCTGGCCGACAATCAATTGCAGGACGTGTTCGTGCGGTTCAAGGCGCTGGCCGACCGCAAGAAAGAGGTGTTCGACGACGACCTGATCGCCCTGATGCGCGACAGCGCCTCGGACGAGGCGCACGGCCGGATCCAGCTCAAGTTCCTGCGCGTGATCTGCGGCACCGAAGCGCCGCAATCGGCCGACCTGATCCTGACCATCGACGGTACGGATCACCAGATCACGGCCCAGGGCGACGGGCCGGTCGATGCCGCCTTCAACGCGGTCAAGGCGCTGTTCCCGCATCAGGCGCATCTGCAGCTTTATCAGGTCCATGCGGTGACCGAAGGCACCGACGCCCAGGCCACCGTCAGCGTCCGGATGGAGGAGGACGGCCGCATCGTCACCGGCCAGTCCGCCGATACCGACACGGTCGTGGCCTCGGCCAAGGCTTATGTGAACGCGCTGAACCGGCTGCTGGTGCGGCGCGAAAAGTCGAAACCTGGGGACGACATCAAATCGGTCTCTTACACCGACGTGAGTTGAAACGACGGAAAATGCCCCGGGGCCAGCGGCCACCGGGGCAGCAGCACGTCTTCAACCGCCGAAAATACCAAGCCTGCGTTTCTTTTTCCGGCCGAATTCAACCCCGCAGCTTTCGAAGAAGGCGCGCACTTGCGGCGTCAGCAAGCCACGGCCGCTGGCGTATTGCGGCAGATCGAACCCCCCGCCATAGTTCAGCTCGACGATCACGGGGCCCGCTTCTGTGATCGCGATATCAGTCGACTGATAGCGGATGGGCGCGAAAATACGCCCCGCACGGTCGTTGATTTCGCACAACTCGGACCAAAACGGCAATTCCAGCCCCACCAACCCGGCATGGTCGGGGTGATCGTCCAGAAACTCGGTTTCGATCCCGCGGCGTGCGATCGTCAGAATACGGCCCGTCTCCACATCGATCGCGCAGGCGAGATTGCCCGGACGCCAGAAAGCGTCCGCAATATTGCCTCCCTGCGGCAGCTTGATCAAAGCGATGGGGCAATAGACGCCGGTGTCCATGACCATGTTCACCATCCGGACAGTGCCGAGCGCCGAGGCGTATTTCGCGAACCCGGAGTGATTGCGCAGTTCCCGCTGGATGACATAGGCGTTACTGCCGACGAATTCGGCAAGAAAGTGGTCGTGCGACATTGGCGGGTGACCGGTGCAGACGATTTGGTTGTCGTCCCCATCTTCGATGCGAAACGCCCCGAAGCTGACCATGCCGTCGACGATTTTGCAGAACAGCGGTTCGCCGGCATAGGTCGTCAGCAGTTCGCGCAGCCCCTCGACCGAAGAGATCTTGTTGAGGCCTGGATAGATGCGTGGAGATTGGTCGAAAACGGCGACGGTCTCGGGGACCGGGACACCCCCCGCCTGAAGCAGCGTCGCGGCGAGAACCTTATCCTCGGCGGCGCTGGTCCAGCCCTTGTGACAACACTTGTGGGTGATCGGCCAATGCAGATCGTTTGAAATGAACTGATCGCGTTCGTCCTGTGTGTAACGGTCTATGTCGAACAGACCGTTGCGCACGTATTCGACCATGTTCAACTGGCTGTGCGACTTGGCCATCTGGTTGAACTCGCGCTGAATCTGCAACACGGAGCGCCCGGAGTTCTTGGCCGCATAGATCAAAAGATCCTTGGGTGAGCTGTCTCGGGCGGACAGGTAATTGGCCTGATCGCGTTCTGCAATTGTCATCTCGAATTCACTCCAGCAGCAATGATTAGGCATTAATTGGAAACAGTTCTACATGGCAATATGGTGATATTGTGTCGTTGAAGCGAAGTTATCTCGGCGGTTAAATATCAATAACATCCCGGGACCCTACACGGTTTTAAGCTGCCTGAGGTTTCTACCGTCATCAGGCGCACGGACGTGCAATTCCCAGAATACAGCATGTTCGGCTGGGGAATTTCAGAGAATCTTCCGCTCCTTATTTTTTTATATATTCAAATATTTTTTACTGAATTATAAGGTAATATGGAGTTATACTTCCACTATTCGAACTGTCAAAGCCTTGTGGCCCGATCCATACCGGCACTGCATGAGCGGAATCCCGTCGCACGGCCAGAAACGGGCCTTTTCCTGCCAGTAGACGCTGACTATAACGCAAAAAGCCCTCGCGCACGGAGTCGCGGGCAGGACAGCGGCAGCAGGACAGTCAGACATGGCATTTGGTAGTTTGTTTTCGTCCGATATGGCGATCGACCTTGGGACGGCGAACACGCTTGTCTATGTCAAGGGCAAGGGCATTGTCCTTAACGAGCCCTCGGTGGTCGCTTTTCACGTCAAGGACGGGCGCAAACAGGTGCTGGCCGTGGGCGAGGATGCCAAGCTGATGCTGGGCCGCACACCCGGCAGCATCGAGGCGATCCGCCCGATGCGCGAAGGCGTGATCGCCGATTTCGACGTGGCCGAAGAGATGATCAAGTATTTCATCCGCAAGGTCCACAAACGCACCACCTTCACCAAGCCCAAGATCATCGTCTGCGTGCCCCACGGCGCGACCCCGGTTGAAAAGCGCGCGATCCGTCAGTCGGTGCTGTCGGCAGGCGCGCGCCGCGCCGGGCTGATCGCCGAACCCATCGCCGCGGCCATCGGTGCGGGCATGCCGATCACCGACCCGACCGGCAACATGGTCGTGGATATCGGTGGCGGCACCACCGAGGTGGCCGTTCTGTCGCTGGGCGACATCGTCTATGCGCGCTCTGTGCGCGTCGGCGGCGACCGGATGGACGACGCGGTGATCTCCTATCTGCGGCGCCAGCAGAACCTGCTGATCGGCGAAGCCACCGCCGAGCGGATCAAGACCTCGATCGGCACCGCGCGGATGCCCGATGACGGGCGTGGCGCGTCGATGCATATCCGCGGCCGCGATCTGCTGAACGGCGTGCCCAAGGAAATCGAGATCAATCAGGCCCAGGTGGCCGAGGCATTGGCCGAACCCGTGCAACAGATCTGCGAGGCGGTGATGATCGCGCTGGAAGCGACGCCACCCGATCTGGCCGCCGACATCGTCGACCGGGGCGTGATGCTGACCGGCGGCGGCGCGCTGCTGGGCGAGCTGGACCTGGCCCTGCGCGAGCAGACCGGGCTGGCGATCTCGGTCGCGAATGAATCACTCAATTGTGTGGCGCTCGGCACCGGCAAGGCACTGGAGTATGAAAAACAACTCCGCCATGTGATAGATTACGACAGCTAAGCCAACCGCACGCGCGCCCCGCGTCCGCAAAGAGGCCGCCGTGGCAAGAGACCGACACAACCAGGCCGACTATGTCCGCCCGATCCGGCGTATCGCGATCGGGGGGCTTGTGGTGTGTCTGCTGGGCCTGTTCCTGCTGTGGCGGATCGACAGCCCCAGGGTGGAACGGTTCCGCGCCGCACTGGTGGACAGGGTGGTGCCCTCGTTCGACTGGGCCCTGCTGCCGGTGACCAAGGCTGCGGGCATGGTCGAGGGGTTTCAGTCCTACACCCGAATCTACGAACAAAACCAGGAACTGCGCCGCGAGCTGCGCCAGATGAAGGCGTGGAAAGAGGCCGCCCTGCAACTGGAGCAGGAAAACGCCAAGCTGCTCGATCTCAACAAGGTGCGGCTCGACCCGCAGCTGACCTATATCACCGGGCTGGTGCTGGCCGACAGCGGATCGCCCTTCCGCCAGTCGGTGCTGCTGAATGTCGGCGCGCGCGACGGCATCGTGGATGGCTGGGCCACCACTGACGGGCTGGGCCTGGTCGGGCGGATTTCCGGCGTCGGGCGCAGCAGCGCGCGGGTGATCCTGCTGACCGATTCCAACAGCCGCATTCCGGTGACGATCCAGCCCTCGGGCCAGCACGCGATTCTGGCCGGCGACAACAGCGCGGCCCCCCCGATCGAGTTTCTGGAAAACCCCGAAGCGGTGCGCCCCGGCGACAGGGTCGTGTCGTCGGGCGATGGCGGGGTGTTTCCCGCCGGGCTGCTGGTCGGGCAGGTCGCGCTGGGGGCCGACCGGCGGCTGCGGGTGCGGCTGGCGGCGGATTACGAGCGGCTCGAATTCCTGCGGGTGCTGCGCAGCCATGGCAACGAGGTCATCCGCGATCCCGGCGGCCTGATCGCGCCGGCGGTGATCGGCCCCCCCGCCCCGGCCGAACTGAGCACGGCGGAGGAACGCCCGTGATCGACCCGCAAACCAGCCAGCGCTGGATTTACCAGCTTTTGTTCGCGGCCCTTGCCACCGCACTGCTCTTTTTACAACTGTTGCCGCTGCACACCCTGCCGGCCAGGTTTCCGGGGCCCGACCTGTTGTTGTGCCTGACACTGGCCTGGGTGCAGCGGCGCCCCGATTTCATTCCGCCCCTGCTGCTGGCGGCGGTCTTTCTGGTGGCCGACCTGCTGTTGATGCGGCCGCCGGGGCTGTGGACCGCGCTGGTGGTGCTGGCGGCGGAATTCCTGCGCAGCCGCCAGACCGGCGCGGGCGAGGTGCCGTTCGCCGCCGAATGGCTGCTGACCACGGTGGTCATCGTCGCGATCTCGCTTGGCTATGCGCTGATCCTCGGCGTGACCGCCACCGCCTTTCCCGGCCTGGCGATGAGCGTCATCAAGATCGTGATGACCGTGTTGGCCTATCCGGCCGTCGTGCTGGTCGCGCATCAGGCCTTCGGTCTGCGCCGCCTGACCGCCGCCGAGATCGACGCGCAAAGGACGGCCCGATGAAGCATTCGCCGAAGGATATCGAGGAAAGCAGCCGCCGGATCAGCCGCCGCGGCCTGATCCTGGGCGGCGCGCAGGTTGTCTTCATGGGCGGGCTGGCGCTGCGGATGCGGCATTTGCAGGTGGATCAGGCCGATCAGTTCCGCCTGCTGGCCGAGGAAAACCGGATCAACATCCGCCTGATCCCGCCGACCCGCGGGCTGATCTTCGATCGCAACGGCGTCGCGCTGGCGCAGAACGAACAGAATTACCGGATCGTTCTGGTGCGCGAGGACGTGACCGATGTGGACACGGCGCTGGCCGCCATCGGCCGGCTGGTGTCGCTTACCCCCGACGATCTGGAACGCGCCCGCAAGGAAATCATGCGCCGCAGCCCGTTCGTGCCGGTCACCGTGGCCGATCGGTTAAGCTGGCAGGAGGTGGCCGAGGTCGCGGTCAACGCCCCCGCCCTGCCCGGCATCACCCCCGAGGTCGGACTGTCGCGCCACTATCCGCTGGACAGCGATTTCGCGCATATCATCGGCTATGTCGGCCCGGTCTCGGATTACGACCTGTCCAAGCTGGAAAACCCCGATCCGGTACTGCAGATCCCGCGGTTCCAGATCGGCAAGACCGGCGCCGAGGCGAAGATGGAGGATGCGCTGCGCGGCAAGGCCGGCAACAAGCGGATCGAGGTCAACGCCGTCGGCCGCGTCATCCGCGAACTGGACCGCATCCCCGGCCAGAAAGGCGCGGATATGCAGCTGACCGTCGATGCCGGGCTGCAGAATTTCATGCAGGCGCGTCTGTCGAACGAAAGCGCGGGCGCGGTGGTTCTGGACGTGGCCAAGGGCGATATCCTTGGGATCGCCTCGGCCCCCGGTTTCGACCCCAACAAGTTCGTACGCGGCATTTCGGTCGCCGATTACCGCGCGCTGACCGAAAACCCGTTTCGCCCGCTGGCCAACAAGACCGTGCAGGGCACCTACCCGCCGGGGTCGACCTTCAAGATGGTCACAGCGCTTGCCGCGCTAGAGGATGGGGTGATCGGCCCGGACGAAACCGTCTGGTGCCCCGGCTATCTGGAAAGCGGCGGCCGGCGATTCCATTGCTGGAAGCGCGGCGGCCACGGCCATGTCGATTTGAACAAAAGCCTCGAACAGTCCTGCGACGTGTATTATTATGAGGTCGCCCGCCGGGTGGGCATCGACAAGATCTCGGCCATGGCCCGGCGTCTGGGGCTGGGCACCCGGCATGACCTGCCGATGTCGGCGGTGGCCGAGGGGCTGGCCCCGACCAAAAGCTGGAAACGCGAAAACCGCGGCGCCGAATGGGTCGTCGGCGACACGCTGAACGCCGCGATCGGGCAGGGTTTCGTGCTGGCCTCGCCGCTGCAACTGGCGGTCATGACGGCGCGGGTCGCCAGCGGTCGCTCGGTCACGCCGCGGCTGGTGAAATCCATCGACGGGATGGAACAGCCCGACGGCGCGGGCGTGGAACTGGGTCTGAACCCCGCGCTTCTGGCCCGTGTGCAGCGCGGCATGTTCAACGTCTCCAACAGCCGCCGGGGCACCGGCTATGGCGCGCGCGTGGCCGATGACGCCTATCTGATGGCGGGCAAGTCCGGCACCAGCCAGGTGCGCAACATCTCGACCGCCGAACGGGCGCGCGGCGTGTTTCGCAACGAAGACCTGCCCTGGGAGCGGCGCGACCACGCCCTGTTCGTCTGCTTTGCGCCATTCAATGCGCCCAAAGTGGCGGTTTCGGTGGTGGTCGAGCATGGCGGCGGCGGGTCCGCCGTGGCCGCGCCCATCGCCCGCGACATCGCCCTGCGCGCGCTTTACGGCGATGTGCCGCCGCTGGCCGCCTATCCCGAAAACCAGCGCCGCAAGATCGAGGATCTGTTCGGCACCCTGCCGCTGCGTGCGCCCACGGCCCCCGCCACCGGGCGGAGCCGCGCATGAGCTATCTTGAATATAACGTCAAAACCGTCCCGACCGGGTTTCGCAAGGTACTGTATCTGAACTGGGCGCTGGTGCTGTTGCTGACCGCCGTGGCCGGGGTCGGGTTCATGATGCTGTATTCGGTGGCGGGCGGGTCGTTCAGCCCCTGGGCCGAGCCGCAGATGAAGCGGTTTGCCATGGGCCTGATCGCGATGTTCATGGTGGCGTTCGTTCCGATCTGGTTTTGGCGCAACATGGCGGCGCTGGCCTATGCGCTGTCGGTGCTGCTGTTGTTGTTTGTTGAATTCTTCGGCACCGTGGGCATGGGCGCCCAACGCTGGATCGATCTGGGCTTCATGCGGCTGCAGCCGTCAGAACTGACCAAGATCACCCTGGTGATGATTCTGGCGGCCTATTACGACTGGCTCGACATCAAGAAAGTGTCGCGCCCGATCTTCGTGGCGCTGCCGCTGGCGCTGATCCTGCTGCCGACCTTTCTGGTGCTCAAGCAGCCCGACCTTGGCACCGCGCTTTTGCTGGTGATCGGCGGTGCGGCGGTGATGTTCGCGGCCGGTGTGCACTGGCTTTATTTTTCGGCCGTCTTTGCGATGGGGGCCGGGTTGCTGGCCGGGGTTTTCGCGTCGCGCGGCACGCCCTGGCAACTGCTGAAGGATTATCAGTACCGCCGGATCGACACATTCCTTGATCCGGCCTCCGATCCGCTGGGGGCGGGCTATCACATCACCCAGTCGAAAATCGCGCTGGGATCGGGCGGCTGGGCCGGGCGCGGCTTCATGCAGGGCACGCAAAGCCGGCTGAATTTCCTGCCCGAAAAACACACCGATTTCATTTTCACCACCTTGGCCGAGGAGTTCGGCTTTATCGGCGGATTTTCCCTGTTGATGCTGTACGGGCTGATCATCGTGTTCTGCGTGACCACGGCGCTAAAGACCAAGGACCGGTTTTCAGCGCTTCTGATTCTCGGGATCGCCGCGAATTTCTTTCTGTTCTTCGCACTGAACATGTCGATGGTGATGGGGCTGGCGCCGGTGGTGGGGGTGCCTTTGCCGCTGGTCTCTTACGGCGGGTCAGCGATGCTGGTGCTGATGGCCGCCTTCGGGCTGGTGCAAAGCGCGCATATTCACAGACCGAGGGGACGATGACGCTGAACATACTTTTTGCCGCCAATGCGGCCCGGTGGGAACAATATCGCGGCCTGCTGCCCGATGCCTTTGCCGAAGCAGGGCTAGCGGTGAACCTGTTCACCGAAACCGACACGCCCGAGGCGGTGGATTACATCGTCTATGCCCCGAACGGCACCCTGCGCGATTTCACCCCGTTCACCGGCTGCAAGGCGGTGCTGAGCCTGTGGGCCGGGGTCGAAACCATCGTTGGCAACGAAACGCTGACCCAGCCACTGTGCCGCATGGTCGATCCGGGCCTGGAAGAAGGCATGATCGAATGGGTCACCGGCCATGTGTTGCGTCATCATCTGGGGATGGACGCGCAGATCGTGCATCAGGACGGCGTCTGGAACCCGGTCGTGCCGCCGCTGGCGCGCGACCGCACCGTGGCGGTTCTGGGGCTGGGCGAGCTTGGCCGGGCCTGCGCCAGCGCGCTGGCGGCATTGCGATTCGACGTGCTGGGCTGGGCGCGCAGTCCCAGGGACCTGCCCGGCGTCACCTGCCTGAGCGGCCCCGACGGGCTGACCGCCGCGCTGGCGCGGGCCGAGATCGTGGTGCTGCTGCTGCCCCTGACGGCAGAGACCGAAAACCTGCTGAACGCCGAACGGCTGGCGCAGATGCCGCGCGGGGCGGTCATCATCAACCCCGGCCGCGGCCCGCTGATCGACGATGATGCGCTGCTGGCGGCGCTGGATGCGGGGCAGATCGGTCACGCCACGCTGGATGTGTTCCGAATCGAACCGCTGCCGCCCGCGCATCCGTTCTGGGCGCATCCGAACGTGACGGTCACGCCGCATATCGCGTCCGAAACCCGCGCCGCCAGTGCCGCGCGGGTGATCGCCGAAAATGTCCGCCGCGGCGAAGTGGGCGAGACGCTGCTGTTTCTGGTGGACCGGACAAAGGGCTACTGACCGCTTCGGAAAAATCTTCACGAAGATTTTTCAGGCCGAAGAATTTTCGTGAAAATTCTTCCTAGCGCAGCTTCGGCGGCTTGTCGGGCTCCATGCCCGGCGCCTGTGGGCCGGTGGCATCGACCCTGACCGGTTCGGGGATGTCGAACCGCAGCCCGACCCGCGCCAGCCGCGCCGCGATCGGATCGGAGGCGTCGAAAAACGCCACGTCGATCGCGCCCGCCTCGATCCCGCTGAAGGTCAGCGCCTCGCCCGCGGCCTGGGTCAGCGCGCCCTCGGCACCGGGCATCGCATCGATGAAAGCCAGCATATGGCCCTGCTGGCCGCCCTCATAAAGCACCCCCGCCAGATAGACCAAAGGCGCCAGCCCCGCCGCCGTGCCCAGCTTCGCATCCAGCGCGCCAAGCAGAAAGTCGGGCACCCCGGCAGGCGGCGTGATTTCCACCGGCAGCGCCTCGACCTCGGTCGGCTGCTGCGACAGGATACCGGCCAGCCAGTCCACCGCCTCGGCCGGGATCAGGATCGACGAGGGCGCCACGCCCAGATTGACCCCCAGCCCGATCCCCTGCCCCGCCAGCATCGCCGCGATCAGCCGCCCCGACAGCGCCGCATAGGGGGCGGTGACGCCAACGAATTCGGCCAGCCGTTCCTCGCGGTCGAAGACCAGAACGAAACGCCCGCCTTCCAGCGCGAACACATCGGGGGTCACGTTATCGTCCTCGGCCTCTTCGGCCAGCAGCAAGAACAGCTCGCTGTCGGCCAGACGCTCGAAAAACCGCAGGCGCGCGGCGTCGTCTTCGGGCGCGGCCTCCATTGCGGCATGGGCCAGGTCCAGTGCGGTTTCGTCAGCCATCCATCACCTCTTTCACACGGGTTCGCAGCACCGGCAGCAGATCTTCGCCGAACCACGGGTTTTTCTTCAGCCATGCCGTATTGCGCCAGGACGGATGCGGCAAGGGAAAGACGCGCGGCGCATGGGCGCGCCAGCCCGCCACGGTGCGGGTCACGCCGCCCTTTGCCGCCGCGCCCAGAAAGTATTTCTGCGCATAGCCGCCGATCAGCAGGGTCAGCGGCACCGCGCCCAGCGCAGCGCGGACCTGCGCGTGCCAGGTGTCGGAACACAATCGGGGCGGCGGCAGATCGGCACCCTTGGCGTCATAGCCCGGAAAGCAGAACGCCATCGGCAGCACCGACACGCGCGAAAGGTCATAGAACTGATCGGCGCCGATCCCCATCCAGTCGCGCAGCCGGTCGCCCGAAGGATCGAAGAACGGCTTGCCCGCCTTGTGCACCCGCATCCCCGGCGCCTGCCCCGCCACCAGGATACGCGCGCCGGGCGCGAACCACGGCACCGGGCGCGGCGCGTGGCCGGTGGCGGTCATGGCGAAGCGATCCGCGCACAGGGTGCACGACAGAATCCGGTCTTTCAGGGGCGCAAGCGGGTCCGGCATTGCCCCCAGATAGGGCCGATTGGCGGAAATGCCAAATCGCACTTGACTCATTTCGACATTTCTAGAAATATAGAATCATGGAACATGATACATGCGATGACCTGTCCCTTGCCCGCGCGGCCTCGACCTTTGCCGCGCTTGGCTCTGAACAACGGCTTTCGGTGCTGCGCTGCCTGGTGCGCGCGGGGCCTGCGGGGCTGTCGATCGGCATGTTGGGCAGCCGCAGCGGGATCACCGGATCGACCCTGACGCATCACATGAAAATACTGGCCCAGGCCGGGCTGGTGACGCAGTTGCGCCAGGGCCGGACGATCATCTGCATCGCCGCCGCCTATGACGAGATGAAGGCGCTGTCGCACTTCTTGCTGTCGGAATGCTGTGCCGACGCCACCGAACCCCACAAGGACCATGCCGATGACTGACACCGCACTGACATCGCCCCGCCTGCCCGCGCTGTGGAAGCGGCTGGACAAGGCCTGGCTTCTGATCGCGCTGATCCCGGTTCTGCTGGCGGTGTTCGACCGCGCGCAGTTGTGGCCGACGCTGGATTTCGCCGCCCGCGCGCTGGCGCATACCGGGGTGTTCATCCTCTTTGCGGTGCTGGCCGTCGGCTATCTGAAGGCGACCGGAGCCGAGACACTGCTGGCCCGCGCATTCGAGGGCCGCCAGGCCCGGATGATCGTTCTGGCGGCCCTGATGGGCGGGTTGGCCCCGTTCTGTTCGTGCGAGGTGATTCCCTTCATCGCCGCGATGCTGGCGCTGGGGGCGCCGCTGGGCGCGGTCATGGCGTTCTGGCTGTCCTCGCCGCTGATGGATCCGGCGATGTTCCTGATTACCTCGGGCACGCTGGGAATGGACTTCGCCATCGCCAAGACCGTGGCCGCGGTCGGTATCGGGCTGTTCGGCGGCTTTGCCACCGGCGCGCTGTCGCGCACCGCCCTGTTCACCGATCCGCTGAAGGCGGCACAGCCCGCCGCCTGCTGCAACACCGGCTGCGGCACCGGTCCCGCGATCCTGAGCGGCAAGCCGCACTGGCGCTTCTGGCACGATGCGCAGCGGCGCCGGACCTTCCGCACCACCGTGACCGAGAACGCGCTGTTTCTGGGCAAGTGGCTGCTGCTGGCCTATATGCTCGAAGCGCTGATGCTGCGCTATCTGCCCGCCGACATGATCGCCGGGGTGCTGGGCGGCGACGGCCTGCGCCCGGTGCTGCTGGGGGCGCTGGTGGGCGGGCCCGCCTATCTGAACGGCTATGCCGCCGTGCCGCTGGTGGACAGCCTGATGCAGCAAGGCATGAGCAACGGCGCGGCGATGTCGTTCATGCTGGCCGGCGGGATCAGCTGCATCCCCGCCGCGGTCGCGGTCTGGGCCTTGGTCAAGCCGCGCGTGTTTGCCGCTTATCTGGGCATTGCGCTCATTGGTTCGATCATCGCCGGGATCGTGTGGAACTTGGCCGCCTGAAGCATTTGGGGCGGTTGCCCCTGCTTTTGACATGCTCTATCTCAGTCCGAGGTTACCACGGGAGAGGACGGGCATGTATCGGGTCTGGAACTATGTTACCAACTATTCACTTCTGCTGATCATCGGCGCGCTGATCGCGCTGGTGTGGGCCAATATAAATCCCCATTCCTATCACGACTTCGTCGATCTGGTCCTGATCGACGATTTCATCATCGGCCACGCGCATGAGGTCGAAGGCCATATCCAGCGCACCCTGACCCTGCACTATCTGGTCAACGATGTGCTGATGGCCTTCTTCTTCGCCATCGCCGCGAAAGAGGTCTGGGAAGCCGTGATCCTGGAAAACGGCTCGCTGATCGGGAAAAAGGCGGCCACGCCGCTGTTCGCCACGCTGGGCGGGATGATTGGCCCGATCGCCGTTTATCTGGGGCTGGCCATGCTGTTGGGGTCCGAAACCTTCGACGCGGTCAACCGCGGCTGGGCGATCCCCACCGCCACCGACATCGCCTTTTCCTATCTTGTCGGGCGCCTAGTGTTTGGCGCGGGCCACCCCGCGGTGCGGTTCCTGCTGCTGCTGGCCATCGCCGACGATGCCGCCGGCCTGATCATTCTGGCGATCTTCTATCCCAGCGGTGAACTGGCGCCCGAATGGCTTGCCCTGTCGGTCGGCGCCGCGGCGGGCGTGTTCATCCTGTTCAACTGGTTGCCGCGCAGCCTGGACCGGGGCGATCAGCTGCGCCCGAAATCCACCTGGGTGCGCAAGTACCTGTCGTTCTGGCCCTATCTGATCGCCGGCGCGCTCAGCTGGTATGGCTTTCAGGAGGCCGGGCTGCACCCGGCGCTGGGGCTGCTGCCGATCGTGCCCACCATCCCCCATGCCGATCGCGCCTTCGGCATCTTCTCCGAAGCCGAACAATACCTGACCGACCTGCTGAACCAGATCGAACACGCGCTGAAACACCCGGTCGAGGTGGTTCTGTTCTTCTTCGGGCTGCTGAACGCGGGGGTCGAATTCTCGTCCATCGGATCGCCCACCTGGCTGGTTCTGGCCGGGCTGCTGATCGGCAAGCCGCTGGGCGTGACCCTGTTTGGCTGGTTCGCCGCCGGGCCGCTGCGCCTGGGCCTGCCGGCGGGGATGCGCACCCGCGATCTGTTCGTGATCGGCTGCGTGTCCGCCATCGGCTTTACCGTATCGCTGTTCATCGCCTCTGTCGCGTTCAACAACGGGGTGCATCTGGAAGGCGTCCGGGTGCAGGATGCCGCCAAGATGGGCGCGCTGTTCAGCTTCGCCGCCGCGATCATCGCGATCATCGCCGGGCGTGTGCTGAAGGTAGAAAAGCAGACCTCCTGATCTGCATCGGGCGCGCGCCGCCTTCCCTGCGGGGGCGGCGCGATGCCACAATCAGGCCACGAACCCCGCGTCCGTACCGGAAATTAGCATGGGGGTTGGACATAATACCGCCTAAAAACCATTTTATTGTCCATGATACGGCAACCGTACACTAAGCAGGATGCGGAACCGGCAGAGGCAGTACCAAGGCGAGTGAATGATCGAGTTCATCAATGTCAGCAAGTCCTTCTGGACCGGACGGCAACGCAAGGTCATCCTTGACCGCGTGTCCTTTCGCATTGATCTGGGCCGCTCGATGGGCATTCTCGCGCCGAACGGCACCGGCAAGACCACGCTGATCAACATGATGGCCGGACTTGAAAAACCCGACGAGGGCCAGATCCACCGCACCAGCCGCATCTCGTTTCCGCTGGGTTTCATGGGCGGGGTCGTCAACCGCCACAGCGGCACTGAAAACGCCCGCTATATCGCGCGGCTTTACGGGCTCGACCCCGATTATGTCGAGGCGTTCTCGCGCTGGATGTGCGGAATCGAGGAATATTTCGACATGCCGGTGGGCACCTACAGCCAGGGGATGCGGGCGCGGTTCAGTTTTTCACTGATGCTGGCGCTGGAATTCGATATCTATCTGATCGACGAAGGGATGCCCTCGACCACCGACGTGGAATTCAACCGCAAGGCCGGACAAATCCTGCGTGAGCGGCTGGAAAAATCGACCGTCGTGATCGTGTCCCACCAGGCGGAAACGCTGGAAAAATACTGCCGCTCGGCGGCTGTGCTTTTGAGGGGGCAACTTTATATGTTTGACACGCTGGAAGAGGCGAAAAAGCTCTATGACTACCAAACCCAGAGCTAAAAAGTTCCGCATCCGCCGCAGCGGACCGTTGGGCAATGGCCGCCCGCGCCCCGAAGCCGAGGAGGCCGGCCGGCCGGTCGAGGATGATTTCGGCGATCGCCCGATGCCCGCCGCAACCCGCGCCGAGCGTCCGGCGCCGACCGAGACGCCGGCATCGTCGACGTCATCGCCAAAACCCTCTGCCAGCGCGATGCCGCCGCTGGGCGAGCCGTCGTCCGACACGGAAATCACCGATATCCGCAAAGAGGGGCTGACCGGCCGCCAACTGCGCATGGCGCGGCGCGTGGCGCAAAAGCATGGGCTGGCGCCCACATCGGATTTCGACGCGGTCCGCCTGCTGCGTCAGAACGGCATCGACCCGTTCCAGCGCTCCAACATGCTGGAACTTGTCATCGCGGACGGCGAGGAGCGTCAGCCGCAGACCCAGCCGCAGCCGCAACTGCCCCAGACGGTGCCACAGAACCGCAAGAACACCCTGCCCTCGACCGAGCTTGCGCCGCCCGAAGCGCCGATGCTTCAGGTGCTGCGCATCCAGCAGGACATCGCCCGCCGCCGCCGCCGCAAATTCGCGCTGCTGCTGTCGCGGCTGGGGGTTTTCGTGCTGCTGCCGACGCTGATCGCGGGCTATTACTATTTCACCATCGCGACCCCGATGTACGCGACCAAATCCGAATTCGTGATTCAGCAGGCCGAAAGCCAGATGTCGGGTGGGCTGGGCAGCATGTTCGCCGGCACCGGGCTGGCGGTGCAGCAGGATTCGATCGCGGTGCAAAGCTATCTGCAATCGCGCGACGCGATGCGGCGGCTGGATGACGATCTGGGATTCAAGGCACATTTCAGCCAGCCGCGGATCGACGCGATCCAGCGGCTGGAACCCGGATCGAGCAGTGAGGCGGCCTATAAGGTCTTCAAGGACAACGTTAAAATCGGCTACGATCCGACCGAAGGCATCCTGAAGATGGAGGTGGTCGCCGCCGACCCCGAAACCTCTGCCGCGTTCTCGGACGCGCTGATTTCCTATGCCGAAGAGCGGGTGGACGGGCTGACCCAACGCCTGCGCGAGGATCAGATGTCCGGGGCGCGCGAAAGCTATCGCAACGCCGAAATGAAGGTCGAGGAGGCCCAGAACCGGGTTCTGGAGCTTCAGGAACGGCTGGGCGTTCTGGACCCGGTGACCGAGACCAGCGCCCTGATGGGGCAGATCAACAACTTCGAGATCCAGCTGCGCGAAAAGCGGCTTCAGCTGCAACAGCTGCTGGACAATGCCAGCCCCAACCAGGCCCGTGTCGAAGGCGTGCAGGGCGATATCCAGCGGCTGGAAAATCTGGTGGGGGAACTGCGCGGCTCGATGACCGAAAGCACCTTCGGCACGGATTCGCTGGCCCGTGTCTCAGCCGAGCTACGGATCGCCGAGGCCGATCTGGCCAACCGGCAATTGTTGCTGCAACAGGCGCTGCAGCAGCTTGAAACCGCCCGGATCGAGGCCAACCGCCAGGTGCGCTATCTGTCGCTGGGCGTCAGCCCCGTGGCGCCGGACGAGCCGACCTATCCCCGCGCCTTCGAGAATACGCTGCTGGCCTTCCTGATCTTCGGTGGCATATATCTGATGATCTCGATGACAGCCTCCATTCTCAGGGAACAGGTATCGGCCTAATGAAAGACGTGACAATCGGCGGTCTGACCGTCGGAAACGACCGCCCGCTGACCGTGATCGCGGGGCCCTGCCAGCTCGAATCGCTGGATCACGCGATGATGATCGCGACCCGGATGAAAGCGGCCTGCGCCAAGGCGGGCGCGCAATATGTGTTCAAGGCCAGCTTCGACAAGGCCAACCGCACCTCGCTGTCGGGCAAGCGCGGCGTCGGGATGCAGGCCGGGCTGGAGATTCTGGGCGCCGTGAAACAGGCGCTGGACGTACCGGTGCTGACCGACATCCACACCGCCGACCAATGCGCCCCCGTGGCGCAGGTCGTGGATATCCTGCAAATCCCCGCCTTCCTGTGCCGCCAGACCGATCTGCTGCTGGCCGCGGGCGAAACCGGCGCGGTGGTGAACATCAAGAAGGGTCAGTTCCTGGCCCCCTGGGACATGGCCAATGTGGTGCCCAAGGTCACGTCCACCGGGAACGAACGCATCCTGCTGACCGAGCGCGGCACCTCGTTCGGCTATAACACGCTGGTGGCCGACATGCGGTCGCTGCCGACGATGATGCAGACCGGCTATCCGGTGATCATGGACGCGACCCATTCGGTGCAGCAGCCCGGCGGCTTGGGCGGCACCACCGGCGGCCAGCGCGAATTTGCGCCGGTCATGGCGCGCTGCGCCGTGGCGCTGGGAATCGCGGGCGTCTTCATCGAAACCCACGAGGATCCCGACACCGCGCCCTCCGACGGGCCGAACATGATCCCACTGGATCAGATGCCGGCGCTGGTGGCATCGCTGATGGCCTTCGACCGGCTGGCCAAGGCCGACCCGATCCGGATCTGACCGGTTTCGGGGCCTGCGCCCCTTTCGTGCCGGAGCGGTTCCGGTTCGAAAGGGGGCGGCACATGACCAAGTGCATTTTTTCCCGAAATTGGGCTTGAAGCGCGCCGCGGTCTGGCGTAATCAACCGGCCACCGTTGGGGTGTAGCCAAGTGGTAAGGCAGCAGTTTTTGGTACTGTGTATCGTAGGTTCGAATCCTACCACCCCAGCCATCTTTCCTGATTTTTCAAGGCGCTGAAAGTTACCGCTCGATTGTCGGATGTTTCCGGGGCTTTGGCGCGTTCGGTTCTCAAGTGAGACGTGAACCAGAGCGCCAATGTTAGTTGACACTTATTATTGCAGTGAATGCGGAAGAGGGGGGATGAGGGCGGAAGATTGCGGATTAAGCTTATAAATAAGGGGCTTGGCGGTGGGGTGTGGGTGGTGGAGCAGGTCAGAGCCGTGACATTTCAGTAGGGCGAAAATAGCCAGATAGAGAGCATGTCACGACGACCGGCGGCAACCTTGAAGCGCCTTTGAATGGCGGCTTAAAGGCTTTGTAAACAAGGGGATTAAGCCACTTGTAGCATCTCAGATGCGTAAATGCGGTGGCTTGGAACTTCCCACTCAATTGGGAAGTTGTTTTTTCAGTGGGAAGTTCGCCATAATGCTTTGTAAACACACAGATAAAATGAAAATTCCAGTGTAAAAAATAATGCTCGAACTTCCCACTGATTTCAGTGTTCGCAAGGGTTCGCAGCGGAAGTATCAGCCCAGCCACCTATAGACGGACCTACCGGATCGAATGGCCGAAACTGGCTGTCGGCTACAGCGATAAGATCGGGACTCAGGCGGACCTGGCTGAAATTTTTAATCATGCCTGCGCCTCTTGCGCCGAGATATGTCCACCCATCGACTTCGAGCCTTTCTCCGCTGGCCAGGCCGCCTGGGATTTTGCGCAGGTCGACGCGAAGCTCTCCAAGAGGAACTTCGCGTGCGACGTGAAATATTGCGCCACCGTAATAAAGGCCACCAATAACCGCAGGACCGTTATATTTAACCACACCAGAATAAGAGATGCGCTCTGCATCAACCTCGGTGACATGCAAATTCTCCAAAACCAAACCTTCGCGGATGCAGGTTGGAATTTCTGCATTCGCCACGGCTGCTGGTAGAAGAAAAGCAGTGGCTATTAGGAAAAAACGGGTTTTCATTTGGCTAACCTTTAATGCTTCTGAAGACACAAACGACACGGCCGAGCAGCCGCACATTGGAAAAGTCACTGCCGCTATATACGGCCGGCGCGCAGCCGAGGCTATCGTAGCTCAAAATATATGATGCCCGAGTCGGCATCGTGACGCGGGCAAAGCCGACGTCGCCTTTGTCCGATGCGCACCACACATCATTGTCCGGCTCTTTTGGTTGAAGATCCTCTATAAGCGCGAGATCGCCCTCGTCGAGGGTGGGCGACATCCGACTATTGCGGACCGTTACGAATGACAGGCCGACCGGATCGAGCCCGCTGTCTGCTATCCAGCCGTTCGCGACCGCAAATGGACCAGCCCCCTTCTCGCCCGTGCGGTCATCCCTGTGGTATGGGATCGGCAAGTACCCACCGCGCAGCGCTTCCTTGGCACCAAGCGGCGCGATGACCTGAGACGCCATATTACTGCCCGCTTCAGCGAGATGATAGGATTGAAGGTGCCCTGTGGCTGCCGGCCTTTGCGGCCCGAAATAAAGCTCCAGCCCCAGAACGTCCGCCAGAGAGCTAAGCTTCTCGATCGATGGCATGCCGTACCTGGGCCGCTTCATGTTCGCGATCAAGTGCGGATTCCCGACAGTCCTTTCGGACGCTTCCGCGTCGCTCATGCCCACTTCCTTCAGGCGCGGGATAATCACATCCAGGAGCATCTTTTTATCCATGTTGGCAGAACTGCCAAGAATTGGGGGTGTGGGCAAGAAGTGTCTTGACCTTTGACAGCCAAACCGGGCGATTTCGGGCCGCAGTCTCTGTTTGCGATTTCGGCGGTACGAGTTTGGCGGAATTTGCGGGGGCTGCGCTCAGAGCGCGGTAAACTGTTCACGCTGTCCAGACCAGATCGCCGGGAAACCTGTATTGATCAGATAGTCGCTGCTGAGGCCCGCAGGTCGCTCGCCCTTTGCTATCGCGTCCAGAGGCTCCGGCGCCAGCGTCGCCAGATCAATGACATCCTGAACCCGGCGCTTCGACGTGCCCTCGGCCTGTGCAATCTCGGCGAAGGTTTTCCCTTCTATGACCATCGCGAGCCAGCGCCTGGCCTTGACGATGTTGCGGGTCAGGTGACCTGGAAAAGGCTTCCAGGACGCTACCGCAAGGTGCTAGCGCATGAGAGAGACGCCGCCCCTCCGTCATGCCGGGGCCGATGCATTATTCTTATTTGGTAAGAATAACATCTTGCAGCATTCGCCATATGCGATTCATGCTGCGTGTGCCACAATCAAAGAAATTTCCGATGTCCCAGCCTGCGATGCCACACAACATACGCGCAACATGGGGGAAATCGAATTGCCTTACTGGTGCAACGCATCACCTTGCGCACCACTCGGCCGATGTCGCGGCCGTCTTCTGTGCCTTGCTGGAACAGCCGATATTCAGAAGACGGGCGGAAAGATCGCTTGGCCGCGCCTTGACGCAGGTAGAGATATCATGCCTAGCCGCGCTGGTATTCCTGCATGATATCGGCAAGCTGGCACCGGGGTTTCAGGCCAAGGCCTGGCCCGAGGGTCATGGCCTGCATCTGCGAGGGCACCTGGAATGCGGCTGGCTTTGGACCGCCGTCGATCCCGATCGCGATGTGCTTGCCGGCGCCGGGCGGTATCTGTTCGGCTGGCCGGATCTGCCGCAGTGGTTTGACGCGATTTTCGCCCATCACGGCCGCCCGGTCGCACCGCCCGGTGCGGGCAAGTCACAAGCTGCCTTTCCGGACCTGCCCTATTACGACTGGCGCGCGCAAGAGGCGGTTATGGGTCGGGCGCTGCTGGGCTGGTTTCCCGAAATCAAGGTGTCGCAGCCACCCCGGCCAGAGCCGCCCTTCCTGCATTTCTTCTGCGGCCTGCTGACCCTGGCCGACTGGGTGGGTTCCGATGCCGGCGCCTTTCCGTTCGTGGCAGAGTTTGATCCCGGCTATTGGTCCGTCGCGCAGCGGAACGCCGCGCGGCGCGTCGGCGAAATCGATCTGGGACCGGCGCCCGCGCTGCGAAACGCCCCCGGCTGGGATCTTATTTCCGACCACCCCAGCCCGCGCCCGGCCCAGGCGGCCGTGGGGGCGTTGCCCAGCGATGAGCGGCTTGTCCTGCTGGAGGCGGAAACAGGGGCCGGCAAGACCGAGGCCGCGCTCTGGCGCTTTGCCACGCTGCTCGCGGCAGGCGAGGTTGACTCGCTCTATTTCGCAGTGCCGACGCGGGCAGCGGCGCGGCAGTTGCACCGGCGGATCAACGATACCCTGCAAACCATGTTCGACACCGCGCCCGAGGCGGTGCTGGCCATTCCCGGCCAGGCCGTGGCCGGCGACGCGACAGGCACGCGGCTTGCAGACTTCTCGACGCGCTGGGATGACTCGCAGGCCCATCCCGCCCGCTGGGCGGCCGAGCATTCGGCCCGCTATCTGGCGGCACGGGTGGCCGTCGGAACGGTCGATCAGGTAGCGCTTGGCGGGCTGATGGTCAAATATGCCCATCTGCGCGGTACCGCCCTGTCGCGCGCCCTGCTGGTCATCGACGAAGTGCACGCCTCTGACCCATACATGAGCGAAGTCCAGCAAAGCCTTGCCCGTGACCACCTGGATCTGGGTGGGCATGTCATGCTGATGTCGGCGACGCTGGGCGCAGCCGCGCGGCGCAAATGGCGGCAAGAGGCGCCCGCCAGCCTGGCCGAGGACACCGCGCGGGCCTATCCGGCGATCTGGACGTCGGCCGGATTGCATCCGGTCGCCACCGATCCCGCTGTCGGCAAGACAGTGGCTGTGCGGGCGCAGCCGGGCTGGTCAGGCGAGGATGCGGCCAGTCTGGCCGCACAGGCGGCGCGGCAGGGGGCAAGGGTCCTGGTGATCCGCAACACGGTGGCCCGGGCACAGGAGACCTTCACCGCCTGCCGGGCACTGGCCTCCGACCACCTGTTGACGGTGCACGGCATCGCCACCCTGCACCACAGCCGCTTTGCCGCCGAGGATCGCGCTCTGCTGGACGCGGCCGTGGAAGATGCAGTCGGCAAGGACAGCCCGATCGCGGGGCGGATCGTCATCGGGACACAGACACTGGAACAAAGCCTCGACCTCTGCGCCGATCTGCTGATCACCGACCTTTGCCCGATGGATGTGCTGCTGCAGCGCATCGGGCGACTACACCGGCACCGGCGCCCACGACCAACCGGGTTCGAAACTGCACAGGCCATCGTTTTGTGCCCCGAAGGCGGGCTCGATCCCCTGACCCGCGCCGCCGATAACGGGCTGGGCGCCTATGCGGACGGGCCGCGCCTCTCGGGGGTCTATGTCGATATGCCCGGCATCGCCGCCACGCTGGAACAGATCGCGGCGCATCCCGTCTGGCGGATCCCCGCGATGAACCGCACTCTGGTCGAGGCCGCCACCCACCCCGAGGCGCTGGACCGGATCGCCGAGGCGCGGGGCTGGCAGGATTACCGCGCCCGGGTAACGGGCAAGGTTCTGGCCGAAATGAAAACGGCCAAGCTGGTGCTGCTTGACCGCCGCCAGCCGCTGGAATGTTTTCCCGATGACGAAAAGATCCGCACCCGCCTGGGCGAGGACGGCGTGGTTCTGACCCTGCCCCCCGGAACGATCGGGGCATTCGGCGTGCCGATCAACCGGATCGCCCTGCCCGCGCAATGGTCGCGCGGCCTGACCGGGGATGAGACCCCTCTCCTGCAAAACGACCCAGAGGAACATAATTTTATTATTAGTATTAAAGACCTTAGCTTCACATACTCGAATATTGGGCTCGCTAAGCTTGACACATAGAGCAGGCATGAGAGTATTCCCATAACAGCTTATCTGAAAGATTATCCCAATGAAGATCGGGCTAAAGATCAAGATGTCTGCGATCTCTGAACGACACGCAGGCGGCGCGTGGCGGCAAAACATATTCTGGGCGCGCGCCCTGTTCGGCTGCGAGGGCGTTCTCTCTCGTTTTCGCGAGAATAGGCCCAGCTTGTCTGAGAAAAAACTTGTATCGGACAAGAATTCCCCAAATCCCTTGGGGCAAATCAAATGACGCATGATCTGCTGCATGACCCGCTGATCCAGGGTGATCATGGCTGGCACAGCCTGCCCGGCCTGCTGGCTGCGATGGCGCGGGGCGCGGTGGGGTCTTTCCCGGCGTTGCGCCCGCATCAGCGCCCCGCCTGGCACATGTTCCTGGTGCAGTTGGCCGTTCTGGCGCTGGATAATGCCGGACGCAAGGATCTGCCACTGGACGAGGACAGCTGGCGCGCGGCCCTGCGCGGGCTGACCGCCGCCTTTCCTGACGACGAGCCCTGGCATCTGCTAGTCGCGGATCACAGCCAGCCCGCCTTTCTGCAACCGCCCGATCCGGGTGGGTTGAAATGGTCGGATGTCGCCACTCCCGATGCGCTCGATATGCTGATCACCTCGCGCAACCATGATGTAAAGCGCGAAATCGGCCGTCACGCCGCGCCGCAGGACTGGATCCTGGCCCTGGTCAGCCTGCAGACGATGGAGGGTTTCGGCGGCGCCGGGAACTATGGCATCGCGCGGATGAACGGCGGATCGTCTTCGCGGGTGTTGTTGGGCCTGGCGCCCGCGCTGGCCGGATCGGCCCGCGTCGACCCTTCGGCCTGGTGGGCGCGGGACGTAACGCTGTTGCTTGGCCGGCGGCAGGGCCTGTCGGGAAAGACGCTGCTGTGGCTCGATCCCTGGCCCGAGGGGCGGTCGCTGGATCTGGCGGCGCTGGATCCGATGTTCATCGAGATTTGCCGGCGCATCCGGCTGATTGAACGCGATGGGCGGATCGCAGCCCTGCGCAGCACATCAAAAGCCGCGCGAGTGGCAGGCAAGCAGGCGCTGGGCAATACTGGCGACCCCTGGGCGCCAATCCATATCGCCGAGGGCAAGAGCCTGACCCTGGGCGACCAGGACTGGACGCATGAGATGCTGGTGCGCCTGCTGTTCAAGGCCGAGCCCGAGTGGCAGGTACCGCTGTTGGCGCGCGCAGGTGCCGGTGAGGACGCCACCCCGATGCTGCTGGTCGCCGAAGCGTTCGCGCGCGGGAATTCCAAGACCGACGGTTTCAAGTCGCGTGTCGTGCCGATCCCCAAGGCGATGGTGCGACATGGCCTGTGGGAACAGGCGGTGCCCGTGGCAGACGGCATATTGAAGGATATCGCCGCCGTCGATCTTGCCCTGCGCAACGGGCTGGCGCTGGTGGCCGCCGGCGGTGACCGCGCCAAGGTTGCCAAGCCGCATTACGCCCGCAGCCAGCAAGCCCGGACCGCGTTGCGGCGGCAGGCGGATGAGCGGTTCTTTCCCGAGCTGTGGCGGCGGACGGGCGTGTCGGTCGATGCCGGTTTCGCGCCGCTGCGGCTGCACTTTCTCGAGGGACTGGCCCAGGTGGCGCGTGCCGAGTTTCAACAGGCCCTGCCCGGCATTCCCTGCGCCAGCCTGATGCGCCCGCGCGCCGAGGCGCGGGGGCGACAGGCATTGGAGCGGGGGCTTTATTTCGCCATGCGGGATTTCAAAGACAACACATAGGGGAAAGCCGATGCCTGACGAGATAGACGAAATGGCCCGCAGGGCGTTGTCGATCGCGGCCGCCCTGGCCGCGGCCGATCCCGGCGAAAAGGCCCAGGCCCGGCGGATGGGCCCCGAGGGCGCGCCGGTGTTCTGGCGGCAGGTGACACGACTGGGCATTCCGCAATGGCAAGAGGCCGGCTGGCTGCGCTTTACCCGGCTGATCGCCCTGCTGACGCCGGCCAGCCGCGAGGCATCGATTCACGATGGCGTGCAACACCTGGGCGCGGCGCTCGCACTGGCAGGGCTGAGCGAACACCGTTTTGCCAGGCTGCTGGCAGCCCGCGGCGCGGCGCGCGAGGACGCGCTGGAACGCGCCATCCGCATGCTGGCGCGCAAATCGGCGGGGCTGAACGTGCCGGACCTGGCCCGCGCCGTGTTCCGGCCAGACGATACCGGGCCGCTCGCCCGGACCTATTACAAAGAACTTGACCATTCGCAGACCGAGGAACCCAACCATGACTGAACCGCGCTTTCTGCAGATCCATTTCCTGGCGCCCTATACGGCCGCGCTTCTGAACCGCGACGATTCCGGGCTGGCCAAGCGCCTGCCCTATGGCAACAGCCTGCGCACGCGGGTCAGCTCACAATGCCTCAAACGCCACTGGCGGCTGGCGGATGATCCGCACAGCCTGCACCGCATCGACGGCGCGGACGCGGCGTATCGGTCGCGCGAAACCGTGGATCGCAAGGTTTTCGGCGACTGGGCGGCCAATGCCAATGAGGCCGTCGTCAAACCGATCAAGGAGGCCATGCTGACCGCCGTTTATGGCGACAAGGGTGTCGAGAAGAAATCGCGCCAGACCCTGCTGCTGGGTGCTGCCGAGGTTGCCTATCTGACCGGCGAGGCGCAGCGCCTGGTGGCCGAGGCCGCCGATGATGCAAAGGCCGCCGCCGATCTGGCCAAGGAGTGGAACAAGGCGCACAAGGCCAATCTGAAGGCGCTGAGTGAGGGGGCCAAACTGCCCGGCGGGCTGACCGGCGCGCTGTTCGGGCGGATGATCACATCGGACCCCAAGGCCAATATCGACGCCCCCGTCCATGTCGCCCATGCCTTTACCGTCCATGCCGAAGAGGCCGAAAGCGATTATTTCATCGCCGCCGACGATCTGGCACGGGAGGAGGATACCGGGGCCGACACCATCCAGGAAACCGAGCTGACCTCGGGGCTGTTCTATGGCTATGTGGTGGTAGACCTGCCCGGCCTTCTGGCCAATCTGGGTGGCGACGCGCGGTTGGCAGGCGATGTGCTGCACAATCTGCTGTATCTGATCGCCGAAGTGTCACCGGGCGCCAAGCTCGGATCGACCGCGCCGTATTCGCGGGCCTCCTTCCTGCTGGTCGAGGCGGGCGACCGCCAGCCGCGCTCGCTGGCCGAAGCCTTTCGCACGCCCTGCGCGGCCAACAGCGCCGTGGCAGTGGACAAGCTGGCCGAACATCTGGCGGCGCTGGATGCGGCCTATGCCACCGGCGAAACGCGGCGGGTGATGTCGCTGGCCAATGCCGATCTGCCGCAGGCCGAACGCGGCACGCTGGCCGAGCTGGCCACCTTTGTCCGGGGGCTGCCCGGGCAGATGATGGCATCCGCGGCATGAGCTTTCGCTGGCTGCACCTTCGCCTGAGCGCGCCGCTTGTGGCCTTTGGCGGCGTTGCCATCGACCATGTCGGGCCGACGCGCGATTTTCCGTCGGCCTCGGCGCTGACGGGGCTGATCGCCAATGCACTGGGCTGGCGGCGCGAGGACGGCGCCGCGCATCAGGCCTTGCAGGACCGGCTGGTGTTTGGCGCCCTGATCGCCCGGCAGGGCCGGGTTCTGACAGACACCCAGAACGCCAAGCTGGCGGCCAGTGACAAGGGTTGGACGACCTGGGGCCGCCCGGATGAGCGCGCCGGGGCGACCTATAACAGCCCCCATCGCCGCCGCCGCGACTATCTGGCCGATCACGATTGCCGGGTCGTGCTGCGCCTGTCACCCGGCGACGGACCCGGTGAAGAATCCATCGCCGCTGCGCTGGAACGCCCCGCGCGGCCACTGTTCATCGGGCGCAAGCCCTGCCTGCCGGCCGGCCCGATCTTCGCCGGCTGGATCGGGGGGGCGGATGTTCTGGAGGCGTTGACGGCGCTCGATCTGCCGGGGCGGGCGCTTTGGCCGATGGTGGGCGATCAGCCGGGTCTTGACCTGGCCGATCTGCGCAACTGGACCAGCGGGTTGCATGGCGGCAGCCGCAAGGTCTGCGAAGGAATAATCCCATGATGCTGCATCTGATCGAACTGCCACTGTCGCTGCGGGCGCTGCATCTGTGGGCGGGCGGGCGCGGGTTGGCGTCCCCCTTTGACGAGGGCGCGGCCCTGCACCACCTGCTGGGCGAAAGCTTCGGCCCGGCCGTGCTGCAACCGTTCCGCCTGATGGTGGCCCCCCGGGCGCGCAGCGGCACGCTTTACGCATATGCCAGCCATGATGCCGACGCCCTGCGCCAGCAGGCGCGGGCCACCCTGACCCCGGATCTGGCCGCGGTCGTCGATCTGGGGCGCCTGCGCTCATTGCCGCGGCCCGCCAATAGCTGGACGACCGGTCAGCGCCTCGGTTTCGATCTGCGCCTGCGCCCGGTTGTCCGACTTGCCTCGGCCCTGGCCGGGCAGGACGACAACGGAACCGAGGTCAGCTTCCGCAAGGGCGCCGAAATCGACGCCTTCCTGGCCACCGTGCTGCGCGGAACCCAGGCCAGCCGTGAAGATGTCTATCTTGACTGGCTGGCCGCGCGGCTGGGCGCAGCCGTCGAACTGGACAGTGCCGGAACTCGCATGGCCAGCTTCCGCCGCACCCACATCCAAAGGGACGGACGGCGCCTAGAAGGCCCCGACGCCGTCCTCCACGGAACCCTGACGATCGCCGATCCGACCGCCTTTGCCGCGCTGCTGGCACGCGGGATCGGCCGCCATCGCGCCTATGGCTACGGAATGCTGCTGTTGCGCCCGCCGCAAAGGGCGTACTGATGCTGAAGGGCCGGCTGGGACTGGACAGCGCCAAGGTGCCCCATGCCGACCGGGCGGGGTGCCTGTATCTCGCCCGCGGGGCGCTGAGCGCGCGTGACGGTACGCTGGCCTTCCTCCAGGGGGACGCGACCCCCGCCGACGCGCTCGACACCGGCGATTATGCCATTCCGTTGCAGGGGGTCTCGATCATCCTCCTGGGGCCGGGTTCGACCGTCAGCCATGACGCCTTGCGCCTGCTGGCGCATGCCCGCACCGCCCTGGCCGCCGTGGGCGAGGATGGCGTGCGTCTGTATACCGCGCCCCCGATGATCCCCGACCGCTCCGGGCTGGCCCGGCTGCAGGCCCGCGTCTGGGCCGATGACGACCTGCGCATCATGACCGCGCGGCGCATGTATGCCATGCGCCTGGGCGAGGTGTTCCCCCATGCCAATCTGAACGTCCTTCGCGGGATCGAGGGCGCACGGATGAAGGAAACCTATGCCCTGCACGCCCAACGCATCGGCGTGCAGTGGAACGGGCGCCGCTATGACCGGGGCGATCCGCGCGCCGCCGACCTGCCCAACCAGGCACTGAACCACGCCGCCAGCGCGGTCGAGGCCGCCGCCGCCATTGCCGTTTGCGCCACGGCAACCATTCCGCAACTGGGCTTCATCCACGAAGATCCCGGCCAGAGCTTCGTGCTGGATGTGGCCGACCTGTTCCGCGACAGCGTCACCATCCCCTGCGCCTTCAAGGCGGCCAGACTGGTCCGGGAACGGCCGTCCGAAAACATCGAGCGCGTGACGCGCCGTATGACGGGGGCCGCGCTCGCAAAGCAAGGAGTGATCCCCGCGATGATTGACCGGATCAAGGCCCTGATCGAGGGGCGCGATCCCTGATGCCGCTGACCATGATCGTCACCCGCGATGTCGAGATGCGCTATCGTGGTTTCCTGACCTCGGTCATGCTCGAGATCGCGCCGGGCGTCTATGTCGCACCCGACATGTCTGCGGGCGTGCGCGACAGGGTATGGTCCGTAATGACCGACTGGTGGAGCACCCTTGGCCGCGGCTCTCTGACGCTTGTCTGGCGCGACACCAGCGCCCCCGGCAACCTGAGCATCCGCAACCTGGGCGAACCCGCAAAATCCATTGTGGACGCAGATGGCGTTCTTCTCGTAAAACGATAACAAGACAATCGACACTCGCCCTTCGCTCTTTGACATCGTTGCAAAAACAATCTATTAGCCTCCAGAGGCTCCCCCGCCCCCGCGGGGATAGACCCAAGTTCTTGCGTTGATTGTCGCGCAAGTGCGGGGCTCCCCCGCCCCCGCGGGGATAGACCCAGCGCGTTCTTGCGATGAATTCAAACCGACAAGGCTCCCCCGCCCCCGCGGGGATAGACCCACATATGATTGCAGGGCCATTTGAAGCCCTGCGGCTCCCCCGCCCCCGCGGGGATAGACCTTGGTATTGCGTATCAGGTTAACGAATGGGATGGGCTCCCCCGCCCCCGCGGGGATAGACCCCGTTTCCGCTGCCCTGGTGGCCGTGGGCGGCTGGCTCCCCCGCCCCCGCGGGGATAGACCCCGATGCAACAACACTTCAACGTTTGATGAATTGGCTCCCCCGCCCCCGCGGGGATAGACCCTAATGAACCTTGATCAAGCCGTTGTTTATGACGGCTCCCCCGCCCCCGCGGGGATAGACCCCAGTGCGCTTTACAAAAATACCAGCAGCAAGAGGCTCCCCCGCCCCCGCGGGGATAGACCTGTTGTGCAAAACAGCATATCCAGAACGAATGAGGCTCCCCCGCCCCCGCGGGGATAGACCTTCAACACCGCTTGCTGAAGATGCCGATCTTGAGGCTCCCCCGCCCCCGCGGGGATAGACCCAGCTTGAAGTTGTTGATGACGCGGCGGCGTAAGGCTCCCCCGCCCCCGCGGGGATAGACCCTTGACCGCGCAAATAAAAAGTTGCGTGAATTAGGCTCCCCCGCCCCCGCGGGGATAGACCCGAATGGAATTCACCGCTTTCATCGTGGTTAATGGCTCCCCCGCCCCCGCGGGGATAGACCCATCACCGACCTGGACAGGATCAGCCGGGTCAAGGCTCCCCCGCCCCCGCGGGGATAGACCCTGTGCAGTCCTATTTCGCTGATATTGTGAGCGGGCTCCCCCGCCCCGCGGGGATAGACCTTTGGTAGTAAATTCGACTGTATAGTAGAGGCAGGCTCCCCCGCCCCCGCGGGGATAGACCCCGCCATACCCTGCACCCGAGCGGTAGCGGCTGGGCTCCCCCGCCCCCGCGGGGATAGACCGTGACACTGCGCTGTCGGTATTGGATGTGATATGGCTCCCCCGCCCCCGCGGGGATAGACCGTGGACTATCAGCAAAACAGTGTCGGTCAGCTTGGCTCCCCCGCCCCCGCGGGGATAGACCGCAGCGATTACTTGCTGCCTCTGAGCCTGTCGAGGCTCCCCCGCCCCCGCGGGGATAGACCCTGCTGTGAAACGTGCTCGTCTGGACGACGATTGGCTCCCCCGCCCCCGCGGGGATAGACCCTTATCCTGATACTTGGGTGAAGAGCTGGATGCGGCTCCCCCGCCCCCGCGGGGATAGACCTTGTCGGTGACCTTGAACACGCGCCGCTCCCCTGGCTCCCCCGCCCCCGCGGGGATAGACCCTCCTAAAATCAAGGCTGATTTGGACGAATCGGGGCTCCCCCGCCCCCGCGGGGATAGACCCTTCTCTGATGCGCCGGTGGGCCTCATCTATTGGGCTCCCCCGCCCCCGCGGGGATAGACCCTCAAGGTGCTTCCGGACCTGGGCGAGGTGTGGATCAGCACCATCCACGCGACCGGCGCCGGAAAGGCAGCCAAGGTCCTGTCGCGGGGTGGAGTGCGTCGCTTGAGAAATTAGCGCGCCCGGAAGGACGGGACTTCCTTCGCGGCACATGGTCGCCGGGTGCCCGATTGGCTCGGGCGCGCGTTGACAAGATAGGCGTAAACTCGCGGACATTCAATCGAATGGTGCTGGCGCGCGGCATGGGTGGGACGAAAGCCCGCGCCAGAGCGCCGTTAAATACCCATTTAATACCCTTACCCTTGCCCGGTTTTTGCGGGCCATCTCCTCTACCGTGACGATGCGACATGCCCGCCAGCGGGCCGCGTGTCGCCAATCCCCCCACCGCATCCGTCAGCCCTGATCCGGCCCTGAAATCTTTCAAGGATTACCAGCGCGGCGGCGCTTGCCATTGTCGCCTGCATGGTAACCCCGGATTTCACAGCCCTTGAGGCCCTCGCGGGCTCCGGCGCCCCCGCCCCGCGGGGAGACCATATTCGCGAGGCCGCCGCGGGGTCCTCAGGGTAACTGAGGTACCCCTAGCTTCCTGGCCACCTGCCTCGTTCAGTTTTGCCGTCTGTTTGCGAAATCAACGGGCGACAGCATGCCGTGGTTCTGGCCGATCCCTCGCGGCGCATATTTTCCCGAGGCGAGCAGATCGGCCAGAACGTCGATCCGAAGCAACTGTGCGTCTTCGACGAAACGGGCCGGCGCATCCCTGGGCCCCGTCAGGGCATCGACACGGCCTTGACCTCCAGGAAATCCTCAAGCCCGAAAATCCCGCCTTCGCGCCCGTTTCCGGACAGCTTGTAGCCCCCGAAAGGCGAGCCATAGGCGATGTCCGAGCCGTTGACATGGACCATGCCTGCCCGCAAGCGTCGGGCCACGCGCGCACCGCGCGCCAGGTCGCCGGTCTGGACATAGGCCGCCAGGCCGTAAGGCGTGTCATTGGCGATCCTGACCGCCTCGTCCTCGTCCGCGTAGGGGATCATGGCCAGCACCGGGCCGAACACCTCTTCGCGGGCGATGGTCATCTGATTGTTCACATTGCCAAAGACGGTGGGGCGCACGAAATAGCCCCGGTTGACCCCCTCGGGCCGCCCGACCCCGCCCGCCAGCAGCGTCGCCCCCTCGTCAATCCCGGCCTGGATCAGCGCCTGCACCCGGTCATACTGGATCTGCGACACAAGCGGGCCCAGATGCGCGCCCTCCTCGGCCGGGTTGCCCACCTTGGTGGCCTCGGCGGCGGCCGTGGCGATCTGCATCGCCGCGTCATACTGGTCGGCGGCGATCAGCATCCGCGTCGGCGCGTTGCAGCTTTGGCCGGTGTTCTGGAAACAGTGGCGCACGCCGCGCGTCACCGCCTCGGTCAGATCGGCGTCGTCGAAAATGATGTTGGGCGATTTGCCCCCCAGCTCCAACGTCACGCGCTTGACCGTATCGGCCGCGTCCCTGGACACCATCACGCCGGCGCGGGTCGAGCCGGTGAAGGACATCATCGCCACATCCGGGTGGCGCGACAGGGCCGCACCCACGGTCGGCCCGTCGCCATTGACCAGGTTGAACACCCCCGCGGGCACGCCGGCCTCGTGCAAAATCTCGGCATACAGCAGGGCGTTCAGCGGCGTGACCTCGGACGGTTTCAGCACCACGGTGCAGCCCGTGGCGATCGCCGGCAGCACCTTGAGCGCGATCTGGTTGATCGGCCAGTTCCAGGGCGTGATCAGCCCGCAGACCCCGATGGGTTCGCGGGCGATCAGATCGCCCGCGGCATTGCGGCTCTCGAACTCCATTGCCTTCAGCGCGCCCAGAAACCCCTTGAGGTGCCCCACCCCCACGGCCGATTGCGCCTGATCGCACAGGGTGATCGGCGCGCCCAGTTCTTCGCAGATCAGCGCCGACATCTCGTCATAGCGTTTCTCGTACACTGCCAGAATGGCCTCCAGCAACGCGATGCGCTGCGCCTTGGAGGTCAGCGAAAAGCTGTCGAACGCGGCCTTGGCCGCGGCCACGGCGCGGTCCACATCCGCCGCGCCGCCCATGGCGATGGTGGCAAAGCTTTCCTCGGTCGCCGGGTTGATGACCGGAACCGTGGCCTCGGTCGCGGGGGCAACCCACGCGCCGTTGATGAAGAATTTGTCGGTGTGAAGCGGGATCATGAGACTGTCCTTCAAGCCAGGAATGGCGGTTAAAGCCGGTCGCGCAAAGAGTACCAGATCATTGCGGCGGCCAGAAGCGGCGCGCGCAGCGCGGGGCCGCCGGGAAAGCGCGCGCCGGGCAGGTTCGCCATCAGGTCGAACTGTTCCGCCTGACCTGCGATGGCCTCGGCCGCCATTTTGCCCGCAAGCGTGCCCATGGCGACCCCATGGCCCGAAAACCCGCTGGTCGACATCACGTTGCCGCCCAGCCGCGCGAAATGCGGCAGGCGCGACATGGTGATGCCCAGCGTGCCGCCCCAGGCATACTCGAGCCGCGCATCGGCGAGCTGCGGAAAGATCTGCAACATCGGCTTGCGCACCTTGGCCTTGATATCGGCAGGGAAGCGGTAGCCATAGCTTTCGCCGCCGCCAAAGATCATCCGGTGATCGTCGGACAGGCGGAAATAGTTGATGACGAACTTGCTGTCAGCCACGGCGTGGTTATCGCGGATCAGCCCGCGCGCCCGCTCGGCGCCCAGCGGTTCGGTCACGGCGATGAAATTGTTGATCGGCATGACGCGGGTGGCCACGCGCGGTTCAGCGTCGCCCAGATAGCCGTTCATCGCCATCACCACGTGATCGGCACGGATCGTGGCCTCCGCCAGCCGGACCACGGCGGGGCTGCCGCCCTCGACCGCGATCATGCGCGATTGCTCATAGATCCGCACGCCTGCCGCCTGCGCCATCCGCGCAAGGCCAAAAGCAAAGCGCAGCGGGTGAAGATGACCGCCGCCCATGTCCAGCGTGCCGCCGTGATAGGCGGGCGATCCGACCTGCGCGCGCATCGCATCGCGGTCCAGAAACCGGATCAGGTCATAGCCGTACTCGGCCTTCATGTGATCCACATGCGCCCGCGACTGGGGCACGAACCGGGCGCGGTGATCGGCATGGATCACGCCGGGAACGAAGCCGCAGTCGATCTGCCCTTCGGCAATCAGGTCGCGCACCAGCGCGACCGAGTCCAGCCCGATATCCCACAGCTTGTGCGCATCCGCGCGCCCGACCATCTTTTCCAGTTCGGGCTGCTCGACCCGCTGGCCCGTGCCCACCTGCCCGCCATTGCGGCCCGATGCGCCAAAGCCCACGCGCTGCGCCTCGACCAGTGCCACGTCATAGCCGCGCCGCGCCAGATGCAGCGCCGCCGACAACCCGGTGAACCCGCCGCCGACCACACAGACATCGGCGCGCAGATCGCCCCTGGCCCGCGGGTACGGGCCCGGCGGGGTCGCCGTGGCCGCATACCACGAGGGCGGATATTCCCCCGGCGTGTCGTTGATCGTCAGGATATCCATCAGCGACCCTTTCAGGCGGATTTCATCAGCCCTTCGGCCTTGGCCGCCGCATAGGTTTCATCCAGCGATTTCACCGCGCGTTCGATCAGCGTGTCGATCTGGGCCGGCGTGATGATCAGCGGCGGCGAGATGATCATGCGGTCGCCCACATGGCGCATCACCAGACCGTTGGCGAAACAGCGGTCCCGGCACATCAGCCCCACGACCCCGCTTCCGGCGGCGAATGCGGCGCGCGCGCCCTTGTCCGGGGTCATCGCGATCGAGGCCATAAGCCCCTTGATCTTCGCCTCGCCGATCAGCGGATGATCGACCAGCGCGGTCCATTTTTCGGCCAGATAGGGGGCCACGACCTTGCCCGCGTTTTCAACGATGCCTTCCTCGTCCAGAATGCGCAGGTTTTCCAGCGCCACGGCGGCGGCGACCGGATGGGCCGAATAGGTATAGCCATGGGCGAACTCGCCCGCGCCATTGATGACCTCGGCCACCTCGTCGGACATGACCGACGCACCGATCGGCGCATAGCCCGAAGACAGGCCCTTGGCGATGGTCATAATGTCGGGGCGGATGCCCATGGTCTGGCTGCCGAACCACTGCCCGGTGCGGCCAAAGCCGCAGATGACCTCATCCGCGATCAGCAGAATGTCATGCGCGTCGCAGATGCGCTGAATTTCCGGCCAGTAGGTTTCGGGCGGCACGATCACGCCACCGGCGCCCTGAATGGGCTCGGCGATGAAGGCCGCGACCTTGTCTTCGCCCAGTTCGGCGATCTTGGCCTCAAGCTGACGGGCGCGTTCCAGGCCGAAATCCTCGGGCGACATGTCGCCGCCTTCGGACCACCAGTCGGGCTGATCGATATGGGCGATGTCGGGAATCGGCAGACCGCCCTGCGCGTGCATACCCTTCATGCCGCCAAGCGACGCCGCGCCCATGGTCGAGCCGTGATAGCCGTTCCAGCGGGCGATGATGACCTTCTTTTCCGGCTTGCCCTTGGCCGCCCAGTAATGGCGCACTAGACGGATATTGGTGTCGTTGGAATCCGACCCCGACCCGTTGAAAAAGACATGGTTCAGATCGCCGGGGCACAGATCGGCCAGCCGCTTGGCCAGCGCGATGGCGGGCACATGGCTGGTCTGGAAGAACGTGTTGTAGAACGGCAGCTGGCGCATCTGGCGCGCGGCGGCCTCGGCCAGCTCTTCCCGGCCATAGCCCACGTTCACGCACCAAAGCCCGGCCATGCCGTCCAGAAATTCGTTCCCGTCGCTGTCGGTCAGGGTGATGCCCTTGGCTGCGGTGATGATCCGCGCGCCCTTGGCGTTCAGCGCATTACCGTCGGTGAAGGGGTGCATATGATGCGCCGCATCCAGGGCCTGAAGCTCTTTGGTGGGCATGTGATTGTCGATCATGTGAAGATCCTTTGCGTGGGGCGTCAGACGTTAAGCATGAGATGCTCGCGTTCCCAGCGCGAGATTTCGCGCCGGAATTCGTCAAGCTCGGCATGTTTGATGGCGGCGAACAGGCTGCAGAACTCATCGCCCAGCAGGGCACGAATTTCTGCGGCCTGCTCGAAATTCGACAGGGCGTCATGGGCGCCTTCCGGCAGAACGGCGCCTTCGCTCCAGACCTCGCCCACGGCGGCGGGGCGCGGGTCTATGCGGTTGACCATGCCCAGATAGCCCGCCGCAAGACTGGCGGCGACGGCAAGATAGGGGTTGGCGTCGATCCCGATCACCCGGTTCTCGACCCTTCGGGCCTCGGGGCCGGAATTGGGAATGCGCAGCCCGGTGGTGCGGTTGTCGGCGGCCCATTCCAGATTAGCCGGCGCGCTCATCCCGCCCGTCAGGCGGCGATAGCTGTTCACATAGGGCGCCATCAGCGGCATCATCGACAGGATATGCTGTTGCGAGCCGCCGATGAAATGGTGAAACGCATCGGTCGGCGCGCCATTCGCGTCGGAAAAGATGTTCTGCCCGGTTTTGCTGTCCAGCACACTTTGATGGATATGCATGGCGCTGCCCGGCTCGTCGCGCATCGGCTTGGCCATGAAGGTGGCGAAGGTGCCGTTCTTCAGCGCGGCCTCGCGGATCGCGCGCTTGAAATAGAACACCTGATCGGCCAGCGACAGCGGATCGCCATGCAGCAGGTTGATCTCGATCTGCCCGGCGCCGCCTTCCTGGATCAGCGTGTCGATCGCCAGGCCCTGCGCCTCGGCATAGTCATAGATCGTGTCGATCACGGGGCCGTATTCATCGACGGCCACCATGGAAAACGCCTGGCGCCCGGTCCCGGGGCGGCCGGTGCGTCCCACGGGGGGCTCGATCGGTTCATTGGGGTCGACATTCGGCTTGGTGATGTAGAATTCCAGCTCGGGCGCGACAACCGGCGTCCAGCCCTTTTCCGCATAAAGCCCCAGAACCCGCTTGAGCACATTGCGCGGCGCCACGCCCAGCGGCACGCCGTCGCGGGTTTCCAGATCGCAGATTACCTGCATCGTGACATCTTCGGCCCAGGGCGCGGCGGACACGGTGGCCATGTCGGGGCGCAGGACGATATCGGCCTCCATCCACTGGTTCTCGATCGCGGGGATATCGACATAGTCGCCGGTGATCGTCTGATAAAACAACGAAATCGGCAGATAGAAGGTGTTCCCGGGCGAAAACTTGTGGAACGGCATCGATTTTCCGCGCGACATGCCGACCAGATCGGGGACGATGCATTCGACCTCTTCGATACGCCGGTCGGCGCGATAGTCGCGGAACGCCTGCGGCAGGTTGGCGCTCCAGTCGGTCAGGGCAGTCGGGCTCACAAGATCACCTGGGTTTGGCAAGGGGGCCGGATCGCGGTGGCCCGACGGGCACACCGGGGCAGCTCCGGAAGGTCGCGGGCAGGATATGATCAAAAAAAATGCTGTCAACACAATTTGATCAAAATCTCCCCCGCATCACTCGGTCATCGCGGCGCGGATGTTGATCAACCCTTGCTGAAGATCCGCGTGAATCGCATCCGCCACGGCCTGTGGATCGGCCGCGCGCAGGGCGCGCAGGGCCTCTTGGTGCATGTCGGGCAGGTTCAGGGTGCCGAATCGCCCGCACATCACGCGCAGCGACGGCCCGGCCCGCAGCCACAGGGTATTGGCGATCGGGATCATGATATGCGCCTCGGACACGGCATATAGCGATGCGTGAAAGCGATAGTTCTGATACATGTAATCGCGCACATCGCCCCGGACGATGGCGGCGTTAAGCGCCTGATCCACCAGATCAAGTTTGTAAATCGCCTCGGGTGTAATCTTTTCCGCCGCCCAATAGGCAAGTTGCGGTTCGATCGCCAGCCGCGCAAAGGACAGCTCGTCAATCTGGGCCACCGTCAGTTCGGGCACGCAAACCCGCCGATTCCCCTGAAATTGCAAGGCGCCTTCGGATGTCAGCCGCCGGATCGCCTCGCGCACGGGGGTCATTCCCGCCCCCAGCACCGACACCAGCCCCTGAATGGTTACCGCTTGACCGGGGGCCAGCTCACCGCACAGGATCATCTCGCGGATGCGCTGATAGACCAGAACATGCGCCGGCGGTTTTCGAAGGTCAGTGTCCAATGCCGTGTGGCCTCCAGAAGCTGTCGTTCGGGCGGCATGTGCCCCGCATGACGGTCAGCTTAGGACCACGGCGTGGAAAATACCATATTGCATTGCCCGATTTTTTTGATCAAATTGCCCCGTAGCGGGGTATAGCCCGGTGCCAACCAACAGGGATATCGACGACATGACAAAAATCTGGTTTCCGCTTGCTGCGGCCCTTCTTGCCGGCTCGACGGCCTTTGCCGAAGAGGTCCGCGTCTACAACTGGTCCGACTATATCGACGAAGAGCTTCTTGCCAAATTCGAGGAAGAAACCGGAATCGACCTGATCTATGACGTGTTCGATTCAAACGAGGTGCTGGAAACCAAGATGCTGGCGGGCGCGTCCGGGTATGACGTCGTGGTTCCCACCGGCACCTTCCTGCAACGCCAGATTTCCGCCGGCGTGTTCCAGAAGCTGGACTTCGACAAGCTGCCCAACGCCGTGAACCTGTGGGATGCGATCAAGGAACGCACCGAAAAATACGACCCCGACAACGCCTATTCGATCAACTACATGTGGGGCACCACCGGCATCGGTGTGAACTTGGGCAAGGTGGCCGAAGTGCTGGGCGACGATGCGCCGATCGACAGCCTGGACCTGATCTTCAAGCCCGAGAACATGGAAAAGCTGGCCGCGTGCGGCGTGCAGATACTCGACGCCCCGACCGAGATGATCCCGGCCGCGCTGGCCTTCCTGGGCGAAGACCCCGACAGCCAGGACCCCACGGTCATCGCCAAGGTCGAAGACGTGTTCATGCCGGTCCGGCCCTATATCCAGAAATTCCACAGCTCGGAATATATCAACGCGCTGGCCAACGGCGACATCTGCGTGGCGTTCGGCTGGTCGGGTGACATCCTTCAGGCCCGCGACCGCGCCGCCGAGGCCGATAACGGCGTCGAGATCGCCTATACCGCGCCCAAGGAAGGCGCGCTGATGTGGTTCGACCAGATGGCGATCCCGGCCGATGCGCCGAACCCCGAGGCCGCGCATATGTTCCTGAACTTCATCCTAGACGCCCACAACATGGCGGCGGCGTCGAATTATGTCTATTACGCCAACGGCAACCTCGCCTCGCAGGAATTCCTCGAGGAAGATGTGATCGGCGACACCGCGATCTATCCGGACGCGGCAACGCTGGAAAAGCTCTATACCGTGTCGCCCTATGACGCGAAGGTCCAGCGCGTGGTCACGCGCCTGTGGACCAAGATCAAATCGGGCACCTGATCCGCCGGTCTGACCATCCCCGCGCCCCGGCCCCTGCGGCCACGGGCGCGGGACCTTCCCTTTCCCTTCAGCCCGAGCATGATATGGCGCAGCCCGCGACACAGACCGTCTTTGCCCCCTGGGACGACCCGACCGCCATCCCGCTGATCCGATTTGAAGGCGTGACCAAACGCTTCGGCGATTTCACCGCGGTCGATGATCTGAACCTGTGGATATATGAGCGCGAGTTCTTCGCGCTGCTTGGCCCCTCGGGCTGCGGCAAGACCACCCTGATGCGGATGCTGGCCGGGTTCGAGGCCCCGACCGAGGGCACGATCTGGATCGACGGCAAGAACATGGCCTCGATCCCGCCCAACAAGCGCGCGGTGAACATGATGTTCCAAAGCTATGCGCTGTTCCCGCATCTGACCGTCTATGACAATATCGCCTTCGGGCTGAAACGCTCGCCCATGCCGAAGGACGAGATCGCCGACCGCGTTGCCGAGATGCTGCGCCTGACCCGGCTGGAACAGTTCGCCAAGCGCAAGCCGCACCAGATTTCCGGCGGCCAGCGCCAGCGCGTCGCCCTTGCCCGGTCACTGGCCAAGGCGCCGAAACTGCTACTGCTGGATGAACCGCTGGGCGCGCTGGACAAAAAGCTGCGCCAGGACACCCAGTTCGAACTGATGGACATTCAGGAAAAGACCGGCACCACCTTCGTGATCGTCACCCACGACCAGGAAGAGGCGATGACCGTCGCGTCGCGCGTGGCGGTGATGAATCACGGCAAGATGATTCAGGTCGACACCCCCGCCGGTATCTATGAGGCACCCAATTCGGTCTATGTGGCCGATTTCATCGGCGACGTGAACACGATCGAGGGCACCGCCACCCCCGGCGCGGACGGCAAGGTCGCCATCGCTTATGCCGAAGGCGCCGCGCCCATTCAGGCCGTGACCACGGCCGAGGTGGCGCAGGGCCAGCGCGTTTTTTATGCGGTGCGTCCCGAAAAGATCGCAGTCAGCCACGACCCCCTGCCCGACCGCGCCAATTCGGTGCAGGGCAAGGTCATCGACATCGCCTATCTTGGCAATATCTCGACCTATCATGTCCGCCTGCCGTCGGGGCAGATGATATCGGCCCAGATGACCAACAGCCGCCGGCTGGACCGGCGCGATTTCACCTGGGACGACATGGTCTGGCTGTCCTGGACCGACACCTCTGGCGTGGTGCTGACGACATGAGGGGCGCGCGATGAAATTCCGGCGCTTCTTTCTGATCGCCGTTCCCTATGGCTGGCTGCTGGCGCTGTTTCTGGTGCCGTTCCTGATCGTCGTCAAAATCTCGCTTTCGGACACGGCTGTCGCGATTCCGCCCTATACGCCGACGCTTGACTTCACGGCCGGATGGGCGGGCCTGAAGGCGTTCTTCGCAGGGCTCGATCTGGAAAATTTCGTCTTCCTGGCCCAGGACAACCTGTACTGGAAGGCCTACCTGTCCAGCGTCAAGATCGCGGCGCTGTCCACGCTGATCGCGCTGACGGTCGGCTATCCTATCGCCTATGCCATGGCCAAGGCCCCCGAGGAATGGCGCCCGACGCTGATGATGCTGGTGATCCTGCCGTTCTGGACCAGCTTTCTGATCCGGGTTTACAGCTGGATGGGCATCCTGTCGAACGAGGGGTATCTGAACCAGCTTCTGCTCTGGCTTGGGCTGATCGACACGCCGCTGATGATCCTGAACACCAACTGGGCGGTCTATATCGGCATCGTCTATACCTACCTGCCCTTCATGATCCTGCCGATCTATGCGGCGCTGGACAAGATGGACGGATCGCTGCTGGAAGCGGCCGAGGATCTGGGCTGTTCGCGCACCTCGGCCTTCTGGCTGATCACCGTGCCGCTGTCGAAATCGGGCATCATCGCGGGCTGCTTTCTGGTCTTCATCCCGGCGCTGGGGGAATTCGTGATCCCTTCGATCCTGGGCGGGTCCAGAACCCTGATGATCGGCAAGGTACTGTGGGAGGAATTCTTTTCGAACCGCGACTGGCCGGTGGCCAGCGCCGTCGCGGTGGTCCTGCTGCTGATCCTGGTGATCCCGATCATGCTGTTCCAGCGCAATCAGGAAAAAGAGCGCGAGGCCGACCAATGAACCGCCGCATGTCCTGGTTCAACGTCACCTCGCTGACGTTGGGCTTTGCCTTTCTCTATCTGCCGATGATCATCCTGATGATCTACAGCTTCAACGAATCCAAGCTGGTCACGGTCTGGGCCGGGTTTTCCACCAAATGGTATGGCGAGCTGTTCCGCAACGAGCAGTTCCTGGATGCCGCCTGGGTCACACTGAAAGTGGCGGTCATGTCCTCGACCCTGGCGACGGTGCTGGGGACGATGGCGGCCTATGTGCTGGTGCGCGCCGGCCGCTTTCCCGGCCGCACCCTGTTTTCGGGGATGATCTATGCGCCGCTGGTCATGCCAGAGGTCATCACCGGCCTGTCGCTTTTGCTGTTGTTCATCGCCATCGGGCTGGACCGCGGCGTGTTCACCATTGTGCTGGCGCATACCACTTTTTCGATGTGCTATGTGTCGGTCGTGGTGTCGTCGCGGCTTGTGTCTTTTGACCGGTCCCTGGAAGAGGCCGCGCTTGATCTGGGCTGCACCCCGTTCGATGCGTTCCGAAGCGTGACCCTGCCGATCATCATTCCCGCGGTCGTGTCCGGCTGGTTGCTGGCCTTCACCCTGTCGCTTGACGATCTGGTGATCGCCTCTTTCGCCTCCGGCCCCTCGTCGACCACCCTGCCGATCAAGATATTTTCCGCGGTGCGTCTGGGCGTCAGCCCGGAAATCAATGCGCTTTCGACCATCATGATCGGGATTGTCGCCGTGGGGGTGATCACCACCTCGCTTCTGTCGAAACGCGCGATCCAGCGCCAGAACCGCGAAGAACAAGAAGGGCTCAAGCAGTGAGCGTCATGGGCAACCACGCCGCCCTCTGTGCCGCCCACGGCCTGCCGGACCGGCCCTGATCCATGGCACTGGACCGGATCTACGAACCCGCCGCCTATGCCGCCGGATCGGATGCCGGATGTTACTGGCGCACGACGGCTGACGACGACCGCAGCTATCCGCCGCCGCTGGGCGAAGTGCGCGCCGAATTTGCCGTAATCGGCGGCGGGTTCACCGGGCTGTCGGCCGCGCTGCATCTGGCGCAGGCGGGCGCGGATGTCGCGGTGCTGGACATGCACCGCCCCGGCTGGGGCGCCTCGGGGCGCAATGGCGGGTTTTGCTGCATCGGTGGGGCAAAAGCCTCGGACGCGACGCTGACCCGCAGGTTCAGCGCCGACGACGTGGCGAAATACCATGCCGCCGAGCGCGGCGCCGTGGCCCTGGTCGACCGGATTTTAACCAGTCACCGGATCGACGCCGACCGCCATTCCCACGGTGAAACCCTGCTGGCGCACCGGCCCCGCGACATGGACGCCCTGCGCGCCGAGGCCACCGAACTGGCCCGCACCCACGGCTGCGCGGTCGAGCTGATCGAGAAATCCGACCTGCCCGCCCACGGCATGGCCGGGCCGCAATTCCACGGCGCGATGACCCTGCCGCTTGGCTTTGCGCTGAACCCCCGCAAATATGTGCTGGGTCTGGCCCACGCTGCACAGGACGCGGGGGCGCGCCTCTTTGCCGATGCGCCGGTCACCGGGATCACGCGCGACGGCGAAGATTATGTTCTGAGCTGCCCCACGGGGACGCTGCGCGCGCGCCACCTGCTGCTGGCCACCAACGGCTACAGCGCCGATGACCTGCCCCGCTGGATGCGCGCGCGCTATCTGCCGGTGCAGTCCAGCATCATCGTCACCCGCCCCTTGACCGGGGCCGAGATCGCCGATCAGGGCTGGAGCACCGATCAGATGGCGTTCGACACGCGCCACCTGCTGCACTATTATCGCCTGATGCCAAACCGCCGTTTTCTGTTCGGGATGCGTGGCGGGGTGCGCTGGACGCCGCGGGCCCATGCCGAGCTCAAGACCCGCATCCACCACGATTTCAACGCGATGTTCCCGGCCTGGCGCGATGTGGAAACGCCGTTCTTCTGGTCGGGGCTGGCCAACCTCGCGCGCAACCTGACGCCTTATGTCGGGCCCATCGGGGACTGGCCCCGCGCCCATGCCGCCTTCGCCTATCATGGCAACGGGGTGTCGATGGGCACATGGTGCGGCGCGCAGATGGCGGCCCTTGCGATGGGCCGGGCGACCGCCCTGCCCGATCTGATGCGCGCGCCTGCGGCCCGCTTTCCGCTTGGATCGGCGCGGCGGGTTCTGCTGCCGTTGGCCTATCGCTATTATTCCCATCTCGACAAAGGTTAAGCCATGACCACGCCCCCCCGTATCGGCATTCTGGAGGTCGGACGCCCGTCCGCAGACTTGCTGCAGGTCCACGGCGATTATATCGCCATGGTCGCCGACTGGATCGCCCCGCTTGGCGGCCAGACACAGGGCTATGCGGTGATGGACGGGGCCTTTCCCCCCGGCCCCGATGCCGCCGATTTGTGGATCATCACCGGATCGAAATGCGGCGTGTACGAGGATCACCCCTGGATCCCCCCGCTAGAGGCATTCATCCGCAAGGCAAAGGCCGGCGGGCAAAAGATGGTCGGCATCTGCTTTGGGCATCAGATCATGGCGCAGGCCCTGGGCGGCACGGTCGCCAAATCCGACAAGGGCTGGGGCATCGGCATCCACCACTATCCGCCGCAGAACTGGCCCGCGGACCTTGGCGCCGCGCCGGATGACATCACCATTCAGGCCTTTCATCAAGATCAGATCACCGTGCTGCCACCCGCAGCGCAGGTGATCGCCGCGTCCGATTTCTGCGGCTTCGGGATGCTGTGGTATCCCGGCTTCGGTGTCAGCTTTCAGGGCCACCCGGAATTCGGCAAGGCCTATGCCACCGATCTGCTGCGCGCGCGGTCGGGCAGTGTACTGGACCCCGCGCAGGTGGCCACCGCGCTGGCCGGAATGGACCGCCCCACGACGCGGGACGCGCTGGCCCTGTGGCTGCGCGATCACTGGCGCGAGATGTGACACCCGCGCCGGTTTCAGATATGCGGGCTGTTTCGCCAGGCCCTGCACGCCCCTTCCCTTCAGGACAGCATTCATGACCCCCGATATCGTCATCCTCAACGGCAAGCTGATCACCTTTGACGCGGCGCGCCCCACGGCATCCGCCATCGCACTGACCGGCGGCACGATTGCCGCGCTCGGGTCCGATGCAGAAGTCCGCGCGCTGGCCGCGCCTACGACGCGGATCATCGATGCGCAGGGCTGCACCGTTCTGCCGGGGTTCATCGACAGCCATGTGCATCTGTTTCAGGGCGCCGCCGAACTCGACAGTCTGAACCTGCACGGGGTGCACGGGTTCGACGCGCTGGCCGGGGCCATTCATGCCTATGCGGCGGACCGCCCGGAGGAGCCTGTGCTTTTCGCCACGGCGGTGGATTACCGCGTGCTTGGGCCCGATGCATACGCCACACGTCACGATTTGGACCGGATCATATCGGACCGTCCCTTCATCATGATGGCCGCCGACCACCACACCGCCTGGGCCAACACCCCCGCGCTGGACGCGGCGGGCATTCTGGATGGGGCAGCTGTGCCCCTGGGGTCGGAAATCGTCATGGGCGCGGATGGCCGCGCGTCGGGGATGCTGGTGGAAACCGGCGCCTTCGGCTATGTCACCGCGCTGACCAAAACCGGCGGGCGGGATTTTCTGGGCTATGTCACCGGCGACAACCCGGTCCCCCCCGCCACACCCGAACAACGCGCCGCCGACAAGGCCGCGATCCTGCGCGGCCAGCAGCATTGCGCCAGCCACGGCATCACCACCCTGCACAACATGGACGGCAACTTTTATCAGCTTGAACTGCTGCAGGAGATGGACGAGGCCGGCGATCTGATCTGCCGGACCGAGGTGCCGTTCCATTTCAAGAATTTCGACCCGATCACGCGCATGACCGAGGCCGCGGCGATGCGCGCGCAATACCAGTCCGACAAGGTCTGGTGCAACCGGGTCAAGATGTTCATGGACGGCGTCATCGAAAGCCACACGGGCCTGATGACCCGCCCCTATCCCGAACGCCCCGACACCCATGGCGAAGCGGTCTTTTCCCCCGAACAATTCAACGAAGCCTGCATCGCGGCAGATGCCCTGGGCCTGCAAATCTGCGTCCATGCGGTCGGTGATCTGGCCGTGCGCCGTACGCTGGACGGGTACGAAGCCGCGCAAAAGGCCAATGGCGCGCGCGATGCCCGCCACCGGGTCGAGCATATCGAACTGGTCCATCCCGACGACCTGCCGCGCTTTGGCGCGCTGGGGGTCATCGCCTCGATGCAGCCGCTGCATTCGCCCGCCGCCGGCTATTTCGGCCCGCCGGCCCCCGGCGAGTTCCTGCATGACGATCAGCGCGCCTATGCCTTTGCCTGGAACCTGCTGCGCAAGCATGCGCTGCGGCTGTGCTTTTCGACCGACTGGCCGGTGGTGCCGGTCGATGTCATGCCCACGATCCGGGGGGCCGTGGCCCCGGTGGACCTTGGCCCCGGCTGGCCCGACTGTGCGCAGTCCCTGCATGACACGCTGGCGTCCTACACCTGTGACAACGCGTTCATGGAGTTCAACGAAGACCGCAAAGGCCGCCTGATCCCCGGCATGATGGCCGATCTGGTGATCCTGGACCATGATATAGCGGCAATGGTGCCGGCAACGCTGGATCAGGCCCGGGCTGCGGTCACCATCTGCGACGGTAAAATCACCTTTCAGGCCTGATCCGACCCCCTGGTGTGGTCGTCAGGGCATTTTCGATTCAATCGAAATCGTCGCCCCATCGACGACGAAGTTTCCATAGCCGCGGTGGTGAAACGTTTTCGGGGCCGGTTGTGTCGGATCCGTCCACGCCTTCACAATTTCCAGCACGAACAGATTGTATGTCTCGACCAGCCGGGTATCGACCACCCTGCATTCGAGATTGGCAAAGCAATCCGCGATCAGGGGGGCGGTAACAATTTGCGCATCGCCCGGCGTGATCCCGAACGCCGCGAATTTGTCGACATCGCGCCCGGAGCAATTGCCGATCTTGACCACCACGGGGGCCATTTCCACCGCGGGAATGGCGATAACGCATTCCCCTGTGGCGGTCAGCGCGGTGAAACTGTGATCTGCGCGGCTGACGATACACGCCACAAGCGGTGGCGTGAATTCCACCATCATATGCCACGACATGGTCATGACGTTCCGCTGGCCTTCATGCGCCGTCGTCAGCAGGACAACCGGCCCCGGTTCAAGAAGTTGATAGACGGTTTCAAGAGGCAGTTCGTGCATCGGGGCAATCCTTCGCCTGATATGGGCCATCGGAACAGCGCGGCGAATATTCCCTTTCGGGCCGTTCCGCCGCCCCGACATCCTGAACCCGGTGCGACCTGTCTTGTCCATGATGCATGTCAGGCCGGCGGCGGCGGCCATCACTCCATCAGGTCAAGCTCTTCGCCGATCGCATCAAGGATATCGGCGCGTTGTTTCGCGGTTTCCGGGTTCTGCCCCACAAGGGCAATGGCAAGCAGGCGCAGCAGGGTCATCATCGTCGCATGGGTCGGGATCAGGCCGTAATTCGCCACATGGCACGGCAGGACGTGATCCGAAAAGCGCGCCGCTTGCGCCTGATAGCCGTGGTCGGTGATCGTGACGATGCGCATGCGCGTCGTCCGGGCATAGGACAGCAACGCGCGCAACAGCTTTGGACGCGGATCGAGCGTCAGCAACACAAGGCAGTCGCGCGGGCCGGTCATGGCAAGTTCCCCGGGCCAGTCCTGACCCACGCCGCTAAGGTAATGCACATCGTGGCGCACGCGCGAAAAGACCGCCCGCCCAACCCGCGCCACGCCATCCTCGGCGCCGAAGCCCAGAAACCACACCCGTGGCGCATCGCCGATCAGACGCGCAACATCGGTCAGCCGATCCGCGCGCAGTTCTTCAAGTGTGCGGGTCAGATTGCTCAGTTCCAGATCCAGATGATCGCCAATGGTGCGCCCCAGGATCATCCCCTCGCCATGAGTCGGCGCCGTGCGGTAGGGCTGGGTCCGATTGCGCTCATCACGCGCCTGCAGGCGGACCTCCTCAAAGTCCGAATATCCCAAACTGCGGAAAAAACGGGCAGTGGTGGCTTTCGAGACACCCGCAAGCTGGGCCAGTTCGGTTGCCGTATGCGTTTCGACAAGCCCCTGATTTTCAAGCAAAACCTTAGCTATTTTCTTTTCGCTTCCGGTCAGGCGCGCCTGCTTTTCCTGGATTCGAAGGATCAATCGAGAGGCCATGGCGTATCCCGTTTTCCTGTTTTGCCCGATTTTCTCTTGACCAATGAAACACAGGTTTCACAATAATGAAACAGTGAAACAACGCGGGCTTTTGACATGTCGACCTCAAGACTGATGCGCGAGAAAATATGGACGAAGCTCCGGGATGTCGCCAGACCGGACACCCGCTTTCACATGAATTTCGCCGAGGTCATCCCCGATTTCGAAGGCTCCGAGGCCGCAACCGACCGGGTTGTGGCGGATCCGGCCTATCGTGACAGCAGTTTTGCCTTCATCACGCCCGACAATTGCCTGGCCGATCTGCGCCGGCGCATGATCGAAGACGGCAAGCCCTTCGTCATGTCCACCTACGGCATCTATCGCGGGTTCATGCTGATGGACCCCGGGATGGTGCCCGACGGGGCCGCACTTTACGCCTCGTGGCTGGACGGGATGGAGCATTTCGGGCGGCCGATCACGTTGGCGGAAATCGCGCGGCGCGGGCGCTTCGACTTTATGGTCACGGGGGCCTCGGCGGTGTCGCTGAACGGCGTTCGCTTTGGCAAGGGGCATGGGTTTTTCGATCTCGAATGGGGTATGTTCACCGACCTCGGTCTGGTGGATGAAACCACGCCGGTCATGGCCGTTGTGCATGATTGCCAACTGGTCGAAGACAATCTTCAGCCGTCCGAGACCGACATCCTTGTCGACAAGATCGCCACGCCCACGAAAATGCATGTGATCGGGCGCCGGGCGAAACGGCCAAGCGGTGTGAAATGGCCGCTTCTCGATCCCAGACAAATCGCCGACACGCCCCCCCTTCAGGAACTTCAACGCATTCAGGGCCTCGCCTGAATCGCCAACAGAGGAGAGATAAATCATGACCCCGACACTCGACCGCCGTCAATTTCTGACCACCCTCGCCGCGGGGGCCGCCGCCTCGGCCCTGCCATTGCGGGCCTCGGCCGCGACACCGCTGATCATGCAGGCCGCATGGATCAATGACGCGGAATTTGCCGGCTATTTCCTGGCAATGGACGAAGGCTATTATGCCGCCGAAGGGCTTGATCTGGCCTATCTGTCCGGCGGGCCCGACGTGATCCCGGAAAGCACGATCATCGCGGGCCGCGCCGATCTGGCGCTGACCACGCCGGACACCACGATCAAGGCGATCGCGGAACAGGGCGCGCCGTTCAAGATCATCGGCGCCCAGTATCAGAAAAACCCGATCGGCATCGTGTCGCTGACCTCTAACCCCATCACCAGCCCGGCCGACCTTGTGGGCAAGACGCTGGCGGTGCCGCCGGTCAACGTGATCTCGGTCGAGGCAATGCTGAAGATCAACGGCATCGATCCGGGCGACGTCAAGATCGTGCCCTATGCCTATGACCCCACGCCGCTGATCAAGGGTGAAATCGACGCCTCGCTCGATTTCACCACCAACGTGCCCTACACGATCAGCCTGCAAGGGGTCGAGGCGACCTCGTTCCTGCTGTACGATTTCGGCTACACGACCTTCAACGACACGGTTGTCGTGACCGAGGACACGCTGGCCACCAAACGTGCCGAACTGGTCGCCTGGCTGCGCGCCAGCCGCAAGGGCTGGGCGGAAAACCTTGTCGATCCCGCGATCTGGCCACCGAAATTCGCCGATACCCATTTCAAGGGCACCGGCCGCACCATCGACAACGAGGTGTTCTTCAACACCGCGCAAAAACCGCTGATCGAGGCGCCCGGCGGCATCTTTTCAATGAGCGAGGACGCGATCGAGGCGAACCTGAGCGCGCTTGGCCAGGTCGGCATCATCGGTAACCGTGCGATGTTCGACACGACCCTGCTTGAAGAGATCTGATGCGCGCCCCGGACGGCATTTCCCTGTCCGGGATCGGCAAGACCTTCACCGGGCGGGGCCGCACGGTGGAGGCATTGCGCGGCGTCGATCTGTCCTGCGCGCCGGGCTCTTTCACCGCGCTGATCGGGCCGTCGGGATGCGGCAAGTCCACGGTGATGCGGATCGCGCTGGGGCTGGAGGCCCCCGATACCGGCGCGGTGCGTATTGCCGGGGACACGCCGCAGGCCGCCGCGCGGGCGGGCCTGACCGGCGTTGCGTTCCAGGACGCGGCGCTGCTGCCGTGGCGCAGCGTTCGGCGCAATGTCGAGGTGCCGCTTGCGGTGCTCGGTCGGCGCCCGGCGCAGCACCGCGAACGGGTGCAGGCGCTGATCGATCTTGTCGGGCTGAATGGCTATGAGGATTCCCTGCCGGGCGAATTGTCGGGCGGCATGCGTCAGCGCGTGTCGATCGCACGTGCGCTTGTCACCCACCCCCAGGTCCTGTTCATGGACGAACCTTTCGGCGCGCTTGATCAGATCCTGCGCCGCCAGATGAATGTCGAATTGCAGCGGGTCTGGGCCGAAACCGGGTCGACCGCGCTGCTTGTGACCCACGGTATCGACGAGGCGGTCTTTCTGGCCGACCGCGTTGTCGTGATGCATGCCGATCCGGGCCGTATCGTGGATGTGATCGACGTGCCGTTTGCCAGGCCCCGCGCGCCAGCGCTGTTTTCCGACCCCGCCTTTCACGCGCTGTGCGACCGCATCGCCAGGGTGCTGCATGGCGGATAGGGGCGACCGTTTTCTTACTGCGCGCAACGCGCTGATCCTGCTGGTGGTGTGGGAAATCGCGGGGCGTCTTGATCTGGTCGCCGACGGGGCCCTGCCCGCGATCACGGACATCATCGCACGGCTTTGGATCGACCGGGCCGACTATCCGGCGCATATCCGGGCCACGCTGGTGGGATCCGGGCTTGGCTTTGTGTTCGGCAACCTGATCGGAATCGCCGCCGGGGTCGTCTTTGCCCTGTCGCGCACAGCGCTTCGGCTGTTCAGGGGGGTGAATATCGCCGTGTTCGCCCTGCCGCCGATCGCCATCGCGCCGATCCTCACATTGACGTTGTCGGGCATGGCGCCACGGATCGTGCTGGCCGCGCTCGGGGTGTATTTCGTCACGATGACGGCCACGGTTCTGGGGCTGAGCCAGGCCGACAGCCGGGCCACCGATCTGATCCGTGCCTATGGCGGGGGGCGCGTGCCGGTGCTGCGCATCGCGCAGATGCGGGGCGCCGTGCCGGCGATTCTGAGCGGGCTGCGCATCGCCGCCCCCAATGCCGTCCTTGGCGCCATCCTGGCCGAATTCGGTGGTGGCGGACGCTGGGGGCTGGGGGCCTATCTGCTGGGATCGCTGGGCCGAGGCGAGCCCGACCGGCTGTGGGGGATCGGCCTTGTCGCCACCGCCATCGCGGGGGCAAGCTATCTGCTGTTCGCGCTGCTGTCGCGCCGCGTTGTCGGGGCCACAAAGGCGGTCACGCTCAATACCGCCCTGCCCGACGCCGGGCCGCCCGATCAAAACCGGCTGCACCGGGTGCTGATCGCCGGCGGGGCGATCGCGCTGCCCTTCGTGATCTGGTGGGGGTTTGTCAAACTCAGCGGCGCGCCTGCGCTGATTGCCAAGACCCCGTGGGCCGTGGCCGAATACCTGTTCCTGTCACCCGCCGCCGGAAGCGCCCGCACCAAACTGCTTGCCGCGATGGCCGAAACGCTGCCGATCACCTTTGCCGGTATGGCGGCGGGGCTTTTCTGTGCCTTTCTGCTGGCCATGTCCTCGGCCCTGTTTCCGCGCGCGATCCGGGCATTCATGCCGGTGGCGCTGATCACCCAGACCATGCCGCTGGTCGCGCTGACGCCGCTGCTTGTTCTCATTTTCGGGCGCGGCACGGCGTTGACCATGTGGGTCACGATATCGGTGACGTTCTTCCCCGCCTTCGTGACGCTGGCGCAGGGCCTGGCCCTGGTGCCCCGCGCCGTGCAGGAGGTACCAAAGGCTTACGGCGCCTCGCCCTGGATCGAGATGCGGATGGTGACCCTGCCCGCAAGCCTGCCCTATCTGTTCGCGGCGACACGCCTGACGGTCCCCCGCGCCTTGCTGGGCGTGATGATCGCCGAATGGCTTGCAACCGGGCGCGGGCTGGGAAATCTGCTCAATCAGTCACGGGGATATCTGGATTACGGAATGATCTGGAGCGTGGCCGCGGCCTCTGTGCTGTTGTCGGTGGTTTTCTATCAGGCCGTCGTTCTGGTGGAAGGGCGCCTTCTGCGGCGGCTTGGCATGAAAACCGCCGAATGATCGCCGCGCAGAGGCGCCTTTTGATTTCGGCAAGGGCGCGCGCCGCCTAGATCGCCTGCCCCAGCACATTGCGCAGGATATCCACCATCTGCCCGATCTCGTCTTCGGTGGCGACGAAGGCCGGCGCAATGATCAGCGCGTCGCCCGTCGCCTTCACATGCAGCCCGGCCTCGAACAGCAGGCGTTGCACCGCCATGCCCTTGGCCCCCGGTTCGGCCCCCGGCGTCAGTTGAACGCCCGCCAGCATGCCATAGCCGCGCAGATCGGACACATGCGGCAGGTTGCGAAGCCCAAAGATCGCATCCAGAAAGACCGGCGACAGCGCCCGCGCGCGCGCAAACAGGTCGTCGTCGCGGTAGATGTTCAGCGATGCCAGCGCGGCGGCGCAGGCGACCGGATGCGCGGAATAGGTGTATCCGTGCATCAGCTCGGGCCGGTCCTTGCCGGCGGCCGCGGCGAACACTGCGTCCTGGATTTCGGTTTTCACGCCCACCGCGCTCATCGGAACGGCGCCGTTGGTCAGGGCCTTGGCCATGGTGACGATGTCCGGCGTGACCGCGAATTCCTGCGCCGCAAAGGCCGACCCGGTGCGCCCGAAACCAGTGATGACCTCGTCGAACACCAGCAGGATGCCATGGCGATCCGCGATTTCGCGCAGGCGGGTCAGATAGCCCTTGGGCGGCACGATGGTGCCGATCGAGCCTGCGATCGGTTCAACGAACACCGCCGCGATGGTTTCGGGACCGTAGGTCTTGCAGATCTCTTCCAGATCGTCGGCCAGATGCGCGCCATCGTCGGGCTGACCGCGGGTAAAGCGCTGATCCGCGTTCCAGGTGTGGCGCATGTGAACCACGTCGCAGGTGGCCCCGGAAAAGTCGCGCCGGTTGCCCACCATCCCGGCCAGCGAGGTGCCGCCAAGATTGACGCCGTGATAGGCCCAGGCGCGCGACACGAAGCGCGTGCGCTGCCCCTGCCCCCTGGCCCGATGATAGGCCAGCGCGATTTTCATGGCGCTGTCCACGGCCTCTGACCCGGATGAGCCGAAGAACACCCGGTCGATGCCTTCGGGCAGCAAAGCGGCCAGCCGTTCGGCCAGTTCGAACGAGACAGGAGCGGCGCGCTGAAAATGCGGGGTAAAGTCCAGCTCCATCAACTGGCGGCTGACGGCCTCGGCGATTTCGGGGCGTCCGTGGCCCGCCGCACTGCAAAACAGACCCGACGATCCATCAAGCAATTCGTCGCCCTGGGGCGTCCAATAGCGCACGCCTTTGGCCTTGGCGAAAACCTGCGGGCTTTGCTTGAAGGCGCGGTTGTTGGTGAAGGGCAACCAGTGGTGATCCATCGTCGTCGCCTGCATATTCATGGCGCGCAACTCCTGTGTAAGCGGTTGGTCCCACGCTAGCGAATACCGCCGGAACAGGGCTAGAGCCACAGCATAGAAACCTAGGTGCCAGACGACCGCGACCGCTGCGCCCGCTCCTGCGCGATCACCCGCGCCAGCAGGGCGATACCCGGCGCGATCTTGCGCGCCTCGATCGCGCCGAAGCCCAACCGCAAGCGGTTTGTCGGCACGTTCGGACCACAGTAATGCACATCCCCCGCCTCGATCAGCAGCCCCGCCTGTTCGGCCCGTTGCTGGACCCCCCGCGCGCTGATCCCCTCGGGCAGTGCCAGCCAGATACCCGAGCCCCCGGTGGTCATCGTGACGGCGCAATCCGTCAGCTCGCGGTCGATCTCGCGCATCATCAGCTTCCACTTGGCGGCCAGGTCCCGGCGATGGCGGCGGATATGGGTGTCGTAATGCCCTTCGGCCAGAAACAGCGCCATCGCCCGCTGCGCCAACGCCGAGGGGTGGCGATACATCAGCCGCCGCAGCGCGCGCAGCTCGCGGATCACCGGGGCCGCGGCGGCGACAAAGCCCAGGCGCAGGCCCGGAAACAGCGGCTTGGTCAGGCTGCCGATGTGAATGACCCGCCCCGACACATCCAGACTTTTCAACGTCGGGTGCTGCGCGCCGATAAAGTTCAGCTCATGCTCGTAATCATCTTCGATGATCAGAAAATCGTCGCGCCGGGCGGCTTCCAGCAATGCAAGACGACGCTCCATGCTCATGGTGACATTGGTGGGGGCCTGATGCCCCGGCGTGACATAGACCAGCGCGGCGCCGGAAAAATCGCCCATGCGCATGCCGTTGTTGTCCACCGCATGGGGCACGAGCTGCCCGCCCTGCGCGGCAAAGATGTTGCGCGCATCCACATAGCACGGGTCTTCCAGATGCACCTGCGCACCGGGCCTGCAAAACAGCGCCCCGGCCAGAAACAGCGCGTTCTGCGCCCCCACCGTCACCAGCAGGTTCTCGGGCCCCGCCCGGAACCCGCGATGCGGCAGGATCCGGCGCTGGATCTGTTCGATCAGCATCGGGTCGTCGCCATCCACCAGATCGCCGACCCAGGCATGGGCGTGCCGGCGCGTGCCCGCCATCCGCACGCAATCGCGCCACCGCGTGATCGAGGTTTCGTCCGCCCCGACCTGGCCATAGATAAACGGATAGGCATAACCCTTCCAGTCGCCACGCTTGACGATATTGGGCTGGCGCGAATAGCGGCCGGTCATATGTGCGGTGAAATCAACCGCTTCCACCGGCTCGCCCGGCCGGACCAGGCCACCTACATCGACATTCAGCTTGTCGCGCACAACGCTTTCATCGACGAAATACCCCCGGCGGCTGACCGCGCGGATATAGCCGTCCTGCGCCAGCCGCTCGTACACCAGCATCACCGTATTGCGCGACACGCCGATCTGCGCCGACAGCACCCGGCTTGCCGGCAGCGGATCATAGGGAGAGACGGACCCCGCCAGGATCGCCTCGATCAGGCGTTCCTGGATCTGCTGCTGCAGGGTCTGCCCTGCGTTGAACGGCGGTTCGAAAATTCGTTCAAGCATCTGGTGCCCGATTCCTTCGGCGTTTCACGGCAAGGCGCAGCCTGATGCCAAAGACATAGGCACTCCAGCCCCGCCACGCTGCGCGAACGGCCCTGGCACCATAGTTATTGCGGCTTGGCTCTAAGCCCGCAGGAAAACCCTAACCTAACATTTTTGCAAGCGCAGAAACTGCGGGCGACCGAACCGGCCCCTGCTTTCGGGTCTCAGCATCGGCTCGGTCCCGCGCCCAAGATGAAAACGATAAAATGAACCAATGGGGAACCTTATGACCACAACGCCACGCACGCTCCGCAATCTGAACCGCCGGCGCTTTTTGAAAACCTCGGCGGCCGTCGCGGCCGGGCTTGCCACGCCCGCGATCGTCAGCCGACAGGCGCTGGCCTCGTCGGGCGAGATCAACATCATGATGTGGTCCGACTATCTGCCGCCCAGCTTCGTCGAGGCGTTCGAGGGCAGCACCGGCATCAAGATCAACTTCACCGGCATCGGCTCGAACGAAGAGATCATCAACAAGCTGAAGGCCACCGGCGGCGAAGGGTTCGACATCGTGTCGCCCACCGTGAACCGCAACCTGCTCTGGGCCGAACTGGGCCTGCTGCAGCCGTTCGACATGACCAAGATCGCCATCGAAAAGGTCAACCCGGCGATGGCGCTTGGCGATGCCCACTGGAATTTCGACGGCAAGGGCAGCCACTGGGTGCCACATATCTGGGGCACCGAAGGCGTGGCCTGGCGCACCGATCTGTTCACCCCGGCGGGCGAGTTCCCCTCCTACTACGACATCTGGGACGATGCCAACGCGGGCAAGACCATGGGCCGCGGCCACTCCATGCTGCTGGGTCTGGGCCTGGGTCTGGAACGGATCGGCGAGCTGGAGCCGGGTTCGATGTGGGCGGCCTATACCACCCCCGAAAAGATGACCGAGGTCTGGACCAAGGTCGTCGATCACGCCATCGCCAAGAAGGGCAACATCAAGCTGATCTGGAACGATGCCGACACCCAGAAGAACGGGCTGCTGAACGAAGGCGTCATCGTGGGCCAGACATGGGACGGCCCGCCGATCGCGCTGAAAACCGCGGGCGAGCCGGTGATGTACCGCGCGCCGGTCGAAGGGGCGATGGCCTGGGTCGACGGCATGGCGCTGCCCACCGGCGCCAAGAACATCGAGCAGGTCTATGCCTTCATCGACGCGTGCTACAACCCCGAATGGGCCGGCACGGCGATCCAGACCCATGGCTATAACAGCCCGGTGCTGGGCGCCGATGCCTTTGGCGGCGAGATCTATGCCCAGAACTTCGCCGATGCCTATCCCGGCGAGGCGCTGGCCAACCTGAACGCCTGGCCGGCCGAAGGGCCGTGGTATTCCGAGATGCGCACGGAATTCACCAACAAGTTCCTGTCGGCCTGACACGGGCAAACCGGGCCACGCGCCCGGCCACGGGCGGGGGACCACCCCCGCCCTTTTCCTTTCCCAGGCCGCCGACCCCGGCGCGGCCCTTCCCAGCGGACCCAAGCCCGACATGCGCAACAGAACCGTCCTTCTCGATCACGTCTCCATCCGCTTTGGCGATTTCACTGCCGTGGACAATGCCAACCTCAAGATCGACAGTGGCGAGTTCTTTTCGTTCCTCGGCCCGTCTGGCTGCGGCAAGACCACGCTGTTGCGCTGCATCTCGGGGTTTTCCGATCCGACCGAAGGCAAGGTGCTGATCGGCGGCAAGGACATGAAGGGCGTCGGCCCCAACAAGCGGCCCACGGCGCTGATCTTTCAGCATCTGGCGCTGTTCCCGCTGATGAGCGTGGCAGAAAACATCGCCTTCCCGCTGGAGGTGCGCGGCGCATCGAAAAAAGACCGCCGCAAACGGGCAGATGAATTGCTGGACATGATCGCGCTGCCCGGCATCGGCGACAAGAAAGTGTCGGAACTGTCGGGCGGCCAGAAACAGCGCGTGGCCATCGCCCGCGCATTGGCGGTGCAGCCCGACATCCTGTTGCTGGACGAACCGCTGTCGGCGCTGGATCTGAAACTGCGTCAGCACATGCGCGCCGAGCTGCGCGCGATTCAGCAGCGCGTCGGCGTCACCTTCATCTATATCACCCACGATCAGGGCGAGGCGCTGACGATGTCGGACCGCGTGGCGGTGATGAACAGCGGCGTGATCGAACAGGTCGGCGCGCCGAACGTGATCTACAACGCCCCGCGCACGGCGTTCGTCGCGTCCTTCGTCGGCGAAAACAACGCCATCTCCGGCAAGGTCGCGGGCCAGGCCGAAGGGATGGTCACGCTGAACACGCCCGTTGGTCCGGTCAGCGGCCGCGCCGCGGGCGGGCGCAAGTACAAGCCGGGCGAGCAATGCAGCCTGTTCATCCGCCCCGAGCAATTGACCCTGGCCGGCGAGGCCGGGCCGAACACGATCAGCGCCACGTTGCGCAGCCAGGCGTTCGAGGGCGCCAGCACCCATCTGCTTGCCGATTGTGCCGGCACCCGTCTGCGGCTGAGCCAGATCAACACCGGGGCTGCGGCGGCGCCGCTTGCCCCCGGCGCCGCGCTGACGCTGGCCTTTGCCCCGGAGCATGCCACCGTGCTGCCCGCCGGTCCGATGGCATCGGAATAACCCATGGGAAATTTTCGCACCGCGTTCAACAGCTTTGCAGGCCGCCACGGCATGGGCGTGGCCCTGTTCGTGGCCATCGCCGTTGCGGCCTGGGTGATCTTGCTGATCGTCCTGCCGCAGCTTTCGATGCTGGATTATTCGTTCCGTCACAACCTTCCGGCCAGCCAGATCGGCGGACCGGATGACACCTACACGCTGGAAAACTATCGCTATTTCATGTTCGGCAATGACGACGGGCTGAACACGCTCGATATCGGCATCCTGCTGCGCACGCTGATCGCGGCGGTATTCGTGACCATTCTGGACGTGATGATCTGCTATCCTATCGCCTTCATCCTTGCGCATTCGGCCAGCGGGGTATCGGCGCGGCTGATGGTGATCGGGCTGATCATTCCGTTCTGGGTCAACGAGATCCTGCGCGCCTTTGCCTTCCGGGTGCTGTTCGGGGCGACCGGGCTGATCAATTCGGTCGGGCTGGGCATGGGGCTGTGGGATGCGCCGGTCGATTTCATCCGGGCCGATGTCGCGCTCTATTCGGGCCTTGCCTATGCCTATATCCTGCTGATGATCTTTCCGATCTACAACGCCGTCGAGGCGCTGGACCGCGCCCAGATCGAGGCCGCGCGCGACATGGGCGCGCCCTGGTGGCGGGTGCATTGGCGGATCGTGCTGCCGATCGCCAAGCCCGGTATCGCCTCGGGCGCAACGATGGTGTTCATGCTGACCTCGGGCGCGCTGGCCGCGCCGCAAATCCTGGGCGGGCCCAGCAGCCTGTGGTTCACGCAGGTGATCTATCAGTGGTTCAACCAGTCGTCGAACTGGCAGCGCGGATCGGCCTATGCGGTCATCCTTTTGCTGGTCTGCATCGCCTTCGTGACGCTGATGATGCGCGTCTTCAAGGTTTCGGTCGGGGAGATCGGCAAATGAACCCGCGCGGATCGGTCTTCAGCGCGGCCTATGCGCTGGCCTTCTTCACCTTCCTGTTCGGCCCGCTGATCATCATGGTGATCACCGCCTTCAACTCGTCGCGCTTTCCGCGGGTCACGCCGTGGGAATGTTTCACCACCGGCTGGTTCAACGTGCTGATCACCAATGACCGGCTGATGAGCGGGCTGCTGTCGAGCCTGTTCATCGGCATCGGCGTGATCGTGGTGGCGGTGCCCGTGGGGCTGGCCGGCGCGCTGGCCCTGTCGGAGCTGAGCGCGCGGCTGCGCGCGACGCTGTACACCGTGCTGATCGTGCCGATCCTGATCCCCGGCGTGGTGCTGGGCATTTCGACAATCGTGTTCTGGGGGCAGATCGGGCGCACGCTGGGCGGCCCGGCGCAGGCGTTTTTCTACAACGGCTATTTTCTGACGATCGCCGGTCAGGTCACCTTTATCTCGGCCTATGCGATGCTGGTCTTCATCGCGCGGCTGCAACGGTTCGACGCCACCCAGACCGAGGCCGCGCTGGATCTCGGCGCCAGCCCCGGGCAGGCGTTCCGCAAGATCCTGCTGCCGTTTCTGGCCCCCGCGATCGGATCGGCGGCTTTCATCACGCTGCTGGCGTCGTTCGAGAATTACAACACCACCGTCTTCACCATCCTGTCGGGCAACACCTTTACCACCGCGCTGGCCTCGAAGGTGCGGCACGGCACCGATCCGTCGCTTTCGGCGCTGGCGGTGATCATCATCTCGATCACCCTGATCGGCGCGCTGACGCACGAGGCGTATATCCGGCGCAAAACGCTGCTGGACAGCGGCAAGGCGGAGCAATCGGCGATTTTCGGCAACCCGGTGCTGCGGCTGCTGACCCATCCGGGCACAGTGCTTGCGCTGTTGCTTGGCATCGCCGGCGGGCTGGTCTGGCTGGGCAGCAAACATGACAGTTCGGTCTGCGAAGCCGGCATTCTGGAAGAAAAACGAGCCATCCAGCGCCAGTTGCAGGAAGAGCAGCGCGCCCGGATCGACGCGCAAAAAGACGCGGGCACCGATACACAGACGCAACTCCCGGCAGAGGGAAAACCGGCAAACCCGTCGCCGTTCGGGAACGCCTTCACCGGCGGTCTCGCCCCGGCAGAGGACGCAGCCCCGTCACCCGCGAACCCGTCACCCTTCGGCGGGGCATTCGCCCCCGGCGCGCTGGCCCCGTCCGGCGACTGACGGTCAGCCCGGCACCACCGCAGCCCTGCGCGTGTTACCGTGCAAGGGTGCGCGCGATATCTTCCGACAGGCGCAGCAGGGCGGTCGCCTGCGCATCCGCGACGCCGGGCAGGCCTTGGCCTGCGGCGACAGGCACCGCAATGTCAAAGCTGGCCGCGCGCTCCGGATAGACCCGCCCGACGCCGCCGACGAAATACTGCCCCGACAGCCGGAACACCCCATCATGCCCCGCGATGAAGCGGTCCACCCGGATATCGACCTCGGCATCCGGCACGCCCACGAACGGCCAAGGATCAGAGGCCACGATGGCGGTCAGGATCTGATCTAGCTGCCGCGCCACCTGCAGCGTGGCGGCGCGTTCCGGGATGTCGGCCCACAGTTCGTTGCGGCTGGGGCGGATGGCCCCGCCCTCGACTTCGACCGCGATTTCCTCGGCCGCGGCGTATTCGGGCAATTCGATGGGTTTGACCAGAACCCCGGACAGAGAGGTGCGCAAACGCAGATCGGATTGCGCGGCGTCGACCGGATAAAGGGTCGGCGGGGCCGAGGAACAGGCCGCCAAAAGGGCAAGGCCAGCCGCGGGCAGGATGTGGCGCAGGATCATGTCATCGTCCCATTATCAGTGAATTTGGATTGCGCTGGATCGCGCGGGCCAGCGCGCTGATGGCGTCGGCGGCGGTCTGGACCGTGCGCAAGGTGGCCAGGGCCTCGATCTGGAACCGCGACCGTTCGCCATAGGCCGACAGCACCGTTTCGGCCTGACCGGCCGCGTCTTTCAGGCGGGTCAGAATCTCTGGCAGGTCATTGGCCGCGTTCTCGATCGCGGTGGCGGCCTCGGTGGCGGATGCGAGGGTCGCGTTCACATTTTCGACGGCGCCCCCTTCGCGCAGTTCGGCCAGGAACAATCGCACCTCGTCCAGCGCGCCCGACACCGACGCGGGCAGCGCTTTGGTATCCTCCGATCCGATCAGCGCGTCGATCGAGACCAGCGTGGCCTCGGCCTCGGCCGCCAGCCCTTCGAGATCGAGCGCGTTGGCCTTGGCGGCAAGCGCGTCGAGCTTTTCGGTGATGCCCGGGAAATCTTCGGACGCGGTGGCGATGTTGGCGGCCGCCGTATCCGCGCTTTCGATCGCCGAGACGAGCTTGGCGACGGTTTCCTTTTCCTGAACCTGCGTCAGGATCGCGTTGATTTCCGCCAAAGAGGCCCGCAGTTCCGCCGGAACCGCGACCACATCCGCCGACCCGACAAGGGCGCGGGCCTCGTCGATCAGGGCCAGCGCGGCGCCGGGGGCATCGCGCAGCGCCTGATCGCGGGCAAGCGCGTCAATGCTTTTCATCGTGTCGATGGCGGTGTTCAGCACCTCGTCGATGGGCAGCGAATTGATCTTTGCGAACACGCTTTCGGCGGTTGCGGTCACGTCGGCGATTTCTGACGGGGCGGTGGGCAGCACCGGATAGGGCTCGGCATCCAGATCAAGCTGTGCCGGCGGCGCGTCCGGCAACTCCACCAGTTCGACAACAAGCGACCCGGTCAACAGGCTGCCCGTGGCCAGCCGCGCCCGAAGGCCGCGCCCCACAAAATCCGACAGATAGGCAAGCGCATCCTCGGGGGTTGCGCCCTCTTCCAGGCCCAGACGGCCCGGCTGTATCGCGATGTTGGTCAGAAGCTTGACCCGTGGCGCGGCTGCGCTGTTGTCGACGAAGGCCGACAGCCCGGTGACCTTGCCCACCCGGATCCCGCGATAACGCACATCGGAGTCGGCGGTCAGGCCGGCCACCGATCCTTCAAACAGAACCGATACCGTCACCTCTTCGGCCAGCGGATCGGCAAAGATGCTTTCGCGGGCGGCTTCCTCGTCCGGGTAGATGTCGAACCGCACATCCGGCCCAAGCGGGTCACCGCCCGATACGATCGTGTCAAAGGCGATCCCGCCCTCGACCAGCGAGGCCAGGGAATTGACATCAAGCGTCACCCCCGACGCCCCCAGCGAGACCGAAAAGCCCGACTGATCCCAAAACCGCGTGGCCGTGGTGATCTGCCGGTCAAAGGGCGCCTCGATGAAGGCGGTGACCAGAACCCCGTCGCCGGCCGGGGTCAGCTTGGGCTCTTCGATATAGCCGACCTTGATGCCCTTGTGCAGAACCGGCGCACCATCGGCCAGCTGATTGCCGTCCTTGGCCTGCAGGGTGATCTTCGTGCCGCGCTGGGTCGCATTGGCCAGCGGCGGCTCGGCCAGCCCGGCAAAGCTGCGCCGCGCGGTGCCGCGCGTGGTGTTCCAGCTGCCTTCGATGAAAACCCCCGCCAGAACGGTGTCCAGGCCCGAAATGCCGCGCACGCTGACCCGTGGCGTGACCACCCAGAATTCGGCGTCGTCATCCAGATAGGGCAGCACCACCTGATCCATCCGCACCGAGACCAGAACCTCGTTCAGCCCATCGGTGAAGGTGACCTTTTCAACTAGGCCAACCTCAACATCGCGGTATTTGACGACCGTTTCGCCCGCGACGATTCCCGACGCGTTTTCGAACGTGATCGCGATCAGCTCGCCCCGGTTCGCATAGGTCTGCCAGGCCAGCGCCAGCGACACGACAAGCGCGATGACCGGAATGACCCAGACCAGCGACAGCCGGCCCAGCGGCCCGCGCCCGGCGGGTTCGATCTCAAGATCTTCGGGGGTATTCATGACGCTACGGTATCCTTGTCCCAGATCAGCCGGGAATCGAAACTTTGCGCTGAAAGCATGGTAAAGGCCACAGACAAAGCGAAACTGACCGCGGCGATGCCGGGGTTGATCGTCACGACCGACTGCAACTGCACCAGCGCCGACAGGATCGCGACCACGAAGACGTCGATCATCGACCAGCGCCCGATAAATTCCACCACTTCAAGCAGCTTGTGCCGCTGATGCGCGTCCGCCTGCGCGTTGAACTGCACGCTCAGCGCCAGATAGATGATCGCAAGGAACTTGCCGACCGGGATCATCACGCTGGCGGTGAAGACCACCATGGCGACGAAATACGAGCCGTGATTGACCAGTTCGACCACGCCACCGACGATGGTGTTTTCCTGCTGCTTGAACAGGGTCCGGGTCAGAAGCATCGGATAGATGTTGGCCGGAATGTAAACGACCAGCCCCGCGATCAGCCAGGCCCAGACCCGTTGCAGGCTGGCCGGCTCGCGGCTATGCAGCGCGCGGTCGCAACGCACGCAACGCGCGATGCCCCCGGCATGGACTTTGCCACAGCGCCGACAGGCGATCAGCCCCGCGGCGCGCGCGGTCAGGGTCGTTCGGGATGTTCCAGTGTCGTCCATACGGTGTGCTTGCACATAAAGGTATCCTGAAGCGCGGTCACAAGAACCAGCGCGGCGAAGGCCCAGAAGGCGGGCCCGAGGGTGACGGACGCCATGCCCGATATTTTGACCAGGGCCACGCCGACCCCGACGATGAAGATCTCGGCCATGGACCAGGGTTTCAGCTTTTCCGCCAGCGCAAAGGCGCGGCGCGCGCCGGGAAACGGCGGCCGGTTCTGCGTCAGGGGCCACAGCGTATAGATGATCGCCCCCAACCGGATCAGCGGGATCAGCACGATCAGACCGGCGACCGCGACCGACAGCGGCACCATCAGGCCGCTCGAAAAGGCCAGCACGGCGCCAAGAATCGAGGTGGCGTGATGCAGCCCGCCCGCCGAAAGCGCCAGAAACGGAAAGAACATGGCCGCGCTCATCAGGATCATGGCGGTGACCGCCAGGCTGACGATCCGGGCAAAGGCGCCGGCGCGCGGCGCGATCAGCACCGTGCCACAGCGCTTGCAGCGCGCGCGTGCGCCTTTGGGCACTGCCGAAATGCGGTGCAGAACATCGCAATACGGGCAGGCAATCAGATCGTCCAATGGCGCAGGGGTGTCGGGGGCGGACGTCAGAACGGGCTCCACTTTCTCAAAACTCGTTTCACCATATCAGGTTTGCCCCCGAACAACACAACCGCGCGGCGCGGTCGTTATTTCCGAAAACCGGCGCCGATCCATCAACATTCCATCATTTCACTTTGACACATCACGCCCCGATAAACCAACGCCGCACCCCACCTGCGGTTCCGGTCTTTCTGGGCCTGCCCCCGCGACGGGACGAGACCGGCGGAACGGCACAGGCCGCTTCGCGAAAGCTGATCGGGATATATAGCGTGGAAAAATCGCGATGTTACCGGAAAAACCGGGATCGTTTCACCATTTCGGATAAACCGCATTCGGCCCCTGATCCGCGTGGCGCAACGCCAGAAGTCAAGCGGTTACCCCTTGCTTTCGAACCGCACCACAAAGCTGAGCTGCTGCCCGCCCGGCGGCGGCGGGAACGGGCCGGACCGGCGGATATGCTCGACCGCCACACGGTCGATCCGGCTGTCGCCCGAACTGGTGACGATGGACACACCGGCAATCGCACCCGAGCCGGCAATCCGAAAGGCCACCGCGGCGGTCCCCCGGGCCCCGGCGGATTTCTTGCGCTGCTGGGCGATCTTGCGCATGATCTGGCCCTTGTAGTTGCTCAGGCGGGCATTTCCGGGTGCGGCCCCGCTTGCACCTGTCGCGGTTTTCGCCGTCACGGCCTTGGCCGTTTTGCGACCGTCGGCCTGCCCGCGCGCACGGTTCTGCGCGCCATTGCCCGGTGACGCCTCGGGCGCCTTCGCGGCGGGCTTGGGATGCGGAGGCGGGTCTTGCGCCGTCAGGGTTTCAACCGGCGCGCTGGTCATCATCGGCGGGGCGGCGACGGCGGTATGTGGCGCAGGCGACGGTGCCTGCGCCGGCAGGTCGGCCGTCGGCAGCAACGGCACCTCTGTCGGCGTCACGGGGGTGGTTTCGGCCGTTTGGGCAGGCAGCGTTTCGGGCCGCGTCTGCACCGGGGGGGCGACCTGCGGGCGGGCCACGGCCCCCGTCACCATATCCTCGAAGGAATTGCCCAGCATCGCGACCTGAACCATGGTCCCGCCCTCGATCTGCACAGCCTCCTGCGTTCCCGTCGCCAGACCGGCCCCGGTCAGATGCATCACCACCGAACCGCTTAGCGCCGCCAGGGTCGCCATAATACCGCGCAGGGTCATTTCAGTTCCTTCTCGGTCACGATCAGAATTTTCCCGGCGCCGCCCGCGCGCAAGGCTTCGGCCACCTCCAGCAGGCGTTCTGCCGCAACGTTCCTGTCCGGCAGGATGCGGGCCTCGGGGGCGGCGCCGGTCAGGCTGCCCAGATACGCGGTCTCGGTCGCCCCCTGCCCCCGGTGGCTGAGCGTGCCGTCGGCATGCAGCACCAGCGCATCGGGCGGCGCGCTGCCCTCAAGCGCGCGGGTGGACACCAGTTGCAACGCGGGGTCCAGCGGCTGTGCCATGCTGCCCGCGACCAGAAAGAACACCAGCATCAGAAACACGATATTGATCAGCGCGATGGTCGGTTCGCCCTTTTCGCGTGTCATGGGGATGGATCTGCGCCGCATGCCGCACCTATCGGATCACGCTGAGCGTGGCATCGGGCACCGCGCGCAAAACCAAAAGCGCATCGGCCAACTGCTGCGCCGTGGCGTCCGCCCCCACGCTGAGAAGCATCCGCGCCTGCCCCGTGTCGCGCATGGCGGCGATGGCGGTTGCCGCGTCCCCCGATGACAGCGCACGCCCGTTCAGCGACAGCCCCGCCCCGGTCAGCCGCAGGAAAATCGGGCGGGTCCCGGACGGCTCGGCCATGCCGCGCCGGACCACCGCAAGATCGATCTGGCTGTAACGCGAAAAGGTCGAGCTGAGCATGAAGAACAGCAGAAGCAGGAAAATGACATCGATCAGCGATGTCATTGACAGCCGCCGCCGCCGTATCTGCCCCGCACTACGCCGCATGGCCCGCGCCGGGCTGCGCCCGGTATCCGGCAGGGTCCACCGCCGTCGCGGCGGGCCGGATCATGCCGGGGTTCAGCACCTCTTCCAGTGCTTCGTCGGCATAAAGCCGTTCGCGCGCGATCCGCGCCTCGAACCAGGTCAGGATCAGCGCGGTCGGCATCGCCACCGCCAGCCCGACCGCCGTGGTCATCAGCGCCACCCAGATGCCGCCCGCCAGAACCGACGGATCAACGCCCGCGCCCGCATCCTGCAGCGCACGGAATGCGTCGATCATGCCCAGAACCGTGCCGAACAGCCCCAGCAACGGCGCGATCTGCGCGATCGAATCCAGCAGCCTGAACCCCGATTGCAGCCGCCCGAACGCCGCCTCGGCGCGGGTAAACATCCGTTCGCGCAAGGCTGCGGTGCCGGCCCCCGCAAGACAGGCCTGCATCGCCTCGCGCAGCAGGGTCGCCACCGCGCCTTGCCGGTTGGCCAGTGTCGCGATCGCCTCGGCCCGCCGCCCGTCGCGCCACAGCGCCACCGCGCCGGTCAATCCGCGATGATGGCCCAGCCGCTGCCGCTGATATTCAGCCAGCTTGTAAAGCGTGATCGCCAGGGACAGCACCGACAGCCCCAGCAACAGCATGACCACCGGCCCGCCAAGCGCGACCAGCCCGGCGATGCGGTCATGCGCGGTTGCGGCAATGCTCATTGCAGCACCTCGATCGATACCCGTGACGACATGTCCGACGCTTCGGCACAGACCGGGTTTTCCGCTCCGCCTACGACGCAACTGCTGACCCCGTTGAACAGCACCTGCCCCAGCGCGGCGCAGTCGGTCGCCGGCACATCGAACTGGCGCACCCGCAGCTTGCCCGCCGGCGCGTCGCGAAAATCGAAAAGGGTCAGACGCTGCACCGCCCCGTCGCTGCCGATCAGCACGGTTTCATAGACCAGCTTGTCAATCGCCGTGCCGGTCTCGTTGCGAGTGGTGAAGATCAGGCGGCAGGCGCTGTCGACCTGCTCGGCCGCGTTCAGATCTACGCGAAGCGTGGCACCTTCGGCGACGGCGATTGCCGGACAGGCCAACAGGCAAAGCGCGGCGACTGTGTGCATCTTTGGTATCATATGTGCCCCGGTTTCTGGTCGCATCGCCGGGGCTGGCCTGAACGCTGGCGTGAGATGCGCAGTTTGGATATTGGATACTATTATCTGACTAAAACTGTCAAGTGTTCATACCCCTGGCGGCTGCCTTCTTTACTCTGCCGCCAGCTTGCCCGGCACGGGGGCCGATGCGCTGTGCGGCAGCACATAGGTAGCACCCCCGGGGGGCGCGGTATTGATACGCAGCGCACAGCCATAGGCGGCGGACAGATGCGCATCGGTCAGCACCTCGTCCACCGGCCCCTGCGCCCGAATCCGCCCGCCGCACACCAGCGCCACACGGTCGGCGAACATTGCCGTCAGGTTCAGGTCATGCATCACCGCGATCACCCCGCCGCCCGCTTCGGCATAGTCGCGCACAAGCTGCATCACGCCCAGCTGATGGCCTATATCAAGGCTGGAGACCGGCTCATCCAGAAACAGCCAGCGCGGCGCGCCATGGGCCACCGGCTCCCATATCTGGGTCAGCACGCGGGCCAGCTGCACGCGCTGCTTTTCACCGCCTGAAAGCTCCTGATACATGCGCCCGTCGAACCCGGCGAGCCCGACCCGGGCCAGCGCCTCGTGCGGCAGCGCCGCACGTTGGGCCGAGACCCCCGCCGTCAGGCCCAGCCGGACCACCTCCAGCACCGTGAACGGAAAGGCCAGCGCCGCCGCCTGCGGCAGCACGGCGCGGATCGCGGCCAGCTCCCACGGGGCCATCTGCGCCACCACGCGGCCGTTCAGCGTCACCGTGCCGCCATAGGGCACCTCGCCGGTCAGCGCCCGCAGCAGCGTCGTCTTGCCCGAACCGTTGGGCCCGACGATGGCCGTGACCTGGCCCGGCGCGGCGCTGAACCCGACCCCGTGCAGCACCGGCACCCGGCCCAGCCTGACTTGAATGTCCTGCGCGATCACCATCGCCGCCTCACAAATCCACAACGCTGCGGTTGCGCAGCAAAATCCACAGAAAGAACGGCCCGCCCAAGACGGCGGTCACGATGCCGATGGGCAGTTCCGCCGGGGCGATGACCGTGCGGCTGATGACATCGGCCAGCAACAGCAGGCTTGCGCCCAGCACCGCCGCGTTGGGCAGCAGGAACCGGTGGTCCGGCCCCTGCACAAGCCGCAACAGATGCGGCACCACGATACCGATGAAACCGATCCCCCCGGTCACCGCGACCGAGGCCCCGACCGCCGCCGCCACGCCCAGAATGGCGATATTCTTCATGCGCTGCACCGGGACGCCCAGATGCGCGGCCGCCGCCTCGCCCAGCGCCAGCGCGTTCAGCGCCCGCGCCAGAAACGGGCTGGCCGCCAGCGCCAGCACGATGATCGGCGCGGCCGAGGCCACCTTGCCCCAGGTCGCCCCGGCCAGCGACCCCATGCTCCAGAACGTCAGGTCGCGCAGCTGCGCGTCATCGGCGTAATAGACGATCAGCCCGGTCGCGGCCCCGGTCAGCGCCGCCAGCGCGATACCGGCCAGCAGCATGGTCGCGACAGAGGTACGCCCGCGCCGGGTCGAGATGTGATACAGCAGCAAGGTCGCGGCCCAGCCGCCGACGAATGCGGCAACCGGCACAAGGTAGCCCCCCACCGCCGCGACCATCGCCCCCGGCAAGGCCCCGCCCAGCACAATCGCCGCCACCGCGCCCAGCCCGGCACCCGCGCTGATGCCGACCAGCCCCGGATCGGCCAACGGGTTGCGAAACAACCCCTGCATCACCGCACCCGACACCGCCAGCGCCGCGCCCACCGCGACCCCCAGCACCAGCCGGGGCAGCCGGATGTCCCAGATGATCACCTGATCGCGGGCGCTGACCGGCTCGGCCAGACCGATCCCGGCCAGAACCGCGCGCAGCACCCGCGTGTCCGCCGCGGCGCCATGGCCCAGGCTGAACAACGCCGTGGCGCATAGCAGCCCCATCAGCCCCAGCCCGATCAGCGCGGCCCGGCGGCTGCGATCCCCCATCGGCGCGCGCAGCGGCCTGTCGCCGGGAATGCCTGTCAGTGCGACCATGACCCGTCAGCCCCCTGCCCCGTACAGCTTGGCGTGCAGATCCCGCGCCGCCGCCGCCGTGCGTGGGCCGAAGCCCAGCGCATAGCCGTCCACCTCTACAAATCCGCCCTCGCCGCCCCGGGCCGCCGGGGTGGCGGCGATGGCCGGATGGGCCAGGACATGTTCTTTTTGGGTGGTGTGATCACCGGCACGGGTCATCATCACGATGATCTCGGGGGCGGCCTCGATGATCGCCTCGTCGGTCAGAAGCTTATAGCCCGAGAACGCATCCGCCAGCACATTTCGTCCGCCCGCCAGCGAAATGATCCCGTCGGCGCCGGTGTCGCGCCCGGCCGCGTTCACCCGCCCGCCGGTCATCGACAACACGAACATCACCCGCTTGCGCGCCGGCAGCGCTGCATTCGCGGCTTCGATCTGCGCCAGATCATCGCCGACCCGCGCCGACAGCGCCGCCGCCTTGCCGGGCACACCCAGGGCCGCGCCCACCTGCTCGATCCGCGCGACCACGCTTTCGGTGGTGAAATCGTCGGAAATCAGCACAACCGGCACCGAGGCCGCCTGCAGGATGTCCAGGGTTTCGGGCGGGCCGCTGGTCGCGCGGGCCACGATCAGGTCCGGCCCGACCGACAGAACGCCCTCGGCCGACAATTGCCGCATATAGCCCACATCGGGCAGCGCGCTGACAGCCGCCGGGAAAACCGAGGTCGTGTCGCGCGCAACAAGCCGGTCGCCTTCGCCCAGCTCATAGATGATTTCGGTCACCGGCCCGCCGATGGCGACAATCCGGCGGGCCTCGGGGTAACCTTCGGCCCGAACCGGCCCGGCAAGGAGCATGAGCGCGCCGGTCAGCGCTGCGGCAAAGCGGCCCATATTCAGGCCTCCTCGACCACATGAAGTGCGGGCAGCGCAGCCACAAGGTCGGCCCAGCGGTCGAAATTGTCACCTTCATCAAAGCGGCGCCCGAAGATTTGCAGGATCAGCCCGCCCTCGGAATCGAATGCCTCGACCGACAGGGCCGGGCCGCGTTTGGTGGGCTTTTCCACCGCCCAGACCTCGGCGATATGGTCGCCGCGCAGGTGCAGGTTGAAACGCGGGTCCATCACGTTCAGCCAGGGGCCCATCGGCGTCAGCGTTTGCAACGGCCCCCAATGGATCTGGATGCAGCCCTTGTTGCCGACGAACAGGATGACCTCGACCCCGGTTTCCTGCAGCCGGGTCATCAGCCGGTCCACGGCGTCGGGCGCCAGCGGCCGCACGAACGGCGCGCCGACGCTGCGATACGCGCCCAGCCGGTTCATCTTCAGCTTCGCGGCCAGCCGGTTGAACTGATGCGTGTCGGTCATCGCCGCCCATTCCTGGCGCAGCGTTTCGACCTTTTCGGGATTGATGCGCGCGGGCTCTGCCGGGGCGCGGGCGGCGACCTCTATCCGGTCGGACTGATCGGGCAGCGCCAGCGCGGCCACGACCCTGGCCCAGGCCTCATGATCCGACCCCGCGCGCAGGAAGATCTTGTGCACCGCATCCCCCGCCGCATCGAACACCTGCAATGTGCGCCGCACCCCGGTTTCGGTTTCGATGGCAAAGCCGAACACCCAGTGTTTCGGGAACAGGCGCAGGTCGATCTCTTCGTTCAGGATCATCGCCGCGTGCTCGCCGCTGTGGTAATTATCGTAAAGCCCCACCTTTTCATGCACCGCCGAGATATTGCGGGTCAGCGCCATCACCTCGCCCAACTCGCGCGCCAGCGGCAGCAGCTTGTCGGGGTTGGCGTCGATCCGGGTGGCGCCGCGACCGACCTGGGCGACGACCAGTTCCGCCTCGCTGATGCCCAGCTGATCGGCCAGATCGCGGTCGCGGGTCTTGGGGCTGTCGATACGGGCTTGGCGGATTTGATCCGCGCTGAGGGGGGCAGGCTGCGCCATGTCGGCTCCTTTTCACATGTGGGGGAACGCGTGTCTGGCGCAACCGCCCCTGTCGGGCGCGGCGTGGCTGGGCGCTGATCTTGGGGCATTCAGGGATGACCCGATACCCGATCTTTTTACTATGATATGTCACCTCCCACAAGGTGGGAGGTGACGGCAGGCGCAAAGGGAATTCAGGGAGGATGCGCCCGCTATTCGGTCAGAACGTCTTGGCGAGGGTCAGCTTGAAGGTCCGGCCGGGTGCCTTGCGCGTGTAAAGATGTGGCTGATAGGCCTTGTCGAACAGGTTCTCGACGGCAAACCGCGCCTCTACCCCGTTGAACGCACCACTGTCAGGCCGGTAGGAGACACCAAGATTATGCACCGTCGAACTGGGGGTCGGATCGGTCGACCGCGTCATTTCGGCGTTGTGGACCACCTCCCAGTTCAGATCGAGCTTGTTGTCATAAAACCGCTTGCCCAGCGTCAGGCGGACGTTGTCGGCCGGGATGCCTTCCCAATCCTCATTCGGGGTGACGGTGCGATCCTCGCCCCGCATCATGGTCCCGTTCAGATCGGCGTAATAGCCGCTGTCCATGGCGTAGGAAAGCTCGACCTCCAGCCCTTCGATATAGACCTTGTTCACCCCGGAATAGGAGGTCAGATCCCAGGCCCGCGTCCGATAGATCGTCGCCTTGGCGGCCAGATTGTCATCTTCGGCCAGCAGCGAGTTGTTGGCATAGCCCAGGCCCAGCTCATAGGTCTGCGCCTTTTCGCTTTGCTTCATATAGTCCGGGTTGGTGAGGTCATCCATGATCGGCAGGTTTTCGGTATAGGCCGCGCTGGTGAATACAGACAGGCCGCTGTCCCATTCATACCGCGCCGAGACACCGCCCATCAGCGCGTCATTGTTATAATAGTCATAGCTGGGCCCGCCCACGCGCTGCGTCTCATAACGCACCGCCGGCGTTACCGTCAGGCCGCCATAGCCGATCTCGTCAATCGCAAAGAGGGCAAAGCGCTTGTCGGTTCCGCCGGGGGCCGAACTTGCATCAAGCCGCTTCTTGTGGATCAGCTCGCCGCCCGCCTTCAGATTGTGGCGCAGCGCGCCGGTGGTGAAGAAGGCGTCGTTGGTGACATTCAGCTTGGTCGTCTCGTACTGGTGATCGGCATTCACGATATCGGCCAGGCCGCCGGTCTGGCCGCTGACCCCTTCGCTGTCGATCTTCTGATCGGAATAGCTGAGCGTGGCGGTCAGATCGATCAGGTCGTTCCCCGCCGGGTTATAGGCGTATTCCAGCGTGGCGGTGGTGTCCTGCGTGTACCGGTCCACATTTCCGAACGCGCCGCCCGTGGTCGCGAACGTGTCATAGGGCACGTCTTTTTCATCGGTTTCGGTATAGCTCAGCGCCGCTGTGATGCTGTGCTGATCGTCATTGCCAAAGGTGTATTTGCCCTTCAGCAGGCCCGAGGGCAGCGAGAAACCGTCTTCCCCGATATCATCGCCGTTCCCGTCCTGCTGAACGCCCATGTCGCGGTAGACATAGTTGACCAGAAATTCGAGCTTTTCGGTCGGCTGCCAGGCCAGGATCGTCGAGCTGTCGAACCCTTCGCCATTGGAGGTGTAGGACAACGCCTGCCGCACGGCGAACCCCGGCGTGCCGCCGGTGAAGTCAGAGCCATCCTTCGTCTTCAGGATGACCACCCCGCCCACCGCGCCAGAGCCATAGGCGAACGACCCGACCGTGCCGCGGATCACCCGGACCTCTTTGTAAAGTTCGGGGTCGGTGAAAAGCTGCGTGCCGATCCGGTACAGTTCCTCCGACCCTTTCGACGCGCCATCCACCTGGATCAGCACCTTCTGGTCGGTGCCATAGGTGCCATTCGCACCGAAGCCCCGGATGTTGATGCCCGAACCCGCCGGGGTCGAGCCGTTTACCAGTGAAACACCGGGCACTGAATCCACCAGTTCGGCGATGGTGTTGGCCTGGCGGTCCTGCAGCTCTTCCTCGTTGATCACGGTTTCCGAGGCGGCCGTGTCGGTCTGGACGCTGCGCTTGCTTTCGCCAAGCACGATCGTCCCAAGGACCTCGCCCTCATACGTCTGCGCCTGGGCGGAATGTGCAACGGTTACGGCCAACGCGGCCGCCGCGAATCTTTGGGCAGTCATGGTTTCCCCTCGTTTTTGCCTGATGGACTGGCTTTCGAGAGGTTTCCCGTAGCTGGCTGAGTGCGTCGCTATTTTAGTTGACTGTTTTTGTCAAGAACATCTGGCCGAATATCCCGCCGTCGGATCACCCACGGGTCCTTCAGCCTTAAACCGGCCGGAAAGTGCATCTTTTTACCGCGCGACGCAGACACACGCCGGGTGCGGCCGGTCCGGTCACCTGTCCGCATAGGCCGTGTCGATGTGAACGACGACCGACAGGCCCGGCGCAAGAACCTCGCGCTGCGGCTGATCGGGGTCGATTTCGATCCGGACGGACAGCCGCTGGGCGATTTTCGTGAAATTGCCCGTCGCGTTGCTTCCCGACAGCAGGCTGAACTCGGATGCCGTGGCGGGGGCGAAATGCTCTATATGCCCGGTAAAGGCGCGATCCTGCAGCGCGTCCACGGTGAACGTGACCGGCTGACCGACCGTCATGCCATGCAACTGGGTTTCCTTGAAATTCGCGATGATCCAGATGTCCTGTGCGACATGCGACATCAGCGCGCTTCCGGCCGACACATATTGTCCGACCCGGGTGCCGATCTGGCCCAGCCGCCCGGCTTCGGGGGCTCTGATAACCGTGTTCTCAAGGTCGATGCGGGCCAGTTCCACCGCCGCCTCGGCGCTTGCCACGCCGGCCAGCAGCGACTGGCGCTGCACCTCGACGGATTTCAGGGCTTCCCGTGCGACCTCGATCTGGCTTTGCGCTTGCGAAACCTGCGATTCAGCCTGACGCAGCGCCAACTCTGTCTTATCGGCGGAACTGACGGAAATCACCCCCCGCTCCTGCAACTCTGTCACCCGTTTCCAATCCGACTGCGCCGACGCGAGAGCGGCCTGGGCAGAGTCAAGCGCCGCCTCGCGCAGGTGAAGCGAGGCCGTGGCCGAATGGCTTTCCTGTTCGCTGTTATCCAGTGCCGCGCGCGCGGCCTGCACCGTGGCGACCGCCTGGGCCAGTCTTTGCCGGTATTGCCGATCATCGAGCCGAACCAGAACCTGCCCGGCCTCCACCTCCTGAAAGTCAGTCACCGGAACGTCGGCCACATACCCCGACAGCTGCGGCGAAATGCTGGTGATACGGCCCCGGACATAGGCGTTTTCAGTGGTCGCGACCGTGTTCCGGAACGGCGGAAGCTGCCACGCGTAAAGCACGATAACGATGCCTGCAACGCCAAGGAACAGCGCGAGGAAAGTCGGGAAGTGACGTTTGATGTGTTTCTTCATGGCAGGTTCTTTCAGGCAGGCGTCGCCGCGCCCGCACGATGTTCGAGAAAGCGCAGAGCGCCAAAATGGATCAGCAGAACGCACAGGGCCGCGGTCGCCACCGACGACAGCGCCAGGAAGGCGTCGTTATAGGCCAGGACATAGGCCTGCGTGGACAGCTCGCCGCCGATGCTGGACACCGCCTGCGCCGAACGCAGGGCGGGATCCGGCAACGAAGACGCATATTGCGCGCCGATCTGGCCAATCCGTGCCGACAGGGCCGGATCGCCAATGATCAGCTGTTCCGACAGAACCTGGGAATGGAATGCCCGGCGGTGGTTGATGAACGTGGTGAACAACCCCGATCCCATGACGCCGCCCACGCTTTGCGTCGTCAGGAAGACAATCACGAAACTCAGAAGATATTGCGGCCCCTTGGCAAGCGCGGATAACAGCCCGTTCAGCAAGGCCGGCGGCAGGAAAAGTGCGCTCGCGAACGCAATCATGCCCTGGCTGACATACATCTGCTCGGGCCGGGTCAGGCTAGTTGCGTGGCTGTCCATGAACGCGCCGACCGCAATCAGGGCAAGGGCCACGATATGGAATTTCTCTTCCCGGCCGGGCTTTAGCAGTATCGCGCATGCGACACCGCCCGCGAGGCTTGCCAGGACGATAACGACAAACAGCGGCTTCAACTGCTCGGGCCCCATCCCCAGCGCACGGAACAGCCCGGGTGCGCCCGAACTCTGTTCCGACAGGATGATGCGAAAGGTCAAAAGCGCGCCGGTCAGGTGAAGGATGGCCGGGCTTGCCAGCCAGTGGATATCCAACAGCGGTGCCTTCCTGTTCAGCTCTATCACGGCTGCGACCGTCCCGGCGCAAAGCGAAACGAACAGCAGCTCGCCCAGCCATTGGGCAGAGGTCCACCAATATGTCGCGCCCATCAGGAAGGTCACCGTCAGGCCGCCCAGCGCCACGGCGATCAACAGATAGACCACGATATCAAGCGCCGAGATGACCTTGGCCCGGGGTTGCGGTGCAAGCGGCAGCATGAAGACAAGCGCCAGCGCGGTCAGCGCCATGCCCAACCCCATCACAAGCACCGAAGACCAGGATGCGTAAGACAGCAACTCGGGCGTGATGACCCGTGCCAGCGGTGTGCCCAGCATGATGACGGTCAGGGCCAGCGACAGGCCCATGCTCATCTTCAGCTTCGGCGGCAGCGGTTCCAGCATGTAGAAAAATGCAAGCGTCGACAGCGGGGCCGCCGCGCAGCCGCTGATGAACTGAACCGCAATCGCGGAATGAAGGTCCGACACCATCAGGCTCATCCCCGCCGCGACGACATAGAACACGATGCCAACCTCTGCGAAGGCCCGCAGCCCGTATTGGGTTCTGATCTTGATCAGCAGCAGCGGCAACGAAGCCCGAGGCGCCATATAGGCCGCCATCAGCCAGATCGCTTCGGTCTGGGTGGCGCCAATCTCGCCCGCGATCGTCTGAAGGTTGGCGGAAACGAAACCCTGGCCAAGGCCCTGCGACAACCCCAACATTATCGACGCCAGCACATAGGCCGCGGCGCGGGGTAACGGCATCGGGGTAAAGGGCGGGGCAGCTGGCGGCGCGGGGGACTGTTCCGGTTCCGCTGCCGCCGTGGCGACGGCGGATCCGTCGGGGCCGGGCTGGCGCTGTTCCACACCTTCCGTCCTCACGACCGGCCACTTTCCAGATTTCGGGTGACTTGTTCCAGCACGCGGCTCGCAGTCAGCAGGTCATCCTCGGAAATCCCGTCAAACAACTCTTCCTTCAGATCCTCGGTGAAGGTCAGAATTCGGTCGCCCCGCGCCCGCGCCAGCGGGGTCAGGAACAGCTGGCGCGTGCGCTTGTCGCCTTCCTGCGCGCGCCGTTCGACCAGCCCGCTATCTTCCAGCCCGTCCAGAATGCGGTTGACCGATGGCGTTCCGATCTCCAGCGCCTCGGCCAGTTCCGTTTGCGTCGCCCCTTCGCGCCGCTCGATTTCGAGAAGCGCGCGCGCCCGCGAATAGGTCAGATCCATGGACCTAGCACGCGCATCGAACAGCTTTCGCAGCAGCCTTACGAACTTGCCGGTATTGTCGAGGAACTCTTTTTTAGGGTCGCGATCCATCGCCTGCGCTTCCATGTCATTGCCTGGATAATGGTTGCATAGGCAATTATTATCCAGCTAATAGGGCTGCAACGGGAAATCAAGCGGAATTTCGGGCTTTTCGACAGGCCCACTGCGGCCCACCCCGCCCCGGCGGGAGACCGGCAGGACGGATCACCCGTGACCCCGATCACGGTGTCACGCCCTGCCGCCCCACATGAACTGAGTTCACATCAAACTGTGGGCAATTCGAAAAAGAAGGTTGTCCCGCGCCCGACTTCGCTGACGAAACCGATCGTTCCGCCATGGTTTTCGATGATCGTGCGCGCGATGTTCATCCCCAGACCCGTCCCGCCGCTCTGGCGCGTGTCGGACGCATCGGCCTGAGTGAACTTTTCGAATACCTTGTCGCGGAAGCCCTCGGCAATGCCGTATCCATGATCCTGAACGGACACGCGCACCTTGCGGCCCGTCCGCGCCAACGTCACATGCACCTGCCCGTTCGGGTATGAAAACTTCACCGCGTTCGACAGCAGGTTCAGCATGACCTGCATCAGCCGATCGTCGTCGCCATGCACGGTCACCGGCGTTTCCGTGCCCGAAATCGTAACCGCTATGTTGCGGGCTGGGTCGTAATTCCGGTTTGCCTCGACCGCGTCTTCGACAAGGGCGGACAGGTCGAGATCGCGGAACTGATAGCTGAGGCTGCCGGATTCGGATTTTTCGAGATCAAGAATGTCATTGATCAGCAAGGCCAGCCTGTTGCTGTTTTCATAGGCGATATCGACGATCCGCTGAAACTTGTCCGGCAACGGGCCAAGCGCGCCGCCCTTCATCAGGCCCAATGTACCTTTGATTGATGTAAGCGGTGTTCGGAGTTCATGGCTGACAGTCGACAGGAACTGCGACTTTGCCTTGTAGGCCAATTGCGCCTCTGCCAGCAGTTCGGCGTTTTCGGCGGACATTTTCCGATAGTGGCGCGAGTCCGCGAAAAACAGGGCCGCAACGAACAAAGAAACCACCCCGATCGCGGCGCTTAAAAACGCGATGAGTTTGGAGATGAGCCAAAGGTGCGTTCTGGCAAAGGTATCCTGATCGGACTGCTCGTGCTTGGCCGCCAGCGTATAGTCGTGCAGACCCTCGCGGTAGGAGCCGAATGTTTCGAGCATAGCCTTGGCCGCTTCGGTCTCTCCCCCCTTGAACGCCAGCACCACCGGATCCTGACGGCGCAATTCTTCGGCCAGTGCCGAAATGATATTCGCGGCGTCCGATCCCGCCGCCGCCGGCTGACCTGCCTGGCCGGCCGCGGCGATGTCCACCCGGCTCCATAGAATATCGAAACGAAACCGGACGTCATCCGCCGTCACATCAGGCGCGTCGTGCGCAAAGAGTGCCAACGCCTTTTCGAAGCGCATGAACTCGAATTCCATCTGGGTCGCAATCCATAGCGGACCGCCACGCTTTGTTTCGGACATCTCGTCCAACGTGCGCTGCATGCTTGTCAGCACCACGCCGTCGAGCCCCAATGTCACCAGAACAACGAGGACGACGACCCAGCGGAAGGCAGTAAATTTGGTAATCAGTGCGATGGAAGATGCTCCATTTTCGACAATTGCCATACCAGGCGATCGTTGAACAATGGTTCACGAAGCTCCTTGTGATCGTTCATGGGATAGATCACCCAAAGCGGCCCCTTGTCACGAACTGACATCCGCACACCGTTCTGGGACATCGCCAGAATAACGTTATAGTCGAGCGCTTCGCTCGCCGGCATTTCCGTGCTGTAATTGTTCAATGCCGTGAGCTTGATCGTATCGGACGGGTCAAGCGTGCCGTCGGGAAACACCGAACGCAACAACGGGCCGGAAAACGAAACGTCGCCCTCGACATAGTCGTTTGCGGTCAGGACCTCGACCTGTTCCAGGGCAAGCAACTCTTCCGCAGAGAATTCTTGGGTGATTGTCGTGCCATCCGCGATGGTCGAAGTCACGGTCAGCAAGGGGTCGGCCCAAGCGCATATAGGCAATGCCAGCGCCGCCCCCAGTAGCGTAGTCAACAGACGGTTCTTCATTCGGAAGGTTCCTTTTGCTTTCAATTGCTCAGGCTGGCGACGGTCAGTTGGCTTGCCTGTGTTTTCAGATCGGAACGAGGAGGAACTGATACAAATCACCAATGACCTTGTCCGGAGAACAAAGCCTGTACTTTATCGCAGAGCGCAGCCTTGCCAAACGTCGATGAAAAAAATGCGACAAATAGAAGGCAATTTCACGAATGCATTTCATAATTCACGCCAGAATAGATCGTTCGAAAGCAAGATGGAATGCCGTTTCGCCACAATATGTGACATTCTTGTTGCAAGAATAATTACTTTTATCAATATATTATAGCAAACTCCGTGACAGGGCGCAGATCTTTTGACCTTGGGGTCAAAAAGTCAAACCGCGATGTTGACACAAGGCGCGACTTTCTCATTGGGTGTGCTGGTAACCAGTTCGGCCTGCCAGACGCCCAACCTGACGAAGCGGCCTTGTACCATCATCCCCCGGAATTCCTGTGTCGCGCTGCGGAGGCCATCTTGTTTCGCGTTTTTGAAAATTTGCTCGACCCTTTCAAAAACGTGTCGAAGGCCACACCACCCCCCGGGCTCTGGGACTATCTGAAAGTTCAGCTTGCACCCTACCGCCGCTGGCTGCCCTGGATGGCCGTGATCGGCTTTGTGGTTGCTGCGGTCGAAACCGGGTTGATCTTCTATGCCGGGCGTCTGGTGGATCTGATGTCCGCCGCCGGGCCACAGGCATTTTGGCCGGAACATAAGGTCGAAATGGCCACGGTGATCCTGTTGCTGCTGTTCGCGCGGCCCGCATTGATCGCCCTGAACCATTTTTTTCTGGATCAGACGCTGGCCTCGAATATGCAAGAGCAGGCGCGCTGGCAGGCCCATCGGCACCTGCTGGGACATTCGCTGACCTATTTTCAGAACGATTACGCCGGTCGCCTGACCAATCGCGTGATGCAGCTTGGGCCGGCGGTCGAAGCCAGCATTTACCTGACATTCGAGGGCATTTGGTTCGCACTGACCTATGTTGCCGGCGCGATCTTTCTGCTCGGAGAGATCGATTATCGTCTGGCGTTGCCTTTGGCGCTCTGGCTTGTGCTGTATGTCGTCTATGTCTGGCGCATGGCCCTTCGCGTGGCGGCGGCCTCTGAAAAATGGTCCGACGCCCGGTCGCGCGTCACGGCGCGCATCGTCGATGCCTATGCCAATATCGAAACGGTGAAGCTGTTCGCCCATGGCGCGCGGGAAGAAACCTATGCCCTGTCGTCGATGCGCCGCCTGAGGTTGCGCTTTCAGCGCTTTCGCCGGCTGATGACGGAACTCTCTTTCGGGATGAATACCCTGAACGGTGCCCTGATCGTCTGTCTGGTGGGCCCGGCTGTCTGGCTCTGGACCGATGGCGGCGCCACCCTTGGGCAGGTGTCGGCGACGATCGCGCTGACAATCCGCCTGAACGGGATGAGCGGCTGGATCATGGGGCTGACGGCCCAGCTTTTCGAACATGCGGGCGTCATCCGCGAGGCCCTGCGCTCGGTCGCGGTGCCCCATTCCGTGACCGACGCACCCGACGCGCAACCGCTTGTTGTCCGCAAGGGCGAAATCCGGTTCGAGGGGCTTTCGCACCATTACGGCAAGGGGCGCGGCGGCTTGAATCACATCGACCTGACCATCCCCAGCGGTCAGCGGGTCGGGCTGATCGGACGCTCGGGCGCGGGCAAGTCGAGCCTGGTCAACCTGTTGCTGCGCTTTCGCGACGCCGAACACGGGCGGGTCCTGATCGACGGTCAGCCCGTGTCCGAGGTGACACAGGAAAGCCTGCGCCGGCAGATCGGTGTGGTGACGCAGGATTCGTCGCTGCTGCATCGCTCGGTCCGGGCCAATCTGATGTATGGCAACCCCACCGCCACCGAAGAGCAGATGATCGCCGCGGCCAAACGGGCAGAGGCGCACGACTTCATCCAGACGCTGGTCGATGCCCATGGGCGGCGCGGCTATGATGCGCAGGTCGGCGAGCGTGGCGTGAAACTGTCGGGCGGTCAGCGCCAGCGCATCGCCATTGCCCGCGTCATCCTCAAGGATGCACCGATCCTGATCCTGGACGAGGCGACATCAGCCCTGGACAGCGCGGTCGAGGCCGCGATCCTGGATACGCTTTACGAGGTTATCGAAGGCAAAACCGTCATTGCCATCGCGCATCGTCTGTCCACCATCGCCCGCATGGACAGGATCATCGTTCTGGATGACGGTTCCATCATCGAGGATGGCACACATGAGGCCCTGCTGGCGCGCAAGGGGCTTTATGCCAGCCTGTGGGCGCAGCAGTCGGGGGGATTTCTGCAACCCGACCTGACGCCGCAACCCATGGCCAGCGTATAGTCGCAGGACCGCCCGGAGACCGTGACCGGCGAACCGGACGGCACCCGGGCGACTGCCCCAAGGTCAGCCCCGGTGGATCAGCGTGGCGAACAACTGCGGATCAAGGCTTTCGGCTGCAAAGGTCGGACCTTCGGTCAGGACGCTGACCGCGTCATGACTGTGCAGGCTTTCCTGATGGCTGGCCGCGACCCGGAAATCACCGATACGGGGATCGGCCAGCAACTGGGCGCAGAACGACCGCGCCGCGTCCTCGACGAAGATCGGGTTGGCCGCGTTCAGTTCGGCAAAGGCCTGCTCGTCCTCGCGCTTGACCATCACCTGGGTCTCGGTCGGCACCGCCGCACGGCAGATTTCGATCAGATCCTCGAACCACAAGCATTCCCGATGCTTCTGCAACACGACTGAAATGCGCGCCACCGACCGCTGCGAATGCGGGGTTGCCAGCTGGCCACGCATCTGCCGCGCATGTTCCGACAGTTCCAGCGAACAGGGGCAGGTCGACGAATAGACATAGTCCAGATGCATGATCTTCTTGGCGACACCCGCGCTTTCGACCAGTTCCAGGGCCATGCTGTAATACTGATACCCCTCAAGACCCGAGCGCAGCGACCGCACCTTCGATGGAAACGACAGGCGCATCAGGATGCGGGCATCGAAGCTTTCCAGATCGGATTTGTAATCGTCCAGCGCGGCCTCGATCACCTCGAAGCTGAACGTGCGTTCCGCGTGACGATAGAAGCTGCGCATGATGCGCGACATGTTGATGCCCTTCTTCTCGGCCTCCAGGCTGACGGTGCCGGTGACCGAGGTTTCCAGCATCAGATCGCCATTGTCCCGGGTATGGAACCGCACCGGCAAGCGAAAATTCGAAATGCCGACATGCTGGATTTGCTGGCGCGCGCCCACGATCAGGCTGGCGGGGCCATTCTGCAGATCGGGAAGCGAGCGTTTGTAACCGTCATCGACCCGGAACGCCTGCGGATAGTCGCGGCTGAACGCGGGATAGTTCGGCCGCCCATCAACCCCCAGCAGCCGCGCGACGGCCGGGTCCAGTTGCGCGATCTCGTCGCCAGAAGATTTCGCCGCCCACAGCCGCAAAAGTGCCAGTGCCTGTTCGGCTTCCCCATCGCTCGGCTTGCGATCAACGTCGGGGGTATGTGTGTTCATGGATCTGCCCTTACTGCGAAAGTCCGGTACGATACTCAATCACTGTTTCCCAATTCGACCAAATTGATCGATTTTACGTCTCGTCCCTATCATATAGCATAGCGATTGTTGACGATATCAGTTTGTTATTGTCAGACGCTCTGCATTTTTCTGTGAAACATAACTTCAAAATATAACAATAACGCGATGTGCGCGGAGAATCCACAACTTCAGGCGGTGTCCGCCTGATCCGTCACCGCGCACAGACACGGCACCCCATCCTCCGGGCTGCGGGTCATGCCGCGGACGCGGCCCTGGCGAGGGCCTCCTGCTCGGCAAGGTCTTTCGCATGGTTTTGCGCTATATGCGCCGCCTCGGCCAGGTGAAAACGCCGCGCAGGATCATCCGCCGGCGCCCCGCCTTGAACATCCGGAAACGCCGCCCATTCATCGGTCAGCGCCTCGCGTTCGGCGGGAAGGATCGCCGCGAGGTCGTCCAGGCGCTCTTCCTCCCCGCGCAGATGTTGCAACAGGCGGTGCGAATGCATGATCGTCGGGCGCGCATCCAGCGGTTCCCAGGCGTCCAGCATCGTAACCCGGCGCAGGTTGAACTCGGGCGGCAACACATAGAAACGCAAATCCGAGGCCCACAACAGATCGCGGAACGTGATCTGGTCGCGTTTGCGCCCGGCCTCGGCATAGCGCCTTTGCCAGTCGGCCCAGAACCGGGCCATCGCCGGGGACTTGCGATACAGCATCACGCCGGCATTCATCTGCGGGAACGCATAGGGCGTGTCATGCGCGTGGCCCTCGCGGATCAAAGCCGAGGTGCGCCGCACATCATGCGCAACGGCCAGTTCGAACCGTTCCAACACATCGAACAGATCCCCGAAAGGGGCCAGCACCAAGGTGTCGCAATCAAGATAGAGGGTGCGGTCGAAACGGCTGAAAGGCAGGCTGGCCAGTTTTGGCGTAACCCCCCGCGGAATCGGGTGCACAGCGTCGAACAGACCCTCTGCAACCGGCTGATCGGTGAAAAGATCGACTTCCAGCCCTGGGTTCCTGGCCTTCAATGACCGGGCGGAACGTTCTGCCAAGTCAAGATAGTCCGCCCCCGCCGCCACGTAGATAACGCCGTCCCGCATGTTCCGCTGCCCCAAAATTGCCACATTTAGTTGCGCATAAGCGTTGCACACCTATTTTTACGTTACATATACACTGCAAGCCCTTGTTCGCGCAACGGTTTCATTCTTTTCGGCAGATGATTCTGCGCTTTCGCGGGATGGCCGCGACCCGCCCCCACCGCAAAGAACCACGCGGATTTCATCTGAAAACGCAACGCAACGGCCCGGCGCCCGGCGCACATGCCCGTGGCGCTTGCGGGCGATATGTCGCACGCTTTAGCGGTTCACCCTGCCTTGCACACCACCTTTAACGTGCACTCTGTGGTTGCGGCCACGCGCGGGGTGCGTAAATTCAAAATTCGCCGCAATGTGGCCAATCTTGGTTGGTAGTTTCTGGTTTTGCATGCACAGCGGCCCTGTATGTGACTGTCTTCCCGTGCCGCTTTGCGTACCAGTGTTCGAGACATTTACGTTCTGCAGATACCGCTTTTCCGATCTCACTCGAAGGAATTAACCTGATCCTTCGTCCGCTAGGATCAACTATGCTGCCTTGCCTGACTTCTTTGACGTTTGATTTTCCGGTGGCCGTCGTAGCCATGGTGTTTGCGGGTCTGGCCGCACTGACGCGCTGGGTCTGGCGACAGCGCCGTTTTCCGGGAAAGCGGGCCTTTCTGATCACGCATTGGGCGATGCTGTGGTGGCTTCTTGCCGCCGGAATGGAACTGGCCTCGGACGGGCTGGGCTGCAAGGTGTTCTGGGCCCAGTTCGCCTGGCCGGGCATTGTCCTGCTGCCCACGGCCTGGGCGATGTTTCTGTATGACTACGCGGCGGGGGGCACGGAGAAATACACCCGCTGGCGGCTGCTGCTGCTGATCGGGGGACCGGGCACCATTGCCCTTTTGGCACTGAGCAACGATTGGCACCACCTGTTCTATGGCCCCGGCACGCGGATGGTCGAGGTGTCGGGGCGCCTGTCGGTGAGCTATGACCACGGGCCGCTGTTCTATGTCGCCGCGGCCTACGATTACGCGTTCATGGTCTTGTCCATGGCGATCGCGGTGCGGGCGCTGCGGGGGGCTTCGCCTGCCTTTCGGGGTTTCTTCGTGGCACTGCTGGTGGCGACGCTCGGGCCGATCATGGGAAATCTGGCCTATGTCGTCGGAGGCGTTACGTTCTTCGGCTTTGATCCGACGCCGTTCATGTTCGCCCTGGTGCTCAGCGCATTCGGCTGGCTGGTCATGAACAACAGTATGATGGATATCAACGGCATCGCACGCGATATCCTGTTCTACAATTCGGACAACCCGATCCTGATCGCCGACCCCGACGGTCGCCTTGTGGGCTGCAACCCCGAGGCGCATCGCGTGTTCGGCAAAGAGCTTCCGCAAATCGGCGACACGCTGGAAGGCATGGCCGCGCTGGGTCCGATCGTGCCGCAGATGCGGAGCGGCGGCGCGCTGCATAAAGAGGCGCCGCTGATACGGGACGGGCGCGCATTCGATCCGCGCCTGCGGCCGATCATCAATCCCCTGACCCCCACGCATCCCGCGTTGGGCTGGCTGCTGATGCTGGTGGACATCACCGCGCAACAGCGGGCGGCGGTCTCGTTGCGGCTGGCGGCGGATCAGGCGCAGGCGGCCAGCGATGCCAAGACGCAGTTCCTGTCCACCGTCAGCCACGAGCTGCGCACGCCGCTGACCTCGATCAAGGGCACCCTGGACCTTTTGAATGCCGGGGTGCTGGGCGAAATGCCCCCCGAAATGAAACGCGTCGTGCAGATCGCGAGCAACAACAGCAACAGATTGCGCGCGCTGATCGACGATCTGCTGGATCTGAGCAAGATCGAGTCCGGCGCGATGGCGGTTCAGCTTATCCCGATCGATCTGGCGCAGTTGCTCCGCGACGCCGCCGAGGCGAACGAGGGCTATGGCAAGTCGCTGTCGGTGTCGCTGCGCCTGACCGGGGTCACGGCGCCGGTCTATGTGAAGGGCGATCACGCGCGGCTGATGCAGGTGATGGCCAATGTCCTGTCAAACGCGCTCAAGTTTTCCGAGCCGGGCGACGTGGTCGAAATCACGCTGGAGCAGCACGGCCCGATCACGCGGATTTCCGTCCGGGACGAAGGGATCGGTATCCCCGAGGGCGCGGAGGACAAGGTCTTCGGCCATTTCACGCAGGTCGACGCGTCCGATACGCGCAAAAAAGGCGGCTCGGGTCTGGGCATGAATATCGCCCAGCGTATCCTGGAACTGCATGGGGGCAGCATCCACTACACCAGCAAGATGGGCGTCGGCACGACGTTCTTCATTGATCTTCCGGTCATCACCCCGGACTGAAACGCCGCCCGTTCAGGAACCGTCAGCGTGGCAAAGGGCCCTGCGCCGCAGGATCGGACAGCACCGGACGGATCAGCCGAAGGCGCAGCGCATTGCTCAGGACAAAGACGCTGGACAGCGCCATGGCCCCCGCCGCCAGAACCGGCGACAGCATCACCCCGAACGCGGGGTACAGGATACCGGCGGCCACCGGGATCAGCGCCGCATTATAGGCGAAGGCCCAAAACAGGTTCTGACGGATGTTACGCATCGTGCGGGCCGAGATGTCGAAGGCATTCACAACACCGCGCAGATCGCCCGACATCAGCACGACATCGGCCGCCTCGATCGCCACATCGGTCCCCGTCCCGATGGCCACCCCCACATCGGCATGGGCCAGGGCCGGGGCATCGTTGATCCCGTCGCCGACAAAGGCCACCCTCTTGCCGCCCTGTGTCAGCTCTTTCAGCGCGGCAACCTTGCCGTCGGGCAACACTTCGGCCACCACATGGGCAATGCCGATCTGCCGGGCGATCGCCTGTGCGGTGTCCCGGTTGTCGCCGGTGATCATGGCGACCTCGAGCCCAAGATCATGCAACGCTTTTACAGCCGCCGCCGTAGCGGGTTTGATCGGGTCCGAGACCGCGATCACCGCAGCGATCCGGCCATCCACAGCCGCATAAAGCGGGGTCTTTCCGGCCGCCCCCAGGGCATGGCCCGCCTCCGCGAGATCACCAAGCCCGATCCCTTCGCGCACCATCAGACGGTCGGCGCCGACCAGCACGGCCCGGCCGCCAACCGTCGCGCGGACGCCGTAGCCGGTGACCGAGGTGAAATCGCGCGCCGCGGGCAGCTCGATCCCCTCAGCCTGTGCCGCGCGGAGGATAGCACGCGCGACGGGATGCTCCGAGGACTGCTCGACCGATGCCACCAACCCTAGCACCTCCGCGCGGTCAAACCCTTGTGCCAGCGACATGTCCGTCAGTTCGGGGTGTCCTTCGGTCAGCGTGCCGGTCTTGTCCAGGGCGACCACATCGACGCTGTGCAGGCTTTGCAGTGCCGCGCCTTTGTGAAACAGCACCCCCATCTCGGCCGCGCGTCCGGTCCCGACCATGATAGAGGTCGGCGTGGCCAGCCCCATGGCGCAGGGGCAGGCAATGATCAGCACCGACACCCCCGCGACCAGCGCATGGGTCAGCACGGGATCGGGGCCGAAGACCAGCCAGATCAGCACCGTTGCCGCGGCCGCCGCCATCACGGCGGGAACGAACCACAGGGTGATCCTGTCGACCAGACCCTGCACCGGAAGTTTGGCGCCCTGCGCCTCTTCGACCATGCGGATGATCTGGGCCAGCACCGTATCCGCGCCGACCCTTGTGGCGCGGAACCGGAAACTGCCGGTGCCGTTGACCGTGCCGCCGGTCACCGGGGCACCTGCGGTTTTGGCGACCGGGACCGGCTCGCCCGTGACCATGCTTTCATCGACATAGCTGTACCCTTCGGTCACTTCGCCATCCACCGCGATACGTTCGCCGGGGCGTACCAGCAGCAGGTCGCCGACCCCGATCTGATCGACGTCGGTCTCCACGATCTCGCCCCCGCGCACCACGCGCGCGGTTTTCGGCCGCAGCCCCACAAGTTTGCGGATCGCCGCACCCGTGCGCCCCTTGGCGCGTGCCTCCAGAAACCGGCCCAGCAGGATCAGCACAACGATCACCGCCGCCGCCTCGAAATACACCGCCCGGGTGCCCTGTGGCAGCAGCGACGGCGCGAACGTCGCCACGACGGAAAACAGATAAGCCGCCGAGGTACCCAGCGCCACAAGGCTGTTCATGTCCGGCGCGCCGCGCAGCAGCGCCGGAACGCCCTTGATGAAAAAGCGCCGCCCCGGCCCGGCCAGAATGATCGTGGTCAGCACGCACTGAAGGATCCAGCTTGTCTGATGCCCGATCGCGCGCCCGATCCAGTCGTGAAATCCGGGGATCGCATGGCCCCCCATCGCCAGCACGAAAACCGGCAGCGCCAATGCCGCCGCCCCCAGGGTCTGGCGCCAAAGATCGCGCGCTTCGGCCTCTTTGCGTGCGCCCATATCCTCGGACGCCGTCGCCGTGTCCTGCAGGCGGGCGGGATAGCCGGCGCCGGACGCCGCCGCCAACAGATCCGCATGGCTGACCTGCCCGTCCAGACAGGTGACGGTGGCGGTTTCGGCGGCAAGGTTCACATTGACCGCAAGCACGCCCGGCACCGCCGCCAGCGCCTTGTCCACCCGCCCGACGCAAGACGCGCAGGACATCCCCTCGATCAGCAGAACAATGGTGCGCGTGCGGGCCGGATAGCCCGCCTGTTTCAGCGTCGCGGCCATGGCCTTGGCATCCGCAGGGCCGGAAAACGCCACCTGCGCCGTTTCAGACGCCAGATTGACAGCGGCCCGTTCCACACCCGGCACCCCAAGCAGCGCCTTTTCGACACGCCCGACACAGGACGCACAGGACATCCCCTCGATCGAAAGCTTCAGTTCTGTTGCTGCGGTCATGATCGTCATCCCTGGCAGGTTCGTCCCACAGATAGGGGTTCCCCTTACGGGAGGGTCAAGTCCCGCACCGCACCATTTCGTGAAACAAGCGCCACCCGGCACCGCCGCCATGCGCTACGGGACGTCAGTGGCTATGACCCGCGTGACTGTGCGCGGTGGCGCCTTTGGGTTCGACCTGCACGTCCACATCCAGATGGCCCAGGCTGGTCTGCAGTTCCAGTTCGAAACCTTCGCCTTCCTCCAGCGGCGCCGACAGGCCGGTCAGGCGCAGCGCAAGGCCGTTCGGGGCCAGCACGACTTCGCCGCCCGCCTTGATTGGAAACGGTGGCAAATCCTGATACTGCGCCGCGCCGTCCTTCAGGGTGAAGCCGACCAGCGCCACGGTTTCGGCCAGCGCGCATTCGGCGCCCTCCAGCACAACGTCCTGCGCGCCGGTGTTTTCGATATCCATATAGACCAGCGTGGTGTCCGCCCCGGTGGCTGCGGTCCAGGCATGCAGCACATGCAGGCCGTGCAGCTCCGCCAGATGGCTGTCATGGCCGGTCTCGTGGGTATGGGTTTCCTGGGCGACCGCCGGAAGGGCGGCAAGGGCGGCGGCAGCAAGGATGGCAAAGCGCATGATATGACCTCGGATATTCAGGAACGCAGGGATTTGACGACCGGCTGGCGCAGCACCGCCACGGCGGGCAGCAGCGCCAGCACGGTGGCCACGCTGACGAAGGCGGCGGTGAAGTGCAGCTCGGGCCAGCCCAGCGGCGCGCTGATCGTGATATCGGTGCGCGCGCTCAGGATGCGCGACAGCACCGCCGTGGCCCCCTGCCCCACCATCAGCCCCAGCGCCGCACCGATCAGCAGCAGCGCCGCGGCATAGGACCAGACCACCGCAAAGACGAAGCGCACCGGCGCGCCCAGCGCCCGCAGCAGCGCAAGCTGACGCTGGAACAGCCGGGTCAGGATCAGAAGCCCGACCAGCACACTGGCCGCCACCAGAATCTGCGTGACCAGCGACATCACCGACATCGCCTGCCGCACATCCCCCATCACCGTATAAAGCTGGGCCAGCACCGCACCGGGAAAGAACGCCATGGTTTCGGCGTCGCGGGTGAATTCCGAACGCAGCGCGTAATTGGCCCAAAGCGCCTCGGCATGGACGATGATCGCCGGGGTGCCGGGAAAGTATTTCGCATCGAACGGCGGGCCGATCTGCCCGCCGCGCTCGGGGGCGTGGCCGTTGGCCAGACCGTGCACTTCCCACACTGCCTCGACCGGGACCAGGATCGAGCGATCCCAGGGCGTGCCGGTGCGCGCCATGCGGCCGACCACCGTCATCGCGCCGCCCTCATGCGCCTCGGTATCGGCGGCGTCGCCCACGCCGTGGGCGGGGGTGAAGCTGGCGCCGATCTGCAACGCGACGGTGGCCCCGACAAGCGCCTCGGAACTGGTGGCGAACATCCGCCCCTCGATCCGGTCTCCGGTCAGATAGCGGGCAAACTCCGGCGTGGTGCCGATCACCGGCGCATCCGCGAAACTGTCGCCAAAGGCCAAAGGTGCAGCGACCGAGACGTTTTCGTGGGTCGCGACCTCGTTATAGATCGCACCCGACAGCAGCGGCACATCGCTGGGCTGCAGATAGACCGCAGCCAGCATCATCGTGATCTCGCTGCCCGGTGCGGCGATCACCAGATCGAACTTGTCCGCCGCCGCCGCCGTGCCCCGCCGCAGGCCCCGTTCCTGTGCCAGCAATCCGATGCCGATGCCGACCGAAACCGCGATCAGCAGCACGAACAGCGCATTGGCCCAGCGAAACCGCCACAACATCGCGCGCACCAGTGGCAGCGGGTGAAAACCACGCAGCACCGCAACGCCGACCAGCGCCGCCGGCACAAGCAGGCCGATCAGCAGCGCCACATCCTGTTGCGTAGCAGTCAGGCTGTCCCAAAGCGTGCCCATTTACCCGGCCCCGCTGTCGTCGGAAATGCGCCCGTCGGTGATCGTCAGAACCCGGTCCATCCGGTTCAGAAGGCCCATGTCGTGACTGACGGCGATCAGTGTCTTGCCCTCGGCGCGCGTGGTGGCGGTCATATCCTCGATCAGCCGGTCGGCAGCTTCGCGGTGCAGGCTGGCGGTGGGCTCGTCGGCCAGCAGGATATCGGCGTCATTGGCCAGGGCGCGGGCGATGGCCACGCGCTGACGTTCGCCGCCCGAAAAGCTGGCGACGCCCCGGTCGGGTTCCGTCAGGCCCAGATGCGCCAGATGGGCGGCGGCGCGGGCGCGCAGGGCGGCGCGCCGGCGGCGCGGCTGAAACAGCGCGGGCAAGGCCGCGTTGCCGATGGCGCTGAGCTCCTCGAACAGCAGGAAATCCTGAAAGATCAGCCCCATGTGCCGGGCGCGAAAGGCCCCGCGCCGATCGGCGGGCAGCGCGATCAGATCGGTTTCGCCCCAATGGGTGCGGCCGGTCACCCGGTCCAGCAACCCGGCCAGTGCGAACAGCAGCGTGGATTTGCCCGCCCCCGACGGGCCGCGGATGCCCAGACTCTGACCCGGCGGCAGCGCCAGCGCGGGCACCTCCAGCAACCGGCGTCCGTTGTCGCCGGTCACGGTCAGATCGGTTACAGACAGTGCAAGCCCCATCGCGCGCGCCTTACGAATAAATCGCGTCGCTCAGACGCACGCGGCTGACAAATCCGGTCTCTTCATCCTTGAACGTGCCCAGCTCCAGCACGCCGGTGGTTTCGATCCGAATGTTGAAGGGCACCACCCTGACCGTGCGCTTGGTATAGATCGCCAGAATGTCGTCGGGCCATTCGGCATCGGTTTCGCAAAACGGGCAGACCGCCATCGGCGTTTTGGTCAGCACGAAAAAGGCGGACTCGGCTTTCAGCGGCGGGGCCATGAAGCCGGAAACGGTGATCCGCTTGCCTTCGTGCGACTGCGCCAGATCGGAAAAGCTGAGATCCTTGTTGTAAAGATCGCGCAGCTTGATGGTATCGCCCGCGGCACACACCAGGCCGGGGGCGGCGACCAGCCCGGTGGCCAGGGCTATGAATTCTCGGCGCTTCATCTGATCACTCCGTTGTGGGGTCGTTGACGGGCCGTGTGGTGACGAAGGGCCGATTTCCCGGCCCTTCGCCCGCTCTGTCACACGCCGCTTATTCGGCGGTTGCGGCGTGATTCATCACATGGAAGATGAAGCTTTGCTCGACCGTGCCGGTGAACAGATGCGCCCACGGACCCTTGGCATAGATCGCCACGTCTTCGCCCGAATGGCTTTCCGAGGATTTCGGGATCAGCGCCTGCTGCACGTAATCGGGATCGGTCACATCCTCCTGCGCCAGATCGGCGCGGGCACCGACCCAGTTCATGTCTTCGCGCAGAACCGAGCCAACGCCGTTCAGATAGCCGATCACGGTATAGGGCTTGCCGTCATCGCCGGTCAGGACCTTGTCGCTGTGCTTTACCCCGGCCGGGTCGATGTCATAGCACAGACCGTTGATCGGCGTGCCGCGACCGCAATAGCCGTTGAAGGCAATGGCGTGCTCGTGGTCGGCGGTGACGATGATCAGCGTATCGGCATCGTCGGTCAACTCGTCGGCCATGGCCACGGCCTCGGCGAAGGCGGCACCGTCGGTCAGCGTGCGATACGCGTTGCCGGCATGGTTGGCATGGTCGACACGGCCCGCTTCGATCGACAGGAAATAGCCGTTTTCGCTGCCTTCCAAGGATTTGATCGCGGCTTCGGTCATCTGCGCCAGCGAGGGTTCGCCGGTGCGGTCATGCTCGTATTTCATATGGCTGGATTCGAACAGACCCAGGATCGGGGCGTTGTTGCCGGTGGTCAGCGCGGCAAAGCTTTCGTCGTTCCAGGCGTACTGGAACCCAGCCTCTTTCGCTTCGTTGATCAGGTTGCGGCCATCGGTACGCTTGCCGCCTTTGCCTTCTTCGCCCTCGACATCCTTGGGCAGGAAGTGACGGCGGCCGCCACCCAGCGCCAGGTCGATGGTGCCGGCCTGCATGGCCTCGATCAGCTGCACGGCGATGTCTTTCTGGGTGCAGCCTTCGGGCAGGTTGTTGTTGCTTTCGAAATCGCGGTCTGCGGTATGGGCATAGACCGAGGCCGGGGTGGCGTGGGTGATGCGGGCGGTCGAAACCACACCCACAGCTTTGCCCTGATCGGCCAGAATTTCGGCGATCGTGGTCACCTTGGCGCCCTCGACGGCGGCACAATCGCCACGGACCAGGGTTTCGTCCACGCCGATCACACCGGCCTTGGTCTTGACGCCGGTATGCATCGCGGTGCCGGTGCCGGCGCTGTCGGGGGTCTGGGCGTTGACGTTATAGGTCTTGGACAGCGCCAGATAGGGGAAATCCTCCTGCGGCAGGACGTGCTCTTCGCCCAGCTTTCCGTCCTGCTGGCCAAGCCAGATACGGGTGGCGTAGTTGGTGCCGACGCCGTTACCGTCCGAGATCAGGATGATCACGTTCTTGGCGCGGCTGGTGTTGGGCTGAACAGCCATCTTCTGTTCGATCAGCGCCTGACCGGCGGTGAACCATTCATTGTCGGCCTGCGGCACGTCCTGGGCAAAGGCCGCGGTCCCGGCCAGCAGCGTCGTTGCGGAAAGAAGCGATGCAACTTTCATGTCGGAAATCTCCCATTATGAGTTTTGCGCGAACAGAAGGCATCAGAGCCGCCGATGCCCTTACGCATGGCTTGGCGTTAACGGCTGAATATGACGCGGGCTTAACGTCAGACAAAAAAACTCAACTAATTGGACTGCGCGAATTACCGCACCCCTGCGGGGGCTTTGTCGAACGTGACCCAGACCGGCCAGTGATCCGATCCCACGGCCGTGTCGTCGATCCACGCGCCCGTCACCTGACCCGCCAGATCGGCGGAGACGAAGCAATGATCGATCCGCGAACTGGCACCGGGATGGGTGGCGCCGCCCGCCTCGTCATGACCCGCGGCGACCCAGGCGTCGATCAGCCCGGCCCGGTTCGTCAGCCGGCCAAAACCGGGGGCGACCGCGCCGACAAGCGCCTCGTATTCCTTTGACGACGGGTCGAAATTCATGTCACCCATCAGGATGAAATCGCGCGGCATCGGCGGTTCGTCCTCTTCGGTCCAGCCCGCCGCCGGGGTCGGATGACCGCCGCACCAGGCGCCCCCCTCGGCTGGCGCGCGCGCCAGGATGTCGCGGATCGCGGCGACCTGCGGCAGCCGGGTGGCCGGGCAAAGGTGGCTCAGATGGACCGAATAGATCCGCAAGGCGCCCAGTGGCGTGTCGACGACCGCCTCCAGCAGGCCCTGCTGAATCGAATGATGCCTGCGGTCACCCCATTTCGGCAGCGGAAAATTGCGCGATGACAGAATTGGCCAACGGCTGAGGATCATGGTCCCGAACTGCTTGCGGCGCTGCACGATTCGCCCGTCCTGGGCAAAGCTGGCATCCATGTCCAGATTGGCCCCATAAACCCAGTGATGCTGCGGCAGGTGGCGCGCCAGTTCGGCCGGGCTGTCGACCATGCCGCTGCGCTGCCAGAAGCGGTCCACCTCCTGCAAGGCGATGATATCGGCCTGTGCGATTTCCCCGGCGATGCGCGCCAGATCATAGCGGCCATCCGCGCCCAGCCCGTACTGGATATTATAGCTTACGCATTTCATGGGTGTTTCTCCTGATGGCTGCACGGTCACGGATGGACCCGCAGGCCGATCATTTCGTGGTCTGAAAGATAGGCCCCGGCTTCGGACAGGGCCGGGCGCACGAACGGGGCCTCGGCCCGCACGCCGCGGGTCAGCAACCAGTCCAGGGTTTTCAGCGGCCGGTCGGGCGGCGCGTGCGGTTGCAGCCGGGTGGTGACCTGCCCGGTATTGCAGGCGCGCCAGTCGAACCCGAACCCGGCGAACTGCGCGAAGGCGGGCTCAATATCCGGGGCCCGCGCCAGCATGTCGGCGCCGCGAATTATGGTCTCCTGAAACCCATTGGTGTTGAAATCGCCGCCGATCACGCAGGGCCCACCGCCGTAAAGCTTTGCCACGCCGTCCAACATCCGCGCGGTTTGCGCGGCCCGCCCGGCGGCGTCGCTTTCGCTTTCGTAATGCGCGGCGATCAGGGTCAGCGGCCCGGCCCCCGTTGCGATCTGCGCCGCCATCGCCATCCGCCCGCCGACCCGGTACTGGCCGTCCGCCTTCGGCGCGCGCACGAACCATTCACCGCCATCGTCCAGCGGGATCAGCGCCAGATTTTCAAGCGGCCAGCGCGACAGGATCGCGTTGCCATGCAGCCCGTGCAGGTTGGGACAGTCCTTGAATTCAGCGGTCTCGAACGGATCGCCCGCGCCCAGTTCGACGAATTCGGTGCCGAAGGCATAGCCCATGCCCAGCGCGGCGGCCAGATCGCGGGTGGTGTGGCGCTGGCCCGAGCGGGCCATGCCAAGATCCATCTCGGTGGCCAGAACCACATCGGCCCCGGCGGCGCGCAAGACCGAGGCGGACTCCTCGACCCGTTTGCAGCGTTCGATATTCCAGGCGGCCACGGTCAGCGCGGCGGGCATCGCCAATGGCTGGGCCGGGGCCACGTATTCGATCGTGTTCAGGCAGGGCCAACCGCCCTGAAACCCGTCATGCGCGGCGCGGCTGCCCCAGGCGGCGGCAGCGGCCTGGCGATCCGCGGCCGAGGGGCATTCCATTTCGCCTGTGATGGTGCGGATGACATCACGCATCGATATGCTCCCTGAGCGTTGCATGGGCGCCTTTGATCCGGCGGCCGTGCTCGTCGAACAGAATGCTGTCGCCCGGCGCGAAGCGCAGCGCCAGCGTATCGCCCACCTTCCAGGTCGGGCGCGCCGTCGCCTCCAGAAACCGCAACATGCCGACGGCGCTGTCTACGGTTGTCAGCACCTCGCGCCCCATCGGTTCAACGGCAATGACACGTGCGCCCAGCCCGGTTTCCGCGACATGCAGCATTTCGGGGCGGATGCCGACCGTGCGCGCGCCATGACCGCCGGTCAGCGTCAGCGCCCCGCCCGGCGCCGGGCCGACAATCAGGTTGATCGGCGGCGAGCCGATGAAGCCTGCCACAAACAGCGTTTCGGGGCGCAGGTACAGGTCTTCGGCGGTGCCGGTCTGTTCCACCCGGCCCGCATGCATGCAGACCACGTGATCGGCCATCGTCGTCGCCTCGAGCTGATCATGGGTGACCAGGATCGTGGTCACCCCCAGTTCGCGCGTGATGCGCCGGATCTCGGCCCGCATGGTCAGGCGCAAGGTGGCGTCGAGGTTGGACAGCGGTTCGTCCAGCAACAGCAGGTTGGGGCGTTTCACCAGCGCGCGCGCCAATGCCACGCGCTGCTGCTGGCCACCCGACAACTGACTGGGACGGCGCGACAGAAGATCGCCGACCTGAACCAGATCGGCCATTTCCCGCGCCCGCGTCTCGGCGTCGGGGATGGTCTGAAACCGCAGCGGGAACATGATGTTCTGCAACACGCTCATGTTCGGATAAAGCGCGTAGGACTGAAACACGATGCCCACATTGCGGCTGCGCGCCTCGACCTCGTTCACGCGCGCGCCGTCGAACAGGATATCGCCGCCGGTGGGCAGATAGACCCCCGCCAGCATGAACAGCGTCGTGGATTTGCCACAGCCCGAAGGGCCCAGAATGGCGACGAAATCGCCATCCTCGATCGTCAGGTCGATCCCGTCCACCGCGACGGCGGTATCCCACGCCTTGCGCAGCCCTTTCATCTCGACCCGTGCCATCAGCCCTTCACGCCCCCTAGCGTCATTTGCGTCAGATATCTTTGACAGAAGAGATACAGAACCAGCGACGGCACGATGTAGAACACCGACACCGCCGCCACGAGGCCGTAATCCACGCCCATCACATCCTCGGCCACGTAATAGAGGTAGGTCGACATCACCCAATAGGAATTGCCGGTCCGCAGGGCGGTAACAAAGACGTATTCCTCCCACCCTTTGATGAAGCCCAGCACCGCGATGGCGATGATCCCGCTGCGCACCTGCGGCATGACCACCATCCGGAACGCCTGCCTGCGCGAAGCGCCGTCGGTCATCGCCGACATCTCGATGTCCCAGGGCACGGCGTCGAAGAACCCCTTCATGATAAAGATGAAGAATGGCAGGTCGATCGCCGTCAGCACCAGGATCGGGGCGGTCAGCGTGTTCAACAGCCCGACCCAGAAGATCACCAGAAAGATCGGGATCGTCAGCATCCAGGGGTGGAATACCTCCAGGATCAGCAGGCCCTGCAACAGGCCCGACCGCCCGCGAAACGAAAAGCGCGACAGGTAATAACCCGCCAGGGTCGCCACCGAGATCTTCATCGCGGTCGAGACCGAGGCGACAAGCAGCGAATTGCCGAAGGCGGTCCAGACCCAGGGGAACTGGCCGCCGGCGGTGGCCGCGCCGCGGATCTCCTCGATCAGGTTGGGGGTGATCAGGAAGCGATAGTTGTTCAGGTGCAGCTCCGTGCCCACGGTCAGGGTCAGCCCAAGCGCCGCCAGCACAAGGAGGGCACTCGCCGCGATCCAGCGCTGGCGGGGGCGTGGCAGGGCCGCATGGGCCACGCCCCAGGCAAAGACGGCCGGAACCAGCACGGCACAGGCCCGCCACAGCACGGCGGATTCGACGCCGCCGGTGCGGGCCGAGATCGAGATCACGAACATCCAGAAGAACGGCAGCACGATCGGAACCGACACCAGCGTCAGAAAGCCGATCAGCAGCCCGGATTTCCACAGCCGGGCGCGGCGGGACTGCCGGGCAAGTGCGGCCCAGTCGGTGCGCGGGGCGTCGGGAACGGCCACCATCACTGCACCTCGATCCGCGGGGTGGTCAGCAGCGCCTTCATGTTGGTCAGGCGCCACAGCACCAGCGCCACGAAGGTTCCGATCACGATCAGGATCAGGGTGATCGCGGCGCCATAGGCGTATTGGCCCGACCCGATCCCCGGCGCCAGCGTCTTGGTATAGGCCAGCATTGCCATGGTCATGGTCGACCGGGCCGGCCCCATGATCAGGAAGATGTATTCGAACGACACCAGCAGCGCGAGAAACTGAAAGACCATGATATAGCTGATCGGCCAGCGCAGGGCCGGCAGCACGATATGGCGGGTGATCGACCAGGACCCGGCGCCATCGGCGCGGGCCGCATGGAACAGATGCTCGGGGATCGAGCGGATCGCGCTGGTCAGGATCAGCATCCCGATCGAGGCGCCGATAAACCCGTTCGCCACCACGATCAGCGCCATCGGCGCGTCGAGTTTCATGTTGACCGGGCCCAGGCCCACCACGCCGATCATCTGATTGAGCAGTCCGCGTTCGGTAGGGTCGATCGTCCACAGCCACAGCAGCGCATAGACCACCGACGGCGACATGCGCGGCAACAGCCAGATCGCGCGATAAACCCCGCCAAGCCAGTCCGGCAGCGCGGTGGTGGTCAGCGCCAGCACCAGCGCGAAGCTGACATTGAAGATCCCGAGGGTGAAAAAGATGTAGATCGCCGACAGGCTGAGCGCGCGGTAGAACGACTTGCGCAGCTCGAACCCGAAAAGCGTATCATCCGAGGCCGTGACCAGCTTGCCGAACTGCTCGGTGGTGAATTCGCCGATGCGCACGGTCTGCGCCATGTCGGTGAAGGACACGACCAGATCGACAAAGATCGGCACCACCAGAAGGCAGACAAGAAACAGACAGGCCGGCCCCAGAAAGACCAGCATGTTCAGGTGTGTGCGTGCGGCGGAAGGTTTCATCCGGATAAAAGCGGGGCCGCCCGCAAAGGGACGGCCCCAACCTGATCAATCAAGGATGATCACGTCATCGCCGAGCTCGATCTCCAGCTCTTCGATCACCATCTCGGTCGCTTCCTGCGGGGTCATCTCGCCGGTTTCGACGGCCTGCACCCCGGTGAAGGTGATGGCGTTGTACTGGCCGATCTTGGCGTGGTTGGGCATGAATTCGGCGTATTTCAGCATCGGCGTCCCGGCGATCAGCGCCCAGCCCTTTTCCTGAAATTCAGGCATCGCGGTCTGGCCATAGTTGATCGGGGTGTGGTTGGTGCTGACCGCGTGGGCGGTGTTGGGCACGTGCTGCGATGCCATCGCGACCAACATGGCCGCCAGGTCCTTGTGCTCGGTGTTGCCCACGACATAGACGACCGGGTGGCTCAGATTCTTCGGCTGGCCGCCCTTTTTGCCGGCGGGGGCGTGCAGCCAGGTCAGCTTGTGGAAATAGGCGTCCTTGCCGTCCAGATCGAAGGCTTCCATCTGGGCGCCGACGTTCCAGATACCGTGGAACTTGCCCATTGCGTCGCCGCCACGGAAGGCCGCGTGCGTGCTGTCCCAGCTATAGGTAGTCATGTCGCCGGGCAGCGCGCCCTTGTCGACGCAGTATTTCAGCCAGCCATAGTAATCTTCCAGCCCGGATTTGGTGATCTGCAGCTTGGCTTCGTCGTCGTTGTAGATGTCGATCCCGAAAGAGGCCATGGCCATCTGGAAGTCGGGGCCGACATTGGGGCGGTGGACCCAGCCGATTTTCGCGGCCCCCGACTGTACCGTTTCGGCGGCCATGTCGCACCAGTCGAACATGGTGAATTCGCCCGCTTCGACCTTGCCGGGCAGTTCGGCGATGAACTCTTCCGACTTGCCCGCCGCGCGCAGGATGTCGTTGTTGACGAAGAACATGCGCACTTCGGAATCCTGCGGGATGCCGTACCGCTCGCCCTTGTACATCACCGCGTTCCACAGCTGCGGGATGATGTCGGCATACATCGACGGGTTCGCAGCGATGTGATCTTCGAGATTGGCGGCAAAGCCGGCCTCGACGAAAGAGCCGATCCATTCATGCGCGGCCACGGCGATATCGGGCGTATCGCCAACCGAATGCGCCTTGAGCAGGTCAAGCGCGTCAGCGTCGAAGCCTTTGGCGTTGGTCTCGATCAGGTCGATGACGATCCGCGTGTCGGAACCGGCTGCCTCGAACTCGCGGTTCATCTGCTCGGCGGCGGCAACGATGTTGCCGGCCCGCAGCGGCCCCGAACGGTCGGCGCGCGACCAAAGCGTGATGGAAACATCTTCCGCCGCGGCGATGTCCGCGCTCAGGCTTCCGATGGACAGAGCAGCCGCCGCAATCATCATCGAATATTTCATGGCATTCTCCAAGGTTGGTTTGCATCGTCCCTAGTCCCGGGACTGCGTAGCTGCTTGGAGATTTCGTGAATTTTTTGTGAAGAGCGGCGGCGGGCGGATCACCGGCAGATCAGATGAATTTGCGGAAAATCCGGGTCTGGTCGAAGATCTCTTCCAGCTCTTTCATCCGCCGCGCCGTATCGGACCAGGATATTTCCTGAACCGCCGCGATGATCGTTTCGGTCAGCAGCAAAACCGCCGTCAGCGAATCCCAGGCCGAGGGTGCCTCGATCCGGCAACTGAAGGTCAGGATGGCGTGCTTTTCGACGGGCGATTGCCACTGATCGGTAAACAGGATGATCTCGACCCCGCGCTCCTGCGCCATGCGCGCCAGCAGCAGCGACATGTTTTCATAGCGGCGCACGTCATAGATCACCAGAACGTCACCGTCCTGCATGTCCAGCAGCGCGTGCGAGGCGGCCGAGGATACCGGCGGCACCAGGATCACGCCGGGGCGGATGACCTGAAGATGAAGTTGCAGATAGTCGCAGACCGTATGCGTGATACGCCCGCCATGGACAAAGACGCGCCGGCCGGTATCGGCGATCAGGGCCGCGGCCCGGTCGAACTGCACCGGATCGACATTGGCAAGCGTCTGCCGGATATTGTGCAAAACCGCGTCGGCGAACCGGTTCAGGATATGCTCTTGCGGGGCGCTGTCGGACCAGTGATCGTGCTTTTCGATCGGGTTCGAGATGCGCGCCTCCAGCTCGGCCCGCAGGGCGGCCTGAAACGCCGGAAAGCCGGAAAACCCCAGTTTTTGCACCATCCGCGCCACGGTGGGCGTGGACACGCCCGAGGTTTCGGCCAGCCGCGTGATCGAGCCCATGCCCGACATCGGATAGTTTTCCAGGATCGTGTTCGCCAGCTGCCGCTCGGCGCGGGTCAAGGTGTCGAACAGGTCTTTGATCTGTTCCTGAACGGTCTCCATCACTCCTCTTCACCCCACGCATGGTTCGCACAGTTTGTAAGCTTATCTTCAGGCCCGTTTTGTTAGAAGAGAATTTTTCAGATTTTTTATTGACAGGCCGGGGCCGAGTATCGAACCCTGTCCGGGTGGAGGTGCCATGGCGCGCGACGGGCAATCATTCGACACAGTGGCGATAGAGGGGCTGGCAGGACCGTCCCCGGTGGTTTTCCTGTGCGAACACGCCGCGCATTTCATCCCGCCACAGTACCACGATCTGGGGCTGCGCGGGACCGCTTTGACCAGCCATATCGCCTGGGATATCGGCGCGCTGGCGCTGGCGCAGCGTCTGGCGGGGGCCTTTGGCGCGCCGTTGGTCGCGGGCCGGGTGTCGCGGCTGATCTATGACTGCAACCGCCCGCCCGAAGCCCCCGACGCGATCCCCGCCCGCAGCGAGGTATTCGACATTCCCGGCAATGCCGATCTGACCCCGCAGGCGCGACAGGCCCGCCAGACGGATGTCTACGACCCGTTTTGCGCGGCGGTCGACCGGGCGATGCTGGCGGCCCGGCCCGCGGCGCTGGTCACGGTCCACAGTTTCACCCCGGTCTATAACGGCCAGCCCCGCCCGGTGCAGATCGGCATCCTGCATGACAGCGACCGCCGGCTTGCCGATGCACTGCTGGCCCAAGATTGGGGCAATGTGGACGTGCAGCGCAATCAACCCTACGGCCCCGGGGACGGGGTGACCCATTCGCTGAAGCTGCACGCGCAGTCGCGCGGGCGGGCCAATGTGATGATCGAAGTGCGCAGCGATCTGATCGACCACCCCGAAGGGCTGGCCGCGATGGCCGCATTGCTGGACCGCAATCTGCACGCCGCGCTGACGCGCTGCGGGGTCGTGATGGAAGGGGCCAGATGATGCATCCGGGCGTGCTGACATTCATTCGCCTTGTCGATGGCTTCAACCGCCGGGTCGGGCGCATCGCCATGTACGGCATCTTTGTGATGATGGGCATTTTGCTGTGGTCGTCGGTGTCGAAGACCTTTTTCCTGCCCTCGCGCTGGACGCTGGAAATGGCGCAATTCGCGATGGTGGCCTATTACATGCTGGGCGGCGCCTATTCGATCCAGCTTGGCTCGAACGTGCGGATGGATCTGTTCTATGGCGGCTGGAGCGACCGGACGAAGGCCTGGGTCGATGCCTTTACGGTGTTCTTCCTGATCTTCTTTCTTGGGGTTCTGCTGTATGGCGGGATCGACAGCACCGCCTATGCGCTGAAATATAACGAGCGCAGCCCGACCGCCTGGCGGCCCTATCTGGCGCCGATCAAGATCGCGATGTGTTTCGGCATTTTCCTGATGCTGCTGCAGGCGGTTTCCGAGTTTCTGAAGGATGTCGCCAAGCTGCGCGGGGTAAAGTTCTGATGTCCTATGAAATGATCGCGATCGTCATGTTCTCGACCATGATGGTCATGCTGTTGACCGGGCAGCGGGTGTTCGGCGCGATCGGGTTCGTCGGCGTCGTCGCGGCCCTGTTGCTGTGGGGGACGGGCGGGTCCAATATCGGCTTTTCGGCGGCGATGAAGCTGATGAAATGGTATCCGTTGCTGACCCTGCCGATGTTCATCTTCATGGGCTATGTGCTGTCGGAAAGCAAAATCGCCGACGATCTGTACAAGATGTTCCATGTCTGGATGGGGCCGCTGCGCGGCGGTCTGGCGATCGGGACGATCCTGCTGATGGTGCTGATTTCGGCGATGAACGGGTTGTCGGTGGCGGGCATGGCCATCGGCGCGACCATCGCATTGCCCGAACTGCTGCGGCGCAACTATGACAAGATCATGGTGACCGGGGTCATTCAGGCCGGATCCTCGCTTGGCATTCTGGTGCCGCCCTCGGTGGTGCTGGTGCTTTATGCGATGATCGCGCGTCAGCCGGTCGGGCAGTTGTGGCTGGCGGGCCTGTTTCCCGGGCTGATGATGGCGGCGATGTTCGTGCTTTACGTCGTGATCCGCTGCTGGCTGCAACCCGAACTGGGCCCGGTCCTGCCCGAAAGCGAGCGCGAGAGCATCACCCGCGCCGAAAAGATGCGCCTGCTGCGCGCCGGGCTGCTGCCGCTGATCATCTTCGCGGTGATGATGGTGCCGTTCATCAACGGCTGGACCTCGCTGGTCGAAAGTTCGGCGGTGGGCGCGCTGGCCGCGTTCCTGGCCGCCGTTCTGAAAGGCCGGATGACGGCGCAGGTGTTCGAGAACTCGGTGCGCAACACGCTGGGCATTTCGTGCATGTTCATGTGGATCATCCTGGCCGCGCTTGGCTTTGGCGCGGTGTTCGACGGGCTGGGCGCGGTGCGCGCCATCGACACGCTGTTCACCGACGAGTTGGGCCTTGATCCCTGGATGATCCTGATCCTGATGCAGCTCAGCTTCATCGTCATGGGCACGTTCCTGGACGACACCGCCATGCTGGTGATCGTCGCACCGCTTTATGTGCCGCTGGTCAAGGCGCTGGGGTTCGATCTGATCTGGTACGGTGTGCTGTACACGATCACCACGCAGATCGCCTATATGACCCCGCCCTTCGGCTATAACCTGTTCCTGATGCGCGCGATGGCGCCGCCGGAAATCGGCCTGATCGACATCTACCGATCAATCGTTCCCTTCGTTCTGGTGATGATCCTGTCCCTGACCGTGGTGATGCTGTTCCCGCAGATCGCGCTTTGGCTGCCGAATTATGTTTACGGAAAATAACCCCCTAAAGAACTCCGATAACGGAGCAATTCATAGAGCAACAAGGAGAGTGGAAATGACGACGAGACGTAAGTTCATCAAGGGTGCCGCGCTGATCCCGGCGGCGGGTCTTGCCGCGCCCGCACTGGCCCAATCGACCATCCGCTGGCGGATGCAGACCTATGCCGGCCCGGCGCTGGCCGAGCATGTGATCAAGCCCGCCATCGACAGCTTCAACAAGATCGCCAGCGACGAAATGCAGATCGAGCTGTTCTTCGCCGATCAGCTTGTCCCCACCGGAGAGCTGTTCCGCGCCATGCAGTCGGGCACGATCGACGCGGTGCAGTCGGATGACGACTCCATGGCCTCGCCGACCGAAGTGACGGTGTTTGGCGGTTATTTCCCATTCGCCAGCCGCTATTCGCTGGATGTGCCGGTGCTGTTCAACCAGTACGGACTGAATGAAATCTGGGATGCGGAATATTCCAAGGTCGGCGTCAAGCACCTGTCGGCGGGCGCGTGGGATCCGTGCCATTTCGCCACCAAGGATCCGATCAACAGCCTGGCAGACCTGAAGGGCAAGCGCGTCTTCACCTTCCCGACCGCCGGCCGCTTCCTGACCCAGTTCGGCGTGGTGCCGGTCACCCTGCCCTGGGAAGACATCGAAGTCGCCGTGCAAACCGGCGAGTTGGACGGCATCGCCTGGTCGGGCATCACCGAGGATTACACCGTTGGCTGGGCCGATGTGACCAACTATTTCCTGACCAACAACATCTCGGGCGCTTGGGCCGGATCGTTCTTTGCCAACATGGACCGCTACAACGAGCTGCCCGATCACCTGAAAGAGCTGCTCAAGGTCTGCATGGATCAGTCGCATTATTACCGCCAGTGGTGGTATTGGGGCGGCGAGGCCAGCCTGCGGGTCAACGGCCCGAAGATGGAACTGACAACCATCCCGGACGAAGAATGGGCCACGGTCGAGGCCGCCGCGCTGACCTTCTGGGACGAAATCGCCGCCGAATCCGAAACCAAGGCGAAGGTGGTCGAGATCTTTAAGCAGTATAACGCCGACATGGTGAAAGCCGGCCGGCCTTACCGCTACGGCTGATCGTCCTTTCGGGCCGGTGGCCCGCTTTCGAAACCCGAAGTCCCGGACACAGGTCCGGGGCTTCCTTTGCTAAAAACCGGAGAGGCAGCACAATGCCCGGAAACCTGACGCTGGATGCGCTGAAAGACCTGACCGAGTCGGGCGAGATCGACACCGTTCTGGCCTGCATGGTCGACATGCAGGGCCGGTTGATGGGCAAACGTTTTCTGGCGCAGCATTTCGTGGAAAGCGCCTGGCAGGAAACCCATTGCTGCAACTATCTGCTGGCCACCGATCTGGAAATGAACACGGTGGACGGCTATGCCGCCACAAGCTGGTCGCGCGGCTATGGCGACTACCTGCTGCGCCCCGACATGGCCACCCTGCGCCGCGCCGCCTGGCTGGACGGCACCGCGATGGTGCTGTGCGATGTGCTGGATCATCACGGCCACCACGAGATCGCCCATTCCCCCCGCGCGATGCTGAAATCGCAGCTTGCGCGGCTGGCGGCGATGGGCCTGACGCCCGTCTGCGCGACCGAGCTGGAATTTTTCATCTTCGAGCAAAGCTTTGACGAGATCCGCAAGGCGGGTTTTCGCGATCTGACCCCGATCAGCGGCTATAACGAGGATTACCAGATCCTTCAGACCACCAAGGAAGAAAGCGTGATGCGTACCCTGCGCAACGGGCTTTATGCCTCGGGCATCCCGGTCGAGGGGTCCAAGGGCGAGGCCGAGGCCGGTCAGGAGGAACTGAACATCCGCTATGGCAGCGCGATGGACTGCGCCGATTACCACAGTATCGCCAAGCACGCCGCCAAGGAAATCGGCTGGCAAAAGGGCCACGCGGTCAGCTTTTTGCCGAAATGGCACGCCTCCCGCGTGGGCTCGGCCAGCCATGTGCATCAGTCGCTGCGCGGTACCGACGGCACGCCGCTGTTCTATGATCCCGACGCCCCGCTGGGCATGTCGCAGATGATGCGCCACTATCTGGGCGGGTTGCTGAAATACGCGGGCGACATCACTTGGTTCTTTGCGCCCTATGTCAACAGCTACAAGCGGTTCCAGACCGGCAGCTTCGCGCCCACGCGCAAGGTCTGGTCGGTCGATAACCGCACGGCGGCGTTCCGGCTGTGCGGCGATGGCTCGCCCGCGGTGCGGATCGAATGCCGCGTGCCAGGCGCCGACATGAACCCCTATCTGGCGATTGCCGCGATGCTGGCCGCCGGGATCAGCGGGATCGAGGAACAGCTCGACCCCGGCACGCCCTTCACCGGCGATGCCTATGAAGGGAACGGGACCCACATCCCCACCACCCTGCGCGACGCCACCGAAGAGCTGCGGCAATCGGCCATGCTGCGCGACGCCTTCGGCGATGCTGTTGTCGATCACTACACCCGCGCCGCCGAATGGGAACAGCAAGCCTTCGACGCCGTAGTCACCGATTGGGAAATCGCGCGCGGGTTCGAGCGCGCCTGAGGAACACACCTATGAACAACGTTCTGAAATGTATCTCGCCGATCGACGGATCGGTCTATGCCGAACGTCCGGTGCTGGGCCCGGACGGGGCCGCCAACGCCGTCGCCCGCGCCCGCGCCGCACAGAAAGACTGGGCCGCCCGCCCGTTGCAGCAGCGTATCGCGCTGGTCATGGCCGGGGTCGCCCGCATCGGCGAAATGAACGACGAAATCGTACCGGAACTGGCCCGGCAAATGGGCCGGCCCATCCGCTATGGCGGCGAGTTCGGCGGCTTCAACGAACGCGCCAGCTATATGGCCGGGATCGCCGAACAGGCGCTGGCCCCGATCAGTATCGAGGACAGCGCCACGTTCCGGCGGCTGATCAAGCGTGAACCGCATGGTGTGGTGTTGGTCATCGCGCCCTGGAACTATCCCTACATGACCGCGATCAACTCGGTCGCGCCGGCGCTGATCGCGGGCAATACGGTGCTGCTGAAACACGCGACCCAGACCCTGCTGGTCGGCGAGCGCCTGGCACAGGCCTTCCATGCGGCCGGTGTGCCCGAAGACGTGTTCCAGAACGTGTTTCTGGACCATCAGACGACATCCGACCTGATCGCCGCGAAATCCTTCGGCTTCGTCAACTTCACCGGCTCGGTCGGCGGCGGACAGACCATCGAACGCGCGGCGGCGGGCACCTTCACCGGCGTCGGGCTGGAACTGGGCGGCAAGGATCCGGGCTATGTGATGGAAGACGCCGATCTGGACGCGGCGGTCGATACGCTGCTGGATGCGGCGATGTTCAACTCCGGCCAGTGCTGTTGCGGGATCGAGCGGATCTATGTTCACGAAACCCTGTTCGGTGCCTTTGTCGAAAAATCGGTCGCGCTGGTGAAAGGTTACCGGCTTGGTAATCCGCTGCGCTCCGAAACCACGCTGGGCCCGATGGCGCATCGCCGTTTCGCGGACGAAGTCCGCGCGCAGGTGGCCGAGGCCGTGGCCGCCGGGGCCACCGCCCATATCCCCCCCTTCGCCGAGGATGACGGCGGCACCTACCTTACGCCGCAGATCCTGACCGGCGTCGACCATTCGATGCGGGTGATGCGCGACGAAAGTTTTGGCCCCGTGGTCGGCATCATGCCGGTGTCGGGCGACGCCGAAGCCCTGGCGCTGATGAATGACAGCGCGTTCGGCCTGACCGCATCGCTGTGGACCGCCGATCCCGAACGGGCCGAACGGCTGGGCGGCGAAATCGAAACCGGAACGGTGTTCATGAACCGCGCCGATTACCTTGACCCGGCGCTGTGCTGGACCGGCTGCAAATCGACCGGCAAGGGCGGCGCGCTGTCGCTGATCGGCTATCACAACCTGACCCGTCCCAAATCCTATCACCTGAAGAAGGTCACATCATGACACTGACTGGCAACTGGTCCTACCCCACCGCGATCCGCTTTGGCGCAGGTCGGATCAAAGAACTGGCCGAGGCCTGCGCACAGGCCGGTATCGAACGCCCGCTTCTGGTCACCGACCGCGGGCTGGCACCGCTGCCGATCACCGTGGCGACGCTTGACCTGATGCAGGCCGCCGGGCTGGGCCGCGCGATTTTTGCGCAGGTCGACCCCAACCCGAACGAGATCAACCTTGCCGCCGGGCTGGACGTCTATCGCGCGGGCGGCCATGACGGGGTGATCGCCTTCGGCGGCGGCTCGGGACTCGATCTGGGCAAGATGATCGCCTTCATGTCGGGCCAGACCCGCCCGATCTGGGATTTCGAGGATATCGGCGACTGGTGGACCCGCGCCGACCCGGATGGCATCGCCCCGATCATCGCCGTGCCCACCACCGCCGGCACCGGATCCGAGGTCGGGCGCGCCAGCGTCATCACCAATTCCGAAACCCATGTGAAAAAGATCATCTTCCATCCCAAGGTGCTGCCCAGCGTCGTGATCTGCGACCCGGAACTGACCGTGGGAATGCCCGCGGCGATCACCGCAGGGACCGGCATGGATGCCTTCGCCCATTGCCTGGAGGCGTTCTGCTCGCCGCATTATCACCCGATGAGCCAGGGCATCGCGCTGGAAGGGATGCGGCTGGTCGACACTTACCTGCCCCGCGCCTATGCCGACGGCACCGACCTGGAGGCCCGCGCCCATATGATGAGCGCCGCCGCCATGGGCGCCGTGGCCTTTCAGAAGGGTCTGGGTGCGATCCACGCGCTGAGCCATCCGGTGGGCGCGGTCTATAACACCCATCACGGCACGACCAACGCGGTGGTTATGCCGCCCGTCCTGACCTTCAACCGCCCTGCCATCGAAGACCGGATCGTTCAGGCCGCCGCCTATCTTGGCATCCCGGGTGGTTTCGACGGTTTCTATCAGCGGGTTCTGGAACTGCGCGCGACCCTGGGCATCCCCGACACGCTAACCGATATGGGGGTTCCGTCCGACCGGCTGGACGAACTGACCGAAATGGCGCTGAACGATCCCAGCGTGGGCGGCAATCCGGTGGCGATGGATTTCGACAACACGCGGCGGCTGTTTCAGGCCTGTCTGCGGCAAGGCTAGATGGGAACGCCGTTCAAAACGCAAGGGGCGGCGCGGCGTATTGGCGCCCGCCACCGAACCGCGTGACGCGCGGCCCGGCGCGGCTTATAGTTCTGCTTCAACCGCAGCAGCACAGCCGAACGCCCCGGAGCGATGAACAAGAAGAGCCGCCGTCATAACCAAATTCTCGCGCAACTGACGGCCCTTCCCACGATGCGGGTCGGTGCGCTGGCCAGCGAACTGGGGGTAACGACCGAAACGATCCGGCGGGATCTGGACGAGCTGACCGAGCGCGGGTTGATCAGCCGCACCTATGGCGGCGCGATGTTGCGGCAGGGGCTCGAACCCGCGCTGTCGGTCCGCCAGAACGAGCTGAAGGAAGAGCGCACCGCGATCGCCAGGGCCGCCGTCCCCCGGCTGACCGATGCACGGGTGATCATGATCGGGTCGGGCGCGACCACGGTGCATGTCTCGCGCCGGATCGCGTTCGAGATGCGCGACATCACCGTGATCACCCATTCCTTTGGCGTGGCGACAACACTGTCCTTCAACCCCACGATCAAGGTCATCATGGCGCCCGGCCTCTATCATTCGGGCGAAGGCGCGATGCATGGCGCCCAGACCGTCCGCTTCTTGTCGGAATACAACGCCGACTGGACCGTGCTCGGGGCCAGCGGGCTGGCGCCCGACGGGCCAAGCGACGCACTGGTCGAGGCGGCGGATGTCTATGCCACGATGCTGCGGCAGGCCGGTCAGCGGATGGTCGTCGCCGACAGGACGAAATTCGACCGGGTCTCGACCGCGCGCTATGCCCGCTGGAGCCATATCGACATTCTGGTCAGCGATGCGGTGCCCGGCGGCCCGCTTGGCCGCGCCCTGAAACAGGCCGAGGTTGAGGTCCTGACGGCGGGCGGCCCGGCGAAAGCCTAGTTCAACCCGCCAGCGACGCACCCAGCGCATCGGCAAAGATATCGGCCTCGTCCATGCTCAGGCACAGCGGCGGGCGGATTTTCAGGGTATTCCCGAACCGACCCGCCGCGCCGATCAGGATATGGCGTTCTTTTAGGCGGTCGATCAGCGTCAGGGCAAAGCCCGGATCGGGGCTGTCCGGCGCGTCCGGCGCGCACAGTTCCAGCCCGATGAACAGGCCCGCGCCGCGCACATCGGCGATGCGCGGGTCCGCCGCAGCCAGCGCCGAAAGCCGGGATTTCAGATGCGCGCCGACCGTTTGCGCGTTCTGCTGCAACCCCTCGTCGTCGATGACGCTCAGCACGGCCAGCCCCGCCGCCGCCGCAACCGGATTTCCGCCGAAGGTGTTGAAATAGCCCACTTCCTCGCAGAATTTTTCCAGAGAATCCGGCCGCGCGGCCATCGCCGCCATCGGAAATCCGTTGCCCATCGGCTTGCCCATCGTGATCAGGTCGGGCGTGACCCCGTGCCGCGCGAATCCCCAGAAGCAATCGCCGGTCCGCGCAAATCCGGGCTGCACCTCGTCGGCCAGAAACAGCCCGCCCGCGGCCCGGATCGCCGCGACCGCAGGCTGCAGGAACCCGGCCGGATCGGCGAAAATCCCATCGCTGGAAAAGATGGAATCGCAGATGAAAGCCGCCGGTCTGTGCCCGCGCGCCGCAAGTGTGGCAATCGCGGCGCGCAGGCTGTCGGCGAAACCGGCGGCCAGGTCTGCGCCGAAAACCTGTGCGGACGGGGCCGGGATCGTCACCACGTGATCGGGCAGAACCGCCCGTTTCAGTGCCGAGGGCGAAACCTGGGTCACCAGCGCGGTATTCCCGTGATAGGCGTTTTCGGTCACGATAAACCCGGTGCCGCCGGTGGCCTTCTGCGCCACCCGCATGGCAAGATCGTTCGCTTCCGACCCCGAACAGGTCATGACCACATTCGTCAGGCCCTGCGGCAGCCGCGCCTTCAGCCGCTCCAGATAGTCGTCCACGATATCGACCAGATAGCGCGTGTTGGTGTTCAGCACCGCCATCTGATCGGCCACCGCCCGCACCACGGCGGAATGCGAATGCCCGACCGACGGCACATTGTTGTAGAAGTCCAGATAGTGCGTGCCATCCCGGCTGATCATCCAACTGCCCGCGGCCGAGGCGATCTCCAGCGGGTCGCGGTAGAACAGCACCGAGGCCGCGCCCAGATTGTCGAGCCTGCGCCGCAGCGCCACCGGCTCCTCGCCCGCCCGGACCGAGCTTTTGTCGAAAGCGTTCATATCCAGGATCTGCCGAACCTTGCTGTTCATTTCCGGTTACACCACTTGTTTCTGAACTTCGTTCAAATAGGTTTCCGCAATCTCCAGCGTCCCGTCGGTGAACCGGTCCAGCCCGGCCCATTGCGCGGTTTCGGTTTCCGCGTGGCTGGCGATCCAGGCGGTCAGCAGCAGCCGGCGGAACATGATGAATGTGGGCAGCATCGCGACATGTTCGTCGTCCAGCGGCGCAACGGCGCGGTAGCCCGCGACCCAGGCCTCCTGCAGGGCCGGGATCGCCGGGCTGGTTTCCAGAAAGCTGATCGCGGCGGCGAAGTCATAGGCGAACCAGCTGAAGCCGCAATCGTCGAAGTCGATGACACCCAACCGGTCACCCTCGACCAGCAGATTGGCCAGCCGCAGATCCGCATGAACCAGGCCGAACCGGTCCGGGCCGGTGCCATAGGCGTGCAGCGTCCGGTCAAGATGCACGCAGACCCGTTCCAGCATCGCCTTGCCCTCGGGCCGCAACCCCAGTGCCGCGCGCCATTCCCCCCAAAGCGGGGCACCGCCCAGCGCGGTTTCGAAATTCCAGGTCTTGCGGACAAATCCCGCAGGGGGCTGCCAGCGGCGGGTATGGCCGTGCAGCCGCGCGCTGATCCCGCCAAGGCACCGGAACCCATCCACCAGATCGCCGTCGGGGTCGGGTTCGCGGCCGGGCATGAATTCGAAGGCCACGACATGGCGGATCTGGCCGGCATCCTCGAACTGACCAATCAGATCGCCGTTTTGCATGACAAGCGGTTCGGGGGTCGCGACGGCCTGATCCTGCCGCAGCGCGGTAATCCAGGCCAGTTCTGACGCGATCTCGGCCCGCGTGTGATAGTCGGGCCGGTGCACACGCAGGATCACCGGCGACGGGCGGTCGGGATCGCGGGCCAGAAAGGTCGCATTCTCGGACAGGGTCAGCAGCGTGACCTCGGTCCGATCGGACAATCCCCATTGGGACATCACCGATTGCGCCCCGATTCTGAGCGCTTCGACGAATCCATCCTGATAGAGACCGCTCATCCCCGCGCCTTTCATTGCTGCATCTTGAGGCAAGTCTAGAAACTGAATCTGTGACTTGCAACATTTTACTTGCGTCATCGAATTTTTTAGAGAATCCTAAATCGGCAAATGCTGCAGCGCAACATAACGACTGCACTCGGAACAACGCCGCGCGGCCCGCCCGCGCGGCATAACCCAACAGAGAGATGGAGACTGACGATGAGCCTGACACGCCGTGCTTTCACCGCCGGGCTCGGGGCCCTGGCCGGCGCTTCCGCGATGATGCCCGCCAGCCGCGCCCTGGCTTCGCGCGAGGATCAACTGAACATCCTGTGCTGGGAAGGGTACAACACCGACGACGTGCTGGGCCCGTTCCGCAAGCTGCACCCCGGCGCCACCGTGCGCGCCGAAAGCGGCACCTCGGACCCCGACATGATCAACAAGCTGCGCGCGGGCGAGGTGAAGGTCTGGGACCTGATCAACCTCAACCAGCCCTGGGCGCGCGGTCAGCTTCTGCCCGAAGGGTTGATCAAGCCGCTGAACAAGGACCGCTTCTTGCCGTATTTCGAAACCATGGCGCCGGAATTTTCGGCTCCCTACCCGCTTGCCTTCGCCGACAATGGCGATCTGATCGGCATGCCGCAGCGGTATGGCCCGTTCTCTTTCGTGGTGAACACCGACAAGATCAGCCGCGAACTGGCCGAAGATCAGGGCTGGAAGCTGTTCCTCGATCCGGCGATGAAGGATCGCTATGGCATCCTGACCTATGACAACTGGAACGTCATGCACATGTGCATCACCGGCGACCTGAATCCGTTCAAGCCATTGGACGAGGCCGGGTTCGCCACCTTCACCGGCGTGGCCGAGCAGATCTTCGGCGGCGCCAAGCTGTTGACCGACGATCTGGTGGCGATGAACACCGCCCTGATCAACGGCGAGATCGACGCCTATTTCACCGGCGGCACCTATACCGCCAGCCCTGCACGTCTGGACGGGCTGACCAATATCCGCGGCATCACCCCGAAATCGGGGCCGATCGACGGCAAGGGCGGCGTCGTGTGGATCGAGCTGACCTCGCTGGTCAACAATCCCGATCCCAGCCCGCTGGCCGAGGATTTCCTGGAATTCGTGCAAAAGCCCGAGATCTGCAAGGCCGTGGGCTTTGCCGAGGGCACCTATAACCCAGTCAGCCAGATGGGCAATCCAGAGGTTTTCGCGCAATGGGACAGCGACGAACTGGACGCGATCCAGTGGGACAGCCTGCCCGAGGAAATGTCGCGGTCGGTCGAATATGACGTAATCGCGGACTATGACAAACTGATGGAAATCTATACCGCGGCCAAGCGCGGCTGACCCTGACGTATATCCAGGGGCGGCCCCGCGCATTCCTGCGCCGGGGCCGCCGGCGATCAAAACGAAGGCACCTCATGGGCGATACGCCGATCCTGCGCATCACTGCGCTGAACAAGACCTTTGACGATTTCACCGCGCTGCATTCGATTGATCTGAATGTGCGCGACGGTGAATTCCTTGCCATTGTCGGCCCATCGGGCAGCGGAAAGACCACGCTGATCCGGCTGCTGGTCGGCATGGATGAACCGACCGATGGCGCGATCTGGCTGCGCGACCTGCGGATCGACCAGATCCCCGCCAACAAGCGTCCGACCTGCATGGTGTTTCAGTCGCTGGCGCTGTTTCCGCACCGCACGGTGGGCCAGAACATCGAGTTTCCGCTGAAACTGCGCAAGGTGCCCGCGGCTGAACGCAAGGCCCGCGCGCTGGAACTGCTGACGCTGCTGCGCCTGCCTGCGGAGTATTACGGCAAGCGGATCGACCAATGCTCGGGCGGTGAAAAGCAGCGTGTCGCCCTGGCGCGGGCGCTGGCCTTCGATCCCGAGATCCTGTTTTTCGACGAGCCCCTGTCGGCACTGGATTACCGGCTGCGCAAGACGCTGGAAAAAGAGCTGAAAGACCTGCACCGCAGGACCGGCAAGACCTTCGTCTACATCACCCATAGTCTGGAAGAGGCGATGGTGATGTCCGACCGGATCGCGATCATGCGCGCGGGCCGGTTCGAGCAGATCGCGCCGGCGGATGAAATCTATGCCCGCCCGGTCAGTACCTTCGTTGCGGGCTTCATGGGCGAGGTCAATCTGTTCCCCGCCGCAGATGGCGGCTTTGCCGGGGTGACGGTCGCACCGCAGGTCGGTGCGCCCCTGATGCCCGCCCACGGCACGCTGATGATCCGCCCCGAAAACCTGCATGTTCTGGCCCCGGACGAAACGGCCGAGATCATGCTGGACGGCACGGTCACCGCCGAATACATCCTCGGGTCGCGCATCCAATATGCGATCGCCCTGCCGTCGGGCCAGCCCGTGGTGCTGGAGCTGTTGCGCGAAAACCGCATCGCCGCCGAGGGCGCAAGCGAGGGGCTGCCGGTACGGCTGGGCTGCGCCGCCGCCGCCTGTCACTTGATTGGGGGGGCCGGCGATGGAACGTCATAACAGCCGGCTTGGCTTTCTTTATGCACTGCCGCTGGGCCTGTTCCTGTGTCTGGCCTTTCTGGCGCCGATCCTTCTGGTGGCGGGGTTTTCGATCATGCCCGCCAAGGTGTTCTCACTGGCGCATATCCCCGATTTTTCGGCCTATGGCACCTTCCTGAAACAGGGGTACTGGAAATCGATCGCCTGGTCGCTGGGCATGGCGCTGGTCGCCACGGTGATCCTGTTCGTGATCTGCTGGCCGCTGGCCTTCGGCATGGCAAAGGTCTTTGGCCGCTTCAGCCTGGTGCTGACCATCGGCGTGGTGATGACCCTGTTCGTGTCGGAAAACATCCGGCTGTTCGGCTGGGGCCTGACCCTGATGAAGGGCGGCCTGATCGAGGGGTACCTGCGCCACTGGACCGGGTCGGGCTTTGACGGGCTGCTCTACAACGTGCCGGTGATCGTTTTCGGGCTGGTCTATGTCTATCTGCCCTTCATGCTGTTTCCGCTGGCGCAGGGGATTTCCATGGTCCCCGACGACGCCCGGCAGGCCGCGTTCGATCTGGGCGCCAGCCGCTGGCAGATCCTGTGGGAAATCGACATTCCGCTGGCCGCGCCGGGGATCATGGTCGGCAGCCTGCTGACCTTCGTGCTGGCCGCCGGGGCGATTGCCGAAAGCAAGCTGCTGGGCGGGCAGACCGTGATCGTCATCGCCGACGAGGTCGAGACCGCCTTTACCTATGGCCAGAACTGGCCGCTGGGATCGGCCCTTGCCATGGTGCTGATCGCGATTGTCGGGGCGCTGGCGGTCTGGGGCATCTCGAAGGCCGATCTGGACAGCATGATCGGGAGGCGCGGCTGATGCGGCCCCATCGCCTGACCCGCGCCGCCCTTGTGATCTACGGCCTGTTGATCCTTGCCTTTCTCTATGTGCCGCTGGTGTCGGTCGGCTTTGCGTCGGTGTCGAAGGCGCGGTATCTGAGCTTTCCGATCCGGCGCTACGCCACCGGCTGGTACGGCGAGGCGCTGGCCAGCGACACGGTACGCGAGTTGCTGTTCGTGTCGCTGCGCGTCGCGGGGATCGTGACCGTGCTATCGATGGTGATGGGTTTTTTTGGCGCGCTGGCCTTTGCCCGCTATCAGTGGCGCTACCGCAAGCTGTATCAAAAACTGATCCTGCTGCCGATCTTCTTTCCCCAGACCGTGCTGGGGCTGGCCCTGTTGATGTGGTTCAACGCCATCGGCATCATCCCAAGCTGGAAAACCGCCATTGTGGCGCATCTGGTCTGGATCGTGCCGATCGCCACGCTGGTGATCGCGATCCGCGCCTACAGTTTCGATGCCGCGCTGGAGGAAGCCGCCCGCGACATGGGCGCCAACACCTGGGACATCCTGCGCGAGGTCACGATCCCGCTGCTGATGCCCGGCGTGATTTCGGCGGGACTATTCGCCTTTCTGCTGTCGTGGGGCAATTTTCCGCTGTCGCTGTTCACCACAGGCGCGGATTCGACCCTGCCCGAATGGCTGTATGCCAAGATGGTGTCGGGCTATTCGCCGCTCGTGCCGACCGTGGGCATGCTGTCCGTTGCCGCGTCGGTCGTTCTGCTGACGCTTGGCCTGACGCTGCCCTGGCTGCTGCGGGCCATCCGCAGCCTTACCGCATCCAGACATCAATAAGGGGGACACCATGTTCAATTCCATCAAGGGACGCGCCACGATCGTCACCGGCGGCTCGAAAGGGATCGGCAAGGGCATCGCCAAGGTGTTCGCCGCCAAGGGCGCGCCGGTCATGATCGCCGCGCGGGGCGAAGCGGCAGCGCAGGACACCGTGGCCGAGATCGAGGCCGCGGGCGGAACCGCCGCCTATCACCTGTGCGACGTGTCCGACTGGGGCGATGTGCAGGGCCTTGTCGCCGCGACCAAAGCCGCCTTCGGCAGCGTCGATATCCTGTGCGCCAATGCCGGGATTTTCCCGCAGGTCAAGCTGATCGACATGGCGCCCGAGGACTGGGACCATGTCATGGCCACCAACCTCAAAAGCAGCTTCCTGTGCGTCAAGGCCTGCATCCCGGAATTCGAGGCCGCCGGAAAGGGCCGCGTGGTACTGACCTCGTCGATCACCGGCCCGGTGACCGGCTTTCCCGGCTGGGCCCATTACGGCGCGTCGAAATCCGGCCAGCTTGGTTTTCTCAAGACCGCCGCGATGGAACTGGCGCGCTATAACACCACGATCAATGCGGTGATGCCGGGCAATATCTATACCGAAGGGTTGCAGGATCTGGGGGCCGACTATCTGAAAACCATGGCCGCCTCGATCCCGCTGAAACGGCTGGGCGCGGTCGAGGATATCGGCAATGCCGCGCTGTTCTTTGCCTCGGACGAGGCCGCCTATATCACCGGCCAGCAGATCGTGGTGGATGGCGGCCAGATCCTGCCCGAAAGCCTGGAGGCAATCGCGGAGATCTGACATGAGCTGGAAAACCGCCTATCGTTCCTTCTATTACGCCACGGCCCCCGAGCCCGACGATATCGTGCTGGACGCCGCACGCACCGCGTTGCTGGTGATCGACATCCAGAACACCTATCTGGCACCCGATGACGACCCGGCAGAGGCCGCGCGCTGGCAGCCGTTTTACGACCGGATGAACGGCCAGGTGATCCCGCGCACGGCGGGGCTGATCGCCTGGGCCCGCACCAGCGGGATCGAGGTGATCTTTGCCCGGATCGCCTGTCTGAAGGATGATGGCCGCGACCGCTCGCTCAGCCAGAAGAAGCCCGGGTTCAACTATCTGCTGATGCCCAAGGACACCGGGGAAAGCCAGATCGTGCCCGAACTGGCCCCGCAGGGCGACGAGATCACGGTACTGAAAACCACCGACAGCGCGCTGACCGGCACCAACCTGCGGCTGATCCTGGCGAATATGGGGATCACCACCACGATCTGCGCCGGGATCTTCACCGATCAGTGCGTTTCGTCCACGGTGCGCAGCCTGGCGGATGAAAGCTTTGAGGTGATCGTGGTCGAAGATTGCTGCGCCGCCGCCACCGAGGCGCTGCATCTCAACGAGTTGGAAACCATCAACATGATCTATTGCCATGTGGTGTCCAGCGACGAGGTAAAAGGCTTTCTGCCCACCTGAATGCGTGTGCCCCGAAGGGCGGCCCGATCGTCAGGCCGCCCGCTTGTGCAATTCGGATTGCGCGACGGGGAAATACAGCGCGTGCATGGTGCGGATCGTTTCATCCAGACTTTCGCGCGGCACGACGAACTGCACATCCACCCTGCGCGTGGTCTGTTGCGCGGAAATCACCTCGATCCCCGCCTTTTCCAGCGCCACCATGCCCCGGCTGAGCACCCGCAACCCCTGAAGGTCGCGCCCGATCACCGAGGCCAGCGACAGCGCCCGCACCGTCACATCGGCCGACGGATAGGCGTCGTTCAGGTCACGCTCGACCCGGCGGATGGATTTCAGCGGCGCGTCCACGAAATGGGTGATCGTGTTCGCGTTCGAGCTTTTGGACACGATGCGCACGTTGTGACGGCGCAGCAGATCAAGGATCGTCGCGTCATAGCCTTTGACCCCCAGCATGTCCTGCTCGAACAGCTCCAGCGCATAGACATTCAACCCGGTCACGATCTCGGCCGCAGGCGCGGTGGCGGGCTGGTCGTCGATCAGGGTGCCGGGATCGTCGGGTTCGAACGCATTGGTCACGCGCAGGGGCACGCCGGCCTGACGCAGGGTGCGCGCCGCCTTGGGGTGGATCGCCTCCATCCCCATGTTCGACAACTGGTCGGCCACGTCGTAATTGGTGTGGCCCAACTTGCACACCGCATCGGCGCCGACAAGGTTGGGATCGGCCGAGGACAGATGGAATTCCTTGTGGATGATCGCCTCGCGCGCGCCGGTCAGGGCGGCGATGCGGCTGAACGTGACCTCGGAATAGCCACGGTCGAATTCCTGCATCAAGCCTTCGCCGCACTGGGCATAGCCGGTGACGACCAGCAATTCCTTGGCCGGATCGGCATCTTGCAGCCCGGCCAACAGCCGCTCTTCAAGGCTCAGCTCGCGCTCGTCGCGCCAGCCCGACAGGTCGATGAACCGGGCCCGGGCGCCGGCGCGGCGCAGCAGCAGCGTGGTGGTAAAGGCGGAATGCGCCTCGCCCAGCCCCGACAGCAGCTCGCGGATGATGCGCATATGCTGCGACAGGCGGAAATGGCCATAGGAACACAGGCGCTGCAGGTCGATCAGACAGCTGCGCGCGCCTTCGATGCGTTCGCGCACGAAATCGTCGGCCTCGCGCAGATCGCCGGGATGGGTCAGCACCTGACCGTGCGCCGTGGCCATGGCTTCGGCCACGCGGGTCAGCGCGTCCAGCCAGCCGTGATCGCTCTCGGCGCTGGCGAACAGGGCATAGACCCCCGGCTCGCCGCTTTTCTTGTGCTCCAGCAACAGGTTCGTGATCCCGCCAAAGGCAGAGACCACGAAAATCCGGTTGTAAAGCGCGGCATCCTTGCGGCCGCCGATGAACAGCGTGTCCAGCAGCTCGTTCAGCCGCGACATAGAGGTGCCGCCGATTTTTTCGACGGTATGGTCGGAATAATTCACGTGTATCTCACCCGGTCGGGCCGGGTGCCTTCTGTTATCCGTCTGCCGCGGCGTAGGAACCGTCGGCGCGGTGTACTTCGCTACCCGTGACGGGCGGATTGAAGACGCAGGCCATGACCAGTTCGTCCTCGGCGCGCAGGGTGTGGCGGTCGTGCAGGTTCAGCGCATACATCACACCGGGCTTGATCGCGTGCGTCTGGCCGGTCTTCAGATCGGTGATCGTACCGGTGCCCTGCATGCAATAGACGCTTTCAAAGTGGTTCTTGTATTCAAACGTATGTTCCGAGCCCGCCTTCAGCGTGGTGATGTGAAAGCTGAACCCCATGCCGTCATCGGCCAGCAGCATCCGCACGGATGTCCACCCGGCATCCGATACGGCGCGGTCGGTGTCGGAAAGGTCGTGAAAGTCGCGAACGATCATGGGGGTTACTCCGCTGCGAATTGCTGTGTGGCGACCACATCGCGGGCCGCGTCGAGAAGAATGTTCAACCCCTTGCGGAAGGTCGCATCGGGGGTGGTCAGCGGTGCCAGCACCTTGACCACCTGATCTTCGGGGCCCGAGGTTTCGATCACAAGCCCGTTGGCGAAGGCGCGCGCGCAAATCGCACCGGCCAATTCACCCGAGCCCACATCGACCCCCTGCATCAGTCCGCGCCCCTTGAGGAACGCACCGGGGATCAGCGCGGCCAGATCGGCCAGCCCCGTGGTCAGCGCCACCGCCTTGTCGGCCAGTTCGTTCTGGAACGCGTCATCCGCCCAGAATTTTTCGACCGCGACGCGGGCGGTGACAAAGGCATGGGTGTTGCCGCGGAAGGTGCCGTTATGCTCGGCCGGGCCGAACACGTCATGCTCGGGCCGCACCAGCATCAGCGCCATCGGCAGGCCGAAGCCCGAAATCGATTTCGCCATCGTCACGATGTCGGGGGTCACGCCCATATCCTCGAACGAAAAGAACGTGCCGGTACGCCCGCAGCCCGCCTGAATGTCATCGATGATCAGCAGCGCGCCATGCGCCTGCGCCAGGTCGGCCACACGCCGCACCCATTCGGGACGCGCGGCGTTCAGACCGCCTTCGCCCTGCACGGTCTCAAGGATGATCGCGGCGGGCGCGTCCATGCCGCTGGAGCGATCGCTCAGCATCGCCTCCAGAAACTTGGTGGTATCGCAATCTTCGCCCATATAGCCGTCATAGGGCATCCGGGTGACGCCGTTCAGCGTCATCCCCGCACCGCCCCGGTGATAGCTGTTGCCGGTGGCGGCCAGCGCCCCCAGGGTCACGCCGTGAAAACCGTTGGTGAAGGCAATGATGTTGGTGCGCCCGGTGACCTTGCGCGCCAGTTTCATCGCGGCCTCGACCGCATTGGCGCCGGTGGGGCCGGTGAACATCACCCGGTGATCCATTCCGCGCGGGGCAAGGATATGCTGATCGAACGCGCCCAGGAAACCGGCCTTGGTATCGGTGTGCAGATCCAGCCCGTGGGCGATCCCGTCACCGGCGATGTGCTGCACCAGCGCCTGTTTCATATCCGGGTCGTTGTGCCCGTAATTGAGCGAGGAACACCCCGCCAGAAAGTCGATATAGCTGCGCCCCTTCACATCGGTGATTTCCGATCCGCTGGCACAGGTGAAAACCGTGTCGAAGCTGCGGCAGTAACTGCGGGCATCGGATTCACGGCGTTTGAAAATACTGATTTCGGCTGACGTATCAGACGACATGGTGGAACCTTTGTTTTGGGAATGGGAGGGGCGGCAGCGCCGGGATCAGGCCGCGCGCCTTGCTTGTTCGGCGAAAGAGATCGTGACCATGTGTTCGGTCGCGTGATGGCCATCAAAGTGACCCTCGCGGGTGAAATGCGCCGCGCTGTCCAGCGCGCCGCCGATACCGTCGGCGAGCCGGGAAAACAGCGCCCACGAGGCCGCGTTATCCGTGGTGATGGTGGTTTGCAGGCGGGTCACCCCGGCACAGGCGGGACGGTTCAGAAGCGCCAGAAGCATCCGGCGCCCAAGCCCGCAGCCGCGCGCCGCAGGCGACACGGCAACCTGCCAGACGAACAGCGTTTCGGCATCGTCCGGTCGCGTATAGCCCGAGATCCAGCCGACAACCTCGCCATCACGTTCGGCAAGGACGCAGGTATCGGCGAAGTGGTCGCACTGAAGCAGGTTGCAATACATGGAATTCTCATCCAGCGGCTTGCAGCTTTTTACAAGCGCCCAGACCGCCGCGCCGTCGCCCCCGGTGGGCCGGCGCAATGTAACAGCATTGCGGGAAACCTGTTCAGACCTGTTTTGCATGACCAACGCGCCTCTTTTTACTTCGCTTTGCTAAATATATGGCGGCGAGGTTATTATTTCAAGAAGCGAAGTGAATTGACCCAATATGAACAAAATATGTCATAAATTATGAGATTAATAATTTATAAATCTAATCAATTTCCTGAAATCTCTGATTTACAAAGCGAACCATTACCAGCAACAACGCGCGAAACGGTTGAAACCTGTGGATTCCTCTGCAAAGTCGTACCAGCCCTTGCCCCGGAGATGTGATGGATCGCACCGATGTCAGCCTGATCGCATTGCGCCGCATTCTGCGCGCGACCGAGCTTTACGGGCGCAAGCTTGCCAAAGAGGCCGGGCTGACCGCCGTGCAGTTGCGCGTGCTGCAGATCGTCGCCGAAAAAGGGTTCAGCACCCCCAAAGAGCTGTCGGGCCGGATGGGGGTCACGCAGGCCACCGTGACGGCGCTGATCAACAAGCTTGAAACCAAGGGGTTGTTACAGCGCCAGCGGTCCGAGACCGACAGGCGGCAGACCAATCTGCTGATCACCGATACCGGCCGGCAAACCGTCGCCACGGCCCCCGATCCGTTGCAGCAACGCTATGTGCGGGAATTCGAGGCGCTGGAGGAATGGGAACAGGCGATGATCGTCGCCGTGCTGGAACGGGTGGCTTCGATGCTGGATGCCGAAGACATGGACGCATCGCCCGTGTTGGCCGTCGGCGATATCGAACGCTCGGGCTGAACCGGCAGGGCGCGGCCCGGCAATGCCGAAAGTCTGATCCATTCCTTGTCCCGGACCTTCGCCACCGGCGTATCATGACGACGGCGGGTAACCGGTTATCATCCGGTGCTGACGCCACGCCGCGATCAGCATCGGCGCCAGCCCCTTGGGGCGATAGCCGCGGGCCCGGTTGCGCGCGCCGATCTCGAACAGCAGGCGCTGCTGCTCGAAAAGATCGCGGTAAACCTCGCGCAGCGGCGTCTCGGGGTCCCAGACATGGATCGACTCGCCCCCGGCGCCGTTGATCTCGATGATGCCGAACTCTTCGCCCTCGCGCAGCCGCTCGACCGATGCGAAGCGGATGTCGTAGCGGGCATAATAGAATTCAGGAAGCGCCTTCGAGATTTCGTCGAAGCGGCGCTCCAGCGCGGGTGTGATTTCCGCATGGGCATCGCGATAAAGGCCCCCGACCCGGTTGGAACCGATAAAGGACAGGCGCACCACCTCGCCCGCCGCCGGCACCCGGCCCAGCGCCTCGGCGCTGGCGCCCTGGTGCATCGCATCCAGTCCCAGATGGGCGCCGGCCTTCCAGGCGGTCCGTTCGCTGCCCAGCACCAGATTGCGCAGGGTCGAAACCCCGTCGCCGACCACATAGGGAAAATAGCGAAAGGTCAGCGACAGGATGCGGCCGCTTTCCTCGCCGGGCAGCCGGACATACAGCACCCCGGCCTCGCCATCCATCAAAAGCGGGCGTTGCAGCAGATAGCGCCGACCGGCCGGAAACGCCGCCAGATAACGCGCCAGCGCCGCGCTGTCGGGCAACAGTTGCACACCGTAGCCGCGCCATCCGACATCGGGCTTCACCACAACGGGAAAGGTCAGCCCCGCCGCCGCCATCGCCGCCTCGGCCGCGCGCAGGTCGTCGGCCGGATCGCCATGCCCCTGTGCGCGGGTCAATGTCGTATACTCGGCCAGCCAGCCCCGTTGCTCGGGCGCGACCATGTCCAGATAGGCCGATTTCGACTCGCCCCACAGGCCGCCCATCTCGATCTTCGGATTGGCGAGCGTCGGCAGCGACTGGCTCCGGTTGCGCAGACCCAGCCAGACCCATTGCGCGGCCAGCGGAATGTAGAAAATCGTCGTCGGCATCTTTTCAGCAAAGCTGATCGTATGGCGCAGCCGGGCCAGCGATGGCATGCCCGAATGGGTCGCCCCGGCGGGCCGGGCCGGTTTGGCCGCCTTGCGGATTGCCTGACTTCCGGCCCGGGCGAAACGGATGGCACGCTCCCAGTTCGGGCGCGCGCTGCTGGCCAGGGCGAATACCGCGAAGGCGGCAAGGGCGGCGATCCAGGACCAGGTTCCCAGCCAGGACAGCACCGCGCCGCCAAAGGTTCGGACCAGATAAAAGACGACAGGAAGATACAGCAGGGCCGTCAGAACCGTCAGAAGGCCGAACCGGCGCAGCGGCACCCGAAACATCCCGCAGGCGATATAGACCGGAAACATGAGCCCCGGCAGCGCGCGGGCGATCACGATCAGCGGCCCGGCATTGCTTTCGACCCAGATCCGCAACCGCTCGATCCGCTGACCGCCGATCATGCGCCGCAGCCGCACGTTGCGGCTGGCAAGATTGCCCACGCTGTAAAGCCAGAAATCGCTGACGATCATCCCCAGAAAGATCGCCCCAAGGGCCAACCAGACCGGCAGGCCATATTCGACGACCAGCATGGCGCCGGTGAAGATCGCCACATCCTCGTGCAAAAAGGGGATCACAAAAAGCAGCAGGCATTCCAGAAGATGGGCGTCCTGCGCCGCGATCATCTGGTCAATCAACCCGTTCATCCGCGCCCCCGGCGACGATGCCCGACAGGATGCGCCCCAGGACCGGCGCCCTGTCCCTGCCCGCCGGTTTGCCTGCCTTCAACCGCCATATCCGTCCTTCCCGATGGTTTGCGCAACTGCATCCCCGGTGCGGAAGCTATCCGGGCGCAGCCCGATCAGAATGCGTCAAACCACCACCGATATCATTGATCCATAACAACGTTCACGATTTTGCCCGACCGTGTGTCGGCATCGGCCGCAAGCCCTGGAACCTGTCAAAGCCGCATCCCGGTTTTCGCGTCGAACAGCTTGGCCTTTTCCATTTCGACCTCGAACCGGAACAGCGTGCCCTGCGGGCGCGAATCCTGCGGCCGGACGCGGGCGATCAGGTCGCGCCCGCCGATCTCGAACACCAGCATCGTGTCGGGGCCGGTCGGCTCTTCGACCTCGATCGGGCGCTCGAAGACGAAACGATTGGGACCGGGCAGTTCGGACCCCGCCGCAAAGATGGTTTCCGGGCGCAGGCCCATCACGACTTCCAGCCCCTCTTGGCCGTCCACGCGGCGCGCGATCTTGTCGGGCAACGGAAAGTGCAGCGGCGGGTCACCCGCGACATCGCAATCCACCACCATGCCGCCAATGTTCCGCAGTGTGCCGGGGATCATGTTCATCGGCGGCGATCCCATGAAGCCCGCCACGAACAGGTCGACCGGCTCCTCATAGATCGTGGTCGGGTCGGCGAACTGGCGGATATGACCCGCATCCATCACCGCGATCCGGGTGGCCAGCGTCATCGCCTCGATCTGGTCATGGGTGACATAGACGATGGTCTTGCCCAGTCTTTGGTGCAGTTTCTTGATCTCGGTGCGCATCTCGATCCGCAGCTTAGCGTCGAGATTCGAGAGCGGCTCGTCAAACAGAAAGATGTCGGGCTTGCGCACCAGCGCGCGCCCCATCGCCACCCGCTGGCGCTGACCGCCCGACAGCTGGCCCGGCTTGCGGTCGAGATAGTCCTCGATGTGCAGAAGCGTGCTGAACTCTTTCAGCGCGGCCTCCTGCTCTGGCTTGGGCACATGCCGTGTGGCCATGCCGAAGGTGATGTTGTCGCGCACCGTCTTGGTCGGATAAAGCGCGTAGGACTGAAACACCATCGCGATGTTGCGTTCGCGCGGTGGCACGTCGTTCACCTTTTCCCCGGCCATCAGGATCGCGCCGGAGGTCACGGTTTCCAGCCCCGCGATCAGGTTCAGCAGGGTGGATTTCCCGCAACCCGAAGGGCCGACCAGCACCACGAATTCGCCTGCCCCGATCTCCAGGTCGATGCCTTTGATCACCTCGGTCGTGCCAAAGCTTTTGCAGAGTTTTTCCAGTCGAATATCCGACATTGCGTTATCCCTTCACCGCCCCGGCCGCCAGGCCACGGACAAAGTATTTGCCTGCCACCACATAGACCAGAAGCGTCGGCAGCGCGGCGATGATCGCGGCAGCCATGTCCACGTTGTATTCCTTCACTCCGGTCGAGGTGTTGACCACATTGTTCAGCGCCACCGTCACCGGGTTGCTTTCGCCCACCGTGAAGGCGATGCCGAACAGGAAGTCGTTCCAGATCTGGGTGAACTGCCAGATCACCGTCACCACGATCGCCGGCAGCGACATCGGCAACACGATCCGAAAGAAGATGCCGAAGAACCCGGCCCCATCCACCTGCGCCGCCTGCACGATCCCGTCGGGAACCCCGATAAAGAAGTTGCGGAAGAACAGCGTGGTGAAGGCCAGCCCATAGACCGTGTGCACCAGCACCAGACCGGGAATGGTACCGGCAAGCCCCAGAAAACCCAACGTCCGCGCCATCGGCAGCAGGACCACCTGAAACGGGATGAAGGCGCCGAACAGGATCAGCGCGAAGATGATATCGGCGCCGCGAAACCGCCACTTGGTCAACGCATAGCCATTCAGCGCGCCCAGCAGGGTCGAAAGCGCCACCGCCGGAAGGACCATCATCACCGAATTCATCACATAGGGTTTCAGCCCGTGACAGCGCACGCCGACACAGGCCGACCCCCACGCCTTTTCCCAGGCGTCGAAGGTGACCGCGCGCGGCAGGCTGATCAGGGTGCCCATGCGGATCTCTTCCAGCGACTTGAGCGAGGTCGAGATCATCACCACCAGCGGCGCCAGATAATAGAGGCAAAACAGCCCCAGCACCGTGAACAGGATCACCCGCTGCACCGTCGGGCCAAGGCCGCTGCGCCGCACGATGCCGCTTTGTTGTGCGCGTTTCATCGGGCGCCCCTCCTCAGTTCGGAATAGAGATAGGGCACGATGATCGCGATCACGGTCATCAGCATCATCACCGCGCTGGCCGCGGCAAGGCCCAGTTCGCTGCGCTGGAAAGCATAGGCATACATGAAGGTCGCGGGCATGTCGGTGGCATAGCCCGGCCCGCCGCCGGTCAGCGCCATGACCAGATCAAAGCTTTTGATCGCCTGGTGTGCCAGGATGATGACGGTGGACATGAACACCGGCCGCATCATCGGCAGCACGATGCTGAAATAGGTACGGATGGTGCCGGCCCCGTCGATGGCGGCGGCCTTCAGCACCTCGTCATCGACCGAGCGCAGCCCGGCCAGAAACAGCGCCATCGCATAGCCCGAGGATTGCCAGACCCCGGCAATGACAATGGTGTAAATCGCAAAATCGGGGTTCACCAACCAGTCGAAGGTAAAGCTTTCGAACCCGAGCTGGCGCACCAGCCGTTCGATTCCCAGACCGGGGTTCATGATCCATTTCCAGACCGTGCCGGTGACGATGAACGACAGCGCCATGGGATACAGATAGATCGTGCGGATCACGCCCTCGATGCGAATGCGCTGATCCAGAAGCATGGCCAGCAACATGCCCACCACCAGGCAAAACCCGATGAACAGCGACGAAAACACCAGAAGGTTGCGCAGCGCCACATGCCAGCGCGGCGTGGCCCACAGGCGGTCATACTGTAGCAGCCCCTCGAACGTATAGTTCGGCAGCACGCCGGATTTGGTGAAGGAGATATAGGCCGTCCACGCGATGAACGCATAGACGAAGAACAGGCTCAGCGCGAACAGCGGCGAAACGACCATCTGCGGAAGCCAGCGGTCCAGAAATCGACCGATCGCGCGGGAGGGGGATATGCTGTGTGCCATGGCTCTGACAGGGGCCCGGCGCGGGATGCGCCGGGCCGCCTTGCCTTGCTGTTACTGCGCGCGCGCGATGGCGGCGGCAAGTTGCTGAACGGCCTCTTCGGACCCCATGTCGGAGTTGAAGAAGTTGGTCACAACGTCCATGAACTCGCCCCGAACCGAACGGGACACAGCCATTTCATGCGCCATCGAGGGCACCAGTGCGTCGCTTTCGATCGCGGCCAGCAGATCGGAATGCGAAAGCTGGGCGCAGGCATCGAAATCGTCCAGCGGCACATCCGTCCGGGCCGGGATCGACCCCTTGGCCAGGTTGAATGTCTTCTGGAAATCGGGCGACATGATCAGGCTGGCCAGCACCTGTTGCCCGGCCAGGTTCTCTTTGCCCTTCACCTTGAAGAAGGCGAAGCTGTCAGAGTTCAGAATGAACCCCTTGCCCGGCGTCGGGGCACACAGGAAATCCGTGCCCGGCACCAGACCGGCGGCCAGAAACTCGCCCTTGGCCCAGTCGCCCATGATCTGAAAGCCGGCCTCGCCACGGATCACCATCGCCGTCGCCAGGTTCCAGTCGCGGCCCGAAAAGTTCGGGTCGACATAGCCGCGCATCGTACGCATCTGATCGAAGACCGCGATCATCATGTCGCTTTTCAGCGCATCCTGATCCAGATCGACCAGCGCGGCACGAAAGAAATCAGCCCCGCCGATGCCCATCACCACATCTTCGAAGATCGTGGCATCCTGCCAGGGCTGACCGCCATGGGCCAGCGGGATGATCCCCGCCGCCTGCAGCTTTTCTGCGGCGGCGTTGAACTCTTCCCATGTGGTCGGCATTGCCGCCACGCCTGCCTTTTCCAGCGCGCTGGGGCTGCCCCAGAGCCAGTCGACGCGGTGAATGTTCACCGGCGCGGCCACATACTTGCCGTCATATTTCATGATCGAGGCCAGCGCGGGCGGCAGCACACCATTCCAGTTTTCGGCCTGGGCCACCGCATCGACATCGTTCAATGCACCCTCGCGGGCCCATTCGTGAATGCCGGGGCCTTTCAACTGCACCGCGGTGGGCGGATTACCCGCGACCACGCGCGCGCGCAGGGCGGTCATCGCCGCGTCACCGCCGCCGCCCGCGATGGGCGAGTCGATCCAGGTGCCGCCTTTCGCCTCGAACGCGCTTTTCAACGTGCCGACGGCCTTTGCCTCGCCACCCGATGTCCACCAGTGCAGAACTTCGACGGTGCCGTCCGCCTGCGCACCACCGGCGCAGACAGTTCCGGCCAGTGCCGCCGCAGCGAACACATGTTTCATACCAGCCATGGGACTCTCCTCTCCATAAAGGGTCGAGCCGCTTGCGCCTTGTGGCCGGGATGCCCGGTTTGTGCCGGGCGTGCAGTTCAACTGCTTGTCACCCGTTCCAGGCGGTCGCCGCAGGCTCTTCCCTGCAGGTACGCCCCTGAACGCCCCGACGCCTTGATCAAGGTCAATGGACGGTGGCGAAACCTGTGGGTCGGGCCTGTTTCAGTGTTTCATATCCAGATGCAGCGTATCTTCCGGCCCGATTGTCACGCCGCCGCCAAACATGGCGCATTCGCGCTGCATGATGGCGGCAAGGCGGGCGCTATCCGCCACGCCCGCCCGCATCAGCCGAAACGCGTGAATCCGGTATGGCAGCATCTCCAACGCGCGCAACGCGCCGCTGCCGGGGTCAAGATCGGCGACATAGGCCAACGCCAGATCGGTCGGGAACGCATCGTGTCCGCCGATGCCTTCGTAGTCGTTGAGCAGATCGCCACAGCCATAAAGGATCAGCTTGCCGCGATACCGCTCCGCCGCCTTGGGGTGATGCGACGAGTGGCCGTGCACGATGTCCACCCCGCCCTGTTCGATCAGCGCATGGGCCAGCGCCCGTTGCCAGTGCGGCACCGCGTAGCCCCAGTTTCCGCCCCAATGAAGCGACACCATGACGATGTCGCCCGGCCGCCGGATCGCATCGATCTGCCCCGCGACCAGGGCAAGCGTGGCCGGGATGTCATCGGACAGCGGGTTGACCCCCGGCGTCAGCGGCCCCGCACCCCAATGGGCAGGCACCCCGCTGCTGGCCGAGGCGAAGGCCAGCACGATCACGCGCCCCTTGCCCGCAACTGGCAACACCAGCGGCACCGCCGCCTCGGACGCGCCGCGCCCGGCACCGACCGACCCCACGCCGGCCGCCGCCAGCGTCTCCAGCGTCTCGACCAGTCCGGCGGCGCCCCAATCCATCACATGGTTGTTGGCCAGCACACAGGCGTCGATCCGTGCCGCTGTCAGCACGCCCGCATTGCCCGGATGCATCCGATAGTTGATGCCCTTGGGTTCGGCCCGGTCCGACGTGGTGATCGCGGTTTCCAGATTGATCAGCCGCAGGTCGCAGTGCCGCCGGTCAAGCTCGGCCAGCAGATCGCCCCAGACATAGGGCGCCGCGACATCGCGCGGCATGTCCGCGCCGGCACGTTCGGCCAGCCACACGTAATCCAACGCCGAGGTGACATAACTTTCGTAAAGCACCGGGTCATTATGCTGTGGCATGATCTGATCGATGCCCCGGCCAAGCATCACATCGCCCGCCAGGAAAATACGGATCGGCGCGGCGGCGGTCATCGCTTTGACGATTCGGCGCGCAGATGCGTCGCGAACCAGTCCGCCGCCAGCGCCGAAACGGCCGCCAATGTACCGGGCTCCTCGAACAGATGGGTAGCGCCCGGTACGATCGCCAACCGCTTTTCGCAGGTCAGCCGCGCCAGCGCCGCCTCGTTCAATTCGATCACTCCGAAATCAGCGCCGCCGACGATCAGGAGCGTCGGACAGGTGACCTGCGGCAACGCGTTGCCGGCCAGATCCGGCCGCCCACCGCGCGACACCACCGCCGCCACCGCGCCGGGCATCAGTGCGGCGGCCGCCCCGGTGCTGGCCCCGAACAGCCCGACCGGCAGATCCGCGACCCGCTCATCCCCTGCGGCCCAGCCGATCGCGGCGGCCACCCGGCGCCCCAGAAGCGGGATGTCGAATACATTGGCGCGGTCCGCGGCCTCCTCCTCCGTCAGCAGATCGAACAGAAGCGTCGCCAGCCCGCGCCGTTGCAGCGCGGCGGCAACCTGGCGGTTGCGCGGGCTCAGCCGACTGCTGCCGCTGCCATGCGCGAACAGCACAAGCCCCACCGCATTCGCGGGCCGTACCAGATCGCCGGACAACGGAATCGTCCCGGCATCGGCAGAAAGGCTGACAAGGTGCGACTCAGGGTGTTCCATACGCCGATCATACCGCATCGGGCCGCATCCTGTCTGACACGCATCAAGGACAGCCCGGTTTGCCCTGGTGCCATATACCGGCAACCCAAAGGCTGTGACCCGATGCAGAACCCCACGAATTCAGACGACCCACCCGAGGCCGACAAGCGCCGCTTTCTGAGCGACCCGGCCGCCTATGCGCATCGGCCGGACCGGGTGGATGTGGTCGAAACCCACATGTCGTGGATCTTTCTGGCCGGCAACCGCGTGTTCAAGTTGAAAAAACCCGTGCGCTACCCCTTTCTCGATTTCAGCACGCTGGCCTTGCGCGAACGTGCCGTGCGCGACGAATTGCGGCTGAACCGGCGGCTGGCCCCCGATGTTTATCTGGGCGCGCACCCGCTGCGGATCAGTCCGCAGGGCGCGCTGACGTTGCACGGCGAGGGGCGGATCGTGGACTGGCTGGTGGAAATGGGCCGCCTGCCCGAGGACCGGACGCTGGCCGCGCTGATCCGGGACGGCACGGTTCAGGCCCGTGATATCGATCAGGTGGCCGAACTGCTGGCCCGGTTCTATCGCGCGCAGCCCCCGGCGGGGATTGCGCCCACGGACTATGCCGCGCGCTTTGCCGCCGAGCACGAAAAGACCGCCACCACCCTTTCGGATCCCGCCTTGCAGCTCGACGGGCCACGCGTGGCGGCGATGCTGCGCTGCTTCGAGCAGGGGTTCGACGCCATCCGCCCGCTGCTGGAACAACGGGTACGCAACGGGCATGTGGTCGAGGGGCACGGCGATCTGCGGCCCGAGCATGTGTTCCTGACCGATCCGCCTGTGATCATCGACTGTCTGGAATTCAATTTCGGCCTGCGCAGCGTCGATCCGTTCGACGAGGCCGTCTTCCTTGGCCTCGAATGCGCCAGCCTGGGGGCGGCCTGGGTGTTTCCGATTCTGCACCGCCGCCTGACGGATGCGCTGAACGACCATCCACCGCCCGAGCTGCTGGCCTTCTACTGGCGTTACCGCGCGTTGCTGCGGGCACGTCTGGCCCTGTTGCACCTGTCGGAACATGAGGTGCGCACACCGGAAAAATGGCGTCCGATGGCCTGGCGCTATGTTGCGCTGGCCGAACAGGCGACGCTCAGAACCCGCCCGGAATAAGGCCGCTCAGGCTGCTGTCGTCATGCAGCCGGCGGATCGTTTCGGCAAACAGCGGTGCCGCGCTGTGTACCTCGATGCGGGCCAACGCCGGGTGGCCCGCCAGCCGGAAGGCCGGCACCGTATCGCTGGTCACCCAGCCGGCCAGTTCGGGCGCCATCAGCACCTGCGCCGCGCCGCCGGTGAACAGCCCGTGCGCGGCCAGGGCCCAGACATCGCGCGCCCCCGCCGCCCGCAGCACCTGTGCCGCGCGCAGCATGGTCCCGCCCGAGGCCACCATGTCATCGATCACCAGCACCCGCGCCCCGGCCACCTCGCCTGCCATCAGGCTGCCGCTGACCACGCCCGCGCTGCGGCGCTTTTCCATCAGCGCGAAGCCGACCGGGCGGCCGATCCGCATCTCCAGCGCCTCGCGGAACAATTGCGCGCGTTTCACCCCGCCCGGATCGGGCGAGGCCACAACAATCGGACCGTCCCCCGCCAGGTCCGCCGCGCGCGCCAACAGCACGCCGCGCGTGTCCAGCGCCACGGTCTGACAGCGAAAGGCGTTCTGGAACGCGGCCAGATTGTGCGCCTCCATCGTCACCACCCGGTCGGCACCCATGACTTCGAACAACTGCGCGACATAGCGCGTGGTGACCGGATCGCGCGGCTTGGTCTGCCGGTCCTTGCGGGCATAGGCCAGATAGGGAACCACCGCCGTCACCCGCGCCGCGCCATTGGTGCGCAGCGCGCCCATAAAGAACAGCAGACGGATCAGCTTGTCATTCGGGCTGTCCTGCGGCCCGCCATGCAGGCTGTGCACCACATAGACGTCGGCGCCGCGCACACTGATCAGGGGGCGGGCCTTATGCTCGCCATCCTCGAAGCCGCGCTCTTCGAGCGGGTCAAGCGGATGATTCAGCGCCTGCGCCACGGCGGTGCCGAAATCCTCGCTTCCGCCAAGGGCAAACAGGCGCAGCATGGTCACGCCCCCGCCGCCGCAAATCGCGCGGTCCAAAGGGGGTCAAGCCCGGCCAAGGCCAATTCCGTCGGTGAAAGGGGCATCGGTTGCCATCGCGTCACCATCCAAGACTGCGCCGAAAGACCGGCGGACGGCATTTCCACCGGGGCGCCGGTCGGCACCGTGGCGAAGGGAAACAACCTTTCGGCCTTTAGTCAACGCCCGATGGGAAACGCGCGTGGCCGCCGGTCGCCCCTTTCACTTTCTTTTTCCGGTCCGGGACACTTCTGATCCACATCAATGCAGGCACCCCCCGTCAGCATCTAAGGAACAAGAGGGCCGCTGCGCCCCGAAGTTGCCAAGTGCGACTTCCGTTCAAGCCACAAAGGGGAATGAACACATGCCTGCCAAATCACAGATTTTATGGATGTATGAAACCATGGAAAAGGCCCGCTATTACGAAGACACGATGGCGGCGGTCTACATGGAAGGAAAATCGCCGAAATTCGACATCGGCGCCGGCACCATCCCCGGCGAGATGCACCTTGCCGCCGGGCAGGAGCCTTGCGCCGCCGGTGTCTGCGTTCACCTGAAAACCGAAGATGCGGTGACGGCGACACACCGGCCGCACCATGTGGCCATCGCCAAGGGCGTGGACCTGAAAAAGATGACGGCCGAGATTTTCGGCAAGGCTGACGGCCTTGCCGGCGGGCGCGGCGGACATATGCACCTGCTCGATCCGGCGGTGAATTTCTCGTGCAGCGGTATCATCGCCGAAGGCACCAGCCCCGCCGTGGGTGCGGCCCTTGCCGCCAAGCTCAAGGGCACGGATGCGGTCGCGGTTTCCTATCTGGGCGATGGCGCGGCCAACCAGGGCGGGTTCCACGAAGCGCTGAACCTTGCCGCGCTGTGGAGCCTTCCGGTGATTTTCGTGATCGAGGATAACGGTTGGGGCATTTCGGTGTCCAAGGCGAAATCCACCGCCGTGCCGGACAACAGCGTGCGGGCGGCGGGCTATGGCATGCCGGGCTTTCACGTGGCCGACAATGACACGCTGAAACTGTTCGACGTGGCGGGCGAAGCCGTTGCGCGCGCCCGCAGGGGCGAAGGCCCGACGCTGATCGAGGTCGAGACCTACCGCTACTACGGCCACTTCCAGGGCGACCCCGAGATGTACCGCCCGAAGGATGAGGTCGCCGAGCTGAAGGCGAAGGACCCGATCAAGCGCCTGCGCGATACGGCCATCGCCGACAGCACGATCACCGAGGCCGAGGCCGACGCGGCCCGCACCCGGGCCCATGCCGCAGTGGACGAGGCCTTCGCCTTTGCCCGCGCCGCCGCCTATCCCGCCCCCGAAGACGCGCTGACAGCCGTTTTCGCGTGACATCAGTTCGAGGAGTCAGATCATGACCAGCAATCGTATTCTTCCCATGTCGCGCGCCATTTCCGAAGCCATCGCCCAGGAAATGCGCGCCGATCCGTCCGTTTTCGTGATGGGCGAGGATATCGGCACCTATGGCGGTATCTTCGGGGCCACAACCGGCCTGCTTGACGAGTTCGGCGAAGCGCGCGTGCGCGACACGCCGATTTCGGAAACCGGGTTCATCGGGGCGGGCGTTGGCGCCGCCATGTCCGGCATGCGCCCGATCGTCGAGCTGATGTTCGTCGATTTCTTCGGGGTCTGCATGGATGCCATCTATAACCTGGCGGCTAAGAACATCTATTTCTCGGGCGGCAACTTCAAGGTGCCCATGGTGATCATGACCGCCACCGGCGGCGGCTATTCCGACGGGGGCCAGCATTCGCAGACCCTGCACGGCATGTTCGCCCATCTGCCGGGGCTCAAGGTCGTGGCACCGTCGAACGCCTATGACGCCAAGGGCCTGATGAAAACCGCGATCCGTGACGACAGCCCGGTGATGTTCATGTTCCACAAGGGGCTTCAGGGCCTTGCCTGGATGGCCTCGCCCGATGCCGCGGCAACGGTCGTGCCGGAAGAGGATTACGCCATCCCCTTCGGCCAGGCCAAGGTCGTGCGCGAAGGCAAGGACGTGACCATCGTGACCCTGTCGATGATGGTGCACCGCGCGCTCGACGCGGCGGATGCGCTGGCGAAAGACGGGATCGAGGCCGAGGTGATCGACCTGCGGACCATCGTGCCGCTGGACCGCGACACGATCCTGAAATCGGTCGCCAAGACGGGCCATTTGATCGTGGTGGACGAGGATTACAAAAGCTTCGGGCTGAGCGGCGAAATCATCGCCACCGTGGCCGAGCATGACCCGACCTGTCTGAAATCCGCGCCGCGCCGCCTGGCCGTGCCGGATGTGCCGATCCCATACAGCCGGCCGATGGAGCAGTTCATTCTGCCCAATGCCGACAAGATCGCCATGGCGGCCCGTGAAACCCTTGGAAAGGTGGCATGACATGACCGACATTCTCATTCCTGCGGGTCTGTGGGATGTTGACGTGACCCCGGACGGCATCGTGGCGAACTGGTTCTTTGCCGACGGGGCGCAGGTCGCCAAAGGGGATGTCGTGGCTGAGATCATGGTTGAAAAGTCCACCTTCGATATAGAAGCGCCGACAGACGGGATTCTGCGCCGCAGCATCGCCAAGGATGGCGTGGTGCGCCCCGGCGTGGTGATCGGAATCGTGGATGCCGCCTGACCCGGCGGCCGCTGACGCCCTTGCCGTGGATCTGAGAACCTTCAGCTCCGCGGCAGAGGCGCTTGCGCGACAGGATTATTTCCTAGGCACCCCCTTTGCCCCGGATCAGCCGTCGCTGCTGATCTGGCAATCACCGCGCGCCTTGCTGGCCGCACCGGCAGATGCGCGCCTGCCGCAATTCCAAGAGCGGGCCCGGCGCTGCGCCGAAATCGGCTGGCCCGTTGCGGTGCGCCGTGGCGGCGGTGGCCTGTGCCCGGTCTCGGCCGGCACGCTGCAACTGGCGATCAGCCGCCCGGTGGCGGCGGGCGTCACCATCGAGTCCGGCTATGAGGAAATGGCCACGCTTGTCGAAGCCCTGCTGGGCCGGTTCGGCCTTACCGGCCAGCGCGGGATCTGCCCCGACGCGTTCTGCCCCGGTCGCTATGACATAGCAGTTGCAGGGCGCAAAATCGCCGGTTTGGCGCAATCCTGGCGCAGTCGCAGGGGCCAGAGGACTGCGACCACAGGCGCCTCCGTCATCTTCGATGAAGCAGGCACGGAACTGGCCCGCGCCGTGAACCTGTTCTACCGCGGCACTTCCAATGCCCCCGTAAAGGCTGATGCAATCGGATCGATCAGCCATGCGATGCACCGTCCGGTCACCCCGAAAGAGATCTTGGAGGGTCTTCGATCGCTGGTGCCCGCCCAGTCTTTGACCGGCTGACGGCCATTGGCATGACACACCCGATGCGACGTAGTGGATCAGTTGGATATGGCGCTTAGGAAAAAGTGGTGCCCGGGGGCGGAATCGAACCACCGACACGAGGATTTTCAATTAGCCTTGGGTTCCACGCAAACTGCCTCAGGATCGCTCAGCCCGTAACGTAGCCAATTGAAAACCTTAACCTTTACACTTGGCAGATCGTCTCGACCGGTCTCACGTCGGAGCATTCAAGCTCACCGCCTCTGCTACCCCAGTGATACCCAAGCGCGGCGATCAATACGTGCTGATCGGCTCTTGCTCAGGTCCTTGTTGTAGCAGTTTTGCTGCTCGTATGGGAGCGCCTAAATACGGTACCTCGTCGCTCAATAATCTCTCGAACGGGCCAAGGCCAATGTCGCTAGACATCGCCAAAGAGCCCAAAACCAACGTGTCGAAGTCCAACATCACAGAGGGACGCGGCATACGCTGCCAATGATAACTGTCCTTCATTGCGGATTGGATTGCCTCAAAACGACTGCTTGCGATTGCCTCAACACTTCGAAAGACGAAGGGGTGGTCAAGATCAAACTTGCTTTCCGCTGGCTCAATAAGCTTTTGCGTCATTCGCATATAGCTATCAATGGATAGACCAGTCACACCCACTTGGAAGCCTGCACGGCGATCCAAAGCCCGCCTGTACGGAAACTCTAAGCTCGATTTAATGGACCGCGCATCGCCCAAACACTCAGCTTGATAAAGCGCAAACAATTGACTTGTCGCTGTTCGCGCAGAGTTCTCCAAGGGGCGTGTACGACGTTCTTCTTCATCACCCAAACGATTTTGATTTCTGACGCTATCAATGAGGTCACCATGATCTTCGAGCGAGGGAACCGCTTTTTGCCCACCCGATAATGCGAGAAGTACAGCACCATGAATAAGTCCTAGTTCGAGAAAACCTCTCCCAGCTTTTTGGAGGAGGCTACGAGCCAAACCAGCGTCTTCGAGAAGCAGAGCAATCGAAGCGGCATCACGGTACGCGGTCGCTGCTATCGCCTGGCGCTCATAACCTTCCCCTTTGAATTCGGTATGAACGTCAGCGCGACCTATAAGAAATTTCAGCCGGTTGCGTAACCTATCCGGATCGATGCCAAAAGCCTCGTCATGCATTAGAAAAGTTCCCTAATGTTGCTGAGGACATTAGGCTCAACATACTTTGAATTCGGCCACGTGTGCTGCGGCCCCCATTGGCCGTGGCTTGGGTCCCACCATTCAACCCGTTCGATTTGGTTGGATGGGATGTGAACCTTAGCCGTTAGTTCGCCTTCTAGTTGGTAAGGCGACCATCTTTGGTAGATATTTAAGTCTCTTACGGCCTCAGCAACATTGCTGACCTCAACTGCGGGGTAGTTGCTCGTCGCCACCCAGCAAAAGAACAGTGCCCCAGGCCTCGTCCAGTCGTCTGTGGCAAACTGCAAGGCAGTATCGATGGCAGAGTAAGCAAAATTCTGTTGAAGGATGGTGTTTCTTTCAACTGAACCACTGGCCAAAGAGATAAATGGGGTTTCATCGCCGAAATTCTCGTAGTCGTGCAAATGGCGATCCAAATTGTGCGCTGTCAATACATTCGCAACCATGTGGGGGGTTATTATGTGCTCCTTTCTCCACCAATTCGACATAATGCCATGGTCCTGACTTATGATTTCCCGCGCTTCAGATTGTGTGAGGCCAGGCAAGCCAGAAGTATCACCTGCGATACCTTTCACGCACTTCTGGATATACATCAGCCCTTACGCCTTTCAGTTGCATCAAGTATCAAATTGAACAGTTCATCAGGGCGGATAGTTAACCCGAATGCTCCCTGAGGCGTGTCGCGCTGCACGCCTACATAGAAAATAACAAAAGGACTTGAAATAGAGGACAGAATTTCCGGTAACAGCTTGAGTCCAGCTTCCCCGTCGTTTTCACGTCCGATATCAGAGATCACGATATCATAGATCGCGCCTTCCATTTTCTTTCGCGCTTCTTCGTCCGTTCTCGCAAGATCAATGAGCACGCCGAGTTTCTGCAAGATGCTGATTTCGGGACTATTGTTCGTAGGATTGTCATCGATCCACAAAACTCGCGACGATCTTAGCAGCGGCCCAATCGTTCTCATTCTTCGGGCCAATTGATCCCGCAGTCCTGCCGACAGGGTGATATCTCTCGCCTCTGCGACCTCCTGCACCTCCCCCGACAACTCTAACTCAACCCCGGCGAACCCTAGCTTTGTCGCTCGGGAAAAGGCGGCTCTAATGGTTCTTGGCCCGACGATGAAAAAAACAGAAGCAAAGAAGAGTGCCCACAAAAAGTGTGGTGTGTACGGCAGTAAGTCAGACCAGTGAAACCCACTCTCAGTGTTTGAAAAGGAAATCCGAATATCCAAAAACTTCACCCTTCGACAATAAGTGGCTTGTCGCCGCTGGCTTCCTAAGCGGGCAGGCCAAAACCATTAATCTACATAGACGTGTAGCAGGAACCGTGGAAATGCCCAAATCGTTTTGATTTGGGAGTATCTAGACTTAGTCAGTTCACTACCATTCGAATTTGAGATTTTACCCCTACATCGGTCAACAATAGTCATCCATACAGTCTTCATAGCTGTCCCCAGTCAGCTCGCAAAACGTCTTTAGCGCGCCTTGCAAAGAGAAATACTGATGCTCGCTTCGATGAAAGAAGAACTCGCCGTTGATCGAGATTTGTGCGACAGCCCAATCTTTGATCGCATTGGGGCCGGGATTATGGGTCAAGACGATCAAGGTATCTTCGACGAGAGACCGCTGAACTACCAAGCTTTGATAGATGTCGTTTCGTGCAAAAACTTTGCCAAAAACAAGGTTTTCTGCATAGCGGTCCAGCGCATCACCGGTCACTTCAGATGGGCATTCGGGAAACTCCGTGGGTATCCTCCAGCGAACTTGGATGACTGAAGGGGTGAGAGACTCGTACTCTTCTGGGTCGGGCTCGAAATCCGCACGTTCAGCGGTGCCGTAAAGCCACTCACCAATTGCGCCACCACTGGGAACCGATCCGCTTTTCGCCCACTTCTCAAAGCGCGATTTTGTCTTTGCGGCCTCATCCTTCGATACGGTTCGCATCCACGACACGTCTGGATAGGAAGCATCACTTTGGATCTTCGACGGATCAGCTAGGAAAGCCTCGATTGAACCGTAGACCAGTTCAATGCGTCGCGCTGTGATCTCATTCAACAGAGCGTTTTCTAACCTCGTCAGCCAGCGCAGGTTTTCCGGTCGGTTATTCGCACGATTGGTGTCAATGTGGTCCACTACATGCTGATCTGTGGGCGGCTCGCCGTGAAATGCAGAGCAAACAATGCGGTGAACTGGGACACCCGCCAGATGCTGATATCCGGTTGTTTGGTTTTGGCGCCCGAAGGTCCACGTTTTGTCCAGTGGGCGGGCGCGCTTGCGATACTCGTTGAAGCGATAAACCGCGCCGTTATCGCGAACGAGATACCGCTCACCCCGATATTCGACTTCGATTTCGTTTTCGTAGATTTCAAGCAAGTGATCTTGATCGCCCACTGGCGAATTCGTTTGGTCCATAGATGGCATCACACTCTCCAGTGCAAAATTGCCTCGGCCTTCCCCAGACTACTCGATCTGGTGCCGGTTGTTGTCGGCAGACATGAAACAAGGCGTCAGGCGCTGCCTTATGCTCTGAAACGCAGGCGCAGAATGTCGTGCACATGGGCTAGAAGTCAACCAAGGATTGAAGCCCTCCAAGCACCAAGCTCATTTGATCGCTAGTGCAGAATGAGTCATCTCGCCTCAACGCATCTAGGATTGTCCCTGACGTGGCGTTTCCGGGTCTCTTATCATGGCTCTATGAAACAGAAACTCACCACAAAGTTCATCGAAACCAGAAAGCCCGACCCATCCAAACGCGTTGACTATCGCGACACGGTTGTTCCCGGCTTGGTCCTTCGCGTGAACAAATCTGGCACCAAGACCTTCAGTTTTCACAAGCGTATAAATGGGAAAATGAAGCGATTGACCATCGGCCAGTTCGGACCGTTTTCCCTAACGGACGCACGGGAACGAGCGCGACAAATCCTCTACGAAGTCGAAACGGGCCGCTTTGAACAGAACACCGGCATCGAGATTGAGGCTAAGCCGACACTGGGCGACGTGATCCCCGACTAGATCGAAAAGCACGCCAAGGTTCACAACCGCGACTGGAAGCGCAAGGAAGCCCTGCTGGCGAAGTTCACGACCCTGCACAGCAATCGCATCGACGAGATAAAGCGCGCCGATGTGGTGAAAGCCTGCGACGTGATCCACAAATCCGCGCCGGTCAGCGCGAACCGCGCGCTGGCCCACCTCAAGCACCTGATGGGGTGGTGCGTCGAGCGCGGCATGATCGATGCCTCCCCCATCGCCGGGATGAAGCCACTGTCCAAGGAACGGTCGCGCGAGCGCGTGCTGACCGACGAAGAACTGGGCGCGCTGTGGACGGCCTGTGACGCGGAAGGCTATCCTTTCGGGGATTGCATGAAGCTGTTGATCCTGAGCGGCCAAAGGCGCGCCGAGGTCGCCGAAATGCGTTGGTCGGAAATCGACCTCGAAAAACGCTTGTGGACCCTGCCTTCGCAGCGCGCCAAGAACGGCAGGCAGCACACGGTGCCGATCACCGACGCGATGCTGGACGTGCTGCGCAGGGTGCCGAGGTTCCTCGGGTCGGATTACGTGTTCACGACCACCGGCAAATCGCCCGTGTCGGGGTTCGGTCGCCTGAAAGACCGGCTCGACAAGGCGCTGCCCGAAGGCACGGAACCGTGGATCATCCACGACCTGCGCCGCACGATGTCCACCAACATGGCGATGCTGGGCGTCCCCCAGCCTGTCACCGAGGCGCTGTTGAACCACAAAACGGGTGTGGTCTCAGGGGTGGCTGCTATCTACAATGTCTATTCATACGCGGACGAGAAGCGCGAGGCATTGGGCAAGTGGAATGAGCGTATCGAAAAAATCACAGCGCCCAAGAATAATCAGCAAGCTGAAAGGCGACATCACGCCTGAGCGTTGGGTTGGTGAAGCCAGCAAGGACTTCCCTTGCGGTCATAATCCGTGGTCCGAAAGGGAGTGTCATGAACTCTGTGTATCTGGTTTGGCCCATGCGGGTTTCAGATACGGTCACGCGTTGAAGCGCTCATCGAACATGATAGCGAACTGATTGCGGGCGGCAAACCATTCCCGGA
>NZ_JBPWNX010000050.1:0-2954 GCF_054954595.1 Actibacterium sp. D185-2
TTCCTTGATCATCCCGATGATCTGCGCCTCGGTGAAACGGCTCTTTCGCATTCGTTTGCTCCTTCAAAAGGTTGAGCAAACTCTACATCAGAACGAGGGAAGTTTCGGGGAGCAGGTCACATGTAGTGCAGTCTGTCTCTACTCAATCGGCGTGGCAATCGAGGCAGAGAAATCGTTGGATTCGGATAAGACAGAGAAGCAGAGCAACGATAGACGCGGACCACCGCCGCCTCTATTGTAGGTTCATTGATGTATTTGATAGCGCAGGTTTCTTGTAATGAACGATTTCCCAAACCTTAACCCTAGAGAATTCCAAGAGATTTTTGCGGTTACAGATGAAATGCGCTTGTTGCGCTCAGACCCTTCAAGACTCAATCTCGGTGATTACAAGAACCTCTTGGCCTCGCTTTGTGGCACACTCCGATCTGCAAGGGAGCAAGGACTGGACGACGCTATTCGCTTTGGTAGTAGAGTCACCAATGACCCTGAAATTGCGGAACAGATTCAATCCATTGTGTCCGATTTGGATGCCTTCATGGGGTTCATTCAATTCGAGCGGGACACCCTGACTGCATGCGGGGCTAGCGAAGAAAGCGCTGATGCGATTTCAGAAGAAATCTTCGGTTTACGCGAGCATCTCTTTCAACCTAGCTTTGATGCCGATGGAGTGATTGCCATGCTGTCCAACGGACACGAAGAAATATGTCGGGCGAGCAAAGATGTTACCCGCTACGCGAATAGTGAGCATCAATTTCACGAAGACAAAAAACGTTCACTGCTCACCTACGGGGCGGCTGCCACACTTGCGAATTCTGCCGGTACTGCAATTACGGCTGGAGCGGGGTTTCCATTTTTCGGGATGTCTATTGCCGCAGGCGGTCTTATGATTACTTTACGCGGAACGCTAAATGATCCGCTAGAAAGACCGCCAAGCCGTTGATTTTATGACTTCTCATGCCGAGGTGCTGCGCCTCTTCCCATCGATGGTATTTCCAGCGCTTTTCGACAATCTTGGTCGTTGTGATAGGTTTTCGACATCCATGATTGATTTTCGACACTGCTTCATGTACATTGAGTTTCAGCGTTCAGATGTTTTTCGGTGCGCTTTTCGACATATGTGAAAGAATTTCGACCAATGCAGATAGAACAGCTACGCCCTGACTTTTTTCAGGATGAACCTGTACCAGAAGGCACAAACCTTGCTGGCTGGTCCGCGCTTGTCTGTCATTTGGGCATTCAAGCGCCTGTTCGAAAGCTTGCCTGCGTGTCGGAAAAGCACGTTCGCGGCAACAAGCGTATCGAGGGGCGTTGGGAGGTTTTTGATAAGCGTTATCAGCCAGATGATAGCCTGGAGGGGCATCTGACCTTTGCGTTCCGGCATGAAGATATGGACTTACTTATCCTGAAACGCATCTTCGATGCCGTTCCAGCCAGTGAAATTGAGGTCATTGTTACAGCGACACCGACAGGAACACTGTCGCGGCGCATATGGTTTTTCTACGAAACGCTCACGGGCAACGTGTTGGATTTGGCGGACGCACCAAAAGTCACAGCCGTGGACGCGCTTGACCCGAACGCCTACTTCACCGGGAAAAGTCGCTTCTCGCAGCGACACCGCGTGCGGGATAATCTTCTCGGCACGGGCGCACTATGTCCGATCATCCGTAAAACAGATAAACTCAAAAACCTTGTCGATCTCGATCTTTCCAACAAAGCCAGAGAAACCATCGGCAGGACAGGTGCGCAGGTGATTGCGCGCGCCGCAAGCTTTCTTTTGCTAGCCGATAGCCGCGCCAGCTTTGAAATTGAAGGGGAGCGCGCGCCGATCAACCGCCTTGAGCGCTGGGGGCGCGCCGTTCTGGAGGCCGGGAAAAGGCCACTTAACCAAACAGAAATCTACCGGCTTCACCGCATCCTCATTGGTGATGACCGATTTACGCCCATTGGCTACCGTGAGGACGGAGTCTTTCTCGGCGAACGGGATCACAATAACGAGCCTCTACCTGAGTTTATCGGCGCGCGTCATGAAGAGGTCTTCGAACTGATGACCGCGCTGAACGAATGCAACAATCGCCTCAGAATTTCTGATACGGACGATGTTGATCCGGTTCTGCAAGCGGCGTGTATCGCTTTTGGCTTTGTCTACATCCACCCGCTTGCCGATGGGAACGGGCGTCTGCATCGCTGCCTGATTCATCATGTTCTGGCGGAACGCAGGTTTACACCGCCCGGCATGGTTTTTCCGGTCTCATCTGTGATGCTGGACCGGATTGATGACTACCGGAATGTCTTACAAGGACACTCAGGTCCTTTGATGGATTTCATTGAGTGGCGTGCGTTGCCGAGCGGAAATGTCGAAGTTCTTAATGATACCGCAGACCTCTATAGGTTCTACGATTGCACGGCAGAGGCCGAGTTTCTTTATGAGTGCGTGCTGCGGACCATCGAAGAGGACCTGCCGCGAGAGATTGATTATCTCAAGCGCCATGATCAGGCGATGAAATCCATCATGAACGCGGTTGAAATGCCGGATCGGTTGGCAGAGGACCTGATCATGTTCATTCGTCAAAATGAAGGCAAGCTTGCCAAGCGCAGGCGTGAGCGCGAGCCGATCAATAAATTCACAGATGCGGAAATCGTCCTTATCGAAGGCATCGTCTCAGACGCATTTGAAGAAGCGGAAGGCTCATAACCACCGCTTCTTAAGAAGCGCATTCCTTTTCCACTAACGACAAGCATAGATCAGTCTTTGTCCTGCAATCTCGGTCTCTGTGAAGTCCACGGACAGATCGCGGGCGATGGCCTCATAGTCAATGTAGTGGACCAGATGCTCAGGGAGTGTCATGAACTCTGTGTATCTGGTTTGGCCCATGCGGGTTTCAGATACGGTCACGCGTTGAAGCGCTCATCGAACATGATAGCGAACTGATTGCGGGCGGCAAACCATTCCCGGA
>NZ_JBPWNX010000051.1:0-2825 GCF_054954595.1 Actibacterium sp. D185-2
CGTAACGGCCCGGTTGGCACCGCCTGCCAGATTTCGGCGTGAGGCCCTAAGACACGTGCATAACGACGTCGCAAACGACGTCTCTTATGCGCGGAGGGGCTATGCGGGGCGAGGTTTTGGGTGTTGAGCGCCGCCGGCGTTGGGACGACGAGATGAAGCTGGCGATCGTGAGCGCGGTGGGGATCGACGGCGCGACGGTGACCCAGGTTGCGCAACGGCACGAGGTGACGCGTCAGCAGATTTACGCGTGGCGTCACGAGCTGAAGCGGAAGGGGTTGTGGTCACCCGAGACGGGCGTGCTGTTCCTGCCCGCCGGCATGGTGCCCGCGATGGACCTGACGGTGGTTGAGGATCGAACCACAGCTACCACTCCCGTAGTCTGGGTTGAGTTGCGGCTTGCCAAGGCCCGCGTGCTCCGGTTCGAGAGCAACATCGACGATGCAGCGCTGTCCCGCTTGGTTCGCGCGGTGGATGCCGCATGATCGGGCCGGGGACCGGGGTGCGGGTGTATTTGGCCTGCGGGACGACGGATATGCGCAAGGGGATCGGTGGGCTGGCGGCGCTGGCGCAAGACGTGCTGCGCCAGAAGCCGACCGGCGGTGCAGTCTTTGCCTTCCGGGGCCGCAAGGGGGATCGGCTGAAGCTGCTTTACTGGGATGGCCAGGGGTTCTGTCTTTACTACAAGGTCCTCGAGCGTGGGCGCTTTCCCTGGCCGAACACCAGCTCGGGGGCGGTGCGACTGACCTCGGCGCAGCTGGCGATGTTGTGGGAAGGGATTGATTGGCGGCGGCCAGATTGGGGCGCTCCACCGGCCCGTGTCGGGTGATTTATCTATCTGAAACAACTTGTTTTTATGGCGCTTCCTGATGGGGTGTGTTAGAGGGTGGCATGTCAAGCGATGCGCCCATCCTCCCCGAAGATCCCGCTGTTCTGAAAGCGATGATCGCCGCCTTGCAGGCGGAAAACGCCAGGATGTCGGCGACGATCCGGGCGCATGACCAGCTGATCCAGACGCTGCGGCTGCGCATCGCGAAGCTCAAGAAGCAGGCCTTCGGCAAGTCCTCGGAGAAGATTGAGCGCGAGATCGAACAGCTGGAACTGGCGCTTGAGGATCTGTTGATTGCCAGCGCCGAAAGCGCCACCACCCCGACGGACGAAGACGAGGCGGGTCCTGCCCCTGAGGCGAAGACCGGCGATGTGGACAAACACAAACCCCGCCGTCGTCCCCGCGTCTCGGAGGCTACCCCGCGGGAGCGGCGCGAGCTCGACCCCGGCAGCTGCTGCCCGGATTGCGGTGGCGACCTGCGGCTCGTTGGCGAAGACATGAGCGAGATGCTCGACCTGGTTGCGGCACAGCTGAAGGTCCTGCAGATCGCGCGGCTGAAGAAGTCCTGCCGCCGCTGTGAGAAGATGGTGCAGACACCGGCACCCAGCCGTCCGATCCCCGGTAGCATGGCGAGCGCGGCGCTCTTGGCTTGGATCCTCGTCTCCAAGTTCGATGACCATCTTCCCTTGTATCGCCTGAACGAGATCTCCGCCCGCATGGGGGCCGACATCCCGGACAGCACGCTGGTCGACTGGTGTGGGCGCGCCATGAAGGTGCTGGCGCCGCTGGTCGAACGGATCGAAGCCGATGTGATGGCCAGCGACCTGCTGCATGCGGACGACACCCCGATCCGGGTGCTGGACCGGTCCCTCAAGGACCGCGGCCTCGGCAAGGGGGTGAAGCAGGGCCGGATCTGGGCCTATGTCCGCGATCCACGACCTTGGGCCGGAACCGCGCCACCCGGGGCGGTCTACCGCTTCGCCCCGGACTGGAAGCAGGAACACGTGCATGGGCATCTCGCCCAGACCCGCGGCATCCTGCAGGCCGATGGCTACAAGGGCTACAACAAGCTTTACGAACCCGATCCCGATGGCACGCCCCGCCTGCAGGAGGCGTCCTGCTGGGCGCATCTGCGGCGTGACTTCCATGACGAATGGGACAAGACGAAATCCGCCATCGCGCGCGAGGCACTCGACCGCATCGGCGCGCTCTACGACATCGAGCGCGAGATCAACGGGCAGCCCGCCGAGATCCGCCTTGCCGCGCGGCAGACGCACAGCGCCCCGAAGGTCGAGGCCTTCTTCGCCTGGTCCGAAAGCCAGCTCACGCGGATCCCCGGCAAGGGGGACCTCGCGCGCGCGTTCCGTTATGGGCTGGCCCGCCGGGCCTCGTTCAGCCTCTTCCTCAGCGATGGCCGCGTTGCCATCGATAACAATCCAGCCGAGCGCGCCCTGCGTCCGATAGGCATCGGTCGGAAGAACTGGCTCTTTGCAGGCGCCGACACCGGCGGCGAAACGCTGGCCCGCGCCATGACGATCATCGAGACCGCAAAGCTGAACGGCCTCGATCCGCAGGCCTACCTCGCCGACGTGCTCGACCGCATCAACGATCACAAGATCAACCGGCTCGACGAGCTACTCCCATGGAACTGGACACCGGTCGCCGCCGCTCAGGCCGAGGCCGCCTGATGGCGACCGTCACCCATGTCTGCACGATCGACTATGTCGCGAAGATACTCGGCGAAGACCGCAAGTTGCTTGAAGCCATCGTCTCCAACGACGACAATCTGACCTACGGTGACATCATCAGCGTCTATACCAGTTCGGAAGAGGCCATTACGGCCCTCACAGACCGCGGCATCGAAGAACTCCGAGACATGCTCACTGCCGCGCGCATAACTCCCAAAACTTGGCATGAGTTCCTCGACGACTTCGTCCATGACGCCGATCTCGTCGCCCGCATCAAGGCCCAATCGCCGCGGTAGCAACCGGCCGGTTAC
>NZ_JBPWNX010000052.1:0-2780 GCF_054954595.1 Actibacterium sp. D185-2
TCAGGCCGCTCGCAGCCCTTCAGAAGTTCGTCCAGCAGTTCTTTGGAAATCGTCATCGTCCTTGCTCCTCTCAGGAAGCATGGACCAAACCGAAGTTACACAGAAGATCGGACACTCTCATGGATTGGTAAAACTGATACATCAACAGCTGCAAGAATCTTGGGAATCCCAAGCGCTAGGGAGCAATATCTAGTCGACCGGCAAAAACGAGACCGCAAAAAGAAGCATTAGAACAACCGAGTTGAGAACACGATTACGATTGCTACACCTGCACGTGTGATTTATCATATGGATTATGCAGTTAAGAAATATTCCACTGAGTGATTTAAGCGTGAACCGTGCTAACGACAGGCACGGCGAACTAGAGAATGAGACCGCCGCCATCGCATGGTTATTCAACATGCGAGAAACGCATATGCGTAACCTTGCAAAAGATATTGTTGAACAGGGCACAATCTATGAGCCACCGCTTGTCTCTGCTGACAATGGTTCGTTCATCGTGTTTGACGGCAATCGGCGCGTGACTTGCCTTAAACTTCTGGCTGATCCTTCGCGAGCACCAACCACTCAGTTGCAAGCGTTCTTCGTCGAACTGAGGACACAGTGGTCAGGCCCGTTTCCTGACAAGATTACTTGCCACGTTGAGAACGATCGTGACAGGCTGGACAGCATACTCTTTCGTCGTCACACAGGTTCTCAGAACGGTGTTGGCCAGTCCACCTGGGATGATCGCATGAAGGACAACTTCGTTCTACGGACGGGTCAGGGCGGCGGCTTTAATGTTGCGGATGAGATAGAACAGCGGCTTTCAGCTGCCGGGATGTTACCGAAACGCCGCCAATTACCTCGCTCAACAATGAACCGACTGTTATCCGCCGAAGCGTTTAGAAACAGGCTCGGGTTTAGCGTTCGAAAGAAAAAATTTGAATACACGCACAATCAGGAAAAGGTGCTTTCTGCGCTAGCACGTGTCGCAGAGGATTTGGCCACCAGAAAAATCGTTTTGGGTGACCTCTGGGATGTTGACGGAAAAAGAACCTATCTGGATCAACTAGATAAGGAGGGTGTTCTTCCTACCGTTGCAGATGCGTTGACAAGCAGCGGCAAACCAACACCTCCTTCGCCCGGACCTAAACCTCCCCCAAAGCCAAAACCCGGTCCGCCTCCCAAGCCAACTTCTAGAACGACACTAATTCCTCAAAAAGAATTTGGTATTACTTGGCCGGGGCGTCTCCAGCGACACCACGAAATCTGGGAAGAGCTTCAATTCAGGCTGAACCTGAGTAACCACCGCAATGCGATATCTGTGTTGTTTCGTGTGCTCTTGGAGATATCGATTGAGAACTACGTATCTCGACAAGGCACATCGGTTCACCAAAACGATAAGTTGTCTTTGAAGGTCAAGAAAGTAAGCCAACATCTTTTTGACGATGGGAAAATTGACAAAAAGCAACTGGATGCAACAAAAAAATTTGGACAGATAGACCAACTGGTTTCCGCTGATACACTGAACCGCTATGTGCATTCGCCGGATTTCGCACCATCAGACAAGCACCTAACGGCCATGTGGGACAGCATGGCCGAGTTCATTGTGCGCTGCTTGGAAACCTAGGAAAACTTAGAATGCAACAATTTCAGACCAACATCGTTTTCCACTGCCCGTCATGCGGTCAGTCTTCCGGTATTGAAGTTCAGGTGCCCGAGCTGAACTTCATGAGTGACAAGATGTCCGAGCATGTGTCTGAGGGGGAAGTGTACATTTCATGCCCAAACTGCAAGGCGAATTTTGACGGCTATGCGTACTGTACCGGCCACGAATGCACCATTTCCATTGAAGAGCACGATCTAGAGATTCACGGCGATCCGCCCATGTACTCGCCAACTGATGACTACAATTGGGGTGAATATGACATCCCTGATGATCCTCACGGCATATTTTTATCCACCCATGATCAGATGTTGGAACTACTGGATATAGAATTCGTTCTGGCGCACGATGATCAGATAGTTGCCCGAATGATATTTGCGCAGCTCATTTCCGCGATGGAGGCGTATCTGGCTGACACACTCATGAGCCAAGTACTGGGAGATCCGAACAAAACCAAGGCATTGCTGGCGAAAGATACTGAACTCAACAAACAAAACTTCTCGCTAAAGGATATCGCAGGTGACGAAGGAATTGTGGAGCGCCACGTCCAAGGTTATCTACGCAGAATTTTGTATCACAATCTTGGTAAGGTTCAGTTTTTGTACGATGCCGCGTTAGGGGTCGAACTAAAAACTAGCAATGACGATTGGCAGCATCTACACAAGTCCGTTTTGCATAGGCACGACTGCGTTCACCGAAACGGCTTTGATAGCGAAGGCACCAAAAACACAGTCTTCAATAAAGACTATGTTCGTGAGACCGCAACAGTAGTGAAGCGTTTGGTGGACAAGGTGGACGGAGATTTATCTCCGTTCTGACGGCCTCTAAATACTTCAAGGCTTAGGGACTCGCAAAGCTAGCTCACGCTCTAGGTTATCCAATGAAGCCATTGCATTGCGGCGCTCTTCGCTGCCGCGCGGGGCGGCGGCCACGGCGTTGAATGCTTCGCGGAACAGGCCTTGCAGTTCCTCCAGGCTAAGTTTCTGTGCGTCATATCGTGTGATGAGTTTCATCGTAACCGGCCGGTTGCTACCGCGGCGATTGGGCCTTGATGCGGGCGACGAGATCGGCGTCATGGACGAAGTCGTCGAGGAACTCATGCCAAGTTTTGGGAGTTATGCGCGCGGCAGTG
>NZ_JBPWNX010000053.1:0-2551 GCF_054954595.1 Actibacterium sp. D185-2
TCCGGGAATGGTTTGCCGCCCGCAATCAGTTCGCTATCATGTTCGATGAGCGCTTCAACGCGTGACCGTATCTGAAACCCGCATGGGCCAAACCAGATACACAGAGTTCATGACACTCCCCAATCCATCGTTGTGTGACTTGTGAGTAGTCCGTGACAAGTTTGAATACGTGATTGTCCAGTGCTTCAAACTCTCGTTCTTCCGTACAGAAAGAAAAGGATTTTTGCCAACCATACAACTGATCGCCAATCCTTTTTAAAACTACGCTCTGACTCAGCTTCGGGTCCAGTCTTTCGCCTTCCTCTATGTGCTTCTTGATAGCCATTTTCGAGCTATGGATGAGTGAAGAAAATTCTTTCTTCTTGCCTTGAACAGATGCTTTGCTGGGAACACATCGTTTTGGTTGAACGGTGCATCCCAGAAAGTTGAAGGAATCTGCACATCTTCCTTCATCCGCTTTTCCTAGAGATTTGTCGGGCGGATACAGCGAAAACCCAAATCGAGATAGCTTGGTCTTTGTGAATTTGACAGCATCATCAAGCAGTGATTTAGAAGGCGACATAATCAGAACGTCATCGATATATCTCACAGCGACGACACCTGTATCGTTCAAGGTCTGATCAAAGTCGTATAGCAACAGGTTGCCTGCCAATGCTGATAGCGAGCCGCCTTGCGCAACTCCGATCCCCCCTTTTGGGAAAAGATCGCTATAGGACTTGAGCTCATCCTCATTGTCCAACTCGACCTTCAAGGCCTCCGCAAACAATGCACAAAATTTGTCGTCCGATGTTGCCGTTTGGACTATTTTCACCACTGCCGTGGTCGGGATCGCGGTAAAGAAAGCCTTTATGTCGGACTGAAAGAAGTGTGTCGCGCCTTTCTCCATCGCATCCATGAGGAGCCGAATAGCGGGTTCGGTTCCTCCGTATGGCCTTAGCAGTCCACCAACTCCATACTTGGAACGGTTTATTTCGTTTATGAGTCCGAGGCGTGGGTCATAGACAAGTTCAGACTTGCTGTTTGGGTCTTTAGGATTAATGATCTTTCTAGGCTGGAATACTTGCAAGATCGCACGCTGGACAACGCGGTCTTCCATTTTGGCGATGGCAACCGGGCGCGGATTTTTCCCCTTTCTTAGGCGTTCAATCTTGTCCTTTAGAACTCCCAGAACCGGACTGAATTGGTAGCGGTTTTCGCGTAGCTGGTGCCCAATTCGTCTAAGGTGGGTTTGATGTCGATGTTCAAACTCTGAGGCTTCACCGCGAATGTCCTTATTCGATGAGTTCAAAGCGCTTCTTTTTACGTGTCTCCATGCAGCAAAGAGATTTGCTTCAGCATGTACTGATTGATAAAGAGATTGTGCTTTTTTCATTACTTCTCCGCTCGGGGACCCTTCAACAATACAACCCCGACCGTTGACGTGCTAACCATCCACTGCGCACGAATATTCCGCGACGACAGACACCTCCGTTGCAAATGCGACTTTGGCGCGAACCGTCAGGCTTGCGATCTGCATAGATAAATCTAGCGTCACGTCGAGGGCCTCACAGTAGACACCATCTATAGTGGGTAGTGCCGCCCGGAAGTCAAGATATGGCTGTTCACTTTCCTCAGGTAATGTAGGCAAAGCCGCCAAATATCCGGGGTGCGATGGTTGGAGGATATTTGTAGCGTTGAAATACTCCCTTCATGGCCTCAATGAAGTCGTATCCCTGAACATGGTCTGGATGAAGTCCCCATGGGGGTATCGGTGGAAGTGGGAACGCTCCCTTGATTGGTGATTGAACAGGCAGCCGTTTAGGCATGGTTCGGTGTCGGTGGAGATGCAAATCTCCAAGTCTGACGAGTTGGTTTCAAGGGGCGGCGATAGGCCCTTTGATCATGATCCATCTTTGACAAGATGGCGCACATCCAATCCGCGCAAGGTTGGTCAGGATTTCACAAGGGCAGGAACGCTCTTTGATCGATGGGAAGGTTCCAAGGCAAGGGCAGCCATGAAATGCTCCCTTCCTGGTCGCGCTGAAAGCGTCTCCATGAAATGGTGGTGTTTGAACGGCCAAACGTTCTACTGGCTCAGGGAGGGGCTTGAATGCCCTGATCGGAGCCATAGGCCGGAGGGATGCAACGGGAACGCGCAGCGGGTTCCCTTGCCAAGATGTGAGTGGTAGTACCACGCACACATCTTGCGTAAGCCTCTATCCTGAACGAAACTTCCAACAGTAAAGCAGAGGCAATTGGGTATGCGCCTAGCGATGAGTAGTTTGACGCTTGCTCGAATCGTTAGAGTAGCTTGATATTATTAAAATGTCGTCCAATCAGCTCATCTTGGCACTTTATGTCTCAACGGATTGCGTTATCTTCGGGGCTGCTCCGCTCAGCCGCGCAGGTGATGGTGAAAATTACGAAGCCCCTCTAACCCTTTCTAGGTGTTGACCTGCTCCCCGAAACTTCCCTCGTTCTGATGTAGAGTTTGCTCAACCTTTTGAAGGAGCAAACGAATGCGAAAGAGCCGTTTCACCGAGGCGCAGATCATCGGGATGATCAAGGAACA
>NZ_JBPWNX010000054.1:0-2335 GCF_054954595.1 Actibacterium sp. D185-2
CTATGGACTTACAATAACGACCGCCCGAATATGGGCATCGGCGGCATCACACCCGCACAGAAACTGAAAATGGCCGCGTGAATTCTACGGCTGAACCCCGTTAAAAATGGGGGGATTACCCCCACTTATCCGTGGTGCCGCACGGGCTTGCAACACGGCGCGACATGCAAAAACCGCCCGAGGGGCGGCCTAAGCGTTTGATATCTTGTCTGTATTTTTGGTTGCGGGGGCACGCAACTTCTTTTGTTATAACTTGGGATCGGTTTTGGGTTTTGCGCCCGGAAACGATGTCGAGAATGCCCATCAGCTCGCCGCGTAATGTGGCATTTACCTCGCCGCGTTTGTCGCCGGGCATAAGCACCACTTCGCCCACAAGCGCGCGGATCGCCTCGGTTGCCTGATTGTGCAATTCCGGATCGGCCAGCGCCTCGTTCAACTGCATCACCTTGGCTTTGTAGATTTGTGCAATATTCGGATGAATATCCGGCACATCCGCAGGCACGTCCTCCATGCGCGCCAGGATCTCAACCTTCTGCTGCTCCAGATCATCCATCCGCGTCTTCATGCTGGGCTGATACATGCCGTCCTCGATGGCGGACATGATACCGGCAATGCCGCGTTCGATCTTGTCGAGCGCCTTGCGGTCGATATCGGTTTGCGCGCGGTGTTCGCGGTTCTGTTGGTTCAGTTCCTCGGCGTAGGCGCGCACGGCTTCGGCTACGTTTTCAGCGGAAACCAGCTTTTCGGTGAGGCCCGCAAGAATGCGCTCTTCAATCACATCGCGGCGGATGGTGCGGCCATTGTCGCAAGTACCGCGCCGGTTGCGGTTGAGACAGCCATAGCGATCCTTGGTGATGATGCCATATTGCCCGTCGCAGCAGCCGCATTTCAGCAAGCCGGAGAACAGAAACGCCGGGCGACGTAGACCATTCAGCTTCTTGGCGCGATAGGCCCGCACGCCTTTGGTGACATTCTCGAATTTCACAGAAATTTCCCGCTGCCGCTGGCGCGCCGCCTGCCACAGCTCATCATCGATGATGCGCAATTCGGGCACTTCCGTCCTGATCCATTCAGCTTCCGGGTTGATGCGTGAGACGCGCCTGCCGGTCTCGGGGTTCTTGATATAGCGCAGCCGGTTCCAGACGATTACGCCCACGTAAAGCTCGTTGTGAATGATGCCAGTGCCACGATTGACATGGCCGCGAATGGTCGTGTCGCCCCAATTCTTACCGAAAGGGCCGGGGATATTGTCACGATTGAGGTCTCTGGCAATGGCCTTGGGGCTCTTGCCATCGGCGAATTCGCGGAAGATACGGCGGACGATGGTTGCCTCGGCCTCATTGATCTTGCGCTCGCCGCGGATTGGTTCGCCATTGCCGTCGAGGCGCTTGACCACGTCATAACCATAGCAAAGCCCGCCACCTGCCTTGCCGTTCTCCACCCGACCGCGCAGGCCGCGATGGGTCTTGGCGGCAAGGTCTTTGAGGAACAGCGCGTTCATCGTGCCCTTGAGGCCAACGTGAAGCTCGGAGATTTCGCCCTCGGCCAGCGTGATGATTTTGACACCGGCAAATTTCAGGTGTTTGAACAGGATCGCTACATCGGCCTGATCGCGACTAACGCGATCGAGCGCCTCCGCCAACACGATCTCGAACTTACCGGCGGTCGCATCCTGCAACAGCGCCTGAATGCCCGGACGCAAGGTGACGCTGGCGCCGGAAATGGCGGCGTCCTTATAGGTGCCCGCCACCTTCCATTTTTCCCGCGCCGCCTGATCGCGGCAGATGCGGAACTGATCGTCGATGGAGGACGTGCTTTGCATGTCGGAGGAATAGCGGGCGTAGAGCGCGATGCGGGCCATGGGGTTTTTCCTTTCTCTAAAAACCAGGTTTCACCCCTCCGGGGACTGCCCCTCTTCCTCTGACACCACAGGCCGGTTATCATTGGCCGCCTTCACCTGCCGCCTTTCCCAGGCCCTAAAATGCTCACGGGCTATGTGGCGACCGATGGCGCGGGCGATGCTGCGCAAATGCTGCTCCGCCTCCCCCGTTCCGGCACCATTGTCATTGGCTGCCACACTTTCTTTCTGTGTCATGGGCAAGCCCCTTCCAGTAAAATAATCCACTGGAATAGAATCGCCCAAAACCGCTGAAACGCTTATGACCGTTATGTACGCTCATTTGACGTTTATGCGCTATGAAGCATGCGATACTTCGTAACGGCCCGGTTGGCACCGCCTGCCAGATTTCGGCGTGAGGCCCTAAGACACGTGCATAACGACGTCGCAAACGACGTCTCTTATGCGCGGAGGGGCTATGCGGGGCGAGGTTTTGGG
>NZ_JBPWNX010000055.1:0-1689 GCF_054954595.1 Actibacterium sp. D185-2
ATGAAGGTGCTTGTACCTGTCAAACGTGTGATCGACTATAACGTCAAGGTTCGTGTTAAGGCGGATGGCGGCGGCGTTGATCTTGCGAATGTGAAGATGTCGATGAACCCGTTTGACGAGATCGCGGTTGAAGAGGCGATCCGCCTGCGGGAGTCGGGCGTCGCGACGGAGATCGTGGCGGTTTCGATTGGTGTGAAGCAAAGCCAGGAAACGCTGCGCACGGCGCTGGCCATGGGCGCCGACCGCGCCATTCTGGTTGTCGCCGCCGATGACGTGCATACCGATATCGAGCCGCTGGCGGTTGCCAAGATCCTCAAGGGTGTGATCGACGCGGAACAGCCCGGTCTGGTGATCGCCGGCAAGCAGGCGATCGACAACGACATGAACGCGACCGGCCAGATGCTGGCGGCGCTGCTGGGCTGGGGCCAGGCGACGTTCGCGTCGGAGCTGACGGTCGAGGGCGATCAGGCCACGGTGACGCGCGAGGTCGATGGCGGGTTGCAGACGATCAAGGTCAAGCTGCCGGCGATCGTGACCGCCGATCTGCGGCTGAACGAGCCGCGCTATGCCAGCCTGCCCAACATTATGAAGGCCAAGAAGAAGCCGCTGGAGGAAAAGACCGCCGCCGATTACGGCGTCGACGTGACCCCGCGGCTTCAGGTCGTGAAGACGGCGGAACCCGCCGGGCGGCAGGCCGGTGAAATCCTTGGCTCGGTGGACGAGCTTGTGGCGAAACTCAAAGACGCGGGGCTGGTGTGATGGCTGTACTCCTTCTAGCAGAAGTTCTGGGTGGCGATCTGGCCGTGGATGCGACCGCCAAGGCGCTGACGGCGGCGAAGGCACTGGGGCCGGTGACGGTTCTGTGCGCGGGGTCCTCCTGCGGGGCCGCGGCCGAGGCGGCGGCGAAACTGGACGGCGTCGCACGGGTTCTGTGCGCCGATGATGCGAGCTATGGCAACGGGCTGGCCGAACCTGTCGCCGCTCTGATCGTCAGCCTGGCGGGCGAGTATGAACATTTCGTTGCCCCGGCCACGGCGAGCGCGAAAAACATCATGCCGCGGGTCGCCGCGTTGCTGGATGTGATGGTGCTGTCGGACGTGTCGGGCATCGTCGACGACGCGACGTTCGAGCGGCCGGTCTATGCCGGCAACGCGATCCAGACGGTGAAATCCACGGATGCGAAGAAGGTCCTGACGGTGCGGACCTCGACCTTCGACGCGGCGGGCGCGGGCGGTTCGGCGGCGGTGGAGAGCATCGCGGCGGCGTCCGACCCGGGCCTGTCGGAATGGGTCGAGGACAAGCTGGCGGCCTCTGACCGGCCCGAACTGACGGCGGCCGGGATCGTTGTCTCGGGCGGTCGCGGCGTGGGCTCGGAGGAGAGCTTCGCGCTGATCGAGGCGCTGGCCGACAAGCTGGGCGCCGCCGTGGGCGCATCGCGCGCGGCGGTCGATTCGGGCTATGCGCCGAACGACTGGCAGGTGGGGCAGACCGGCAAGGTCGTGGCGCCCGAGCTTTACATCGCGGTGGGGATTTCCGGCGCAATCCAGCATCTGGCGGGGATGAAGGACAGCAAGGTGATCGTCGCGATCAACAAGGACGAAGAGGCCCCGATCTTCCAGGTCGCCGATTACGGCCTGGTCGCCGATCTGTTCAAGGCCGTCCCGGAACTGATCGAAAAGCTGTAGGGCG
>NZ_JBPWNX010000056.1:0-1497 GCF_054954595.1 Actibacterium sp. D185-2
GTCGCCCCTGAACATCACGCAGCTGCGGCTCTGATGCCGCATTTCGGCCGCGGTAGAGCGATGATCGCACCGATCGCGGCGATGAGAGCGGCGAGGATTTCGGCCACGAGAGCCCTCAGATGGGCCAGGATCATGCGGATGTTGTGCCCGCAGCCGCAGAGCACAGCGTGGAGCGCGTCTCCGAGCGTGCCCTTGAGAGCGCAGCGGGCAAGGCGGCCGTCGGTCTTCATGTGCCCGATCACAGGTTCGATTGCGCTGCGCCGGCGCAGGTCGCGCCGGAGCGCCGGCGTCATCCCGCGGCGCTGGCCCGAGATGAACGCCTCGGTCGTCTGCACACCGTGGCCGCGGTAGCCGCGGTCGACGAAGGCCCTCCTGGGCCGGGTCTCGGTCAGGATCTCCACCTGCTCCAGCGCCTCGCGAAGGGTGTGCCCGTCATAGGGGTTGCCGGGCATCGACCGCATGCCGACGACGAAGCCCTCCCGGTGCGTGGTTGCCACCGACACCTTAGTGCCGAACTCGTAACGGACCCGCGCCTTGCCCTTGGAGATGCAGTCCACCTCGGGCTCGTGCAGTGCGTAGAGCTTGCCCTTGTCCTTCGGCTTCTGCCGCAAGAGCCGGCCCGACAAGGCAATCTCCGCCTCGATCCGCTCCCGCAAACCGGCGTCGGCCACACGGCCCAACTGGCGCTGGATGTCGCGCAGGACGCGCCCGGTATAGCCCTTCAGCCGCCGCAGGGCCTTGCGCATCCGCTTGAACTGGCGCGCATGCGCGTAGCGCCCGACCTGGCCCGACAGCCGCGGCGCAAGCCGCGCGTAGCTCTGGCGCAGGGACAGGCCTGCCTCCTGCGCGAGCGCCACCAGGCGCCGGCGCGCCTTCTCGCAGAGCCGCGCGTCCGTGGGATGCGCGATCGCCTTCTCCATCACCGTCGTGTCCACGATCACCGCCTCGACACTCCGCTCGGAGATCACTCCAGCTTCACGGCCCGCCTCGATCGTCTTGGTCAGAAGCCATTCGACGCCCTCTTCCCCGATCCGCTTGCGCCACCGCGTCAGCGACGAAGGATCGAGCGGGAAGCAATGCTGGAAGAACGTCTCGCCACAGAAGTGCTGGTAATAGGGGTTCTCCACCCACCGCGCCACCACCGCCTCGTCCGAGAGCCGGTAGGCATGCTGCAAATAGAGCAACCCCGCCACCAGTCGCGGCGACGTCGCCGGGCGGCCGGTGTGCGACGTGAAGAACCCCGCCCACTCATCCTCGAAGAACTCCCAGTCGATCAGGGCGGCCAGCTTCACCAGCTCGTGGCGCATGTCGATCATGTCCGTCAGGCGTGGGCGCAACAGGTCGTCCTGTTCAGGGGCGCGGGATTTGGGCTTCATACGTTGATCCGAAATTGCAGGCTTCTCGCCCGAAACCTACCAAATCCTGCAGTTCCAGAATACTGAAAACGCCGCTTCATAAAACAAAATCAATGCGTTGGGACTTGTTCAGGGTGAACTA
>NZ_JBPWNX010000057.1:0-1399 GCF_054954595.1 Actibacterium sp. D185-2
AGCCCTTTCGGGCGGGGCGATCCGCTGCTGAGGTGTCAGTTCTGTCGTCTGTCAGCGCCATGTCGCGCACCTTTCGTCTGTGGTTGACGATGGGTGTAGGGTCTGTAGTAGCTACAGGCTCAAGAGGAAAACCCCCATGATCGATCACGAAAGCGAGAGCAGCTTAACACGCGGCGACCTGGCCCGGGCGACCGGATGCAACATCGAGACGATCCGCTATTACGAGAAAACCGGCCTGCTGCCCGACCCGCCGCGCAGCGCCGCAGGCTACCGGATATATTCCGCCGCACACGCCACGCGCCTTCGCTTCATCCTGCGCGCCCGCGAGCTCGGGTTCTCGATGGAGGACATTCGCGGGCTGATGGGGCTCAACGATGGTGCCGCGCCGACCTGCGCCGAGGTCAAGGAGCGGACAGAACGTCACCTTGCGGACGTGCGGGCGAAGATCTCGGATCTCCGGCGGATCGAATCCGTCCTCGCTGCAACGGCATCCAGGTGTTCTGGCGCCGAAGTCCCCAACTGTCCGGTGCTCGACGCGATTTCTGGAAACTGAAAACTATGACACGAACTTCCCGAACTCTTGAAGCTCCCATGCATCGAACTGGAAGATTCAAGATCGTGCCGCTACCCATATCTTGAATCGCCCCTGGCCGGTCACCTCGCGGATAAGGCCTCGCGCTTCCATCCAGGCAATATTGCGTTGAACGGCGGCACGGCTAGCGTTGGTCAGGACCTCGCCCATCGGGGCAGAGACAAGGGGCCATTCGGTAAGCACAGCGCGCAAGGCGCGCGGAGTCTTTCCCGAGAGCGCGGTCATCTCGGTTTCTGCCCGCGCTGACCATGCCTCGATATCGTCAAGGTGCCGCATTGCGGTCAGGCATGCGGTCTCCATCCCGTCAAGCCAGCGCGCCAGACGGTCAGCGGGTGGGCCGCTGGCGCGCAGCCCCCCTGCCCCGCCCATAGCCAGAGGTGCAAAGACGGCGCCCCCGCCCTCGCTGGCCACAATCCGCGCGGCTGTGACTGCCGCTTCCATTCGATCGCCCTGCTGCCCAAGGCCCGCAAGGCTCCAGAGGTGATAACCCGCGCAGGCACGGGTTATCGGGTGCAGCTCGGCGGCTTGCGCCATCAGGTTCAGCCAACCGCCCGCGCGATCCGCGAAAGGCTCGGCGTCATCGACCATGTTCTTGGGATCGCGACGATCGAGGAAGGCAGAAAGGTCCACCTTTGGGCCTGGTCCCCCTGTCAGACGACGTACCGCCCAACCGACACGCGCCAGTGCTGCGGGGTCCTCTTGAACGCCTGACAGGCGCATGGATATCCAAATAGCAATGCGATCCGGGCCAATGCGGTCACCCGCGAACCAGCTGAGGTCGGCAGCCTCGATCAGGGCAAGCCTGTG
>NZ_JBPWNX010000058.1:0-1318 GCF_054954595.1 Actibacterium sp. D185-2
GGGACTATCCTGAATTTTGTGCCCTGACGTGGTAACTGCTCGAAGAGGAGACCCACGTATGAGCATCGATAAAGACATCTTGGACCGATTGATGGAAGGCCGCGCGCCTGGTGATTTGTTTGGCAAGGACGGCATTCTGTCGGAGTTGACAAAGGCGCTGGCGGAGCGGGCGTTGAGCACGGAGATGGATGTCCATCTCGACGAAGAGCGCGCCGAGGAGGCGCCTGAGGGCCGCAACCAGCCACCCAATCGGCGAAACGGCAGCAGCCAGAAGACGGTGACCACCGACAGCGGCAAGGTCATTCTGGACATCCCCCGCGACCGGAACGGCACCTTCGATCCGATGCTGATCGCCAAGTATCAGCGCCGCTTTCCCGAGTTCGATCGCAAGATCATCAGCATGTATGCCCGGGGAATGACGACCCGCGAGATCCAGGGGCATATCGAGGAAATCTATGGCGTCGAAGCCTCGCCCAGCCTGATTTCCGCGATTACCGACGCGGTCATGGAGGAGGTCACCGCCTGGCAGAACCGCCCTCTGGAACCCTGCTATCCGATCATCTTCATGGACGCGATCCGGGTCAATATCCGCAGCGATGGAGCCGTCTCGAACAAGGCGGTCTTCGTCGCCCTCGCGGTTCTGCCGGACGGCACGCGGGATGTTCTGGGGCTGTGGTTCCAGGCGAACGAGGGCGCCAAGTTCTGGGCCAAGGTCCTGAGCGATCTACGTAATCGCGGGGTTCAAGACATCCTCATTGCCGTCGTGGATGGGCTCAAGGGCTTCCCGCAGGCCATCGAGGCAGCCTTCCCCCAGACCCGGGTCCAGACCTGTATCGTTCATCTGCTGCGCCATTCCATGAACTTCGCCAGCTATAAGGACCGCAAGGCTGTCGCCGCCGCCCTCAAGGCGATCTACACGGCAGTAGACGCCGACGCGGCCGAGGCCGCTCTGGCGGAGTTCGAGGAAAGCGATCTGGCCAACCGGTATCCGGCGATCGCGCCGAGCTGGCGCCGGGCCTGGAACGAGGTGATCCCGTTTCTTGATTATCCGCCAGAGGTGCGCAGGCTGATTTACACCACCAATTCCATTGAGGCCTTGAACTCGAAAATCCGCCGCGCCGTTCGCACCCGCGGGCACTTCCCGAGCGATGAGGCGGCCGCGAAATTGATTTACCTGGCGCTCAATGCTACATCGACCGAGTGGAAGCGCGCCGTGCGCGAATGGCACGCTGTCAGAAGTCAACTTGCCATCATGTTCGAAGACCGCTTCCCCATGGCGTAAGAAAGCGCGTCAGGGCACAAAATTTCACACAGTCTC
>NZ_JBPWNX010000005.1:0-259748 GCF_054954595.1 Actibacterium sp. D185-2
GACGCTTGAGCAATTTGAGGGCTCCGCGCCCGACGCGCTTGCCCAAACCGAAACCGAGGAATATGAAAACCAGACCCGCAGACTCTCGTTATGAATGAGGGACCATCGGGGGGCAGGTCAGTGTCAATGCAGTCGGCCTGCCCATGAGAACCGAGATCACGCCCGGCCAGACGTCCGATTACCTCGGGTTCGATCTGGTCATGGCCGACAATTTGCCAGAGCCGAGCGTCCTGTTGGCAGACAGAGGCTATGATGCTGACAGCATTCGGAAAAAGATGGAGGCGCGGGACGTGCTCACCCAAATTCCCATGCGCAAATCACGCAAGATGCGCGTCGGCGTCGATCATTCGCTGTATTCCTTGCGCAACCTGGTCGAGCGGTGCGTCAACAAGTTGAAGAACGCTCGCCGGGTCGCAACCCGTTATGACAAAACCGCCGAAAGCTTTCTTGGCTTCATAGACATCACCTCCATCCGCCTCTGGCTGCGCCTTTTGTCAACATGACCTAGTTTAGAACGACGATAAAAGTCAGTAAGTGCATCGTCCGTCGTCACTTTAATTCGATCATGGATGAGTTTTGCTCGCGCATAACGGACGTAGGCAGCGACAACGTCTGCTTGCCGCGCTGAAAGGCTAATCGGCTTGTCCAGCGGCCCGGTGAGTTCAATGATCTTGCGCAGTTGGCGCAGGACGGTGCCGGAGGGCCATTCTTCCAGCCATTCGATGATCTCGGCGGCGTGGGCGTAGATGTCGCCGTCTTCAAGGCCGCGCCGTTGCCTGAGCATGGCTTTGGCTTCTTCTGACAGTCCGTCCTCTTCTTTAGAGAGCGCCGCGTCACGGTAGTATCCGACTTCGATCAGCCGCCAGCGGATGCGGCTGTATTGATCGTAGACGGTATTGAGCGAGAGCCCGGTACGCTTGGCAGTCACGGCAGGCTCTAAACGCTCAGCATAGCACCGCAGGAGTTTGTCCGCTTTCGCCGCCGGGATGCGGGAGCGCGAGCTGAAGATCGGTTTGGGCATGGTCGTGCGGTGCCTCGAACTGCGACATACATCATCCAATAAGAGCAATATGTTGGCCGCTTTCAAGCGGCCTTTATCTTGTGAATTCCGCGCTCTGCGATTTGGCAGACAGCGCCGCTAGGCGTATCTAACGCCCAGAGCCGAAAACATCGCGGCCCCCAAGAATTCGAAACCATCATCCGCCGCCGGAAACCTGCGTTCCCGGTGCCCAGGAAAGGCTTGTCTAACGCTATGGAACATCAAACGACCCCCTTACAGGCACCGCCGACGCACGAAGCGCAGCGGTTCAGCGCTATCTACCAGTTTTACTATCAGCCGCTTCTGCTGCTTGGTTTTCTGGTCTGCTCCTGGTGGACCAGCAATGCGGGCGTGCTGGCCATGGCGGACTGGATCAGCGGGGCTAGCGAAACCACACGGCAGATTGCGCTGCTGGTGACGGCCTCGGCCATGGGTGCGCAATATGCGCTCTGGCACTACGCGATGCGCCTGATTCCGCGCTATGCCACCTATCAGGCGCGGGGCATTGGCGTTGTTGTCGTCGCCGTGCTGATGGTGATGCTGGCGCTTTCCAGCACCTATACCAGCTTCATCGGTATCTCGCAGGATTCTGCGCGGGGGCTGGAGCTGCAACGCCAGGCTGATGAATACGCCGCGCAAGCCCGGACGCTCGCGCCGCGCGCTGCGGCCATGGAAGACGCGCTTTTTGTCATCGCGCCGCAAGCCGAGAATGCCGACCGGACGAGAGGTCTGCGCGCGGCCTCAAGCACTATGGCCGGATCGGTCGCGGAATTGGAAACCGCTGGGAACGGATTGGCACAAGCGCAAGCGCGCGCCATTGCTGCCATCGTCCAGGAAGAACGCGCGTCCGGCGCGGCTATTGCGGCGATGATCGCAGAAATCGAGGCGCTGCCTTTGCCGGACGCGGGACGCGCGACGCTGAAACCCGCTCAAGTGCTGGTTCTGGAGCATTGGCGGCTGCATTTGCCGCAGCTCGCCATTGCGCTGGCCATCGATCTGTTTGCGCCGCTTTCCACGCTGCTGTTCTGGGCCGCTGCGATCAAGGCGCGGGCGCGCAAAGTCACACTTCAAGCAGGAGAATTCCAATGAGCGCGATCAAACGCATGATCGGCACCGCCATCGGCTTTGCCATGGTGAGCCTGTTCACCGCCGGGATTATCGCCCTGGTCCTATCCCTAGCCTCCGAGCAAATGCCCGGCATCAAGGCCATTGGCTCGGAGCTGCGTTGCATCGCCGGGTATCCCAAGGCGGGTAGTGAGTGCGTAGCGCAGGAACTGGCCGCGCTGGAGGATGAACGCCGCGCGCTCGAAGAAGAGCGTGAGCGGCTAGGCGATGTCATCGCCGCGCAAGACTTCGTTTTCAGCCAAGGCGATCAGCTCAAAGACGGCGTTAATCTCGTGGTCGGCACGCTCTATGCGAATGCCGCCCGCCAAACCGGCCTGATCCGGTCCTTCTGCTGGGTGATTATCGACAACGGTGGGCTCGATCCGCGCGTTGGTTTGGCTGTTCTGCATAGCGATGGCCGGATCGAAGATGTCGCCGTCCGCGCTGGTGATCTGGCGCTGCTTGAGGTAAGCGCCAGCGAAGTGGATGCCGCACGCTTGGCCTGCCCGTTTCCGGGAGTGCCCTGATGAATGGCTCTCCCCAAAAACCGGGTTCGGGCCTGATCGGCAAGCTGCTGGTCACAACCGCACTTGGCTATGGCCTCCATCAAAGCTGGCCACTCGTCCAGCCTGGCAGCTTTGGGCCGGACTGGTGGGCCTATGCCTGGGGCGGCGGGGCGCTGATCTTTGCGTTCGGGATTACAGCGGTCGCCGCCGATCTGATCGCGCTGCTTGTCAAGCTGGGCCGGACGTTCCGCGCGCTACGTCCTAAGCGCAGTGAGGCATCGGCCAGTTGGCTGACCAGACGCCAAGCCCGCAAGGCTGGGCTGGCAAAAACAAAGGGGCTTTTCCTTGGAATCCTGGAAGGCCAACCGCTCTTCATCGGAACGTGCGTGCACGGCTTGCTCTGTTCTCCGGCGCGCAAGGGCAAGACAACCGGCTTTGTGATGGCGGCGCTATGCCAAGACATTGGCACCAGCCGGATCGTTGCGGATATGAAAGGTGAGCTCGCCGCGCAAACGGCCCACCTCATTGAAGAGCGGCACGGCCAGAATGTCATCATCCTCAACCTGGCTCATAAATTCAGCATGGGCAATGCCGCCTACAACCCGCTCCAGATCATTCTGGATGATCTGGAATTTACGCCCGAAGATGCCATTGCCGATGCGTGGTCGCTTGCGTTCCAGCTAGTGGCCACGCCGCCCGGCGGAGATCGTGATCCTTTCTGGCCGAACGGCACGCGCAAGCTGATCGTTTTCGTCGTCGTGGCGCTCTGCCTGCTGCGGGACGAAATTGAGGCCAATCTTCCCCGCGCTTTCGCTGTCCTTGGCGATAACGGGGAATTTGAGCGCCTGCTAGGCGAGGCCCGCACTAGCGATGCGCTTGGCGGTGAACTGGCCAATCTGGCAACGAATATCGCGTCAAATTGGGAGGATAATCCCAAGCATTTCGAATCCTTCCGCGAAGGCGCGGTGCAGGCGCTCGTGGCTTTCGGCCCCAGCGGACGATTGGCCCCATCGATGGCGCATTGCGATTTCCGCTTCTCCGATCTGAAACGGGAAAAAACTACGCTGTTTCTGGTCTGCGATTACTCCCGCATGGATGTCTTTGCACCCTGGCTGGGGCTGCTGATCTGGGCGGCGCTGAAAGAGCTGGTGCGCAGCGATGATGCGTGCGGCGTCCAGTTCATTCTGGACGAGTTCACCAACTATCGCCTCTCCGGCCTGCCCAACGCTCTGACCGCGCTTGGCGGCTACGGCGTGCGCTGCTGGATGGTGGTCCAGGAGTTGGAAGAGATTGCGCGGGTTTATGGCCGCGAAGCCCTGGCCACGATCCTGAGCCAGACGGACGTCAAGCAATTCTTCGGCGTCTCTTCTTACGACACGGCAAGCCTTGTGAGCCGGATGCTGGGCGAGGAAGAAATCACTTCGGAGAGTTTCGGCATGGGCGGCGCACCCGGCGACATGCCAAGCCTGTCCATCGGCAGGGCCAAAAAGCCACTGCTCACCCCCGATCAAATCCGCCGCCTGCCGGATGACGAGCAAATCCTGTTTATCAAGAACTTATCCCCTGCGAAGGCGCTCAAGGCTGGATATCATGAGGTTTCGCCTTGGCGCATGGAGGTGGCGAACAACCCGCTGCATGGCGGCGCGCGCTATCTGGGCAAGGTCAAGATGCGCATCCGGCGCGGGCGTGCCGCGGCCACGCGGGCCGGAACGCGAATGATCAGCCGCCTGTGCACGCTACGAGCAAGAGTTGCAAACCGGTGCGATCACCGGAGCCAGCGGACGGGGCATCGTTACAGGCACGCTTCTGGGCTTTTGCTCGGGCAAGAGCGAGATTGTGCGCGCTCTAGAAGAGACAATTGCTGCAAACGCCGAACGCATTGGTGAAATCTCCAGTCTCAGCCTACAGCTCGACCAGGTCATTTATGACCGGGATGTGAGTATCGGCGCGCGGGAGCTGACTTTCCTTGATTCGGCACGGCAGATGGATGCGTTGCTGAGCGAGCTGCAACGCGCGCCCGTCGTCCGCTTATGGGCCCACTTCTGTCGGCGCTCTCCGGTATGACCCCCGCCACGCCGCTGATTGTCTTTGGCGGCTTGGCGCTTGTGATCCTCACCTATGGCTGTGGACAGTGACGCCCGCCACCTTGTCACCAGCGTCATTGAACCGACGTTCCAAGAGTCCCCGGACCTGCGGGCGGCACTCACCACCGACAAGGGCGGGCGGGACACGATGCTGCACCGCCACTTCGCCGGGGGCAACCTGTCCGTCATCGCGGCACGATCCCCCCGGGCCTTGCGGGCCAGACCTGTCTCAGGCGAACTACTCTTCACTCAGGGCCGCTCTGCTGCCCTTCAGGGTCAAGGTGGAGCAATACGTCTACCACACCATTGTCCCGCAATTCCTCAATCCGGTGTACCGCCGTTTCGTCACCGACGCCTATCTGGCGAACCGTCTGGACGTGCCCGAACTGGCCCCCGCTCTGAAGGCGGAATGGCTGCCCCCGCGTCCGATGCAGGTTGACCCTGCCAAGGACATGGCAGCGGCCCGTGAAGCCCTCGCAATGGGCCTGACAAGCCGCAAGCAGGCTGTGGCTGCCCTTGGCTGGAATGTCGCTGAGCTGGATCAAGAGATTGCCGCCGACCGCGCCCGTGAAGCTGAGCTGGGCCTGTCCTTCGGTGCGAAGGAGTCGACCGATGACTGAGCGCGGCAAATTCCACGACAAGTACCTGCGCCAGCTCGCATCCGACGCCAGTGACGAAATCACTGGCCCGCGTCTGACGGCCCGCATCGACCGGGCCAGCGTGGTCCGCTGCCCGTCCACTGGTGAAAAGGTTGGCCGGGATTCTGACACCTTCAAACGATTGGAGCGCCGTCTTGCCCCTAGATGATCAACACACCCGGGACCCGTCGCGCATGGCAGCGTTCCAGTACGGCTACCTGAGCTCAGCGCAGGGGGTGCAAATCCAACGCTCTGAGGCATGGTCCACGCTGGGGATGCGCTTCAGGGCGTGGCTGGACTTCGGGGCCGGGTGGCTGGAAAGCCGCGCCGCCTATCTCAACGAGGGCGCGTAATGGCCACCATTGCCGAACTCACCAAAATGCGGGGGGCGCTGTTCGCCGCCCGCATGAACGGCACCCGGGCGTTTCAAGATCAAAACGGCGAACGGGTGGAGTTCAAATCCGACAACGAAATGGCCAAGGCAATGGCGGCGCTGGACGCTGAGATTGCCCGGCTGAGCGGGGCAGCCCCCCGCGTCCTGCACTTCCAAGCCTCGAAAGGAACCTGAAATGCGCAACTATGTTCAACCCGGTGTCTCCATCACCGTGACCGCAGCCGCCGCCGCCAGCTCTGGCGATGGTGTCAAAGTCGGCAACCTCTTCGGCATCGCGTCCGGGGATGCTGCCATTGGCGAAAAGCTGGTCCTGAGCACCGAAGGCGTCTTCGACATGCCCAAGGTATCCGCGAACACCTTTGACGTGGGTGCTCTGGTCTATTGGGATGACACCGCCAAGGTTGTCACCAGCACCGCCTCAGGCAACACCCGTGTCGGCTTGGCCGTCACCGCCGCTGCCAACCCCAGCGGCTCTGTCAACGTCCGTCTGGACGGCTGAGCATGAACGCCGTCGCCTCAACACGTCACAGAGTCTTGCCGCCGCCGTGCGCAAGGCTGCTGTCGCGTGCTGAGGCGGCGGCTTATGCAGGTGTCAGCCCGAACACCTTTGACCGGATGATGGGCGACGGCTTCATGCCCGGCCCCAAGCGCGTGTATGGTCGCGTGCTTTGGGACGTGCGTGCTCTGGACGCTGCGATTGATACCTTGCCGGGCGATGGCGACTCGTCCGATGCTGGCGGTTCCGACGTAAACGAATGGGACTGACCTATGAAACAACTCCGAAGACCGCCCAAATACTGTCAGGGCTTTGAAGACAGACACGGCAAGGTGCGCTGGTACTACCGCCGCCCGGGCTATCCCCGCGCAGCTCTGCCCGGACTGCCGTGGAGTCCCGACTTCATGGCTGCATATGAGCTGGCGGCACAAGGCGAGAAAGCCGAAATCGGCAAGACCAAGAGCAAGCCCGGAACTGTTGGGGCGCTGGTGGCCAGCTACTACCGCACGTCCGACTTCACGAACCTGTCCGACGTGACAAAACGCACTTATCGCAACATCTTAGAGCGTTTCCGGGCTGAGCACGCGGATAAGAGGGTGGCCATGCTTCAGCGCCAGCACATTCAAAAGCTGGTGAACGATAGGGCCGCGACCCCCGCCGCCGCCAACCGCCTCTTGCGGATGATCCATATCCTTATGCGTCACGCTGTCGAAATGAGCTGGCGGCGCGATGACCCGACCGTGGGCGTGCGGAAGATGAAAGAGAAAAGCGGCGGCTTCACCACATGGGAAGACCACGAGATTGACCTCTATCTGGCGCACCACAAGCCGGGGACTCGGGCGCACCTTGCTATGATGCTTTTGCTCTACACCGGGCAGCGGCGGGGCGATGTGGTCCGCATGGGACGCCAGCACGTGAGAAACAATGTGTTGACGATCACGCAACAAAAGACCGGGCAGCAAGTTTCGATCCCGCTGCACCAAGACCTGAAAGCGACCCTAGATTCTCTGCCCAATGACAATCTGACCTTTCTGGTGTCTGAGCGCGGCGGGCCAATGAAGCCCGAGAGCTTCACGAACTGGTTCCGCCGCATGGCAAAGGAAGTGGCTCATGAAGTGGACGGCAAGCCCAAACCAGCTCTGCCAGATGGACTGTCCCCGCACGGATTGCGCAAGGCGACGTGCCGGATGTTGGCTGAAGCGGGCTGCACACCGCATCAAATCATGGCTATCAGCGGTCACAAGACTCTGTCCGAAGTCACGCGGTACACGGTCGCGGCGGGCCGCAAGGGTTTGGCAGAAGGCGCTATGGCATCACTGGGCAAGATCAAAGGGAGAACATAAACTGTCAAACCCGGCACATAAGTTTGACAATTTGCTCTGTAAGCAATTGATTTATTTGGGCTGAAAATGGAAGTGGTGGGCGACCCTGGAATCGAACCAGGCGTGCGTCTCCGCGAGGGAGTTACAGTCCCTTTTTATTGGCTTTTCGCTCGTTCTCATATTTTCTAAGTACGCGACAAACTCCTTGATTTATTGAGGTTTTTAGGGTCTATGTCCGTTAGTGGTGGTTCGCAGCTTCTAAGCAAGATGCCTACAAAATGCCTACAAACCGAAAGCGGGCGGGATATGACGAACAAGATCAAGCTGACGAAAACGAGTGTCGAGAGGCTACCGAAGCCCGCAACGGGTCAGGCGTTCTATTGGGATACAGAGACGCGCGGGTTCGGTGTCAGGGTATCAGCGGGCGGCGCAAAATCTTACATTGTGGAAAGGCGCGTTGGTCGAAAAACCCGGCGTATCACCATTGGACGAACGGATGATATTACCGTTGCAAACGCGCGCCGGGATGCCGATGAAAAAATCGGGCAGCTTGCCAGTGGTGTTGATCCAGTAGCCCAAAAAGCGCGCAACGATGCGCGGTTGATCACCATCAAGAATGCGTTTGAGATTTACATCAAAGCGCCAAAGTCGAAAGGTGTTGGCGTTCGGACGCCAAAGAAACCCCTGACGATCCGAGACATTGAAAAGGCCATGAGACGCTTTGGGGATTGGCATGAAGTCCCGGTGACTGAACTAACGGGCAAGATGGTCATAGATCGCCATGCTGACATGACCGCAAAATCACCGGCACAAGCAAATCTGGCGTTCCGCTATCTTCGCGCGGCGATTAACGAAGTCATGGCGAACCATGACGATGAAGATGATCCGATAATCAAGCGCAACCCGGTAGACCGTCTAAGCCGCCGAAATCGAAAGCTATGGGCCGAAGAAAAGCGGGCTACGGGACACATACCCGACAATCAAATATCTGCGTGGTTGGATGCCGTTCATAACAATCTTGGCGGCATAAGTCTTGATAATCAAAAGCGCGATGCACTGGTATTCATGTTGTTGACCGGGGCGCGGTTCTCCGAAGTGCTTGGAAACGCAAAGGTTGGTTATCCGGCGCTTGAATGGCGCGATGTAGATTTCAAGAAAAAAACAGTTTTGTTCCGAAACACTAAGAACCGGATGGAGCATGAACTGCCCCTATCAACGCAAATTCTTACCCTGTTGGAAGAACGCAAAGCCATAAGCGGTAAAACCTGTGTTTTCAGCGACAGGAGCAATAACGTCCCGTCCGATCTTAGAACAGCTTATGAAAAGATCGAAGCTGCAAGCGGTGTCAGAGTTACGGCGCATGATCTACGGCGCACATTCAGCACCATCGCAAGCCGGTTGGACATTAGTACATACAAGCTGAAAAGATTGATCAATCACATAAGCAGTGATGAGCGGGGCGAACGGGACGGCGGTTCAACAGCGGGATATATTCAGATTACAACCGACGATTTGCGGGACGCTATGCAGCGAATTTCCGATTATATCATGTCACCAGAACGCCGGGAACAGGTTGATATTTTAGAGGTCCAAACATGACGGACCTGTCGAAAATCAAAGAACCAATTGAGGTCTGGAAAGCTGCGATGGGCGACCCGTCCGATCTTGCCGCACTCTTGCGCAGCGATGAACCGTTGACCGATTGGCACCGGCGCGATTTGGCGTTGTTGCTTGAAGGTCGGTTGACCGGACCGCAGGGCAAAGGCAGGGGAGCGCCGAAAAAGACGACCGGCGGGCCGTTTAACTATTTGAATGATCCAGTCTACCTTGCAATTTGTGAATATCAAGACATGAGAAAAGGCAAAAACTTTAGCGGTAATAGTGAAGAAGTTTTAGGTGAAGTTGCAAAACAACATAATTTGGAATTTGAAACCTTGCGCAACGCTTTACGGCGCGGCAACGCCTACAGCGCGCCCAAGCGTCGTTTTACCGATATTGAGAGATTTCGAGAATGGTATAATGAAACCCTCAAATAAATAGCCAATATTTTCTATTTTCTTGCTGACGACAGGTCCATTTTCCAACCGCTATTGATACCTTATGCAAATCAATGAGGTATCAAAATGCAAACCCAAGTAGTGACAACCCACACCGTTCCCGCGTTGATGAACCAAGACGAAGCCGCCCGCATTCTTGGGGTGTCTCCAAAATGGCTTGAGCGGGACCGTTGGGCGGAAAAGAAATTGCCTTATGTCAAAATTGGACGTGGTGTCCGGTATCGCGCCGCCGATGTGAACGCATTTATTGAAATGAATGTGAACGCATGATGATTATTGCATCGCGAAATTCGCACACTGCAATCTCAATATATTAACCAAAGAAAAAGCCCGGACGCTTGTCGAGAGCGTACCGGGCATAAAAGGATTTTGCTGAAATGACGTTCCCACAAACTGACCATATGGTCAAGCCTGCAATGGCGTTCGCTAACACCGTGCCGCCTATGGCATCCATGCCGCCCGCGCAGGCACAACAGCCCGCGCCTATGGCATCCATGCCGCCCATGAGGCCGCAACCGCCTATCCAGCCAGCAGCCGCGCCGCTACAGCAGCCCGCGCCAGCGCCCAAGTCTTTTCCGCCGCCGCCAAAGCTGGACGGTAAAGGCGAAATGCTGACCGAAATTGAGCAAAAGGAATATTTCAAAGGGTGCTATTTTATCAAGTCCACAGGTAGAATTTTGACACCAGACGGTCACTATATGAACAAGACCACTTTTAACGCCGCGTATGGTGGAAAGAAATTTTTGGTTGATGAACACGCAAAGATCATAACTGAAGCATGGCAAGCGGCAACAAATTCGACACTTTGGACAATTCCGAAAGTGGATAGCGAGTGTTTTCAACCAAACCGAAAACCATTTGAAATTGTAACAAACGATATGGGGCAAACGTCCGTCAATACTTACAGACCAGCAAACATTGAAAGTGAACTGGGCGATGTAGGGCCATTCTTGCGACATATAGCATTGATGTTACCGGACCCTAACGATCAAAAGAACCTGATTAACTACATGGCTCACAATGCGCAATTCCCCGGTGACAAGATACCGTGGTCGCCGGTAATTCAATCTGCTGAAGGTGTTGGTAAGAACATATTGAAGTACGCGATGATGCACGTCATCGGCTCACAGTATTACTATACACCGAAGGCAAAGAACCTAAAAGACAGTGGCGCGAATTTTAACGCATGGACGGAACGAAAGTTATTTATAATCGTGGATGAAGTTAGAGACACCGAAAAGCGTGAACTTGTCGAGGTTTTGAAAGACCTAATTTCAGAGGATCAAGGCGAAGTTCAAGGCAAAGGTGTCGATCAGAAGTTAGCAGACCAACCAGCAAATTGGCTTTTCTTTACCAACTGGAAAGATGCAATTCCCATTGACAAAAATACGCGGCGGTTCAGCATCAACTACAGTGCGTTGCAAACGAAAGATGATCTTTTGCGAGCGGGCATGGACGATGCTTATTTTGATTGGCTGTATGATGTTTGGCTTGGTCGCAAGACCCACAAGACGGGTTTAAAAATCATCGCCAATTTCCTGCTGACCTACCCGATCAAGCGCGGCTCACTAGGCGGACGTGCGCCTTGGACGACCAGCATGGATGAAGCTGTAACCCAAAGCTACGGACCGATTGCGCAAGCCATTTCTGAAGCGGTGGGGCAGGAGCAAACGGGCTTTAGAAACGGCTGGATCAGCAGGACGAAAGCGAAGGGCTTGTTCAACCGTGATCATTCAACACAGGCGATAACCAAGGCGATCTTGGAACTTGGTTATCATTACATCGGACGGGCGACAGTGCCGATATTTTCAGAGGATCAATCTAAACCTGAACTTTTCCATTTAGATAAAAATCAAACATGCTCAAACTATGGACCGGCGCAGGGTTATCATACGGTTTAGAAGGTTATAAATTTTGGAAATTTGCCCGCTTATAAATTATGCGGGCATTTTTTATGGAATTTTTGCTGAAATTGCTGTCAGGACAGAAAGAGCCAAACCGGTTCTGGCGGGGCTTTTGTGTGTATAATCAGTAACTTGGATGCATCGGCCAGAAAAAGGCCGAAACTCACTTACGGATATGAAATGGTTATGTATTAATGTTATGTATTAACCTTACTGTATACTCTATATATTCCTGTCTTTCTGGCTTTCTGGCTATATCTAATGAAAACAACAACTTACGCAGGCCGGAAAAAAGCCAGAAAGCCAGAACAGGAATAACGTCCTAAATCGCTCACTTTGTCCGTATGGGTATACTCTAATGGACAAATAAAATCTACGGATTAAAGCGTCCGTTAGGGTTGCTATCGGTCTACGGTCATCATAACCAACGGACAGAACCCTTATGGACGGATTAACCAATGAGCCAAACAATCCTGTATGCGCGGGTCAGCACCACCGACCAGACGCTTGAACACCAGCGCGTCCAAGCGATCAGTGCTGGTTTCAAAATAGATGAAGTGATTTCAGATGAAGGGGTTTCAGGTATCGGCACCCGCCTAGCAAATCGTCCAGGCGGCGCGCGGCTTTTTGATCGCTTGCGGGCCGGTGACGTGTTGGTTGTTCGTTGGGTAGATCGACTTGGCCGCGATTATCAGGATGTAACCGATACCATCCGACAATTCATGCGGCGCGGCGTGATCATCAACACGGTCATTAATGGCATGGTGTTTGATGGGGCGACCAGAGACCCGATACAACAAGCGGTACGGGACGCGCTGATTGCTTTCATGGCAGCAACCGCCCAAGCCCAAGCCGAAGCGACCAAGGAAGCACAGCGGGCCGGGATAGCCCATGCGCGCGAACACAAGCCGCACCAATACCGGGGCCGGAAACCGTCCTATGATCGCGACCAGTTTAATCTGGTGGTTGCGCTGCTGAACAATGGCGAAAACCCGTCAGCGATCAGCAAGGCCGCAAATCTATCTCGCCAAGCCGTCTTGCGTATTCGCGATCATCGGGACGGTGCAGAAACGGCGCTTGATCGTTGGGGTATGTAGCCGCCAAAACAACCGCCACAGCGCGACATTGCCCGATCTGGTCACAACCACCCGTGACCGGTCGGTAAGCGTCCTGGCGGGCCGCACAGTGAACCGATGCCGTGCGATGGATATTGCGTTGGTTATTGCGGTAATCATTGGATTGGTCATAGCGATGAAAATCCAATAAAAACAATGACTTGCACGATCATTTCCAATCCTATACCAATGACGGGACAACATGACCCGTAAAGGAAACGCAATGATTATTCTGCCCAATCAATTCGCGCCGCCCCGCGCATTCAATAACCCGCCCGCCGTTGGAGAATACCTGGTGCCGGTGGTGCGCGACAATGAGCGCGGCATTGTTATCAGTGCCCAACGGACCGGTGAGGATAATCCGGCCTTCAGCTTTCTGCCGTTCCCTGAAAACCGCGACAGCGATGCGCTTAAAACCCACTTGGATACGTTGAAAAATACCATCGGTTTATCGGCTGTTGCGATTGCCGCCAAAGCGAAGGACGTGCATCCTCAACGTATGCCAGAAACGGCGTTGCAGGTCATCACAACCAATTGCCGACGATCCTTCAAAGACACCATCACGGCATTGCAAGCCATGAAGCGCCATGCAGTCACGGGGCGGCAAGAGTTCGTTGATTTGCATATCGTGAACCCGTCGATTGCCTCTGCGATCAGCGCCCGTTTTGTTGCAATGGATCAACCGGCAATCCTTCAGACAATCGCAACAATGGGCGCTGACCAACTAGCAGTTTTGTTGTCGATGCGCGGTTTAATTAAACTACCTGATGATATGTGGCGACCCGTCCAAATTCGTTACGTCATTCAAGCAAACCTTTCCGGTGCACGTTCGGACGGTGTTGGAATTGCAGCGAAACAGCCATCGCTTGATGATCCTGCCGCCATTGGTGTTGATGAAAACGTGGTTGCTGAATGGGCAGAAGCCAGAATGAAATTTTTCGATCAGCAAGAAAACCGCATTGATGATGTCGCCGCTTCATTGAAGAACATTTGCGCGGTTCTTGCGGTTGCTTGCGACAAAGCGCCCGATGCTATTTGGTCCGCTCTATACGAATAATCGCGGTTGATTAGGACGGGCTTTGTTCGCCCGTCCTGACAAAATGTGAGGTAATTTTAGATGGCGCGATCTATCGCTTTAAAACCTATTGTCAACTTACCGGCGGGCAACACCATTGATGCGACCGTTCTTTATGATGCCTTAGATCGTTCACGCCAATCTGTTCATTATCTTCGGGTTCATGCCGGTTTTCCAAGTGTGTTCGGGCGGCGTTCGGGAAAAGCGCATTATGACACTGCGGAAATTGCAAATTGGTTGCGCGCCAATGGTGTTAAAATAAGTTGGGTCTGAAAATGAGTTTTGAAACCGATACTAACCGATCTTTATCGGATCGTGGTTCAGATGGGAAATTCGCGAAGGGTAATCCTGGCCGTCCGGTAGGTGCTAAAAGCAAAATAATCAAAGGCGCGCTTTCTGAATTGCGACAAATGACACCGGACGCGATTGATGTTGTGCGCACCGCGATTGATAAAGGTGACGTAAAAACAGCTACTTGGCTGTTAGAGCGCGTTCTACCGGCTCAACGTGTTGTTGAATTGGACGGGGCTGGTGTGGAAGATATTATTAACGCGCTAGTTGCGGGGGATATTTCACCTACGGAAGCGAAAACCATCGCCCATTCGATCAGTCATCTTAAAAATGTTTCCGATTTGGAAGAATTGCGGGCGGAAGTCGATAATCTAACCCGATTGTTGCGTGGTGAAGAATAATGCTGTCGGCTTCATCATTGCTGATAAAAGTTATCCGCTTAAAGCGTGAAGCCGTAGCGAATAGGCCAGTTGACCCGCTTGCCTGCTTATCCGTCGATCAGCGCCAGTATTTGAAAAAATGGTGTGAAAAACTTCATTCTGAAACCGGTGATGATGCTTATGCTGCGTTATTGAATATGACGCACTGGACCCCGTTCGATTGGTTGCAAACTCCGATGGTCACGCAAGATTTGAGCGAGGAGTTTGCATCGCAGGTGTATAGTGATTTTAGGGACGTTGCAAAATGACTGATAATCTTGGAAAATTGGAAAACAAAATGGAAACCGCTCTACACATTATTGAACCTAAAGCGTTCATCATCCTGCACAACTGGACGGATGTTCTTAGCCTAGTGTGGGAAAAAGACTATCGCAAGCGCCACGGTAACGCCAAATCCCAGATGCTACCGTTTGATCGGCAAACAGTGTTGGGTTTCTCTGAAACGACAAGTCCATGTGCATTCCGATCTGAAGTTGACGCATTTGGAAGCCAGACGGTAGCAATCACCGGCAAAGGTTTGCTACAACTTTTAACCGTCAATGCTCTGCAAAACCGTAAAACATCTTTCAACCGGTTCGATGTAGATACCTTCTTTGCTGACCATCACGCGCATGAAGCCGCTAAATTTGTTGATCAGACGCTACCGTTGATTATCGACCCTGAAGCAGTCCCCACTTTGCCGGATGATCCACACCGGCACCGCGCAAGGCATGAGCGTGACAAAAACGGCAGAACCTGGCAGCGGTTGAAGGTTATGGATAGGGGCGAACGCTTGCCTGAACCCGAACCCTTGCCGATGAACGGAAAATATTCGCTCTTGGAAATGGTTGAACACAGTCGGCAAACCGGAAGGCTGGCCCGCGCGATGGTTGCCCGCACGATGGGCGATCAATGAACAAATGATACCGGCGTTTGGTTCGTTGCGGTTGCGACACGTCCGGGCCGGTTGGGGTGTCTCATCAGCACAACGCCAACCGGCCACTGTTGGAAAGCATCACGATGACCTTCACGATCAGAAATCAAGCGGATGTTGGTGGGTGGCTCACCGCCTTCCGAAACCCGGACATGACTGATGAAACCCTGTTCAGGCCGGAACAGGTGCTTTCGATAGATGTTTGCGTGAGGGCCGATGGTTCAGAATTTTACAGCATCGCAATCGGGCCGGTCGATCAGGATGGGCAGCACCGGTATTTTTACCATCCGATGCACCGACCATAAGCGGCACAATGCCGTAAGTGACCACTAAAGGCACCATGCGGGGTGACAACCAGCACAGATCGAAACGCGCAACGCCGCATGATTTCTAAACAAGATGCCTACAGAATGCCTACAAACTGATTTTTCAGTATGGCGAAATCAACAGCCTGAAATGTGAGTTTATCCGTTAACCTGTTGATTTTTAAGGTGGTGGGCGACCCTGGAATCGAACCAGGCGTGCGTCTCCGCGAGGGAGTTACAGTCCCCTGCCACACCTTGCGGCCTGTCGCCCATCTCTGACGGCATTGCCGTTCGAGTGACGGGTGGATACAAGCGCCGCCCGGACCCGTCAACAGGAAAATACCTTGCGAAGCACGGGCGATGGCTGCATGGTCCGCGCTCCTGCAAAAAGGGGTGTGGGCGGATGAAAAAACCAACCTGGGTGATCGACAAGGAACGCGCGAAACGGGCCGCGGCGGCGGAAACCGTGTGGCTGTTCGGGTTGCATGCGGTGCGCGACGCCCTGCTGAACCCGCGCCGCGAACGGTTGCGCCTGGTGGTGACCCGCAACGCCGCCGACCGGCTGGCCGACGCGATCGCGCAAGCGGGGATCGAGGCCGAGATTTCCGACCCGCGCAGATTCGCGGCGCCGCTCGATCCGGGGTCGGTGCATCAGGGGGCCGCGCTTGAGGTCAAGCCGCTGGATTGGGGCCCACTGCCCGAGTTGTGCGAGCCGGGCCTGGCCTCGCCGCGCGTGGTGTTGCTGGACCGGGTGACCGATCCGCATAACGTGGGGGCGATCCTGCGCTCGGCCGAGGTGTTCGGCGCCCGCGCGGTGATCGCGCCGCACCGCCATTCGGCGCCGGAAACCGGGGCGCTGGCGAAAACCGCCTCGGGCGCGCTGGAACGTCAGCCCTATCTGCGGGTCCGTAACCTGGCCGACACGATGGAAGAGTTGCGCAAGATGGGCTACACGCTGCTCGGGCTCGATGGCGCGGCCGAGGTGACGCTGGACGCGGCGCTGGCCCCGCTGCGCGACCTGCCCGTGGGGCTGGTGCTGGGGGCCGAAGGGCCAGGCCTGCGCGAACGCACCCGCGACACCTGCGACCATCTGGTGAAAATCCCGTTTGCCGGCGCGTTCGGGTCGCTCAACGTGTCCAACGCGGCGGCGGTCGCCCTCTATGCCGCGCGCACGCCCGACCCTGCGGGGTCTTAACCGGCTCTTCACAGTTATATTACATGCTCTGGAAATGCCGGTGGCGATACCTATCTGAATATTAGCAAGCGCGATGACGGAACTATCGTGCTTCGCTTCACTGTCCCTCGTTCCGTGACTGGCGCCCGGCCTTTTGGCCCGGGCGCTTTTTTCCAATCAGGCTGACGCGCATGAGCATCCCCTCCGACGATCTTCTGAAAGATGTGCTGACCGGCACCCGCGTGGTGGCGGTGGTGGGCGCGTCGCAAAATCCCGGCCGACCCAGCCATACCGTGGCCCGGTTTCTGCAGCACAAGGGGATGCGGGTGATCCCGGTCAATCCGGGCCTCGCCGGCAAGATGCTGTTCGGCGAACAGGTGTATTCCGATCTGGCCGCGATCCCGGCCGATATCCCGGTCGACATGGTCGATATCTTTCGCCGCTCGGAATACGTCCCCGATATCGTCGAACAGGCGCTGGCCCATCTGTCGGCGCTGCGCACGATCTGGATGCAACTGGGCGTGGAAGACGCGCAGGCCGCCGCACGGGCCGAAGCCACCGGCATCACCGTGATCATGAACCGCTGCCCCAAGATCGACTACGCGCGCCTGTTCGGCACCTGACGGCGGCTTCTTTTTCGCGAAAATATCCCCGCCGGAGGCAAACCTGAGCGTCCGCAGGACGCGAGGCAAAGGAAATGGCCCGGAACGGGCCCCAATCGGATCAGCGCGCGGCCTTCTCGGCGATACCCGACCTGCCCTCGCGCCGCTCCAGCTCGGCCAGAACGTCCGCCAGCGCCACATCGCGCGCCGCCAGCATCACCAGAAGATGATACAGCACATCCGCCGCTTCCGAGGTCAGGCGCGCGGTATCGCCCTTCACCGCTTCGATGATCGCCTCGATGGCTTCCTCGCCGAATTTCTCGGCCGCTTTCTCGGGGCCGCGCGCCAGCAGCTTGGCGGTCCAGCTGCTGTCGGGATCGGCGCTCTTGCGCGCCTCTATGGTGGCGGCCAGCCGCTCCAGCGCGTTCATGACAGCCGCACCGGGATACCCGCGGCGGCCATGTGGTCCTTGGCCTGCCGGATCGTGAAATCCCCGAAATGAAAGATCGACGCGGCCAGCACCGCGCTGGCGCCGCCCTTGGTCACGCCCTCGACCAGATGGTCCAGCGTGCCGACGCCGCCGCTTGCGATCACCGGCACATCCACCGCATCCGAAATCGCGCGGGTCAGGTCCAGGTTGAATCCGGCGCGGGTGCCGTCGCGGTCCATGCTGGTCAGCAATATCTCGCCCGCGCCCTTGGCCACGACCGTTTCGGCAAACTCCACCGCGTCGATGCCGGTGGGCTTGCGCCCGCCATGGGTAAAGATTTCCCACTTGCCCGGCGCCACGGTCTTGGCGTCGATCGCGACCACGATGCACTGGCTGCCGAATTTCTCGGCCGCTTCGCGCACCACATCGGGGTTGGCCACGGCGGCCGAGTTGAAACTGACCTTGTCGGCCCCCGCCAGCAGCAGGGCACGTACGTCTTCGATGGTGCGCACACCACCGCCCACGGTCAGCGGCATGAAGCATTGCTCGGCGGTGCGGGTCACCAGATCGTACATCGTGCCGCGGTTTTCATGGGTGGCGTGGATGTCGAGAAAACACAACTCATCCGCGCCGGCGGCGTCATAGGCCTTGGCCGCCTCGACCGGGTCGCCGGCGTCAATCAGATTGACGAAGTTGACGCCCTTGACCACGCGGCCATCGGCCACGTCGAGGCAGGGGATGATGCGGGTTTTCAGCATGGTCAGCCCTTCAGAACCTTCAGCGCCTCGGCCAGATCAATCGCCCCGTCATACAGCGCGCGCCCCGAGATTGCACCGTTCAGCGCCGCGCCGCAATCGCGCAGCGCGATCAGATCGGCCAGTGACGACACCCCGCCCGAGGCGATCACCGGGATCGACACCGCGCGCGCCAGCGCCGCCGTGGCCGCCACATTGGGGCCCTGCATCGCGCCGTCGCGGTTGATGTCGGTATAGATGATCGCGGCGACGCCCGCATCCTCGAAGCTGTGCGCCAGATCGGTGACCATCACATCGGTCTCTTCCGCCCAGCCCTTGGTCGCCACGCGACCGTCGCGCGCGTCGATGCCCACGGCGACCTGACCGGGAAAGGCGCGTGCCGCCTGACGCACCAGATCGGGGTTTTCCACCGCAACCGTGCCCAGGATAACCCGCGCCAGCCCCTTGGACAGCCAGGCCTCGATCGTGGCCATGTCGCGGATGCCGCCGCCCAACTGGGCGGGCACGGAAGTTTCGGCCAGAATGGCCTCGACCGCCGCCGCATTGACAGGCTCCCCCGCGAAAGCGCCGTTCAGATCCACCAGATGCAGCCAGTCGCAGCCCGCATCCTGAAACGCGCGCGCCTGTGCGGCGGGGTTGTCGCTGAACACGGTGGCCTGATCCATCTCGCCTTTGTAAAGGCGCACGCATTGCCCATCCTTCAGGTCGATGGCGGGGTAAAGGATCATGGCGGCTCTCCTGTCATTCATTGCGGGCTCTTATGCACCTTCGGCACGGGAATGCAACGCGCCAGCGCTTGCATCTTGCGCTTGCCTGACGCGGGAGGGCTGTGCAAAACTGCCGCCACTATAGGGAGGAATATAGTATATGAAGAAACTCGGCATCCTTGCCGCGCTGGGCATTTGCCTGGCCGGCACCGCAATCGCAGACCCGGTCGAAGGCACCTGGCAGACCGAAGTCGACGACGGTGGCTATGGTCATGTAAAGATCGTGCCCTGTGGCGAACAAATCTGCGGCACCCTGGTACGCTCGTTCACCGAAGCGGGCGAAGTCAATTCCCCGGACAATGGCAAACAGATCATCTGGGATATGCAGGTGAAGGGGGGCGGTGCCTATGGCGGCGGCAAGATCCTGAACCCCAAGATGGGCAAGGTCTTCAAGTCGAAGATGACCCTGCAGGGCGATCTGCTGAAGGTTTCGGGCTGCGTCGGGCCGATCTGCAAAAAGCAGAACTGGCGTCGCGTGAAGTAACCCCTGGCGGCGGGCGCTCGCGGTCCCGCGGACCGCCGAGCGTTCGTTCAGGGCGCCCAGGCCAGGAAATTGGCGATCAGGCGCAGCCCGGTGGCCTGGCTTTTTTCCGGGTGAAACTGGGTGCCCACCATGGTGCCCCGACCGACGATGGCGGTGATGTCGCCGCCATAGTCGCAATGGGCCAGCCGATGCGCCGGATCGGCGACGCGGAAATGATAGGAATGCACGAAATAGGCGTGGTCGCCGGTGGCCAACCCGTCCAGAACCGGGTGGGGGTGGTCGATCACCAGATCGTTCCAGCCCATATGCGGCACCTTCAGCGACGTATCCGAAGGGGCGATTTTCACCACTTCGCCCGCGATCCAGTCAAAGCCCGGGGTTTCACGGTATTCCAGCCCGCGCGTGGCCATCATCTGCATCCCGATGCAGATCCCCAGAAACGGACGACCACCGCGCACCACGGCCTCTTCCATCGCTTCGAACAGCCCGCGATGGTCGAACAGTTCCTTGCGGCAGGCCGGAAAGGCGCCGTCGCCGGGCAGCACGATCCGGTCGGCGCCGCGCACCGTGTCGGGGTCAGAGGTCACGATCACGTCGCCCGCGCCGGTTTCGCGCGCGACGCGCTCGAACGCCTTCTGGGCCGAGTGAAGGTTGCCCGACTCATAATCCACGATTGCCGTCAGCATCGGTTCATCCGTCCTTGCGCTGGTATTGTCCACGATCGGCCCCGTGCTGGTTAGGCGAGTTTGGCGGGAAATCCAAGCCCGCTTTGCCGGGGCGCGGGCCTTAGTCCGCCGGGTCCGTTCCGATGCGGTCCAGCAGCGCCATTACCTGATCGAATGGGCCTTGCCCGGCCTCGCCCCCCCCTTCGGGCCACAGCCGCCCGGACATGAACAGCGTCGTATAGCCGTGGATCAGCGACCAGACCTGGGTTTCGACAATCGCGGGGTTCTGACCATCGGGCACGAAGGGCGCGCAGGTCTGGCGCAAGACGTCATAGGCAATCGCGTTGTCCCGATCCATGCCGCATTGCGTCATGACCTCTGCCTTGAACCCGAAGATCAGGTCAAAGAGGGCCGGGTTGTCCATGGCGAATTGCAGATAGCCACGGCAGATGCTTTTCAGCCGCCCGCGCGGCGATTGCGCGCCGCTGCGGGCCGCATCCAGCATATAGGTCCGAAACGTCCGAAACCCTTCGGTTGCGATGGCGGCCTTCAGCCCGAGCAGCCCGTCAAAGTGGTGCGCGGGCGCGGCATGGGACACGCCCGCCCGGGCCGCGCACCGGCGCAGCGTCAGCGCGTCATTGCCGCCTTCGGCCAGCAATTCCATGCCCGCCTGGATCAGCGCGGCCTGTAAATTGCCATGGTGATGCGGGGGTTTCTTGTTCTTCTCGGTCATCTGCGGGAAGAATACCGCCAAACTTGACAGCGTCAAGTCAGCGTGGTTTGACACTGTCAAGTTTGCCGAATCCCTTTTGAGGAGCCCCCGATGGCCCATGTTTCGACGGTGCGTAGATTTCTGTTCTGGTTTCTGTCGCTTGGCGTGGCGATCGCGTCGTGGCGGTTCATCGTTTTGGGCGTGCCGGCGTCGATGGATTTCGTCGCCTATCACGCGATCGAGCGCAAACTGGCCTTCTTCGGGCATATCATTTTCGCCCCGGTCGCTTTGGCCCTGCTGCCGTTTCAGTTCCGGGTCACGCTGCGGGCCACCCGCCCGGCAGTGCACAGATGGATCGGGCGCGCCTATGGGCTGGCGGTCCTCATTTCAGGTGTTGGCGGGCTGTTCCTGGCGTTCGGCACCCGCGCGGGGCCGGTGGCCGCCGCCGGGTTCGGGTTGCTGGCGGTGCTGTGGCTGGGCTGCACCGGCCTTGGCATAGCGATGGCGCGCGCCGGGAAGGCCGCACAGCACCGCCGCTGGATGATCCGGTCTGCGGCGCTGACCTTCGCGGCTGTCACTCTGCGCCTTTACCTGCCGATCCTCATCGCCGGGGGGCTGGCCTTTCCCGCCGCATACAGCATCGTTGCCTGGCTGTGCTGGGTACCGAACCTGTTGGTGGCCGAAGGGATGCGCGCCGCCGGATACCGGCGCAGACACAGGCTGCCTGAGCGGGAAGGGGCTTAGAGCGCGCCTTTGGTCGAGGGGATCGCATCCGCCTTGCGCGGGTCGGTCTCGACCGCCTCACGCAGGGCGCGGGCCACGGATTTGAACGCCGCCTCGGCGATGTGGTGGCTGTTGAACCCGTGCAGCGCATCCACATGAAGGGTGATCCCGCCATGGGTGGACAGCGCCTGAAAGAACTCGCGCACCAGTTCGGTATCGAAACTGCCGATCTTGGCGGTGGGCAGATCCACATTCCAGATCAGGAAAGGCCGCGCCGACAGGTCCAGCGCGCAGCGCACCAGCGCGTCATCCATCGGCAACAGGCAGGACCCGTAGCGGCGAATGCCCGTCTTGTCGCCCAGGGCCCGGGTCAGCGCCTGACCCAGCGCGATGCCGGTATCCTCGACCGTGTGGTGATCGTCGATGTGGGTATCGCCCTTGGCGCGGATGGTCATGTCGATCAGCGAATGGCGCGACAACTGATCCAGCATGTGGTCGAAGAACCCCACGCCGGTCTGGTTGTCGTACTGGCCGCTGCCGTCGAGATTGATCTCGACGGAAATCGCGGTCTCTGCCGTGTTGCGCGTGATCTGTGCCGTCCGCATCTGCGGGCCTCCGCCTTGTTTCCCGGCGGCTTATACGCCGCGCGCGGGGTTCGTCCAAGGGGGCGGGGCGGTTTTTGCAACTTGTGGCCGCTGTGCCCCATGGCATAGGGTCAGGGCACCAAGCCGAAAGGATCTGCGATGACCACCTGCGTATTCGTTCAACTGCGCTGCGTTCCGGGCCAGACCTATGCCGTGGCCGAAGAGATCGTGCTGCGCGAGATCCATTCAGAGCTGTATTCGACCAGCGGCGATTATGACCTGCTGATGAAGCTTTACATCCCCGAGGGTGCGGATGTGGGCAAATATATCAACGATCATCTGCTGGATATTCCGGGCATCGCCCGGTCGCTGACGACGCTGACCTTCAAGGCGTTCTGAGGCGGATCAGCCCTGTGGCGGCACCGGGCGCGGTGCGCCCGCGTCATCCAGCGCCACGAAGGTGAAGATGCCGGCGGTGACCTGCTCGCTGTCCTCGCTATAGCGGGCCCGGCGCCAGGCCCGGACCTCGATCTTCATCGAACTGCGCCCGACCCCGATCAGATGCGCGTAAAGCGTGACCTCGTCGCCGACCTTCACGGGTTTCAGAAACTGCATCCCGTCCACCGCGATGGTCGCCGCGCGCCCGATCGCGACCCGCGCCGCGACAGAGCCCGCCGCCAGATCCATCTGCGACATCAGCCAGCCGCCGAAAATATCGCCCACCGGGTTGGTGTCGGCGGGCATGGCGATGGTGCGGATCGTCGGCTCGATCCCTTCGGGGGGCAGATTGGGCATGGGGGCTCCTTTGGCGCGCTGCCGCAGCCTACGCCGCGGGCGGGGCCGTGGGCAAGCCGCGCCCGTATCCGATGAAGGGGAATGTGCCGAAACGAAAAAGGCGCAGCCGAAGCTGCGCCCTGTTTCATCCCCGGTGGGGGAAAATTGGAGCGGGCGATGAGATTCGAACTCACGACCCTAACCTTGGCAAGGTTATGCTCTACCCCTGAGCTACGCCCGCGTCCTTGGGTGAGGGGGGATTTACTCAGTCACGCCGGGGGCTGCAAGAGGAAAATCGGCCCCGGCGTGAATTTTCTATCCGCGCCGTCGCTTGGCGCGCAGCAGGTTCAGCACCTCGACCGCGCCAGAGAACGCCATCGCCCCATAGATGAAGCCGCGCTCGATATGATAATGGGCGCCGTCGGCCACCAGCGCCATGCCGACCATCACCAGAAAGGCCAGCGCCAGCATCTTGGTCGAGGGGTGATCCTCGACGAATTGGGCGATAGGTTCTGCCGCGATCATCATGACCAGAACCGCGACCACCACGGCGGCGACCATTACCGGCAGGTGATCGGCAATACCCACGGCGGTGATCACGCTATCGAGCGAAAACACCAGATCAAGCACCATGATCTGCGCGATCACCCCGGTAAAGCTGGCCGCGCCGCGCGCCGTTGCATGGTTTTCCTCGCCCTCGACCTCGTCGAAAATCTCGGTCGAGGCTTTCCAGATCAGGAACAACCCGCCGGCCAGCAGGATCAGGTCGCGCCAGGACAGATCGAAGCCGGCGACGGTGACGAAGGGAGCCGACAGCGAGACGATCCAGGCGATCGAGAACAGCAGACCCACCCGCAGGAACAGCGCGCCGATCAGGCCCAGAAACCGCGCCCGCCCGCGCTGTTCGCGCGGCAGGCGCTGGGCGGCGATCGAGATGAAGATGACGTTATCGACACCCAGCACGATTTCCAGCACGGTCAGCGTCAGGAAAGAGGCCCAGACGGCCGGGTCGCTCAGCAGGTGCAGCATGATTTATCCTTCAGAACAATGCGATGCGCAGGTTGACCAGCGCCCCGGCGATCAGCATGGCAAAGGTCAGCGCCATGCCCGCGATCCGCGCGGATGACCGTTGCGGCGTGGCACCCAGCCCCCAGGCGTGCAGCAGCCGCCCGGCCAGCAGCATCAGCCCCAGCAGATGCATCAGCCAGCCAGGGGCGCCCTGTGCGTCGGCCAGCGCCATCAGCAACAGACCCATCGGCGCGTATTCGGCGCAGTTGCCCTGAACCCGGATCCGCGTGAACAATTCCTTGTCCTCGCCGTCGCCGGTCGAAACCTTCGCGGTGACGCGGCGGTTGATCACGCGCACGCTGAGAAAGACGTAAAACAGGGCGGTCAGCCCGGCATAGAGAGAGGTAATGGTCAGCATGGGTTGTTCCCCGGGTCATGGCGTTGCCGCGACCATACGGGATTCGCGCGGCTGCGCCAGAGGGCCGCGCGCCACGCTCGTTCTATTTCAGCTCGACCAGCAGATCCTTGGCGTCGATCTGCGCACCGGGGGTGATATGCACCGCTTTCACCACCGCATCGCGTTCGGCGTGGATGCCGGTTTCCATCTTCATCGCCTCGATCGTCAGCAGCAGGTCGCCCTCTTTCACGCTGGCCCCCGCCACCACCGCGACCGTGGCCACCACGCCCGGCATCGGCGCGCCGATATGGGACGGGTTGCCCAGCTCGGCCTTGGGGCGTTTGGTGACGATGGCCTTGGCCTTGCGGTTGGGCACGCGGATCACGCGGGGCTGGCCGTTCAGCTCAAAGAACACCTTGGCGTCGCCGTCGTCATTGGTTTCGCCCACCGCCTGCATCCGGATTTCCAGCGTCTTGCCGGGGTCGATCTCGGCGCTGATCTCTTCGCCCGATTCCATGCCGTAAAAGAAGGTGCGCGTGGGCAGGGTGCGGACCGGGCCATATTGTTCGTGCCGGGTGGCGTAATCGGTAAAGACCTTGGGATACATCAGGTAGCCGTTCAGATCCTCGTTGTCGATCTCGATCCCGTCCAGCTTGGCCGACAGCTCTTTGCGGGCGGCGTCCAGGTTGACGGGTTTCAGATGCTTGCCGGGGCGTTCGAGATTGGGTTGCTCGTCCTTCAGCACCTTTTTCAGGATGCCTTCGGGCCAGCCGCCCGGGGGTTGGCCCAGATTGCCGCGCATCATGTCGATCACGGAATCGGGGAAGGCCACGTCGATCTCGGGGTCTTCGACCTGGGCCCGGGTCAGGCCCTGACTGACCATCATCAGCGCCATGTCGCCCACCACTTTCGACGACGGCGTAACCTTGACGATATCGCCGAACATCGCGTTCACATCGGCATAGGTCTGGGCGACCTCGTGCCAGCGATCCTCCAACCCCAGGGAGCGCGCCTGCGCCTTGAGGTTGGTGAACTGCCCGCCGGGCATTTCGTGCAGATAGACCTCGGACGCGGGGGCCTGAATCCCGGATTCGAACGCCCGGTACTGGGTGCGCACCCCTTCCCAGTAATCGCTGATTTCGCGGATCGCACCGATGTCCAGCCCGGTGTCGCGCGGGGTGTTGCGCAGCGCTTCGACCACCGAGCCCAGGCAGGGCTGCGAGGTGCCGCCGGAAAACGCATCCATCGCCGCGTCGGCCGCATCGACGCCCGCCTCGGCGGCGGCCAGGATGGTGGCGCCGGCGATGCCGCTGGTGTCATGGGTGTGGAAATGGATCGGCAGCCCGACCTCGTCCTTCAGCGCGCGGACCAGAACGCTGGCCGCGGCCGGTTTCAGCAGGCCCGCCATGTCCTTGAGCCCCAGGATATGCGCGCCGGCGGCTTTCAGATCCTTGCCCATGCCGACATAGTATTTCAGGTCGTACTTGGCGCGGGTCGGGTCCAGAATGTCGCCGGTGTAACAGATCGTGCCTTCGCAGACCTTGCCGCTGGCGATCACCGCGTCCATCGCGACGCGCATGTTTTCGACCCAGTTCAGGCTGTCGAAGACGCGGAACACATCGACCCCGGTTTCCGCCGCCTGACGTACGAATTCGCGCACCACGTTGTCGGGGTAATTGGTATAGCCCACCCCGTTCGAGGCGCGCAGCAGCATCTGGGTCATCACATTGGGCAGCGCGACACGCAGATCGCGCAGCCGCTGCCACGGGCATTCCTGCAAGAAGCGATAGGCCACGTCGAACGTGGCGCCGCCCCAGCATTCGACGCTGAACAGGCCGGGCAGGTTGGCGGCATAGGCGGGGGCCACGCGGATCATGTCCAGCGATCGCATCCGCGTCGCCAGCAGTGACTGGTGCCCGTCGCGCATCGTGGTGTCGGTCAGCAGCAGCTGCGGCTGCTCGGCCATCCAGTCGGCCACGGCTTCGGGGCCGAATTCGTCCAGGATGGTGCGGGTGCCGGGGCGGGGCATATCGGCGCGCAGCGCGGGGGGCCTGGGCGCGCGGGCCTCGGCCGGGGGCTTGGCGCGGCCCTCGGTCTCGGGGTGGCCGTTGACGGTGATGTCGGCGATGTAGGTCAGGATCTTGGTCGCCCGGTCGCGCCGCGCCTTGAACTCGAACAGCTCGGGCGTCTGGTCGATGAACTTGGTGTGGTATTCGTTGTTCAGGAAGGTCGGGTGCTTGAGCAGGTTCTCGACGAAGGCAATGTTGGTGCTGACGCCGCGGATGCGGAATTCGCGCAGGGCGCGGTCCATCCGGGCGATCGCGGCCTCGGGCGTGGGCGCCCAGGCGGTGACCTTTTCCAGAAGGCTGTCGTAATAGCGGGTGATCACCGCGCCGGAATAGGCGGTGCCGCCGTCCAGCCGGATCCCCATGCCGGTGGCACCGCGATAGGCAGTGATGCGACCGTAATCGGGGATGAAATTGTTCAGCGGATCCTCGGTGGTGATCCGGCATTGCAGGGCATGGCCCGACAGTTCCACATCATACTGGCTGGCGGTGCCGGTGGCCTCGACCAGCGATTTACCCTCGGCGATCAGGATCTGGGCGCGCACGATGTCGATGCCGGTCACTTCCTCGGTGACGGTATGTTCGACCTGCACGCGCGGGTTCACCTCGATGAAGTAGAATTCGCCGCTGTCCATATCCATCAGGAATTCGACGGTGCCCGCGCATTCGTAATTCACATGCTCGCAGATCTTTTTGCCCAGATTGCACAGCTTTTCGCGCTGGGCCTCGCTCAGATAGGGGGCGGGGGCGCGTTCCACGACCTTCTGGTTGCGGCGCTGCACCGAACAGTCGCGTTCCCACAGGTGATAGATATTGCCGTGGCTGTCGCCCAGGATCTGCACCTCGACATGGCGGGCGCGAATGATCATCTTTTCCAGATACCCCTCGCCGTTGCCAAAGGCGGCCTCGGCCTCGCGACGGCCCTCGCGCACCTTTTCCTCCAGCTCGCTCTCGCTCATGATCGGCCGCATTCCGCGCCCGCCGCCGCCCCAGCTGGCCTTCAGCATCAGGGGATAGCCGACCTCGGCCGCCTCCTTGCGGATCGCGTCCATGTCGTCGCCCAGAACCTCGGTCGCGGGGATCACCGGCACCCCGGCCTCGATCGCCACGCGCCGGGCGCTGGCCTTGTCGCCCAGTTTGCGCATGGTTGCGGCCTTGGGGCCGATGAAGGTCAGGCCGGCGGCTTCGCAGGCTTCGACGAAATTGGGGTTTTCGGACAAAAGGCCATAGCCCGGATGTACCGCGTCGGCGCCGCACGCCTTGGCCACGCGGATGATTTCTTCGATCGACAGATAGGCCGCGACCGGCCCCAGGCCTTCGCCGATGCGGTATGCCTCATCCGCCTTGAACCGGTGCAGGCTGAGCTTGTCTTCCTCAGCGTAGACCGCGACCGTCTTCTTGCCCAGCTCGTTCGCGGCCCGCATGATGCGGATCGCGATCTCGCCCCGGTTCGCAATCAGGATTTTCTGAAACTCAGCCATCGTCCATCCCCTCCGTCAACGTGGGTGCGATCGGCGGTGGCCCGCACCCGTGCGTCCATCATTATATTTTATTCTGCATCGCAGCGCGAGCGCCAGTCCTGCGTGACAGCTTTGTGAAAATAGGTCAACCAACTTGCCTGAAATGGCTTGGAACAATTTATGAACACAGCTTTAACTCGACACCGAACCGGGCTAGATTATCAGACATGAACAGGTTTGACGAAGATGACGCCTTCGAGGCGGGTGCAGCCCTTTCCCTGTCGGCGCGGGCGATGGCTGCGCGCCCCATGCCCTATCTGGACGGGCTGAACCCGGCGCAGCGCGCCGCGGTCGAGGCGTTGGATGGCCCGGTTCTGATGCTGGCGGGCGCGGGCACCGGCAAGACCAGGGCGCTGACCACCCGAATCGTGCATCTGCTGAACACCGGCACCGCGCGCCCCAATGAAATTCTGGCGGTGACCTTCACCAACAAGGCCGCGCGCGAGATGAAGGAGCGCGTGGCCGGGCTGTTGGGGCAGCCGATCGAGGGCATGCCCTGGCTGGGCACGTTCCATTCGATCTGCGCCAAGCTGCTGCGCCGCCACGCCGAACTGGTCGGGCTGAAGTCGAATTTCACCATTCTGGACACCGACGATCAGATTCGGCTGCTCAAGCAGGTGATCGTGGCCGATGGGATCGATGAAAAGCGCTGGCCGGCCCGCGCGTTGGCCGGGGTAATCGACAATTGGAAGAACCGCGCCTGGACCCCCGACAAGGTGCCTGCGGCCGATGCGTCGGCCTTCAACGGGCGCGGCGTGGCGCTTTATGCTGCGTATCAGGACCGGCTGAAGACGCTGAACGCGGTGGATTTCGGTGATCTGCTGCTGCATGTGGTGACGATCTTTCAGACCCATGAGGACCTTCTGGCGCAGTATCAGCGCTGGTTCCGCTATATTCTGGTGGACGAATATCAGGATACCAACGTGGCGCAGTATCTGTGGCTGCGGTTGCTGGCGGGGGGGCACCGCAATATCTGTTGCGTGGGTGACGACGATCAGTCGATCTATGGCTGGCGCGGCGCCGAGGTGGGCAACATCCTGCGGTTCGAAAAGGATTTTCCCGGCGCGGCGGTGATCCGGCTGGAGCAGAACTATCGCTCGACCCCGCATATCCTGGCCGCTGCCAGCGCGGTGATCGCGGGCAACAAGGGCCGGCTGGGCAAGACCCTGTGGACCGACCGGGAAGATGGCGAAAAGGTTCGCCTGATCGGCCATTGGGACGGCGAGGAAGAGGCGCGCTGGATCGGCGAAGAGATCGAGGCGATGCAGGCGGGCTCGCGGGGGCTGGAGCCGTTTTCGCTGGATGACATGGCGATTCTGGTGCGCGCCAGCCACCAGATGCGCGCGTTTGAGGATCGATTCCTGACCATCGGCCTGCCGTACCGCGTGATCGGCGGCCCGCGATTCTATGAACGGATGGAGATCCGGGACGCGATGGCCTATTTCCGCGTCTCAGTGTCGCCCGATGACGATCTGGCCTTCGAGCGAATCGTGAACACCCCCAAACGCGGCCTTGGCGACAAGGCGCAGCAGAAAATCCAGCAGATGGCGCGCGCCAATGGCGTGGGGCTGGTCGAAGGCGCGCGGCTGTTGCTGGCGGCCAAGGGGCTGACCGGTAAGGGCGCGGCCGAACTGGGGAAACTGCTGGCGGGAATCGGCCGCTGGCACGGGGCCGTTCTGGACGGCACCGTCAGCCATATCGAACTGGCCGAGGTGATTTTAGACGAATCGGGCTATACCGAGCACTGGCAGAACGACAAGACGCCAGAGGCACCCGGCCGTCTGGAAAACCTCAAGGAACTGGTCAAGGCGCTGGAGCAGTTCGAGAATCTGCAAGGGTTCCTCGAACACGTCGCGCTGATCATGGACAATGAAACCGAAGAGAGCGGCGCCAAGGTGTCGATCATGACGCTGCATGGCGCCAAGGGGCTGGAATTTCCCGCCGTCTTTTTGCCGGGCTGGGAAGATGGCCTGTTCCCCAGCCAGCGTTCGATGGACGAAAGCGGCCTGAAGGGGCTCGAGGAAGAGCGCCGCCTGGCCTATGTCGGCATCACGCGGGCCGAAAAGCTGTGCACGATCTCTTTTGCCGCCAACCGCCGGGTCTATGGTCAGTGGCAATCGGCCCTGCCGTCGCGGTTTATCGACGAATTGCCCGAGGCGCATGTGGATGTTCTGACCCCGCCGGGCCTGTATGGCGGCGGTTACGGTGCCGCAGGCATGAGCGGCGGGATCGAGGATCGCGCGGCGCAGGCCAACGTCTATAACTCGCCGGGCTGGAAACGGCTGCAAGAGCGCAGCCAGGCGCGGGCCACCAGTCAGCCGAAGGGCCGCCCCGTGGTGATCGACAGTCAGGCCGTGTCCAGCTTTACCGCCGGTGACCGGGTGTTTCACCAGAAATTCGGGTACGGCACCGTGCTGGGCATCGAAGGCGACAAGCTGGATATCGAGTTCGACAAGGCCGGCGCCAAGAAGGTTGTGGCGCGTTTCGTCGTGGCGGCAACCCAGGCCGACGACGTCCCGTTCTGAAAATTCCGAAAATCTGAAAAGACCCGGGCCGGGGCATAAAAAAACGGCGACGCCAGGGAGGAGGAAGGCGCCGCCGTTCTTTTCTGCGAAGGCCTCAGGGAGGAGGAGGAAGCCTGCGCATCTCGGGTCGGGACTGGGTCGCTGTGCGACCGGGCCCCGGAATTTTGCGACGGCGACGCCAGGGAGGAGGAGGGCGCCGCCGTCTTGTTCTGCGAAGGCCTCAGGGAGGAGGAGGAAGCCTGCGCATCTCGGGTCAGGGCTGGGTCGCTATGCGACCGGGCCCCGGGATTTGGCGAGCGGCGGCGCCAGGGAGGAGGAGGGCGCCGCCGTTCTGATCTACGGAAAACCTCAGGGAGGAGGAGAGAGTCTTCCGTATTCTGGTGGGGCATGTGCCCCGGTGTAAAAGGGCGGCGACATCAGGGAGGAGGAAGATGCCGCCGCAAAAAACAGAAAGCCCAGGGAGGAGGTAGGACTTTCTGATCCGTATTCTTTAGATGCCGTAGGCAGCCTCCAGTGCCAGCCTGCGGATCATCGACCGGCTGATCCCGAGATCGGCCAGGTCACGTGCATTCAGGGCGCTAAGCTCGCTCACAGTGCGGCGATAGACACGCCGCCGGGCCAGCTCGTCACGGGTGACATCGACGATGCGGCGCAGCCACTGGGCAAAGCCATAGTCCGAAACCGCAATATGTTGTACATCAGCCATCGTCGTCGTTTCCCGTGTTTCCCTTAGGCGTTACCGCTATCGGTGCCGCTGTTGGGTTAAAGATACGTCTATGCTGCAGATGCACAATGGCCGTTTGTGAAATGCCGCTATGCAGCAAATGCATAAGTGGTACTGACATAAATATTAGGCGCTTTGCCTGCAATCTGCGCAGCGATTCAGGGGGTCTTGCCCTTGGCGCGCGGATGATCATGTTGGGGCTGCCACACAGGAGATTCCGGATGCAAATATCCCGTAACGTCATACTTGACACTTTGAAGGGCGTCGCCCTGCCGGACGGGGGCGATTTGGTGTCCCGCGACATGGTTCGCGCGCTGACGGTCGAGGGCGGAGCGGTCAGATTCGTCATCGAGGTGGATGATTCCGCCGCCGCCGCGCGTTTGCAGCCGGTCTTGCAGGCGGCCGAGGCCGCGGTTCGCGCGCTGGCCGGGGTGGACAGTGTCGCCGCGGTGATGACGGCGCATGGACCGGCGGCGAAACCCGCCGCATCGCAGGGTGACGCGCCCAGCCTGAAGATCGGCCGCCACCCCACGCCGGGCGGCGTGCAGCAGGTGGCCGGGGTCGACCGCATTCTGGCGGTGGCGTCGGGCAAGGGCGGGGTCGGCAAATCCACGGTCTCGTCCAACCTGGCGGTGGCGCTGGCGCGGCAGGGGCGGCGTGTGGGGCTGCTGGACGCCGACATATACGGGCCGTCGCAGCCGCGCATGATGGGTATTACCAAGCGCCCGGCCTCGCCCGACGGCAAGACGATCATCCCGCTGCAGGCGCATGGGGTCACGGTGATGTCGATCGGGCTGATGGTCGATCCCGATCAGGCGGTGGTCTGGCGCGGGCCGATGCTGATGGGCGCGCTGCAACAGATGCTGGGGCAGGTGGAATGGGGCGAGTTGGACGTTCTGATCGTCGATCTGCCGCCGGGCACGGGCGATGTGCAGCTGACCCTGTGCCAGCGCACGGCGCTGACCGGGGCGCTGGTGGTGTCCACGCCGCAGGATGTGGCGCTGCTGGACGCGCGTCGGGCGATCGACATGTTCGGCAAGCTGAAGACGCCGGTTCTGGGCCTGATCGAGAATATGTCGATGTATATCTGCCCCAAATGCGGGCATGAGGCGCATATCTTCGGCCATGGCGGGGTGCGGGCCGAGGCCGAAAAGCTGGGCGTGCCGTTCCTGGGCGAGCTGCCGCTGGCGCTGGAAGTGCGCGAGGCGGGCGATGCCGGCGTGCCGGTCGCGGCGGGCGCCGGGCCGCTGGCCGAGGCATATGCCAAACTGGCCGCCGGGCTGGTCGCGGGCGGGATCGCCTGACACCTACGGGAAATCATGGGATCAAGATGGGCCGCTGCGGGTTTTCCGGGCGGCCCGAATCGTTTTTGGCGGGCGATTGAGCTGAAAACATCTGATTCTGTGGGGCGGTCGGAAAAAAATTGGGAAAATGCGGGAAGGGCGGCCTAGCTGAGTTTTTTTGCTACATATTGTGCCGCTTTCAACTTCAAATCCCATATTCAGCGCTTCACTTTGACTTTGAGTCTCTAAATCTTGTTTCTCAGGCCCTCTCAACGCAGCATATTGCGTTGCGTTCCCGCGAAAACCTGTTGATTTCCATAAATTCCCATGGCATCCCTTGTGCATCGGAAGAGGGCGGACTTAAGGGGCATCTAAAGAACCCCGAACAAAGGCACCAAAGTCAGGTTTCATACAGGCAACCGCTTTCTCCGAACCAAAAGATCCGACGCGCGAGCGAGCAGACATCCCCCCAGGTGGCATGCGCAGTTGGACACCCAGTGATGGGACGAGGGCGGCGGATTGGGCAGTGGCAGCAGCTCAGTCCGCCGTTTTCGTCTCGGGGCCAAAGAGGCAACATAGGAGCGTCGGGACAGTGGCGCGCAGGTTCAGAGGCGAAAGCCAGCACAAGGTGGATGCAAAGGGCAGGGTTTCAATCCCGGCCCTGTTTCGCCGTGTGCTCGAAGCCGGCGATCCCGACTGGACCGACGGTCTGCGCCCGCAACTGGTGATCGTTTACGGCGACCACCGCCGCAAATTCCTGGAATGTTATACGGTCGAGGCCATTGACGAGGTGGACGAAAAGATCGCCGCCATGCCGCGCGGCTCGATCGAGCGGCGGATGCTGGAACGGCTGATCCACGGCCAGTCGCATCCGACCGAGGTCGACAATGACGGCCGTCTGGTGCTGCCGCAAAAGCTGCGCGACAAGATCGGGCTGGACGATCAGGCCTTCTTCATTGCGTCGGGCGACACGTTCCAGATCTGGAAGCCCGAAACATACGAGACCGAAGAGCTGGCCAAGACCGAGGCCTGGCTGGACGATCTGCCCGACGATTTTGACCCTCTTTCCCTGCTGGACAGCGCGGGAGGCGCCTGAGCGATGTCTGCCACGGCACATCCCTCGCCCCCGTCTCCGCCCCATGTTCCCGTCCTGCTGCGCCCGCTTCTTGCTGCTGTCGCGCCGGTGTCGGGTCTGTGGCTGGATGGCACCTTCGGCGCGGGCGGCTATACCCGTGGCCTGCTGGAGGCCGGCGCCGATTGTGTGATCGGCGTGGACCGCGACCCGGCGGTGTTCGCCATGGCCGCCGACTGGGCCGCCGCATATGGCGAACGGCTGAAACTGGTCGAGGGCACGTTTTCCAGGCTCGATACCTATTCCGATGTGCCGCTGGACGGTGTGGTGCTGGATCTGGGCGTGTCGTCCATGCAGCTTGATCAGGCCGAGCGCGGTTTCTCCTTCATGAAGGACGGCCCGCTGGATATGCGGATGAGCCAATCGGGCCCTTCGGCCGCCGATCTGGTGAACGAGGCCGACGAGGCCGCGCTGGCCGACATTTTGTACCATTATGGCGAAGAGCGCGCCTCGCGCCGGATCGCCCGCGCGATTGTTGCGGCGCGCAAGGTGCAGCCGTTCGAAACCACCGGCCAGCTGGTCGCGGTGGTCGAACGCTGCCTGCCGCGCCCCAAGCCGGGCCAAAGCCATCCCGCCACCCGCAGCTTTCAGGCGATCCGCATCGCGGTGAATGACGAGTTGGGCGAGTTGGTCGAGGGGCTGTGTGCCGCCGAACGTGCGCTCGGACCCGGTGGCAAGCTGGCGGTGGTCAGCTTTCATTCCATCGAGGATCGGATCGTGAAGCGGTTCTTGCAGGCGCGATCCGGCGGGGCGGGGCGCGCCAACCGCTATGCGCCCGAAATCGAAACGGAAACGCCGCAGTTCCGGCTGCTGTCGCGCCGCGCCATCGGGCCGGACGACCAGGAGCTGGCGGAAAACCCGCGCGCGCGCTCGGCCAAGCTGCGGGTGGCGGAACGGACGGGGGCCCCGGCGGGGCAGGTGGACCGGGGCGCGTTGGGCCTTCCGGCGGTGATGACAGGGGACAAACGGTAATGCGTGGGCTGTTTTATGTGATGTCGGCCTTGGCGGTGATGGGGCTGGCCTTTTGGGCCTACCGCGAGAATTACGAAACCCAGCAGGCCATCCAGGACACTGAATCCCTGCAGCGCGAAATTGGCCGGATGCGCGAGTCGCTGACCATGCTCAAGGCCGAATGGGCCTATCTGAACCGCCCCGAACGGCTGCGCGAACTGGCCGACCTGAACTTTGAGCGGCTGGGCCTGCTGTCGCTGCGCCCCGAACAGTTCGGCCTGATCGATCAGGTGGCCTATCCGATGGAGGATCTGCCCGAACTGATCGGCACGGTCGAGGTCGTGGGTACGTTGGAGGACACGGAATGATCCGCACCCCGCTGCGCCCGCTGGCCCGCATTCTGGAGGCCCGCGCCAAGGGCGAAAACCCCGATGCGATCGAACGCGAAAACCTGCGCCTGCGCCACGAACAGATGCGCGATCAGGCCCGCGCCCGGGCCGAGGGGCGACTGTTCATCCTGGCGGTGCTGTTCTTTTGCGCCTATGGTGCGATCGGCGCACGGATGGGGCTGCTGGCCGCGTCCGAGCCGCAGGAGCCGCGGGTGGCCTTGTCGGACTCGGGCATCGTTGCGCAGCGCGCCGATATCATCGACCGCAACGGCAATGTGCTGGCCACCAACCTGGCGACCCACGCGCTTTATGCCCAGCCGCCGTTCATGATCGACAAGGCGCGCGCGGCACGCGAACTGGTGGCGATCTTTCCCGACCTGAACGAGGAAAAACTGCTGGCGCTGTTCACCGGCAAACGCAAGTTCCTGTGGATCAAGAAGAAACTCAGCCCCGAGCAGATGCAGCGGGTGCACGATATCGGCGATCCCGGTCTGCTGTTCGGCCCGCGCGAGATGCGGCTTTACCCCAATGGCAAGCTGGCCGCGCATGTTCTGGGCGGCAGCAGCTTCGGCCGCGAGGGCGTGCATTCGGCCGAGGTGATCGGCACCGCCGGGGTGGAAAAGGCGTTCGACACCTATCTGCGCGACCCGGCCAATGGCGGCCAGCCGCTGCGCCTGTCGCTGGATCTGACGGTCCAGGCGGCGACGCGGCAGGTGCTGTATGGCGGCATGAAGCTGATGAATGCCAAGGGCGCGGCGGCGGTTCTGATGGATGCGCATACGGGCGAGATCGTGTCGCTGGTGTCGCTGCCGGATTTCGACCCGAATGAACGCCCGCGCCCGCTGACTCAGGGCGATGCCTCGGACAGCCCGCTGTTCAACCGCGCGGTGCAGGGCCGTTACGAGCTGGGCTCGACCTTCAAGATTTTCACCGTCGCCCAGGCGATGGAAGAGGGGCTGATCGATCCCGAAACCCAGATCGACACCGCCGGGCCGCTGCGCTGGGGCAAGTTCCGCATCAACGATTTCCACAATTACGGCCCGCACCTGTCGGTCACCGACGTGATCGTCAAAAGCTCGAATATCGGGACCGCCCATATCGCCCAGATGATCGGCGCCGACCGGCAGCGCGCCTTCATGGGCCGGATCGGCATGCTGGACCCCACGCCGGTCGAACTGGTCGAGGCCCCGGCGATCAAGCCGCTGATCCCGGCCAACTGGTCCGAACTGTCGACCATGACGATTTCCTATGGCCACGGGCTGTCGGCCAGCCCGCTGCATCTGGCGGCGGCCTATGCATCGGTGCTGAATGGCGGCTACAAGGTGGACCCCACGCTTCTGGCGGGCGGGCGGCCGCGTTCGGGCGAACGGGTGGTGTCGGCCGAAACCTCGGCCGCGGCGCGATCCATGCTGCGCCAGGTGGTGGCGCGCGGCACTGCCAGCTTTGGCGAGGTGCCGGGCTATGCGGTGGGCGGCAAGACCGGCACCGCCGACAAGCCCAAGCCCACCGGCGGCTATTACGACGACAAGGTGATCGCCACGTTCGCCAGCATCTTTCCCGCCGATGATCCGAAATATGTGCTGGTCGTGACGCTGGACGAGCCCGAGGAAACCTCGGGGGTCGAGCCGCGCCGCACCGCGGGCTGGACCGCCGTCCCCGTCGCGGCCGAGATCATTCGCCGTACCGCGCCCCTGCTGGGGTTGCGGCCAGCGATTGAACCCCGCCCCGGCTTCGGGGTAACACTCACCAGCAACTGAGGTGCGGGGACGACTATGGCAGATCGGGCAGCGGCAACATCACTGGCACAGCTTGGTCTGACCGCCAAGGCCGGGCGCGAGGCGCGCATCACCGGCCTGTCGGTGGACAGCCGGCTGGTGAAGGAGGGTCATTTGTTCGCGGCCCTGCCGGGCACCAGAGTGCACGGCGCGGCGTTCATCAAATACGCCTTGCGGATGGGTGCGGGCGCGGTGCTGACCGATGCCGATGGCGCACGGATCGCCGCGGCCGAGCTGGCCGATTCCGAGGCCGCGCTGGTGGTGGCCGAGGATCCGCGCCAGACCCTGGCCTATACGGCGGCGCTGTGGTTCGGCGCGCAGCCCGAAGTGCTGGCCGCCGTCACCGGCACCAACGGCAAGACCTCGGTCGCGACATTCACCCGTCAAATCTGGGCGTTACTGGGCCATGAGGCCGCCAATCTGGGCACGACCGGCGTCGAGGGCGCGTTTACCGCGCCGCTGAACCACACGACGCCCGAACCGATCACCCTGCACCGGCTGCTGGCCGACATGGCCGACGCGGGCGTGACCCACGCGGCGATGGAGGCATCGTCGCACGGGCTGGCGCAACGGCGGCTGGACGGGGTGACGCTGCGCGCGGCGGGGTTCACCAACTTCACCCAGGACCATCTGGATTACCACGCCGATTTCGATGAATATTTCGCGGCCAAGGCCGGGTTGTTCGCGCGTGTTCTGCCCGAAGACGGCACCGCGGTGATCAATCTGGAAGATCCCAAAGGCGCCGCGATGGCCGAGATCGCCACCGCGCGCGGCCAGACCCTGCTGACGGTGGGGCGGTCCGCGGGGGCCGATTTGCGGCTGTTGGGCCAGCGTTACGACGCGACCGGGCAGGATTTGCGCTTTGCCTGGCACGGCGACACGCATCAGGTTCGGCTGAACCTGATCGGCGGGTTCCAGGCGGAAAACGTGGCTCTGGCCGCCGGGCTGGCGATCGCCTGCGGGGATGAGGCCGGGCATGTCTTCGCCACGCTGCCGGGGCTGACCACCGTGCGCGGCCGGATGCAACTGGCCGCGATCCGTGGCAACGGGGCGGCGGTGTTCGTCGATTACGCCCATACGCCCGACGCGCTGCAGACCGCGCTCAGCGCGCTGCGCCCGCATGTGATGGGCCGCCTGATCGCGGTCTTTGGCGCGGGCGGCGACCGTGACATGGGCAAGCGCCCGCTGATGGGGCGGGCCGCCGCCGAACATGCCGATGTTGTATTTGTGACGGACGACAACCCCCGAAGCGAGGATCCGGCCAGTATTCGTGTAGCAATACTGCAAGCCTGCCCCGACGCGATCGAGGTCGGCGACCGCGCCGAGGCGATCCTGCGCGGGGTCGATGCGCTGGGGCCGGGCGATGCGCTGCTGATCGCGGGCAAGGGGCATGAGACCGGCCAGATCGTGGGCGACGACGTGTACCCTTTCGACGATGTAGAACAGGCCAGCGTGGCGGTGGCGGCGCTGGACGGGCGGGTGACATGAGCGTTCTGTGGACCTCTGACGCGGCCGCCGCCGCGACCGGCGGGCGCAACACCCGGGCCTGGCAGGCGGGCGGCGTGTCGATCGATACCCGCACGATCCGGCCGGGCGATCTGTTCGTGGCGCTGACGGATGTGCGCGACGGCCACGACTTCGTGGCGCAGGCGCTGGACAAGGGCGCGGCGGCGGCGCTGGTGTCGCGCATTCCTGCGGGTCTGGCCCCCGACGCACCGTTGCTGATCGTGGATGACGTGCTGGGTGCGCTGGACGCATTGGGCCGGGCGGCACGGGCGCGGACGGCGGCGAAACTGGTGGCGGTGACCGGCTCGGTCGGCAAGACCTCGACCAAGGAAATGCTGCGTGTGGTGCTGGCCGGGCAGGGCCGGGTCCATGCCGCCGAGGCCAGCTATAACAACCATTGGGGCGTGCCGCTGACCCTGGCGCGGATGCCGGCCGACTGCGATTTCGCGGTGATCGAGATCGGCATGAATCACCCCGGCGAGATCGCCCCGCTGGCCATGATGACCCGCCCGCATGTGGCGCTGATCACCACCGTCGTCGCCGCACATCTGGAAGCATTCGACAGCGTCGCCGGCATTGCCCGCGAAAAGGCCGCGATCCTGGACGGGCTGGAGCCGGGCGGCGTGGCGGTGCTGAACAACGACCTGGACGAAAGCCCGATCCTGATCGCCAAGGCGCGGCAGGTGGGCGCGCGGATCGTCACATTCGGGGCCGCGAAAGGCAGCGATTTCAGGCTGAAACAGGCCAACCTTCATGCGGATGCGACAATCGTGCAGGCCACGGCGCCGGGCGGCGATGTCCTGTTCAAGATCACCACGGCGGGGCGGCATTTCGCGATGAACGCGCTGGGCGTTCTGGCGGTGGCCCATGCGCTGGGGATCGATGGCGCGCTGGCGGCCTGCGATCTGGCCGAATGGCTGCCGCCGGCGGGCCGCGGCGCGCGCGAGGTGCTGCAGCTGGATGCGATCGACGAACAGTTGACGGTCGAACTGATCGACGACGCCTTCAACGCCAACCCGGCCTCGCTGACCGCGGCGTTGGAGGTGCTGGCCGCGGCCCATACCGAAGACGGGCTTGGCCGTGTGTCCAAGGGGCGGCGGATCGCGATTCTGGGCGATATGCTGGAACTGGGCTCGGACGAGGCCGCGCTGCACCGCGCGGTGGCGCAGGATCCGTCGATGGCCAGGCTCAGCCTGGTGCATTGCGTGGGGCCCAGGATGCGCGCGCTTTACGAGACGCTGCCCGCAAAGCAGCGCGGCGAATGGCACGCCACCGCCGATGCGCTGGCCGCGCGGGCCCACGTGCTGGTCGATGCGGGTGACGTGGTGTTGGTGAAGGGGTCCAAGGGCAGCCGGGTTTCGGTTGTGGTTGACGCGCTCCGGAAATTGGGACAAGCGGTCCCGACCAAGGGACTGAGGGACTGATTTCATGCTCTACTGGCTGGCCGGATTTTCCGACGGTGGCGACTTCTTCAACCTGTTTCGCTATATCACCTTCCGGGCGGGGGCGGCCTTCTTCACCGCGCTGATCTTCGGTTTCGTGTTCGGGCGGCCGCTGATCAACCTATTGAAAAAGCGACAGAAAGGTGGCCAGCCGATCCGCGAGGACGGCCCGCAGAGCCATCTGGAAACCAAGGCCGGCACACCGACCATGGGCGGGGTTCTGATCCTGGGCGCGCTGATCGTGGCGACGCTGCTGTGGGCGCGGCTGGACAACCCCTATATCTGGATCGTGCTGTTCGTGACGGTGGGGTTCGGCGCGATCGGCTTTGCCGACGATTATGCCAAAGTGTCGAAAAACAACACCAAGGGCGTGCCGGGACGGGTGCGGTTCGGAATCGGGCTGGCGATTGCGGCGGTGGCGGCGGTGGCCTCGGCCATGGTGCATCCCGACGCGCTGGCCAACCAGCTGGCGCTGCCGGTGTTCAAGGATACGCTGTTCAATCTGGGGTATCTCTTCGTGCCCTTCGCGATGATCGTGATCGTGGGCTCGGCCAATGCGGTGAACCTGACCGACGGGCTGGACGGGCTGGCGATCATGCCGGTGATGATCGCGGCGGCCACGCTGGGGGTGATCGCCTATACGGTGGGGCGGGTCGATTTCAGCGACTATCTGGACGTGCACTATGTGCCGGGCACCGGTGAAATCCTGATTTTCTGCGCCGGGCTGATCGGCGGGGGCCTGGGGTTCCTGTGGTACAATGCACCACCGGCGGCGGTGTTCATGGGCGATACCGGGTCGCTGGCACTGGGCGGCGCGCTGGGCGCGATCGCGGTGGCCACCAAGCATGAGATCGTGCTGGCCATTGTCGGCGGGCTGTTCGTGGTCGAGGCGCTGTCGGTGATCATCCAGGTGCTGTATTTCAAGCGCACCGGCAAGCGGGTGTTCCTGATGGCGCCGATCCACCATCACTTCGAGAAAAAGGGCTGGGCCGAGCCGCAGATCGTGATCCGGTTCTGGATCATTTCGCTGATCCTGGCGCTGATTGGTCTGGCCACGCTGAAGTTGCGGTAAGGGAAAGGGGGGCGCTGCCCCCCTCGCACGCCTTGCGGCGTGCTCACCCCCCGGGATATTTGAACGAAAAAGAAGGGCGCGGGGCCGCGTCCGCATTCGGTCGGGGGGAAGCGATGATTCCGGTTCTTGGATATGACGGGGCGAAGGTCGCGGTGCTGGGGCTGGGCCGGTCGGGGCTGGCCACGGCGCGTGCATTGCGGGCGGGCGGGGCCGAGCCGCTGGTCTGGGACGACAACGAGGCCGCGCGGGACCGGGCCGGGGCCGAGGGTTTCACGCCTCACGATCTGACCCGCGCGGGGGCGTTGGACGGGGTGGCCGCGCTGATCACCTCGCCCGGTATTCCACATCTGTATCCTGCGCCCAACCGGGTGATTGCCGCCGCCTGGGCGGCCGGGGTGCCGGTGGACAACGATATCGGGCTGTTTTTCCGCTCGCTGGCCACGGATGACTGGGACGGTTTCGATACAGCCCCGCGGGTGATCGCGGTGACCGGATCGAACGGCAAATCCACCACCTCGGCCCTGATCTATCACATCCTGCAGGAAGCCGGAAAGGAGGTGCAGCTTGCCGGCAATATCGGGCGCGGGGTGCTGGATATCGACCCACCGGGCGATGGCGGCGTGGTGGTTCTGGAACTGAGCAGCTATCAGACCGAACTCGCCCGCGCCCTGACCCCCGATGTGGCGGTATTCACCAATCTTACCCCTGATCACCTTGACCGGCACGGTGGGCTGGGCGGATATTTCGCGGCCAAGCGCAGGCTCTTTGCCGAGGGCGGGCCGGACCGTGCGGTGATCGGCGTGGATGAGCCCGAGGGCCGGTTCCTGGCCAATCAGATGGGCGAGGGCGCGGTGGATGACCGGGTGATCCAGGTGTCATCGGGGCAAAAACTGTCGGGACCGGGCTGGTTGGTCTTTGCGCGCAAGGGCTTTCTGGCCGAGTGGCGCAAGGGGCGGCAGCTGGCTTCGGTCGATCTGCGCGGGGTGGCGGGCCTGCCCGGGGCGCATAACCATCAGAATGCCTGCGCGGCCTATGCGGCGGCGCGCACGCTGGGCTTGGCGCCGAAGCTGATCGAGCAGGCGTTCCAGTCCTTCGCCGGCCTGCCGCATCGCAGTCAACTGGTGGCCGAGGCGGGCGGTGTGCGCTTCATCAATGACAGCAAGGCTACCAATGTGGACAGCGCGGCCAAGGCGCTGGCAGCCTTCACCGGCATCCGCTGGATTTGCGGCGGGCTGGAGAAAGAGGGCGGGCTGGGCGCGCTCGCGCCCTATCTGGACCACGTGGTCAAGGCCTATGTGATCGGACGCGAGGCGGCGGGTTTCGCACTGCATCTGGGCGGCACACCACATGAGGTGAGCGAGACGATGGCGCGTGCGGTGGCCCGTGCCGCAGCCGAGGCGCAGCCGGGCGAGGTGGTTCTGTTGGCCCCGGCAGCGGCCAGTTTCGACCAGTATGACAATTTCGAACAGCGCGGCGAGGATTTCATCGCGCAGGTCGGCGCGGCGCTGGCGGGCTGATGCTTTCGATATGAGTGATCGGTGCCTGCGAAAGCCCCGGTTTCTTTTTCGCGGAAATATCCCGGGGTTTGGGGCGCTGCCCCAATTCGCACGCAGTGCGAGCAGGCGTGCGCCGCAGGCGCGCTATCTGAAAACCGCCCGCTACAGGCTGACCGCCTCGGCCGTGTCTTTCAAAAGCTGCGCGCTGCGGGTCAGGGCTGCGGCCTCTTCATCGGTCAGGTCGGGCATCAGATCGGCGGTGACGCCCGCGGCGCCGACCACGCGGGGCAGCGACAGCGCCACATCTTCCACGCCCAGCACTTCGGGCGTGACGATCGACACCGACATTATCGCCTGCTGATCCTGCGCGATCGCCCGCACGATCCGGGCCAGCCCGGCGCCGATCCCGTACCAGGTGGCGCCCTTGCCGTTGATGATCGTATAGGCCGCGTTGCGTACGCCGTCGTCGATCCGTTCGCGCACATTGGCGGTGATCGGCGCGCCCAGCTGCGCAGCGAACGACATCAGCGGCACCGACCCCGCGCGCGCGTTCGACCAGGCCAGCACCTCGCTGTCGCCATGTTCGCCCAGCACATAGGCATGGATCGAGCGGGGCGAGATCCCCAGATGGCTGCCCAGCAGGCTGCGAAACCGCGCGGTGTCCAGAATCGTGCCCGAGCCGATCACCCGGCCCGCCGGCAGGCCGGTCAGCCGGGTGGTGATCTGGGCCATGATATCCACCGGGTTGGAGGCCACCAGCAGAATCGCATCGGGGGCCTGTTCCAGCACCCGCGCGGTAACCTCGCGAAATACCGCCGCGTTGCGCGACAGCAACTGCAGCCGGGTCTCGCCCGGTTTCTGGCCGACCCCCGCCGACAGAATCACCACGCCCGCCCCCTTCAGCGCCGCGTAATCGCCGGCCTCGACCACGGTGGAGGCGGTGAACGGCACCGCATGGGCGATGTCCTGCGCCTGGGCCAGCGCCAGCGCGCGGTTGAGATCGACTAGAACCACATGGCTGACGGTTCCGGTCAGGGCCAGCGCATAGCCCGCCGCACTGCCCACCATGCCCGCGCCGACAATTCCCACCTTCATGATCGTTCCCCCGTGACTGCCTCTTTCCCTTATAGCAGCAGTGGCGCGGCGCGGGGCAGGAAATCGGGGGCCGATCTGCGGCATGGGTGCAACGCCCGGCACGCCGGCACAAAAAGTTTCAGCAGTTGTAAAATCCCACTTGCGCCGACTCATGTCCGGCCCTATCTGCCGCCTTACAGACGCCAACGCACGCGCCTCTGGCCGGCGGTTCCGCCGCCCGCGTTTATGTAGCGACGGTAACGTCTCCTTTTGGAAGTGAGCGGTCATTCTTTGGCCGGGTCTATTGGAGATGACCATGAACGCTACGATTACCGGCCTTGCCGGTCGCGCAGTTTCTGCGCCTGCCACCCGCATTGAAAACTTCATCCGGTCGATGCAATTCGACCGCCCGACGCTGGTGATCGACACCCAGGCCGTCGCCAACCAGTATCACGCCCTGAAGGCGGGGCTGGGCCGCGCGGATATCCACTATGCCGTCAAGGCGAACCCGGCGCGCGACGTGATCGAGACGCTGGTCAACCTCGGCTCGCATTTCGATGCGGCCTCGCGCGGCGAGATCGAGCTGTGCCTGAGCCAGGGCGCGGTGCCCGAGCACATTTCCTTCGGCAACACGGTCAAACGCGCCTCTGACATCGCCTTCGCGCATCACGCGGGCATTGACCTGTTCGCGGCCGATGCTGAGGAAGAGCTGGAAAAGATCGCCGAGCACGCGCCCGGCGCGCAGGTCTATATCCGCCTGATCGTCGATGCGTCCGAGGCCGACTGGCCGCTGTCGCGCAAGTTCGGGTGCGCCCGTGACAAGGCGCTGGATCTGCTGGCACTGGCCACGCGCCTGGGGTTGAAGCCCGTGGGCTTTTCGTTCCATGTGGGGTCGCAGACCCGCCGGGCCGAGATGTGGACCGCCACGCTGGACCAGATCGCCGAGATCTGGCACCGCGCCCGTGCCGCGGGCCACGCGCTGACCCTGCTGAACATTGGTGGCGGTTTTCCCGCGTTTTATGGCGAGGCGATCGACCACCCGACCCGTTATGCGGCCCGTGTGATGGCGCTGGTGACCGAGCGGTTCGGCGATGTGCCGCGCGTGATGGCGGAACCCGGCCGCGGCCTGGTGGCCGAGGCGGGCATGATCGCGGCCGAGGTGCTGCTGGTGTCGAAGAAATCCGAGGCGGACACGTTCCGCTGGGTCTATCTGGACATCGGCAAATTCTCGGGTCTGGCCGAAACCATGGATGAGGCGATCCGCTATCAGTTCATCACCGACCGCGACTATGAGGAAGCCGGCCCCTGCATCCTGGCCGGTCCGTCCTGCGACAGCGCCGATGTGCTGTATGAAAAGCGGCCGGTGCAACTGCCGGTGGGGCTGAAATCGGGTGACCGGTTCATCATCCGCAACTGCGGCGCCTATACGTCGAGCTATAGCTCGGTAGGTTTCAACGGCTTCCCGCCGCTGGATGTTGTTGTGATCTGACCCTTCGGCCCCGGCCTTCTGGCCGGGGCATTTCCAGAATGCGGCCCTGCGGGCCACGCCTTTTTCATGCGCCCTGCCGGGCGCGGCCTCCGGCGGGGATATTTTTGCGAAAAAGAAGGGGGCAGGCTTCGCGCTGGCGTCAGGGCGGTATCCGCGCTACACTGCTTCGCAGACCCGGAAAACGGGCGGTTTGAGGCAGTCGAGGCGGAAATTTCATGACGGAAATGGTGTATGGCACCGCGCCGATGCGGGCGGGTGAGCCGATTCTTCCCCGGTGGTGGCGGACGATCGACAAGTTGACGATGTCATGCATCCTGTTGCTGTTCGGGGTGGGGTTGTTGCTGGGGCTGGCGGCCTCGCCGCCTTTGGCCGCGCGTAACGGGCTGGACCCGTTCCATTATGTCGAGCGGCAGGCGTTTTTCGGCGCGCTGGCGCTGGGCGCGATGTTCCTGACCTCGATGATGTCGCCCGAAATGGTGCGCCGTTTGGGCGTGCTGGGGTTTTTCGGCGCCTTCGTGGCGCTGGCGCTGTTGCCGGTGCTGGGCACCGATTTCGGCAAGGGCGCGGTGCGGTGGTATTCGCTTGGCTTTGCCAGCGTTCAGCCGTCCGAGTTTCTGAAGCCCGGATTCATTGTGCTGGCCGCCTGGCTGATGGCCGCCAGTCAGGAGGTTTCGGGCCCGCCGGGCAAGAGTTTTTCTTTCGCCATTGCCATTGTGATCGTGGGCTTTCTGGCGATGCAGCCCGATTTCGGGCAGGCGGCGCTGATCCTGTTTGCCTGGGGGGTGATGTATTTCGTGGCCGGCGCGCCGTTTCTGCTGCTGGTGGGCATGGCGGCGCTGACCGTGTTGGGCGGCACCGTCGCCTATAACAATTCAGAGCATTTCGCCCGCCGCATCGACGGTTTCCTGTCGCCCGAGATCGACCCGCGCACCCAGCTGGGCTATGCTGCCAACGCGATCCGCGAAGGCGGGTTCTGGGGCGTCGGTGTCGGCGAGGGGCAGGTCAAGCAATCGCTGCCCGACGCGCATACCGATTTCATCATCGCCGTGGCGGCCGAGGAATACGGGCTGATCCTGGTCTGGGCCATTATCGGGCTTTATGCGGTGATCGTCGTGCGCTCGCTGTTTCGGCTGATGAAAGAGCGTGATCCGTTCACGCGGCTGGCGGGGACCGGGCTGGCCTGTGTTTTCGGCGTGCAGGCGATGATCAACATGGGGGTGGCGGTGCGGCTGCTGCCGGCCAAGGGCATGACGCTGCCGTTTGTCAGCTATGGCGGCTCTTCGCTGATCGCGGGCGGGGTGATGGTGGGCGCGCTGCTGGCCTTTACACGCAGCCGGCCGCAGGGCGAAATCGGCGATCTTCTGATGCGGCGGGGGCGCGGATGAGCGGCGGCGCACCCTTGCTGGTGATCGCGGCGGGCGGCACCGGCGGCCACATGTTTCCGGCCCAGGCCCTGGCCGAGGCGATGCTGGCGCGCGGCTGGCGGGTGAAGCTGTCGACCGACGCGCGCGGTGCGCGCTATGCCGGCGGTTTTCCGCAGGCGGTCGAGATCGAGGAAATCGCCAGCGCCACCTTCGCGCGTGGCGGGGCGTTGGCCAAGCTGGCGGTGCCGGTCCGGCTGCTGGGCGGGGTGGGCGGCGCCTTGTTGAAAATGCGCCGCGACAAGCCCGCCGTGGTGGCCGGGTTCGGCGGCTATCCGTCCTTTCCGGCGATCACCGCGGCCACGCTTCTGGGGCTGCCGCGGATGATCCATGAACAAAACGGCATCCTGGGCAAGGTCAACCGCGCCTTCGCCACGCGCGTCACTGCGGTGGCCTGCGGCACCTGGCCCACCGATCTGCCCGAAGGTGTCGAGGGCATGCATACCGGCAACCCGGTCCGCGCCGCCGTTCTGGCGCGCGCGGGTGCGCCCTATATTCCGCCGGGCGATTACCCCATGAGCCTGCTGGTGATCGGCGGCAGCCAGGGTGCGCGCATCCTGTCGGATGTGGTGCCGGCGGCGGTCGCGGCCCTGCCCGAACCGATCCGCCAGCATCTGCGCGTGGCCCATCAGGCCCGCCCCGAGGATATGGAGCGCGTGACACAGGCCTATGCCGATGCGGGCATCCGGGCCGAGGTCAAAAGCTTTTTCACCGATATCCCCGAGCGGCTGGCCGAGGCGCAGCTGGTGATTTCGCGCTCGGGCGCGTCTTCGGTCGCCGATATCGCCGTGGTGGGGCGGCCCAGTATCCTGATCCCCTTCGCCGCGGCCACGGGCGACCATCAGACCGCCAATGCGCGCGGGCTGGTCGATGCGCAGGCGGCGATCTTGATCCCCGAATCCGCGCTTGAGCCCGCCGCGCTTTCAGAGCAGATAGGCGCGGTTCTGACCAACCCCGTCGCGGCCCGGCAGATGGCCCATGCGGCACTGGCCTTCGGCCTGCCGGATGCGACCGAGCGGTTGGCGGGCATGGTCGAGGCACTGGCAGATGAGGGCGTAACCGGATGAACGCGGCAGCAGCAACCAAACTTCCCACCGATGTGGGGCCGATCCATTTCGTGGGCATCGGCGGCATCGGCATGTCGGGCATCGCCGAGGTGTTGCTGAATCTGGGCTACACCGTTCAGGGCTCGGACCTGAAGGCCAGCAAGATCACCGAGCGGCTGGCGGGCCTGGGCGCCACGATCTTTGTCGGCCAGCGTGCCGAAAACCTGGAGGGCGCCGAGGTGGTGGTGATTTCCTCTGCCATCAAGCCGGGCAACCCGGAACTGGATGCCGCGCGGCTGAGCGGCCTGCCGGTGGTGCGCCGGGCCGAGATGCTGGCCGAACTGATGCGCCTGAAATCCAACGTGGCCGTGGCCGGCACCCATGGCAAGACCACCACCACGACGATGGTGGCCACCTTGCTGGATGCGGGCGGGATCGACCCCACGGTAGTGAATGGCGGGATCATCCACGCTTATGGCTCGAACGCGCGGATGGGGCAGGGCGAATGGATGGTGGTCGAGGCCGACGAGTCCGACGGCACCTTCAACCGGCTGCCCGCGACCATCGCCATCGTTACCAATATCGACCCCGAGCATATGGAGCATTGGGGCGATTTCGATGCGCTGCGCAAAGGTTTTTACGATTTTGTGTCGAACATCCCGTTCTATGGGCTGGCCGTGTGCTGCACCGATCATGCCGAGGTGCAGGCGCTGGTGGGCAAACTGACCGACCGGCGCGTGGTGACCTTCGGCTTCAACGCGCAGGCCGATGTACGCGCGGTGAATCTGCGCTATGCGGCCGGGGTCGCACATTTCGACATCGCGCTGCAGGCCGAGGGCAAGCTGATCGAGGGCTGCACCCTGCCGATGCCGGGCGATCATAACGTTTCCAACGCGCTGGCCGCGGTCGCGGTGGCGCGTCATCTGGGCATGAAGCGTGCCGAGATCCGCACGGCGCTGGCCAATTTCGCCGGGGTCAACCGGCGGTTCACCAAGGTGGGCGAGGTGGGCGGCGTGACCATCATCGACGATTACGGCCATCACCCGGTTGAAATCGCCGCCGTGCTGCGCGCCGCGCGGCAGGCGACCGAGGGTCGGGTGGTCGCGGTGCATCAGCCGCACCGCTATAGCCGCCTGCATTCACTGTTCGACGATTTCTGCGCCTGTTTCAACGACGCCGATGTGGTCGGTATCGCCGAGGTATTCGCCGCCGGCGAAGCCCCGATCGAAGGCGCCAGCCGCGACGATCTGGTGGCCGGGCTGATCCGCCACGGCCACCGCCATGTCAGCGCCGTAACCAGCGAGGACGATCTGGAGGCCCTGGTGCGCGCCGAGGCCGGGCCGGGCGATATGGTTGTCTGCCTGGGCGCGGGCACGATTTCGGCCTGGGCCAACGCCCTGCCCAAGCGGCTTCAGGGCTAGGGGGCGGCGATGGCCGAGGCGCTGAAGCGGACGCTCGGGCTTGGCCTGCTGACCGCTTACGGCGTGGGTATCATGGTTGGCGCCGGCATCTATGTGCTGGTGGGGGCCGCGGCGGGGGCGGCCGGGGTCTGGGCGCCGCTGTCGTTTCTGCTGGCCGCGCTGGTTGCCGTTCCCACGGCGCTGTCCTTTTCCGAACTGTCGGCCCGCATTCCCGAGGCCGCCGGGGATTCCTCTTATATCGAGGTCGGGCTGCAGCGGCACCGACTGGCCATGGCCGTGGGCTGGATCAACGTGATCGCGGGCACGGTGGCCTCGGCCGCGGTTTTGCGCGGTGGTGTGGGCTATCTGACGTCGGTGCTGCCGGTGCCGTTCGCGCTGGCGGTGATCGGCCTGGGCGTGGCCATGACCCTGGTCGCGATCATCGGCGTGGTCGAAAGCCTGCTCTTCGCCGCCATCCTGACCGTGATCGAGGTGGTGGGCCTGCTGCTGGTGATCTGGGTCGGGTTCGGCGCGGTGCCGGTGCCCGACTGGCAGAACCCGCCGCCGCCGGAATGGACCGGGATTGTGGCGGCGTCGCTTTTCGCCTTCTTCGCCTTCATCGGGTTCGACGATCTGGTCAACATGGCCGAAGAGGCGAAGGCCCCTGAACGCAACATGCCCCGGTCGATCCTGATTGCGCTGGCGATCACCGCGCTGCTGTATGCGCTGGTGTCGATGGCCGCCGTACGCGCCGTCCCGCGCGATCTGCTGGGCGTCAGCGAGCAGCCGCTGGCGCTGGTCTGGGAAACCGCCACCGGGAAAAGTGCCACCTTCCTGTCGGTGATCGCGGTGGCGGCGGCGCTGAACGGTGTTCTGGCGCAGATCGTGATGGCGGCGCGGGTACTGTACGGGCTGGGCAAGCGATCGCCGCTGCTGGCGGTGTTCCGCCACGCGCATCCGCGCTTCGGCACGCCGGTGCTGGCCTCGGCGCTGGTGGGGGCGGCGGTGATCGGGGCGGCGATGACATTGCCGGTGGCGGCATTGGCCGAGATCACCTCGCTGGCGCTGCTGATCGTCTTCGCGGTGGTCAATGCCGCGCTGATCGCGCTCAAGCGTCGGGTGCCCGAGGCGCCGTTCCGCACCGCGCGTTTCGTGCCGTGGATGGGGATGTTGGCCTGTATCGGCGCCTTCGTCGCGTCGCTGGTGGTGACGCTATGATGCAGTCGCTGATCCTGGCCGCGCTTTGGGTGATTGCCGCGAGTGGCGTGGCGTTTTTGCCGATGCGCTTTCAATACGTGTTGGGGCTGGTGCTGTTGGTGCTGGCGGTGCCGCTGCTGGTGCTTTTGGCGGTTCAGCACAATGTGTGGATCGTGCTGGCGGCGCTGGCGGCGATCGTGTCGATGTTCCGCAAGCCGCTGTTCTATTATCTGCGCCGCGCGCGGGGCCTGCCCGCGACCCGCCCGCGCGATGCCGAGGGGGGCGGGCGATGACCCTGTCGCTGATCCTGGCCTGCCTGTGGGTGGTCGTGGCCACCGGCGCCGCCTATCTGCCGCCGCGCATCAACTGGCCGCTGGCCTATGGCCTGATCGCGGTGGGCATTCCACTGCTGGGGTTCGTGACCTGGGAAAACGGCCCGGTCTGGGGGCTGCTGGTGCTGGCGGCGGGGGCGTCGATGCTGCGCTGGCCGCTGATCTATTTCATCCGCTGGGCAAAGCGGGTGCTTCGCGCTAAACGTCCCTGACACGAAGGGGTGATCCGATGGCGAGTTTTACCGAAGTGCTGGTCTATGCCGGCTGGGGCGCGGCCCCGGTCGTGGCCTATCAGGCGTTGATGCACGGGCTGAACCGGGCCGGGCGGGGGTTTCTGGCGATTTTCGCGGTCTATAGCGCGGCGGTGATCGTCACCGCGCTGGCGGTGCGGGCCGATCTGGCGCGGGCCGGGTTCGGTGCGGTGTCGCCGGTCGGCGTGCTGCTGCCCTGGCTTGGCACCGGCGTGCTGTCGGCGGCGCTGTTCGCGCTGGGCCGCAAGGCGGGTGGGTCGGCGCGATGATCCCGATGCCCCCGGTACGCGGCACCCTGACCGAAAACCGCCCGCTGGCCGATCTGACCTGGCTGCGGGTGGGCGGCCCGGCGGACTGGCTGTTCCAACCCGCCGATCTGGACGATCTGCAGGCGTTTTTGCGCGCCCTCGATCCGTCGGTGCCGGTGTTTCCCATTGGCGTGGGCAGCAACCTGATCGTGCGCGATGGCGGTTTGCGGGCGGTGGTGATCCGGCTGGGGCGCGGGTTCAACGCGATCACGGTGGACGGGTCCCGTGTGACGGCGGGCGCGGCGGCGCTGGATGCCCATGTGGCGCGCAAGGCGGCGCAGGCGGGGGTCGATCTGACCTTTCTGCGCACCATTCCCGGTGCGATCGGCGGCGCGGTGCGGATGAATGCGGGCTGCTATGGCAGCTATGTCGCGGATCATTTCGTCAGCGCCCGCGCGGTGACGCGCGCGGGGGCGGTGGTGACGCTGGGCGCGCGCGATCTGAATTTCCGCTATCGCCAGACCGATCTGCCCGAAGGCCATGTGCTGATCGAGGCCACGTTCGAGGGCGCGCCGGCCGACCCGGCCATGCTTGAGGCGCGGATGGCGGACCAGTTGGCCAAGCGCGACGCGACCCAGCCCACGAAGGATCGCAGCGCGGGGTCGACCTTTCGCAACCCGGCGGGGTTCAGTTCGACCGGGCGCGCGGGCGACAGCCACGATCTGAAGGCGTGGAAGGTGATCGACGACGCCGGGATGCGGGGCGCCCGGGTGGGCGGGGCGCAGATGTCTGAAAAACATTCCAATTTCATGATCAACACCGGCGCGGCCACCGCGGACGATCTGGAAACTCTTGGCGAAGAGGTGCGAAAAAGGGTTTTCCAAAACAGCGGAATACAGCTAGAGTGGGAGATTATGAGGGTCGGCGAACCGGCCTCTTCGGAATAATCAAAATCAAGGGCCGGAAAAGGTCCTGACAAAGGCACACGAGGCGGGCATGTCGAGCAGGGCAGCCCCGAAAGTGGCGGTATTGATGGGTGGCCCCTCGGCTGAGCGCGAGGTGTCACTATCGACGGGGCATGAATGTGCAGCCGCCCTTCGGGCAGAAGGATTCCAAGTGACAGAGCTGGACGCAGGTCCGGACCTGCCCGCACGCCTTGTCGATCTTCAGCCCGATGTCGCGTTCAACGCCCTGCATGGCCGCTGGGGCGAAGATGGCTGTGTGCAGGGGCTGCTGGAATGGATGGGCGTGCCCTATACCCATTCGGGGGTTCTGGCCTCGGCCCTGGCGCTGGACAAGCAGCGCAGCAAGCAGGCCTTTGCCGCCGCCGGGTTGCCGGTGGTTGAAAGCTGCCTAGCCCGCACCGAAGAGGTGCGCGCGCGCCACGTTCTGCCGCCGCCCTATGTGGTCAAGCCGAACAACGAGGGTTCGTCGGTCGGGGTCTATATCGTGCACGAGGCGGCCAATGCGCCGCCGCAGCTGTCGGATGACATGCCCGATGTGGTGATGGTCGAGACGTTCGCGCCGGGGCGCGAACTGACCGCCTCGGTGATGGGCGGCAAGGCGTTGACGGTGACCGACATCCTGACCGATGGCTGGTATGACTATAACGCCAAGTATTCCGTCGGCGGATCGCGCCATGTGCTGCCCGCCGATGTACCGCCCGAGATATTCGCGGCCTGTCTGGACTATGCGCAGCGGGCCCATGTCGCGCTGGGCTGTCGGGGTGTCAGCCGCACCGATTTCCGCTGGGACGAAAGTCGCGGGCTGGACGGGCTGATCTTGCTGGAACTCAACACCCAGCCGGGCATGACGCCGACCTCGTTGACGCCGGAACAGGCGGCGCATTGCGGGATCTCCTTCGGGCAATTGTGCCGCTGGATGGTGGAAGATGCGTCATGCAACAGATGAGCCTCCCGCCATCGCCCCGGCGCGACCCGGCTCCGACGCGCCTGTCCTACCGGATGAACCGGCTGTGGCTGACGCCGCTTTACCGTGCGTTGATGCGGGTGGGGATTCCGTCTTTTTGCATGGTGTTCGCGGCGGGCTGGTTCCTGTCGGATGACGCGCGTCGCGAGGATATCGCGCTGCAGTTCACGGCAATGCGCCGCGCGATCGAGGAGCGGCCGGAATTCATGGTCAAGCTGATGGCGGTCGAGGGCGCCTCGGCCGAGGTTGACCAGGACATCCGCGAAATCGTGCCGCTGGATTTTCCGATGTCGTCGTTCGATCTGGACCTCGAAGGGATGCGCCGGACCATCATGGGGCTGGATGCGGTGGCCAAGGCCGATCTGCGGGTCAAGCCGGGGGGGATTCTGGCGGTACGCGTACAGGAACGGATGCCGGTTCTGATCTGGCGCGGCCGTCAGGGGCTGGAACTGCTGGACGGCGAAGGCCACCGCGTCGCGCCGCTGGAACATCGCGCCGAGCGGGCCGATCTGCCGGTGATCGCGGGCGAGGGCGCCGACGCGGTGGTGACCGAGGCGCTGGCGCTGCTTGACGCCGCGCGCCCGATCGCGCCGCGGCTGCGCGGGCTGGTGCGGATGGGCAACCGGCGCTGGGATGTGGTGCTGGATCGCGATCAGCGCATCCTGCTGCCCGAACAGGGCGCGGTGCAGGCGCTGGAGCGGGTGATCGCGCTGAACCAGGCCGAAGACATGCTGGAACGCGACATATCGGCAGTGGATATGCGAAACGCCGCCCGTCCGACCCTGCGCATGGCGCCGGGCGCGGTGCAGGAATTGCGGCGAATAAAAACACTTGAGGCAGGAGCAACCAACGGATGACCGATCTCTATCAGTCTCAGCGCGCCATGCGGCGGATGCGCAAACAGGCCATGGATCGCGGCGTGATCGCGATTCTGGATGTCGGCAGCTCCAAGATCGCCTGTCTGGTGCTGCGCTTCGACGGGCCGGATCGGTTTCGCGGCGGCGACGGGGTGGGCTCGTTGGCCGGGCAATCCAGTTTTCGGGTGATCGGCGCGGCGACGACCCGGTCGCGCGGCGTGCGCTTTGGCGAGATCGACGCCATGCAGGAAACCGAGCGCGCCATCCGCACCGCGGTGCAGGCGGCGCAGAAGATGGCCAATGTGCGGGTGGATCATGTGATCGCCTGTCTGGCCGGGGCGCAGCCGCGCTCTTATGGGCTGGACGGGGTGATCGACCTGGCCGACAGCGTGGTCAGCGAGGAGGACGTGGCCCGGGTGCTGGCCGCCTGCGACGTGCCGGATTTCGGGGACGGGCGCGAGGTGCTGCACGCCCAGCCGGTGAATTTCGCGCTGGATCACCGCTCGGGGCTGGGCGATCCGCGTGGCCAGATGGGCAACAGGCTGGCCTGCGACATGCATCTGCTGACCGTGGATGCCCATGTGATCCAGAACCTGCTGTATTGTATCAAGCGCTGCGATCTGGAACTGGCCGGCATGGCCAGTTCGGCCTATGTGTCGGGCATTTCAAGTCTGGTCGAGGACGAGCAGGAACTGGGCGCGGCCTGTATCGACATGGGGGGCGGCGCCACCGGCGTGTCGATCTTCATCAAGAAACACATGATCTATGCCGATAGCGTGCGGCTGGGCGGCGATCACGTCACCCAGGACATCTCCAAGGGATTGCAGGTGCCGCTGGCCACCGCCGAGCGGATCAAGACCTTCTACGGCGGCGTTGTCGCCACCGGCATGGACGACCGCGAGATGATCGAGATCGGCGGCGATACCGGCGATTACGAGCATGACCGCCGCACCGTCAGCCGGGCCGAGCTGATCGGCATCATGCGCCCGCGGGTCGAGGAGATTCTGGAAGATGTGCGCGCCCGTCTGGACGCGGCCGGGTTCGAGCATCTGCCCAGCCAGCAGATCGTGTTGACCGGTGGCGGCAGCCAGATCCCCGGCCTTGACGGGTTGGCCAGCCGCATTCTGGGCCAGCAGGTGCGCCTGGGCCGTCCGTTGCGGGTTCAGGGCCTGCCGCAGGCCGCCACGGGGCCGGCGTTTTCGTCTTCGGTGGGGCTGTGCCTGTTCGCGGCGCACCCGCAGGATGAGTGGTGGGACTTCGATATTCCCGCTGAAAGATACCCGGCGCGGTCGCTGAAACGGGCGGTTCGCTGGTTCAAGGATAACTGGTAACCGCAAGATGCTGCGAGATTGGCGAAATACCGCTGATTACTTCGGCAAAATCCCCAGATTTTGTGGCGTTTTCGCGTTTTTTTAGTGACCGGCACTGGTTCAACAGGTAGAATTGGGTGCAAATAACGGTGGGACCGTGCATTTGCTGGGGCAGGTGCTTAGTAAAAAAACAGGCGGATAGTTTTATGACACTGAACCTCATGATACCGGAGAGAGACGACCTCAAGCCGCGGATCACCGTATTCGGTGTCGGTGGGGCAGGTGGCAACGCGGTCAACAACATGATCGAGAAGCAGCTTGAAGGGGTCGAATTCGTTACCGCGAATACCGACGCGCAGGCGTTGCAGCAATCGCAGGCGACGGCGAAAATCCAGATGGGGGTCAAGGTCACCGAAGGGCTGGGCGCGGGGGCGCGCCCCTCGGTCGGGGCCGCGGCCGCCGAAGAAACCATCGAAGAGATCGTCGATCATCTGGCCGGCGCGCATATGTGCTTCATCACCGCCGGCATGGGGGGCGGCACCGGTACGGGCGCGGCCCCGATCATCGCGCAGGCCGCGCGTGAGTTGGGTGTGCTGACCGTCGGCGTCGTGACCAAGCCGTTCCAGTTCGAGGGCGCCAAGCGGATGCGCCAGGCCGAGGACGGGGTCGATGCCCTGCAAAAGGTCGTGGACACGCTGATCATCATTCCGAACCAGAACCTGTTCCGTCTGGCCAATGAAAAAACGACGTTCACCGAAGCCTTCAGCATGGCCGACGACGTGCTCTATCAGGGCGTCAAGGGCGTGACCGACCTGATGGTGCGCCCCGGCCTGATCAACCTCGACTTCGCCGACGTGCGCGCGGTGATGGACGAGATGGGCAAGGCGATGATGGGCACCGGCGAAGGCACCGGCGAGGATCGCGCGATCCAGGCCGCCGAAAAGGCGATCGCCAACCCGCTGCTGGATGAAATCAGCCTGCGCGGCGCGCGCGGTGTTCTGATCAACATCACCGGCGGATATGACCTGACCCTGTTCGAACTGGACGAAGCCGCCAACCGCATCCGCGAAGAAGTGGACGCCGAGGCCAATATCATCGTCGGCTCGACGCTGGACACCAGCATGGAAGGCACCATGCGGGTTTCCGTCGTGGCCACCGGCATCGACGCCAGCGAAGTGGTCCACGAAGCGCCGGTCGCGCGCCGCCGCATGGCCGCGCCGTTGCAGCCGACCGTTCAGGCCGAGGCCCCCGCGCCGCAGCCCGAGATCGCCGCGAAGGTCGATGCCGCGCCCGAGCCGTCGCTGTTCCAGTCTTACGATGCGCAAACCGCGCAGGAACAGGCCGAGCATATCTTCGAAGCCGCAGATGACGAGGTGCCGGCCCCGGCCTATCAGCCGCGCGCGGCCGAGCCCGTTGCCTATGCCGCGCCCGAACCGGCCGAGGAAGAAGCCTTCGTCGCGCCGCGTCCGCGTACGCCCGGCACCCCCTCGCCCGAGGCGCTGGCCCGGCTTCAGGCCGCCGTGTCGAAAGCGCCGCGCAGTTCTGGCGCGCCGCTGCGGGCCGAGGAACCGGCCCCGCAGGCCCAGGCCGACAAGGCCCGTTTCGGCATCGGATCGCTGATCAACCGCATGGCGGGTCACGGCCACGAAGCCCCGGCACGCGGCGGTCAGCCGCTGCGCCAGCAGCCGCCTTTGCATGGTCACCCCGACGATGCCGAACTGGACCCCGAGCAGGAGCGGATCGAAATTCCGGCCTTCCTGCGCCGCCAGGCAAACTGAATTCTGCACAGCAGCATTGCTGAAAAGGGCCGGGTTTTCCGGCCCTTTTCTATTTGTATATCAATGGGTTTTCCGGGGTCGCCGCAGCCGTTGGCGGGAAGTCGCCGAACCTGAACTTTCTATGTTTCAGCTCGTTGCAAAGATTGAATTGTGATCGCACCCCCTGCGGCGTAGGTCGAGTATGCCGGGATCAGGGGGATGCCCGGGGCAACAAATCAGGTGTCTATTGCAGACTACGCTCAAATCGAATGCCGTCTTTTCCGGGGTCGGATTGCATTCCGGTCAGCCGGTTCGGATGACCGTGCGCCCCGCCTCTGCCGAATACGGGATCTGGTTCCGCCGCACCGATGTGCTGGGCCTTGATCCGTTGATCCCGGCGCGCTGGGATGCGGTGCTGCCGTCGAAACTGTGCACCAGGCTGGCGAACGAGGACGGCGTGTCCGTCTCGACGGTCGAGCATGTGATGGCGGCGCTGGCCGGTTGTGGCATTCAGAACGCGCTGATCGAGATCGACGGCCCCGAAGTGCCGATCCTCGACGGCTCGTCCGCGCCCTTCGTGGCCGGGTTCATGGCCCGTGGCCTGCAACCGCTTGAGGCCCCCAACCGCGCGATCCGGATTCTGCGGCCGGTCGAGGTGATGAACGGTGCGGCCCGTGCCCGGCTGGAACCGGCCGAAACGCTGGAGATCGATTTCCACATCGAATTCGCGGATGCCGCCATTGGCCGTCAGGACAAGGCGCTGAACATGGCCAATGGCGCCTTCGTGCGCGAGCTGTGCGACAGCCGCACCTTCTGCCGCCAGGCCGATGTCGATGCGATGCGCGCCAATGGCCTGGCGCTGGGCGGCAATCTGGAAAACGCCGTGGTGGTCGAGGGCGACAAGGTGCTGACCCCCGGCGGGCTGCGCCATGACGACGAGGCCGTGCGCCACAAGATGCTGGATGCGCTGGGCGATCTGGCGCTGGCCGGTGCCCCGATCCTGGGCCGCTATACCGGCCACCGCGCGGGGCACGCCCTGACCAACAGTCTGCTGCGCGCCCTGTTCGCGCAGCCCGATGCCTACCGGATGGAAATCTGCGATGCGCGGATCGCGCGCCGCCTGCCTGGCGTCGGGGTGAAAACCGCCGATCTGCGGGCGGTCGCCTGAGCGGATAAAAACCGCTCCAAAGGCGTTTTGCACCGGATTTTTCTGTGCTAGGACACATGCAAGGCTGCGGTGGATTTCCCTCCGCCGCAGAAGCAGACGATGGGGTTGGGCGGTTCATGGGCAAGAGCAATTCGCGCGCGAATCTCGCCGGGGCGGTGACGGCATTGGTATTTCTGGCAGCGTGTGGCGGGGGCAGCAAAGAGCCCGCGCTCGACAGCTATTCCGCCGAGGATATCTATAAGAAAGCGGAATATGAACTGAACCAGGGCCCTCGCAACGCGGACGAGGCGGCGGTTCTGTTCACCGAGGTGGAGCGGCTTTACCCCTATTCGGAATGGGCCAAGCGCGGGCTGATCATGCAGGCCTATTCCTATCATCAGGCCAAGGATTACGAGAGCAGCCGCGCCGCCGCGCAGCGCTATATCGATTTCTACCCGGCCGATGAGGATGCCGCCTATGCGCAGTATCTTCTGGCGCTCAGCTATTACGATCAGATCGACCTTGTGGGCCGCGATCAGGGCCTGACCTATCAGGCGTTGCAGGCGCTGCGCACCCTGATCGAACGCTATCCCGACAGCGAATACACCCAGTCCGCGATTCTGAAATTCGATCTGGCCTTCAACCATCTTGCCGCCAAGGAGATGGAGATCGGGCGCTATTACCTCAAGCGCGGGCATTACACCGCCGCGATCAACCGGTTCCGCGTGGTGGTCGAGGATTTCCAGACCACGACCCACACCGCCGAGGCGTTGTATCGCCTGATCGAGGCCTATCTGTCGCTTGGCCTGGTCGATGAGGCGCAGACCGCCGGTGCGATCCTGGGCTACAACTTCCAGTCCACGGACTGGTACGAGGACGCGTTCAACCTGCTGCAGGGTCAGGGGCTCAAGCCCGAACTGATCGGCACCGGCTGGTTGCAGTCGGTCTATCGCCAGATGATCAGGGGCGAATGGCTCTGATCCGCCACGGGGGGACCTAGCCGATGCTGCGCAGTCTCGATATCCGGGATCTGCTGATCATCGACCGGCTGGAGCTTGCGTTCCAGCCGGGGCTGAACGTGCTGACCGGCGAGACCGGGGCGGGTAAATCCATTCTGCTGGATGCTTTGGGTTTTGTGCTGGGCTGGCGCGGCCGGGCCGAACTGGTGCGCGCCGGTGCCGATCAGGGCGAGGTCGTGGCCGTGTTTCAGCTTGCCCCCGGTCACCCGGCCCGCGCGGTGCTGCAGGAGGCCGGATTGCCGGCCGAAGATGAGCTGATCCTGCGCCGGGTCAACAGCGCCGACGGGCGCAAGACCGCCTGGATCAACGACCGCCGCGCCTCGGGCGACGTGCTGCGCGCGCTGTCGGACACGTTGGTGGAGCTGCACGGCCAGCAGGATGACCGCGGTTTGCTGAACCCGCGCGCCCACCGGGCGATGCTGGACGATTACGCAAGGCTGGCGTCGGAACTGGCCGCCATCCGTGCCGCCTGGCGCGATGTGGCCGGGGCGCGCAAGGCGTTGGCGGCGGCGCAGGTGGCGCTGGATGCAGTGCGCGCCGAAGAGGATTACCTGCGCCACGCGGTGGGTGAACTGGACGCGCTGGACCCGCAGCCGGGCGAAGAGGCCGTGCTGGACACGCAACGCCGCGCCATGCAGGCCGCAGACCGCATCCGCGAGGATATCGCCCGCGCCTTTTCCGCCCTTGGCGGTGACGGGGCCGAGGCGATGATGGGCGATGCCGCGCGCTGGCTGGACGGGGTTGCGGACAAGGCCGAGGGTCGGCTCGACGGTGCGCTGGATGCGCTGGGCCGCGCCATGATCGAGTTGGGCGAGGCGCAGCAGGGGGTTGAGGATTGCCTGCAGGCGCTGGCCTTCAACCCGGCCGAACTGGAAACGGTGGAGGAACGCCTGTTCGCCATTCGCGGCCTGGCCCGCAAGCATGGCGTGGCGCCCGACGATCTGGGTGGTTTTGCCGAGGATCTGCGCGCCCGGCTGGCGGCGCTGGACGCGGGCGAGGCCGATCTGGAGGCGCTGCGCGCCGCCCTGCGCACGGCCGAGGCAGCCTATCAGGTGGCGGCCGATGATCTGAGCACGCGCCGCGTGGCCGCCGCCGGGGCGCTGGACGCGGCGATGGCCGCCGAACTGGCCCCGCTGAAAATGGAGCGCGCGGTTTTCGCCACCGAAATCACCCGCGCCGCGCCGGGGCCCGAGGGGCAGGATGCGGTGGCCTTTACCGTGGCGACCAATCCCGGCGCGCCCTCGGGGCCGCTGAACAAGATCGCCTCGGGGGGCGAGCTGTCGCGGTTTCTGCTGGCGCTCAAGGTCTGTCTGCATGGCAATGACAGCGGCGTCACGATGATCTTCGATGAAATCGACCGCGGCGTGGGCGGGGCGACGGCGGATGCGGTGGGCCGGCGGCTGGCGGCGCTGGCGGCGGGCGGGCAGGTCCTGGTGGTGACGCATTCGCCGCAGGTGGCCGCGCAGGGCGGGCATCACTGGCGCGTGGCGAAACATGTGCAGGGTGGCATGACCCTGTCCACCGTCACCCCCGTGGCCGAGGCCGAGCGCGTGGACGAGATCGCCCGGATGCTGGCCGGCGACACGATCACCGAAGAGGCGCGCGCGGCGGCACGGGCCTTGCTGAACGGCTGAGGGCTGGACAGAAAAATCTTCCCGAAGATTTTTCAGGCTGAAGAATTTTCGTGAAAATTCTTCCTGTTACAATCTCAATTTCCGCGCACCATCTTGCCGGGGTTCATCAGGCCCATCGGGTCCAACGCGTGCTTGATCTGGCCCATCACGTCCCAACCCGCACCGTGCTCGGCTTCCATATAGCCCAGCTTGCCCATGCCGATCCCGTGTTCGCCGGTGACGGTGCCGCCCATTGCCAGCGCGCGCTCGGCCATGCGGTGCGACAGCGCCTTTGCTTCCTCCATCTCGACCGGATTTGCGGGATCGACCAGCAGGATTGCGTGGAAATTGCCGTCGCCGACATGGCCCAGGATCGGGCCGGGGATGGTGCCGCGGGCGATGTCGGCGCGGGTGTCCTCGACCGCCTCTGCCAGGCGCGAGATCGGCACGCACATATCCGTCACCACGCCTTGCGCGCCGGGGCGCGAGGCCAGGATCGCCCAATAGGCCTTGTGGCGGGCGTCCCACAGCGCGCTGCGCTCTTCGGTTTTGCTGGCCCAGCGAAAACCGGTGCCGCCCATATCGGCGACCAGGTCGCCAAAGCGTTCGGCCTGTTCGGCCACCCCTGCGTTTGATCCGTGAAATTCCACCATCAGATGCGGGGCCTCGGGTAGATCAGTGCCCGAATAGGCGTTGACCGCCGTGACCGAGGCCGCGTCCAGAAACTCGATCCGGGCCATCGGAATACTCATCTGGATCGTGGCGATCACCGTATCCACCGCCGCGGCGATACCGTCGAACGCGCAGACCGCCGCCGACACCGCCTCGGGCTGGCCATGCAGGCGAAGGGTCATTTCGGTGATCAGGCCCAGCGTGCCTTCGGACCCCACGAAAAGCCCGGTCAGGTCATAGCCCGCCGCTGATTTGCGCGCGCGGGTGCCGGTGCGGATGATCCGGCCATCGGCCAGCACCACCTCTAGCGCCAGTACATTGTCCCGCATCGTGCCATAGCGCACGGCGGTGGTGCCGCTGGCCCGTGTCGCCGCCATGCCGCCCAGCGTGGCATTGGCACCGGGATCGACCGGAAAGAACAGACCCGTCGCGCGCAACTCGCGGTTCAGATCCTCGCGCGTCAGGCCGGGCTGGACCATCACATCCATATCCGCCGGGTTCACCGCCAGAACCTTGTTCATGTCGCGAAAGTCGACGCAGACCCCGCCGCGTACCGCCAGCGCGTGACCTTCCAGCGACGTGCCCGCGCCCCAGCCGATGACCGGGCAGGCATGGGCGGCGCATATCCTGACGATCCCGGCCACCTCGGCCGTGGTGCGCGGATAGGCCACGGCATCGGGCGGGCAGTGTGGGAAATGGGTCTCGTTGCGGCCATGGGCGTCCAGATCGGGCTTGGACCGGCTCAGCCGATCGCCTAGAAGACTGGTAAGGGCGTCAAGCGCTTCGGGAATGGGCATCGTGCCTCCTGCAGGGTTCTGGCGCATCCGGGGCACCCTATGCCAGACGGGCGGCGCGGGGAAAAGCCCAAGGCCGCACAGCCCGGCGACAGGACGGAACCGCAGCAGATGGACGCGCCGCTTTCAGGCCGTGTGAAGCGCCAGAAGGAGGCGGCGGCCGATGCCATCCGCCAGGCGTGGTCGGTGCTGCGCCAGAAGGGACCGTCGCAATTCCAGTTCTGGGTGATCGCGCTGGCGGTCGGCATCGCCGCCGGATTCGCCACGCTGGGCTTTCGCAAGGCGATCGATCTGCTGCAATCCACGGTTTACGGGGTCGAGGATACCCACCTGCTGCACAGCTATGCCGAAACGCTGCCCTGGTACTGGGTGTTGGCGATTCCGGTCTGCGGCGGGCTGGCGGTAGGGCTGATCCTGCACCGGTTCACCGATGACGGGCGGGTGCGTTCGGTCGCCGATGTGATAGAGGGCGCGGCCCTGCACGAAGGCCGGGTGGAAACCAAGGCCGGCCTGGCCTCGGTGCTGTCGTCGCTGATCACCCTGTCCTCGGGCGGCTCGACGGGCCGCGAGGGGCCGGTGGTGCATATGGCCGCGCTGATTTCATCCTGGGTGTCGGCCCGGATCAACGCCAACGGAATCACCGGGCGCGAATTGCTGGGCTGCGCGGTGGCGGCGGCGGTCTCGGCCTCGTTCAACGCGCCGATCGCCGGGGCGCTGTTCGCGATGGAGGTGGTGCTGCGCCACTTCGCGGTCCATGCCTTCGCGCCGATCGTGATCGCCAGTGTGGCGGGCACGGTGATCAGCCGGCTGGAATTCGGCAACGTGACCGAATTCGCGCTGCCGCTCGACAATTCGCTGATCGTCTATGTCGAACTGCCGGCCTTTTTGCTGCTGGGGCTGGTCTGCGGGCTGGTGGCGGTGGCGCTGATGAAGGCGATCTTCTGGGCCGACGATCTGGGCAATTACCTGCAAAAGACCACCCACCTGCCGCGCTGGCTGCGCCCCGCAGTGGCGGGGGCGATGCTGGGCGGGCTGGCGGTGTTCTATCCGCATATCATCGGCGTGGGGTATGAAACCACATCCGCCGCGCTGACCAGTAACCTGCTGTTCCACGAGGCGGTGATCTTTGCCCTGCTCAAGGCGGTGGCGGTGGCGATCACCATGGCGGGCCGAATGGGGGGCGGGGTATTTTCACCGTCGCTGATGATGGGGGCGCTGACCGGGCTGGCCTTTGGCATCGTGGCCACCTCGATCTTTCCGGCGGTGTCGGGCGAGGAAACCCTGTACGCGCTGGCGGGCATGGGGGCGGTGGCGGCGGCGGTGCTGGGCGCGCCGATCTCGACCACGCTGATCGTGTTCGAACTGACCGGCGACTGGCAGACCGGGCTGGCGGTGATGCTGGCGGTCTCGATCTCGACTGCGCTGGCGTCGAAACTGGTGCACCGCTCGTTCTTTCTGACCTTGCTGGAACGCAGCGGCAAGCATGTGGCCGCCGGGCCGCAGGCCTATCTTCTGTCGCTTTACAAGGCGTCGGTGGTGATGCGGGCCAAGGGCAGTCCCGGCGCGGCCTCGCCCGAGGCCTGCCAGGAGTTGATGGAAACCGGGGTGATGCTGAACCCGAGTGCGACGCTGGAAAAAGCGCTGCCGCTGTTTGCCGAAACCGGCCACAGCTTCATCCCGGTCGTGGCCCCGGCCAGCGGTGCGGGCCCGGCCATGCTGCTGGGGGCGTTATTTCATGTGGATGCGCTGACCGCCTATAACCGCGCGCTGGCCGCCACCGCGGCCGAGGAACATTCCTGAACGGGTGCGGTTACAGCCGCTCCACCGCCACCGTGTCGCTGACATGGAAGGCCAGGTGGTCCTTGATCTGCTCCACCCCGGCAAGCGGGTCCTCATAAGACCAGGCCGCGTCGGTCAGGGTCTGGCTTTTGGTTTCGATCGCGTAATAGCGCGCCTCGCCCTTATGCGGACAGGTGGTGCGGCGGTCGGTGGCATCCAGAAACGCCATCGCGATATCGGCGCGGGGGAAATAGATCACCGGGGCCATGTCGCCCTCGATCAGTTCCAGCGCGTTGGCGCTTTCGCCCAGCACGGCGCCACCGGCGCGGACCACCCATTTGCCATCGGCCTTGCGGATCGTGATGTGGTTTGTCATGCCTGTTTCCCCTATTTCAGACGCGGTCGCATACTGCCGGGGGTTCATGACAGTTCCATGTCGCGAAGGCCAGCCCGCGCGTGTCGCAGGGGGGATCACAGCGGGGCGGTGGCGGCGGCCAGCCAGGCACGCGCGCTTTTGGATACGCGCGGCGCGATCTGTTCGTGGACCTGCGCGTGATAGGCGTTCAGCCAGCCGCGCTCGTCGTCATCCAGCATCGCGGGCAGGATCAGCCGCCGGTCGATCGGCACGAAGGTCAGGGTGCGGAACGACAGCATGTCGCGCGCATCGGCGCCGGGCAGGGCAGCGGCCTGTTCAACCACGATCAGGTTCTCGATGCGGATGCCGAAGGCGCCCTCGCGGTAATAGCCAGGCTCGTTCGACAGGATCATGCCCGGCTGTAACGCCACATCCGACAGCCGCGACAGCCGCTGGGGGCCTTCATGCACGCTCAGATAGGCGCCGACGCCATGGCCGGTGCCGTGGTCGTAATCCTGCCCGGCCAGCCACAGCGGATAGCGCGCCAGCGCATCCAGATCGCGCCCGGCCAGCCCGCGCGGCCAGCGTGCCCGCGACATGGCGATCATGCCTTTCAGAACCCGGGTGAAGCACTGCTTTTCCTCGGTCCCGACCTCGCCCACGCCGATGGTGCGGGTGATGTCGGTGGTGCCATCGATATATTGCCCGCCGCTGTCGATCAGCAGCAGCTCGCCCTTGGCGATCTCGCGGTTGGTCTTGCGGGTGACGCGGTAATGCACGATGGCACCGTTCGGGCCGCTGCCGGCGATCGTCTCGAAGCTGATGTCGCGCAGCCGGTTGGTGGCGCGGCGGCAGACCTCCAGTTCGGTCACCACGTCGATCTCGGTCAGCCGTCCGCCCGGCGCGGTGGCGTCCAGCCAGCACAGGAACTCGACCATAGCGGCGCCGTCGCGCAGATGCGCCTCGACCGCGCCGGCGATCTCGGCCGGGGTCTTGCAGGCCTTGGGCAGGATGCAGGGATCTTCGCCCCATTCCATCACCACGCCTGCCTCGTTCAACTGCCCGGTGACCCAGAACGGCGCGCTGGTGCGGTCCACCCGCACCGGCCCGGTCAGGCTGCGCAGCCCGGCGGCGAAGGCCGTGACCGGGCGCAACGTGACCTGATCGCCCAGATGGGCGCGCAGGGTGTCGTCGCATTTGGCCGGGTCGGCAAACAGCGTCAGCCGCGCGTCGTCATGCAGTACCGCAAAGCCATGCGGCACCGGGTTGCGGGCGATGTCGCTGCCGCGGATGTTCAGCAGCCAGGCGATGGAATCGGGCAAGGTCAGCACCGCGGCCTTCTGCCCCGCCGCGCGCAGATCGGCGGCGATCCGGGCGCGCTTCGCGTCGTGATCGGTGCCTGCCAACGCCTCGGGGTAGGGGGTGATCTGGCCCAGCGGCGGGCCGGGCTGGGTGTCCCATATCCGGTCGATCAGGTTGCCGGTCTCGGACAGGGTGATGCCGCTGCCCTCCAGCCCTTGTACAAGGCTGTCGATCTGCTCGAACGTATGCAGCCAGGGGTCGAACGCGACCACGCCGCCCCCCGGCAGCGCGCTCCGTAGCCAGTCGGCCAGCTTCACCTCGGGCCAGGGCACCGGGGTGAAGCTGGCCGGATCGACCTGCGCCTTGACCTGCACCCGGTAGCGCCCGTCGATGAACACACCGGCCCGGTCCGACAGCGCCGCCGCGAACCCGGCAGAACCGGTGAATCCGGTCAGCCAGGCCAGCCGCTCGTCGCGCGGGGCGACATATTCGCCCTGATGTGCATCGGCGCGCGGGATCAGAAAGCCGTCGACCCCCTCGGCCCGCATCACCGCGCGCAGGGCGGCCAGCCGGGGCGGCCCCTGATCCGGCCGCGTCACCGCCTCGAATGTCTGAAACATGCGCCCGCGCTCCTGCCTTCTTTTTCGCTGAAATATCCCCGCCGGAGGCAAGAAAATTCTTGTTCCGCCCTCAACTGGCCCGCTTGATCCCGATCATGCGCGCCCGCGCGCGGGGATCGCTGTCGAACAGGCCGGCCAGTTGCTCGGTCATCGCGCCGGCCAGCTGTTCCACATCGGTGATCGTCACCGCCCGCTCGTAATAGCGGGTCACGTCATGGCCGATGCCGATGGCGATCAGTTCGACCGCCTTCTTCTTTTCGACCATCGCGATCACGTCGCGCAGATGCTTTTCCAGATAGTTCGCCGGGTTCACCGACAGGGTGCTGTCATCCACCGGCGCGCCGTCGGAAATCACCATCAGGATCTTGCGCGCCTCGGCCCGGCCCATCATGCGGCGGTGCGCCCATTCCAGCGCCTCGCCGTCGATGTTTTCCTTCAGCAGCCCTTCTTTCATCATCAAACCCAGATTGGTCCGGGTCCGGCGCATCGGCGCATCGGCCTGTTTGTAGATGATATGGCGCAGATCGTTCAGGCGGCCGGGCTGCTGGGCGCGGCCCTCGGCCAGCCAGCGTTCGCGGTTCTGCCCGCCCTTCCAGGCGCGGGTGGTGAATCCCAGGATCTCGACCTTGACGGAACAGCGTTCAAGCGTGCGCGCCAGCACATCGGCGCAAATCGCGGCGATGGAAATCGGCCGACCCCGCATCGAGCCCGAGTTGTCCAAAAGCAGCGTCACCACGGTGTCACGGAATTCGGTGTCCTTTTCGACCTTGAACGACAGCGGCGTCGTGGGGTTGGCCACGACGCGGGCCAGCCGCCCGGCATCCAGAATGCCCTCTTCCAGATCGAACTCCCAACTGCGGCTTTGCTGGGCCTGAAGGCGGCGCTGCAACTTGTTGGCTAGGCGGCTGACCGCGCCTTTCAGCGGTTCCAGCTGTTGATCGAGATAGGCGCGCAGCCGTTCCAATTCGGCCGGTTCGGCCAGATCCTCGGCGCGGATTTCCTCGTCGAATTCGGTGCTGAAGACCTGATAGTTCGGATCGGCGGCGGAATGCGGCGCGGGGGCGGGGGGCTCGATCGGGGCTTCGCCCTCGGGCAGTTCGGCCTGATCCGACATTTCCATATCGGCGCTGTCATCCATCGAGACCTGGGCCTCGGCGGCGTCCTGACTGTCGTCCTGATCCTGCTCGGGCGTGGCGTCGCTGTCATCGGCGGACTGCTCGTCGTCCTCGCCGGTGCTGTCGGGCTGTTCCTCTTCCTCTTCGCTGGCCTCGCTTTGATCCTCGGCGTCATCCTCGGCCATGTCGGGATCGTCGCCCAGCTGATCGCCGTAGCCCAGATCGGAAATCATCTGCCGCGCGAATTTGGCAAAGGCGGTCTGGTCGGCCAGGATTTCCTGCAGATCGTCCAGCGTATCGGCGGCCTGTTCCTCGATGAAACCGCGCCACAGTTCCATCACGTTCTGTGCGCCCGCGGGCAGGTTGCGCCCGGTGGCCAAATGGCGGATCAGATAGCCGGCGGCCACGGCCAGCGGCGCATCGGCGGCGGCGGAGATCTGATCATAGCCCTTGCGCGCGGCCTCGGCCCCGATCATCGCGTCGATATTTCCGGCGGTGCCGGGCATGGCGCGGGCGCCCACGGCTTCGCACCGGGCGGTTTCCATCGCCTCGTACAGATCGCGGGCCATCTCGCCCTGGGGCAGATAGCGGGTATGGGTGGTGCCGTCGTGATATTTGCGGCGCAGCGCATAGGCATCGGCGGTGCCGCGCGCCAGCAGCACCTCGTCGCGGGTCATGCGGCGGCTGATCTGCGGCAGGCGGACGGCGTCAACGGTCATGCCCGGCGGATCGACCGAATAGATGACGCCCAGGTCGGGGTCGTCGGCCATGACCTTGGTGGCCTCGGCCAGCGCCTTCTTGAACGGATCGGCGGGGTTGTCGGATTGGGTCATGGCTGTTCTCGGGTCTCGGGCTGGGTTGTGGCGAAATCATCGCAGGTCCGGGCAAGCCTGTCGAACATGTCCTGACTTTCGCGATTGCCGTCGATCATGAAGGATTTATTCATCAGCAGCATCAGGGGCCGCTGTTCCGAAATATAGGCATCCACCGCAGTGGCGTCCCCGCCGCCCAGCCGGATCGCGGCGGCGCGGAAATCAGCGGCCACACGGTACGCGTCGGCCGCGTCGCCCGACGCGATGGCATAGCGGCTCTGAAAATCGCCATAGCCCAGCCAGAAGGCGGCGCATTGGGCGGCGGGGAAGAGGGCGCGCTGTGCATCACTTGCCGCATGTGCCGCACCTGAAACGGCCACCAGGGCGGCGGCGATGTACGGCAGGGATGGGCGGCCCGGTCTCACCCCAGGCTCATGCTCGCAGCACTTTCCGGCAGTTCCTCGTCGAAACAGCGCTGATAGAACTCGGCCACGGTCTGGCGCTCCAGCTCGTCGCATTTGTTCAGGAAGGACAGCCGGAACGCATAGCCCACGTCGCGGAAGATGCTGGCATTCTGCGCCCAGGCGATCACCGTCCGGGGGCTCATGACCGTGGACAGATCGCCATTCATGAAGGCGGTGCGGGTCAGGTCGGCCACGGTGACCATCTGGCTGACGGTCTTGCGGCCCTTTTCGGTGTTGTAGGTCGGGTTCTTCGACAGCACGATCGCGGTTTCGGCGTCGTGGCTGAGATAGTTCAGCGTGGCCACCAGCGACCAGCGGTCCATCTGGCCCTGGTTGATCTGCTGGGTGCCATGATAAAGGCCGGTGGTGTCACCCAGGCCGACCGTGTTGGCGGTGGCGAAGATGCGGAAATACTTGTGCGGGGTCAGAACCTTGTTCTGGTCCAGAAGGGTCAGTTTGCCGTCGACCTCCAGCACCCGCTGGATCACGAACATCACGTCGGCGCGGCCGGCATCGTATTCGTCGAACACGATCGCGGTCGGGTTGCGCAGCGCCCAGGGCAGGATACCTTCCTGAAATTCGGTGACCTGCTTGCCGTCGCGCAGTTTGATCGCGTCCTTGCCGATCAGGTCGATCCGGCTGATATGGCTGTCGAGGTTGACGCGCACGCAAGGCCAGTTCAGCCGGCTGGCGACCTGTTCGATATGGGTCGATTTGCCGGTGCCGTGATAGCCTTGGATCATCACCCGGCGATTATGGGTGAAGCCCGCGAGGATCGCCAGCGTGGTGTCGGGGTCGAACTTGTAGGTGCTGTCCCACTCGGGCACGCGGTCGGTGCGGTCGGCAAAGCCCTTCACGATCATGTCGGAATCGATTCCGAACACCTCGCGGACAGAAATCTCTTCGGTGGGTTTCGCGTTTATATCCATCGTGCCGTCCGCCATTGTCGCCTCGTCTGCCGCATGGGCGTGCCGTAACGACCGCCCAGACGATTTAGTGGAACATATCGCGAGGGGGTGCAAGGGGAACACCCGCCGGGTGGGCCAAATACCGCAGCCCTGCCGCTCACGGCGGGGGCAAGTGATTGTGAGATGACAGTGTGGTGGCGCGCCCGTACCCTTGCCGTAATCCGATGCCGTGCCCCGGAAAGGAACCGCAGATGAACCGCCGCCTCCTGATGAAAGCCGCCACCGGCGCCGCCCTGTTGGGCGCCTTGCCGCGCGCGGCGCTGTCGGCCCCGTTCGAAGTGACCCGCAGCGATGCGGAATGGCGCGCCATGCTGAGCGATCTTGAATACAAGGTGATGCGCAAGGAAGGCACCGAGCGTGCCTTCAGCAGCCCGCTGAACGACGAAAAGCGCGCCGGGCTGTTCCTGTGCCGCGGCTGCGATCTGCCACTTTACGACGCGGCGGCGAAGTTCGACAGCGGCACCGGCTGGCCCAGCTTCTGGCAGGCGCTGCCCAATGCGGTGGAAAACCGGGCCGACCGCAAGCTTCTGGTCGTCCGTACCGAAGAGCATTGTCGCCGCTGCGGCAGCCATCTGGGACATGTTTTCAACGACGGGCCCGCCCCCACCGGCAAGCGCCACTGCATCAACGGCGCAGCCCTGAAATTCCAACCCGCCTGATCCGGCGTGGCGCCGAAAGTGACGTAGCGTCATGGCTGCGATTGTCCCGTTCTGCGCGTGAATGTCGACCGAACCCCCTTGATTGCTTTGAATTTCGAATTTAATGGATCGCGCTTGGCCCAGTTTCACGTTAGCGGATAAGGGCCGGGTCCGGCCTGGAATGGCAGGCTTGCGATGTCGGCGCGCGGGATGCTCCCGAACGCGGCACCGCGTTCGGGCAATGGTTTCTGGTATGAGCGACATGTGGTGCCACGTATGAGTGAAGATTTCTTTTCCGGTGTCGATCTCGGGAATCCCGACGCGATTTGCGAGTATCTTCTCGAAGAATTCCAGCGGATGACCGAGGGCTGGCCAAGCCGTCGCCAGAACGCGCTGGCGCTGCGGTTGGCCTCGGGGCTGGCGGAATCCGCAGCCATCGATAGCGGTTATCTGTGGTCCAGCAAGACCCTGGACGAGTTGGTCCAGATCTCGGCGCAGCTTGAAAAAATCGCGCTGCATGGGAATTTGCGGCCGCAACATTAGGCGGCTTTAGTTCCCGGTGCGAAATAAGGCGCACCTCAGCTTGGAAAGCTGCGGCTGTCCTTGATTTGATCCCAGGCCCAGACGACCTCCTGCAAACGATCCTCGTCGGCGCGGTTGCCGCCGTTCATATCGGGGTGCAGATCCTTGACCAGCGATTTGTACTGCTTGCGGATCTCGGCCTTGTTCCAGTGATCGCGGGCTTCGAGGATTTCCAGCGCCTTGCGCTCGGTCGGGGGCAGGCGGCGGGTGCTGCCGCCGGCGCTTTTGCCGTGGTTGCGCGTGGCATTCTCGCCCAGCACCTGATGCGGATCATCCACCCCCAGCCGCGCCCAGGCGCGCTGTTCCTCGGACGGTTTGCCAAAGGGTTTGGTTTCCCGCTCCCACACCCGGTCCTTTTCCATCTGCGCTTCCATTTCCTCTTCGGTGCTGCCGTTGAAGAAATTCCATTTCAGATTGTACTCGCGCACATGATCCTTGCAGAACCAGAAATACTCATCCAGGTGATCGGGCGATTTGGGTGCACGGTACTGGCCCGACTCCTGACAGCCGGGATGCTCGCACTTGCGGGTCGAGGTCTCGAACGCCCCCGACATGCCGCGCTTGCCGCGGGTACGTTTCTTCTTGTCCGCAGACACGGAGATATCGAATCCGAACGGATCGCGCTTCGTCATAACCAGACACCTTTTCGACTCGGACGTAAGAGTTTAGACCTTTAAGCCCGGGAATGAAGGGGGCGGATGAGAAAAATGAGCATAAGAGACGAGATTCACACACGGCTGGCCGAGGCATTTCACCCGACCCTGCTGGAGGTGGTGGATGACAGCGAAAGCCATCGCGGCCACAGCGGCCATCACGAGGGGGGCGAGAGCCATTTCAACGTGCATATCGTGGCCCCCGCTTTTGCGGGCGAAAGCCGCATCGCCCGCCACCGCGCGGTGCATGACGCGCTGGGGCCCGACCTGATCGGTCGTATTCATGCCCTGGCCCTGACGATCGAGGTCTAGCGGCTACTCGGCGGCCATCCCGTCTGTTCGGGCCGCCGGGCCGATCACGGGGGCCGGGCCGGGGGTGGCTTGCTCGATCTTCGGCGCGACGCCTTCGGGCGCATCGGCACGCAGGCTGGCGCTGGCGATGGCGGCAATTTCTTCCGGGGTGACGGGAACGGGCGGGGCGGCCTGCACCTGCTGTTGCGGCAGCGCACGGCGGAAGATCAGCATGTTCTGGAATGTGGTGGTCTTGCCGGTCAGGCCCTGACGTTCCTCGCAGGGCAGGGTGTCGGCGCGCTGATATTCCCAGCCCTCGCGGCCCATCTCGTTCATCAGGCTGGCCAGCGCATGGGCGAACCGCGCCTGGATTCCCTTGACGCCCTTCACCTTGTCGCCGCGCACCGGCGCGGGCACAACTTTGTACTCGAATTGCTGCATGTGGTCTTTCCCCCGGATGGCACGCGTGGCTAAGTTAATGATTCGGAGGGCCAGAGTCCAAACCCCAGCGCGACTTTTCGCCGCCGCGCGGTGATCGCGTCACAGCGGGCGGGGCAAAGGCCGCCCCCCGCTGCGCGGTCAGGTCAGTTTTTTCGCGACGATCTCGTTCACCGCCTGCGGGTTGGCCTTGCCGCCGGTGGCCTTCATCACCTGACCCACGAACCAGCCCGCCAGTTTCGGGTTGGCCCTGGCCTTTTCCACCTGCGCGGGGTTGTCGGCGATGATCTGATCCACCACCGCCTCGATCGCGCCGGTATCGGTCACCTGCTTCATGCCGCGCGCGTCCACGATCTGCGCGGGGTCACCGCCTTCGGTGTAGACGATCTCGAACAGGTCCTTGGCGATCTTGCCGGAAATGTCGCCCTTGAAAATCAGGTCGATGATCCCGCCAAGCTGCTCCGGGCTGACCGGGCTTTCGGTGATGTTGTGCTCTTCCTTCTTCAGGCGGCCGAACAGTTCGTTTATGACCCAGTTCGCGGCCAGCTTGCCGTCGCGGCCTTCGGCCACTGCCTCGAAATAGGCGGCATTCTCGGCCTCTGCGGTCAGTACGCTTGCGTCATATTCGGTCAGGCCGAAATCGGTGACGAAGCGGGCCTTCTTTTCGTCGGGCAGTTCGGGCAGCGTGGCTTTGATCGCGTCGACCCAGTCCTGTTCGATCTCCAGCGGCAGCAGGTCGGGGTCGGGGAAATAGCGGTAGTCATGCGCTTCTTCCTTGGACCGCATCGAGCGCGTCTCGCCCTTGTCGGGGTCGTAAAGCCGGGTTTCCTGCACCACCGCGCCACCATCTTCCAGAATCGCGATCTGGCGGCGGGCCTCGTATTCGATGGCCTGCTGGATGAACCGCATCGAGTTCATGTTCTTGATCTCGCACCGGGTGCCCAGATGACCGAAATCCTGGGTTTCCTGGTATTTCTCATAGGCGCCGGGGCGGCAGACGGACACGTTCACATCGGCGCGCATGTTGCCGTTCTGCATGTTGCCGTCGCAGGTGCCCAGATAGCGCAGGATCTGGCGCATCTTCACGACATAGGCGGCGGCCTCTTCGGGGCTGCGGATATCGGGGCGGCTGACGATTTCCATCAGCGCCACACCAGTGCGATTCAGATCGACGAAGGACATGTTGGGATCCATGTCATGGATCAACTTGCCGGCGTCCTGTTCCAGATGGATCCGTTCGATCCGCACCTTGCGGGCGATACCGGGGGCCATGTCGACGATGATTTCGCCCTCGCCCACGATGGGGTGGTACAGTTGGCTGATCTGATAGCCCTGCGGCAGGTCGGGGTAGAAATAGTTTTTGCGGTCGAAGGCCGAGAACAGGTTGATCTGCGCCTTCAGCCCCAGCCCGGTGCGCACCGCCTGCTCGACACAGAATTCGTTGATCACGGGCAACATGCCGGGCATGGCCGCATCCACGAAGGCCACGTTCGAATTGGGCTCGGCCCCGAATTGCGTCGAGGCGCCGGAGAACAGCTTGGCCTTGCTCGCGACCTGGGCGTGGACTTCCAGGCCGATCACAAGCTCCCAGTCGTGCTTGGCGCCGGCAATGACTTTCGGTTCGGGGGCGGTATGGCTGAGATCGAGCATCTTTTCGCGTCCTGTCAGGGGTCGGTATGCGTTCTAGGGCACCGGCCCGTAGGGGGCAAGGGGCGGCGAGGTTCCGCCGGTGCCGGAACAGGGCAATTGCCCGAAGGCCGGTTTTTGAGCATCCTGTCCGGGTTGCCGGGGCATGACCCGGTTTTTTCCGCGGTCGTGTCGATGAAGAAAACCGTTTGCGCCGTAATGCTGCTGCTGTTGCCGTTGGGCTGTGGCAGCAGGGATGACACGCTTGTGTCGATGGGGACCTCTTCGAACGCGGTTCTGCCAGCGATGCGCTGGGACGATCACCGCCCGGCAGATCAGGCCGCGCGCTGGACCCGTGCCTCGCTGTTGGCGCTGGAAACCTACGGCGCGGGGCTGGCCCGGACGGTGCCGGCGGATATCGCCGATTACTGCCCCGGCTATCCCGACGCCAGCCTGCAAGAGCGGCGCGCGTTTTGGGCGGGGCTGTTCTCGGCGCTGGCCAAGCATGAAAGCACCTGGAACCCGCAGGCCGTGGGCGGCGGCGGGCAATGGTTCGGGCTGGTGCAGATCGCGCCGGCGACCGCGCGCGGCTATGGCTGTTCGGCGCAATCGGGTGCGGCGCTGAAGGATGGCGCGGCGAACCTGTCCTGCGCGATCCGCATCGCGGCGCGCACGGTGGCGCGCGATCAGGTCGTTTCGGCCGGAGGGCACGGCATCGCCGCCGATTGGGGGCCGTTCCACAGCGCCGACAAGCGCGCCGATATCGCCGCGTGGACCGGCGCGCAATCCTATTGCCGGGTCGAGTGACCCGGCGGCGCGCACAGCAAACTTATGGGTGGGGGTGACGGCGGCGCGGGGATTACGCGCCGCCCACCAATGAACGTGCCCAGCTGGGTCGGCGGGTGTTGTCCACCAGGCTGACGGTCGGCGCGTGGCGCCCGCCCAGGGCCAGGGTGGCACGGCGCAGCAGCTCGATCCCATCTTCGGACTTCACCGGCAGGGCCGAAGGCGAAATCGGCTCGCCCACGGTGACGCGGTAGGGCTGTTCGTCCTTGTTCAGCGTCTCGTAGAACAGGGTGATGTCGCGCAGCGTCGGGTGGATCACGTCGAACAGATAGAACAGAACAGAGTTGCGCGCCCGCACGTTGATCGGGATCACCGGCAGATCGAACTTGCGTGCGATCATCGCCGCCGAGGCCATCCAGGGCCGTTCGTGCAGTTTCAGCCCGCGCCGCTTGGCCAGCCGCCCCGACGGAAAGATCACGCCCATGCGCCCGTCGTCGATCGCCTTGCGGGTATAGGCCATGGTTTCGCGGGTCTTGCTGTGGCTGCGCTTTTCCTCGCGCCATTCGACGGGGGCGATCATGGTGTCCATCTGCGGCAGAACGCGCAGGATGTCGCTGTTGGCATAGAAGAACAGATCGGGCCGGATGTTGCCTAGCAGGCTCCACAGCATGATACCGTCGGCAATGCCGGTGGGGTGGTTGGCCACCACCAACGCGGGGCCGGTGCGGGGGATGTTTTCCAGCCCTGTGGCCTCGACGTCGCGGGCCAGGATCCGGGCCATTTCATCCATGATCGCGGGGGCGGCGTGGTGTTCGATCCGCTCGCCGATGGCCACGGTGCGCGGATAGCCAAGAAGCCGTGTCAGAACCCGCCGGGACGGGGCGCTCCAGGCGTGCTGCGCGAACAGCCAGGGCGCGCGCTCTTCGATCAGGGGGTCGATTCTTTCCTGCATGTGCTTTGTCACCATATCGCCGTGACACTTGTGTGACATCTGACGCGAAGCGCGCCGGTCAGGTCAAGTGCAATAGATTTCTTCAAAAAACCGGCAACAACCTGCCGGGTCATTGTGTTCCCCCGCCCAGCATTCTGTCCACCATTTCCCCCATGTCGCGCGACAAACCCTCCTGCGCGCGGATACGTTCCAGCGCAGCCCGCATCCGCCCCTGCCGGTCGGCATCATAGCGCGCCCAGGTCTCGAACGCGGTGGACATGCGCGCCGCGGTCTGCGGGTTGACCCCATCCAGCCGGATCAGCCAGTCGGCCACCAGATCATAGCAGGCGCCGCCAGGGGCATGGAACCCCGCCGCGTTCATCGCCAGCGCCCCGATGACCGCGCGAAAGCGGTTGGGGTTCTTCCAGTCGAAATCCGGATGCCGGGTCAGCGCGCCGGCCACCTCGGCCGCGCGTTCGGGCGCGGCATAAGAGGCCTGAAGCGCGAACCACTTGTCCATCACCAGCCGGTCGCCGGACCATTGGCGCGAAAAGGCCGCGATCTCGGGCGCGCCTTGGCCGATCTCCAGCAGGCAGGCCAGTGCGCCGGTCTGGTCGGTCATGTTGTCGGCCCCGGCGAATTGCGCCTGCGCCTGCGCGCCGCCGTCCAGCCGGGCCAGCAGCGCCAGCACCGCCTGCCGCAACGCGCGCCGCCCGGCATGATCCGCATCGGGTGAATAGGGGCCGGGGCAGGCCATGTCGGCGTAAAGGCCGGGCAGCAGATCGGACAGGTGCCGTGCCATGGCCGTTTTCAAATCGCCGACCGCGGCGTGGATGGCCAGCGGATCGGGGGGGAAGCCGCTGTCGAACAGCGACTGGGCCATGTCATCCTCGGACGGCAGGCGCAGCGCCAGCGCCCGGAAGGCCGGGTCGAGCGCGCCGTCCGCCACCATGGCGCGCAGCGCGTCCAGATACTCCGCACCCGGGGCGGCGCCCTCGGCGACCATGCGCATCAATACGTTTTTGGCCAGCGCGCGGCCCGCTTCCCATTTGTTGAACGGGTCGGTGTCATGGGCCAGCAGAAAGGCGCGTTCGGCCGCGGTGCTGTCGCGCTGCACGATCACCGGCGCGGAAAAGCCACGCAGGATCGACGCGGCGGGGCGTGCCGCCAGCCCGTCGAAGGTAAAGCTTTGCTCGGCCTCGGTCATTTCCAGAACGGTGGTCGGCAGCACCTCGTCGCCATTGGGGTTCAGCAGCCCCACCGCGATCGGGATCACCTGGGGGCCGGGCGCGGGATGGCCCGGCGCGGGGGGCGTTTCCTGCTTGAAATGCAGGGTATATGTGCCGCCGTCGAAATCGTCGGTAACGTGCAGCCGCGGGGTGCCGGGCTGGGAATACCAGCGCTTGAACTGGGTCAGGTCGCGGCCGGTGGTGTCTTCGAACACGGTCAGCCAATCCTCGATCGTGGCGGCGTCGCCGTCGTGGCGGTCGAAATAGAGGTTGAGCGCGGCCTTGTAGCCGTCGTCGCCCACCAGCCGTTTCAGCATCCCGATCACCTCGGCGCCCTTTTCATAGACTGTGGCGGTGTAGAAATTATTGATCTCGACATAGCTTTCGGGGCGCACCGGATGGGCCAGCGGGCCGTTATCCTCGCGGAACTGGCGGGCGCGCAGCATCACCACATCCTCGATCCGTTTGACCGCGTGGCTGCGCATGTCGCCGGAAAACTGCTGATCGCGGAACACGGTCAGACCTTCTTTCAGGCATAGCTGAAACCAGTCGCGGCAGGTGATGCGGTTGCCGGTCCAGTTATGGAAATATTCATGGGCGATGATCGCCTCGATCCGGGCGAAATCGTCATCGGTCGCGGTTTCCGGGCTGGCAAGCACATAGCGGCTGTTGAAGATATTCAGCCCCTTGTTTTCCATCGCGCCCATGTTGAAATCGTCGACCGCGACGATGTTGAACACGTCCAGATCGTATTCGCGCCCGTAAACCTGTTCGTCCCAGCGCATCGAGCGTTTCAGCGCGTCCAGCGCATAGGCGCATTTGCCCTCGTCGCCCGGGCGCACCCAGATGTTTAGCGTCGCCGGCTTGCCCGACGCGGTTGTGAAATCGTCCGAAACCGCCGCCAGATCACCTGCGACAAGGGCGAACAGATAGGCCGGCTTCGGCCAGGGGTCGTGCCATTCGGCCCAGCCCGCGCCCTGCGCCACCGGGTTGCCGTTGGACAGCAGGATCGGAAGGTCGCCTTCGATCCGTACGGTGAACGGGGCCATCACGTCGGGGCGGTCGGGGTAATAGGTGATCTTGCGAAAACCTTCGGCCTCGCACTGGGTGCAATACATGCCGTTCGACATATACAGCCCTTCCAGCGCGGTGTTGTCCTGCGGCGCGATTTCGACCTCGGCCTCCCAGATAAAGGGTGCGTCGGGTACGGCGCAGGTCAGGCCGGTGGCGGTGACCTCGGGGGTGACCGGGGCGCCGTCGATCGTGGCGCGGATCAGTTTCAACTGCTCGCCGTCCAGTGTGAAACCGCGCGCGGTCGTGTCCGGGTTCGGGCGAAACGCGATGCGCGCGATCACCCGCGTGGCGCGCGGCGACAGGCGAAAATTCAGCGTCACATCGTCGATCAGATAGGCGGGCGGGGTATAGTCCGACAGGTGAACCGCCTGGGCGCTGGTGTCTTTCATGTCCGTCTCCGGCTGCGAAGGAACTCTTCGATAGCTTAGACGTTAGGGGTCTGAACGGCGGGCTTCAACCACCTGCCTGCAAAGCGACACGAGAATGAGGAGGTCAGCCGCCATGTCTGCCCCGCACACCGATCCCGAAACAGAAAAGAAACGCCACCGCCCGGCGATCTGGGGCATCCGGCTGTCGGCGGTTTTTGGCGTAGTGCTGATCGTCTGGTGGCTGTTCGAGGTCGCCGCCGGCGGCAACGCGCCCGAAACCCCCGATGCCCGGATCGACGGGCGCACCGGCGAACAGGTCGAAACCATGCCCGACTCTGCCCCCGTGGACACCCGATAAGCCCGCCTGCGTCCCCGGCGTTCGGGGAATGCCGAACGGTTTCTGCCGGAATTGGTCAACATTCTTTACCAAGGCCTGTTGCCTATCGGAAACAAATTTCCTAACCCTAGTCTTCAAGCGATGATAGCGGGGGATGTCGGATGGAAACGCGGGTTGAACGGGCCGGGCTGAAGGTGGACGCGGCCTTGGCGCGATTTATCGAGCAGGCGGCGCTGCCGGGCACGGGGCTGCCCGCCTCTGCGTTCTGGGACGGGCTGGCGGCGCTGATCGGCGACCTGGCCCCGAAAAACGCGGCCCTTCTGGCACGCCGGGATGCGCTGCAGGAACAGATCGACGCCTGGCACATCGCCCGCGCGGGGCAGGCGCATGACGCCGCCGCCTATCGCGCCTTTCTGGAAGAGATCGGTTATCTGCTGCCCGAGGGGCCGGATTTCAGCATTGAAACCGGCCCGACCGACCCCGAGATCGCCAGCCAGCCGGGGCCCCAACTGGTGGTGCCGATCATGAACGCGCGTTATGCGCTGAACGCCGCGAATGCGCGCTGGGGATCGCTTTACGATGCGCTTTACGGCACCGACGCGCTGGGCGATCTGCCGGCGGGTGGCGGCTATGATCCGGCACGCGGCGCGCGGGTGGTGACCTGGGCCAAGACGTTTCTGGACGATGCCGCGCCGCTGGCCGATGGCCGCTGGGCCGATGTCAGCACCCTGTCGGTGTTGGATGGCACATTGGTGGGGGCCGCACTGGCCGATCCGGCGCAATTTGCCGGCTACATCGGCGACGCCGCCACCCCGCGCGAGGTGATCCTGAAAAACAATGGCCTGCATATCCGCATCGTGATCAATGCCACGACCCCCGTGGGGCGCGACGACCCGGCGCATATCAGCGACCTGATCCTTGAATCCGCCCTGTCCTCGATCATGGATTGCGAAGACAGCGTTGCCGCCGTCGATGGCGAGGACAAGGTGCTGGCCTATGGCAACTGGCTGGGCCTGATGAAGGGCGATTTGTCAGAGGAGGTGGCGAAGGGCGGCAAAAGCTTTACCCGGACCCTGAACGGCGACATCGCCTATACCGCCACCGATGGCGGCGCGGCCACGCTGAAGGGCCGGGCGCTGATGCTGGTGCGCAATGTGGGGCATCTGATGACCAACCCCGCCGTGCTGGACGCCGACAATGCCGAAGTGCCCGAGGGCCTGCTGGACGCGATGATCACCACGCTGATCGCGATGCACGATCTGCAAAAGGCGGACGGCATGCGCAATTCGATCACCGGCTCGGTCTATGTGGTCAAGCCCAAGATGCATGGCCCCGAGGAAGTCGCCTTCGCGGATGAGGTTTTCAGCCGGGTCGAGGCCGCGCTGGGCCTGCCGCGCTACACGGTGAAGCTGGGCATCATGGACGAAGAGCGCCGCACCAGTGTCAACCTCAAGGACTGTATCCGGGCGGCAAGGCATCGGGTGGCCTTTATCAACACGGGCTTTCTGGACCGCACCGGCGACGAGATCCACACCTCGATGGAGGCCGGGCCGATGGTCCGCAAGGGCGAGATGAAGAACACGCCCTGGATTGTATCCTATGAAGACCGCAATGTGGATATCGGGCTGGAATGCGGGCTGAAGGGGCGCGCGCAGATCGGCAAGGGGATGTGGGCGATGCCCGATCTGATGGCCGATATGCTGGCCGCCAAGATCGGCCATCCGATGGCCGGGGCCACCTGCGCCTGGGTGCCCAGCCCGACGGCGGCCACGCTGCACGCCACCCATTACCACAAGGTCGATGTGTTCGCGCGGCAGGACGAAATCGCCACGCAGGGCCGGCGCGGCAGTCTGGACGATCTGCTGACCATCCCGGTCGCCACCGGCACCAACTGGAATGCCGATGAAATTCAGGCCGAGATTGAAAACAACGCGCAGGGCATTCTGGGCTATGTCGTGCGCTGGGTCGATCAGGGGGTGGGCTGTTCCAAGGTGCCCGATATCTACGATGTCGGCCTGATGGAGGATCGCGCCACCTGCCGCATTTCCAGCCAGGCGCTGGCCAACTGGCTGCATCACGGTGTGGTCGATGAAAAGCAGGTGCTGGCGGCGATGCGCCGGATGGCCGCGGTGGTCGATGCGCAGAATGCGGGCGATCCGGCCTACCGGCCCATGGCCCCCGGTTTCGACGGTATCGCGTTTCAGGCCGCCTGCGATCTGGTGTTCCGCGGGCGCGAGCAGCCCGCGGGCTATACCGAGCCGGTGCTGCACAGCCGCCGCCGTCAGCTCAAATCCACCCGAACCGCCTGACCCGATCCCGAAAGGACACCGCCCATGGCAACCGTATCCCTGCGCAAGGCGCGCACGATCATCCGCAAGACCTTCGAGACGGGCCGCGAGATGGGGCTTAAACCACTGTCCGTCATCGTGCTGGACGCGGGCGGCCACGTCATCGCCTTCGAGCGCGAGGATGGCACCAGCCCCGGTCGGTTCGCGATCGCCCACGGCAAGGCCTACGGCACCGTGATGCTGGGCATCGCCGGTTCGGCCCAGATGGCGCGCGCGGAATCGCAGGCCTATTTCATGGCGGCGGTCAGTGGCGTCTATGGCGGACAGGTGGTGCCGGTGCCGGGCGGCATCCTGCTGCGCGACCGGCGCGGTGTGGTGGTCGGCGCGGTTGGCGTGACCGGCGACACCTCGGACAATGACGCGGCGGCCGGCATGGCCGGAATCACCGCCGCCGGGCTGGAGGGCGAACTCTGATCGCCCGTCCAAGATGAAAAAACAGGCGTTTGCCCGTGCACAGGTCATGTGCGGGCGCGCCCCCTCTTCACCCGCGTGCGGAATGGCTATATTGTCCCTTGATAGCAAGAAGAGGACGAACATGCGCCCCGTCGTCGGCATCATCGGCAATCACCACCTGCTTAATGACAGCTACCCGGCCCATGCGGGCGGCACGATGAACTCTGAGGCTGTGGCCGAGGTATCGAATGCCATGCCGCTGCTGATCCCCGCCGATCCGCGTTATGTGACGGTCGAGGAACTGATGGAGACCTGCGACGGGTTCCTGTTCACCGGCGGCCGGCCCAATGTCCACCCCGAGGAATACGGCGAAGACCCGACCGAGGCGCATGGCGCCTTTGACCGCGCCCGCGATGCGGTCGCCCTGCCGCTGATCCGCGCGCTGGTCGAGCGCGGCCAGCCGTTCCTGGGCATCTGCCGTGGCTTTCAGGAAGTGAACGTGGCGATGGGCGGCACGCTCTACCCCGAGATTCGCGACCTGCCGGGCCGGCTGAACCACCGGATGCCCCCCGACGGCACGCTGGAAGAGAAATTCGCCCTGCGCCACATGGTGCAATTCACCGACGGCGGCCCCTTCGCCCGGTTGTTCGGCGCGAATGAGGTGATGACCAACACGCTGCACGGGCAGGGGATCAAGACCCCCGGCGCGCGGATCGTGATCGACGGCGTCGCCCCCGACGGCACGCCCGAGGCGATCTATGTCAAGGATGCGCCGGGCTTTACCCTGTCGGTGCAGTGGCACCCCGAATACAACGCCGCCTGCGACCCGGTCTCGCGCCCGCTGTTCGAGGCGTTCGGCACAGCGCTGCGCGTCTGGGCCGACCGCGTCCGCAGCCCGGTGCTGCAATCGGCCTGATCCGGGCGCGCGGATCCTCACGTCTTTGTGTGTGCGTCTATTCGGCTTGACCTTCCCCGTGCTGGAACGCCTAGGGCTGGGGGCAGGAAAGCCGGAGAATGCATATGAATATCAAGATACTATCTGTTGGCGCCCTGGCCGTTGTGGCGGGTGGGGTGGCGTTGTTCGGGTTGATGCCGCAACAGGCGCCGGCCAGCGCGAAGGATGCGCTGGTCTCGGTTGCGGTGCCCGATCTCAGCCCAACCGCGCAGATGGGGCAGGCGGTGTTCAACGCCAAATGCGCCGCCTGTCACGGGGATAACGCCGCCGGGCGCGATGGCATGGGCCCGCCGCTGATCCACAAGATCTATGAGCCGGGGCACCACGGCGACGGATCCTTCGTGCGGGCCGCGCGCCAGGGCGTGAAATCGCATCACTGGCGTTTTGGCAACATGCCGCCGGTCAAGGGGGTGACGGATGCCGAAATCGGCGCCGTGATCACCTATGTGCGCGAGGTGCAGCAGGCGAACGGGATTTACTGAGCTGCCGGTCCGGGTCATGCTGCCGGTAACGGAGGAACCCGATGAAACGCTCGCGCATCAATCAGATCATGGCCTCGGCGGATGAATTCATCCGCTCGTTCGCAATCACCTTGCCGCCGTTCGCCTATTGGACCCCCGACGAGATGCGCGCCAGAAAGGCCGATCTGTCGGGGATCATCGATGCGCGGCTGGGCTGGGACATCACCGATTACGGGCAGGGCGATTTCGACCGGCTGGGCCTGTTCCTGTTCACCCTGCGCAACGGGCGGCTGGCCGATCTGCGGCGCGGGCAGGGCATGTGCTATGCCGAAAAGCTGCTGATCTCGCGCCGTGATCAGCTCAGCCCGATGCACCGCCATATCGTCAAGGCCGAGGATATCATCAACCGTGGCGGCGCCACGCTGGCGGTGCAGCTTTACGGCTCGGACCCGCAGGGCGATTTCGACGAAAGCGCGGGTGGCACGGTGCGCTGCGACGGAATCGAACGCGCGTTCGGCCCCGGCGATGTGCTGAAACTGGCCCCCGGCGAAAGCGTCACCCTGATGCCGGGCGACTGGCATGCGTTCTGGGGCGAGGGTGGCGATGTGCTGATCGGCGAGGTGTCGACCGTCAACGACGATCTGACGGACAACGTGTTCCGCGACCCGATCGGCCGCTTCGCCGAGGTGGAGGAGGACGTGCCGCCCCTTCAGCTTCTTGTGTCGGATTACGACCGGCTGCTTTAACCCATCCGCAGCGCGTGGGCCTCATGCTTTTTCAGGCTCAGCCGCGTGGCCGGGCCATAGGCCGTGATATCGGCGCGCAGATCGGGGAACAGGCGAAACAGCTCTTCGCGGGCGGGGGCCAGGATCGCGTCCAGCCCGACATGTCCAGGGTGGAAGCTTTCGCTGGGCGTGCCTTCGGCAAAGATCACCTCGTGCCGGTCGAACAGCAGGTGCACATAGGTAACGGTGCCCCCCGCTTCGCGGGTGATCGCCAGATCGTCCACTAGATGCAGGGCGGGCACCAGCACTTCGGATTCGCCGAACAACAGCTCGGCGCGATAGCCACCCAGCAGCATCCGGTGCTGCGGCGAGACGCGCAGATCGCGGGTATTGCCCAGCGTGCCCCGGCGGATGCGCACCGGCGCCAGCGGGCCGGTGGCGGGCACCGCGCGGATGCCGATCCAGCGGATGGGCTGCAACCCGTGATCAGCGGTGATGACCAGATCGCCGGGTTTCAGGCTTTCGACCGTCCGTTCACCATGCGGGGTCAGGATAAAGGTGCCCGCAGCAAAGCAGATCACCACATTCTCGATTTCCGAGAAGTTGACCACGGTGCCGTCCGACAGGGTGGCATAACCGCTCAGCCCGCCCGACGCATCGTCGGTATTGGTATAGGTGATGTCGCTGGCCTGGATCAGCCCCTGAAAGTTCAGCGTATCGCCCAGGGTCTCGTCGCCCTCGCCGCCGGTGATGTCGATCGTGGCCGCGCCTGCCTCGCCCAGATCCGAGACCAGAAAGGTATCGTCGCCGGCGCCGCCGGACGCGGTGTCGCCCTCGGCCACATGCAGCGTGTCGCCGCCGGTGCCACCCGACAGCGTGTCTGCACCGGTGCCGCCCGTCAGGGTGTCGTCGCCCTCGCCGCCGTCGATCACATCGTCGCCGCTGCCGCCATCGATGATATCGGCATCGCCTTCGACCGGGACGGTGTCGTAATAGACATCGCTGACCCAGATCGCATGGGTGCCGCTGTAATTGCCCGAGGGGCTGATCGCGTTGGAATAGGTGATCTCGACACGGGCCACCGGGCCGGCAATCTCGACCAGGGCCGAGCCGAGCGCGTTATCGGCCTCGTCCAGCGTCATCGCGGCGGTGATCGTGTTGCCCGAAACCGTATCGTTGCCATCGCTGGTGATCGTGACCGGAACCGGGTTGCCGTCGGCGTCATAGGCGTTGACGGTGATCACGTCCTGGTGGTTGCGGGCATAGGCGTCGATGTCGTTGATGCGGAACTGGATATTCTCGACCTCGCTTTCGACGCCGGGATCGTTGGCCGAAAAGTCGATGGTGGTGGTCGAGGTGGCGCCGTCGCCCGCGCCGTAAAGATAGAGGTTGGAATTGGCGGCGAACGGTTCGCCGGATTCGGTATAGGCCGGGTCCGAGGTTTCGATCTGATAGGTGGGGGCATTGTTCCCGTCGCTTTGAAACGAGACGGTGACGTCGATCTGGCCGGTGGACTGTGTAAAGCCACCGGCGACCGACTTGCCATCACCGCCTTGCGCGGACCAGTCCACATGTTCGTTCTGCGACGCGCTGGCCGGGGCGTCGCCATAGATCGTGTCATTGCCCGCGCCGCCGTCGATCGTGTCCTGACCCGCGCCGCCATAGATGGTGTCGTCGCCGGCGCCGGCGAAAATCGTGTCGTCGCCGCCCAGCCCCTCGATCACATCGCCATTGCCGCCCGGACCGGTGCCCAGGCCACTGTCGACATGATCGCCTTCCGGGTCGCCGGAATAACTGGCGTCGATCGTGTCGTCGCCGTCAGTGCCGGACACGACATTGCCGGGCGCGACATAGTCGGTCGAACTGAAGACAGGGTCGCCCGCCAGCACGTTGGGGTTGCTGTCATAGTTGACGACCTCATAGCTGCGGCCTGCCACAAGCGGCATTTCGGACAGGGTATACATGCCCGACGCGCCGCCGCTTTCGACCTCGAACTGGGCGATTTCGAATGTGTCGCCGGTGACCGTGTCGCGGACCGTCCAGACCAGTTCGGCATCGACGCTTGCCCCGGTGGACGATGCGCCGCCCAGGGTGACATTCGCGGTGGCGGTTTCGCGGCCGTTGTTGTCATCGTCCAGCGTCAGCCCCTCGATGCCGGATTCGGTGTCGTTGATCGTGGCAACACCGTCCGCGGTCGAGGGACCGTTCCAGGTGAAGGTGCTGCCGGTGCCGGTGGGCACAGCGCCGCCCGGGTTGAAATCGTAAAACCGTACCTGATACGTCGCCATTGCCGTTCCTGCTCATTCTTCGCGCGGCATCCGCACATTGCGAAAGCCGCGTTTTTTGCCGTTTCCGCCTTGTTCGTTGGCGAGGCCTGCCCTGCCCATGGGCAGACCTGCGGACATCATTTCTGGAAGTGGAAAATATCGGGTAAATCGGGCCGGGTTTTGTGCCGGGCGCGTCCGGGGTGGGGCAACTCGGTGGCCGAAATAGGGCAGGCGGGGGCGGGTGCCCGGCTTAGCGCAGCGATTTTTCCATGCGAAAGTTGGTGATTGCCACACTGTCGCGAATCACGCTTTGGCGCGCGGTGGTGTGCCAGCCCTTGCGGCTCAGAAAGCGGCGCGCCAGATGGCTGGCCTCGGTGCTCAGGACGGGCAGGCCGGCCGCGCGCGCGATCTGTTCCAGTTGGTCGTAAAGCGCGTCCGACACACCCTTGCCCATCCAGCCCGGCGCGACATAGGCATAGTCCAGATAGCCGTCCGCGCCCAATGTCATGAACCCCGCCATCCGGCCTGCCGCGTCCTGGGCCACGCGGCAGTGACCGGCCAGCAGCCGGGCCTCCCAGCCGTCGGGCGGACCGCCTGCGGGGGCCCAGGCGCGGCGCTCGGCATCGTCATAGAACGCGGCCGCGCCCTGATGCACCGCCGCATGGAACAGCGCATGGGCGGCGGGGCCGTCACCGGGGCGGCCGGGGCGAATCATGCTTTCGGGCAGGTGCCGCGCCTTTGAGCCCGTGGTGAACTGACCCGCGCTGAACTGGCCTGTGCTGTCATCGGTCATGGCTGCGTCACCTCCGCATGATTTGTGTAAGCGCGGGTGGCCGGAAATTGAAGGGCTTGCAGGTGCGATGGCGCGGGAGGTACCGATTGAGGAACAGGGAGGCGCGCCATGCGATCAGCGGTTTCGACGGTTTGGGCGGTGCCCGCCCTTTTGCGGAGGGCGCGGTGATGCGGTCCGTGCTGGGCTGGATTGACCTGCCGCCGGTCTGGCTGGCGGTGTTCGCGGGATTGGCCCGGGCGCAGGCAACGCTGCTGCCGGTGTCTGGCTTCGGGGCCTGGGGCGACCCGCTGGGCGCGGTGCTGATCGGGGCCGGGCTGGCGGTCATGCTGGCGGCGGCGGCGCAGTTCCTGGCCCGCCGCACCACGCTCATCCCCCGGCAAGCGCCCTCGGGTCTGGTGCAGGGCGGCATCTATCGGCTGACGCGCAATCCGATCTATCTGGGCGATGTGCTGGTCCTGGCCGGGCTGGTCCTGTGCTGGGATGCGGTGCCGGGGCTGGTGTTGCTCCCGGCTTTCATGGCACTTATCCAGCAACGATTCATATTGGGCGAGGAAGCGCAGCTTCACGATGTCTTCGGTGCGGAATTCGATGCCTACAGGGCGCGGGTTCGCCGATGGCTGTAAGGGGCACACCGCAGGAACATAAACAAAATCGCACACACGGCGCTTGTGAAATAATCTTGCGCAATGGTAATAGGGCTGCGTCTGAATGGGCCAAGGCCGCCAGCAGACACGAAAGAGAGGGAAAGCTGACGTGAAAATCGGGGCACCGAAGGAAGTATTCGAGGGGGAGGCACGCGTTGCCATGACTCCGGACTCGGCCCTTCAGCTGCAAAAGCTGGGGTATGACTGCGCAATCGAGACCGGAGCCGGCGTTGCCGCCGGGTTTTCCGATGCCGCCTATGCGGCAGCCGGGGTCGAGATCATCAAGACGCCCGCCGCGCTTTGGAAAGCGGTGGATGTGGTGGTCAAGGTGCGCGAGCCGAACGAGACCGAGGCCAAGCGCCTGACCAAGGGGCAGACGCTGATTTCCTTCTTCTGGCCTGCGCAGAACGAGGCTTTGCTGGAGCTGTGCAAATCCAAGGGCGCCAATGTGATCGCCATGGACATGGTGCCGCGCATCAGCCGCGCCCAGAAGATGGATGCGCTGTCGTCGATGGCCAATATCGCGGGCTACCGCGCGGTGATCGAGGCGGGCAACAACTTCGGCCGCTTCTTCACCGGCCAGGTGACGGCGGCGGGCAAGGTGCCTCCGGCCAAGGTTCTGGTGGTGGGCGCCGGTGTGGCCGGTCTGGCCGCCATCGGCACGGCAACCTCGCTGGGTGCGATCGTCTATGCCTTCGATGTGCGCCCCGAAGTGGCCGAGCAGATCGAATCGATGGGCGCGAATTTCGTGTTCCTCGACTTTGACGAAGCGGCGCAAGACGGTGCGGCGACCGGTGGTTACGCCGCGCCCTCGAGCCCCGAATTCCGCGAAAAGCAGCTGGAGAAATTCCGCGAGCTGGCCCCCGACATGGACATCGTCATCACCACCGCGCTGATCCCGGGCCGCGACGCGCCCAAGCTGTGGCTGGAAGACATGGTCGCGGCGATGAAGCCGGGCTCGGTCGTCGTGGACCTTGCCGCCGAAAAGGGTGGCAACTGCGATCTGACCGTGAAGGACGAAAAAGTGGTCAGCGAAAACGGTGTGACCATCGTCGGCTACACCGATTTCCCCAGCCGGATGGCCGCCCAGGCGTCCACGCTTTATGGTAACAACATCCGCCACATGATGTTCGATTTGACGCCCGAAAAAGACGGCCAGGTCGTGCATAACATGGAAGATGACGTGATCCGCGGCGCTACCGTCACCCATGACGGCGAAATCACCTTCCCGCCGCCGCCGCCGAAAGTGGCCGCGATTGCCGCCAAGCCCAAGGAAAAGGTCAAAGAACTGAGCGCGGAGGAAAAGCGCGCGCAGGAAGTCGCCGCTTTCCAAAAGCAGACCAAGCAGCAGGTCACATTGCTGGCGGTGGGTGCTGCGCTGATTTTGGGGGTGGGGCTGGTGGCCCCGGCCAGCTTCATGCAGCATTTCATCGTGTTTGTGCTGGCGGTGTTCGTGGGCTTCCAGGTGATCTGGAACGTCAGCCACAGCCTGCACACGCCCTTGATGGCGGTCACGAATGCAATCTCGTCGATCATCATCCTGGGGGCCTTGGTACAGATCGGATCGGGCTCGGCGCTGGTGGTCATACTGGCGGCGCTGTCGGTCTTCATGGCCGGGATCAACATCTTCGGCGGCTTCCTCGTAACCCGGCGCATGCTCGCCATGTTCCAGAAATCTTAAGGAGGCCGGGACGATGGAATTCGGATTCACCACTGCCGCCTATGTTGTCGCGGCTGTTCTGTTCATCCTGTCGCTCGGCGGTCTGTCGGGGCAGGAAAGCGCAAAGCGCGCGGTTTGGTACGGGATCGCCGGCATGGCGCTGGCGGTGCTGGCCACCCTGATCGGGCCCGGCTCGGGCCTGTGGCTGCTGTCGCTCGTTCTGATCGCCGCCGGCGGCGCGATCGGCTATGTCGTGGCGCAGCGCGTTCAGATGACCGAGATGCCGCAGCTTGTGGCGGCCATGCACTCTCTGGTCGGTCTGGCGGCGGTCTTCGTGGGCTATGTCGCCCATATCGAGCTGGGCCGCGTGCTGGCGATGGATGACGCCGCCAGAACGGGGCTGGAAGGCTTTGCCGCGCTGCTGGCGCACAAGACTTCGGTCGAGGTCAACATCCTGCGGGTCGAGCTGTTTCTGGGCATCTTCATCGGTGCCGTGACCTTCACCGGCTCTGTCATCGCCTATGGCAAGCTGGCGGGCAAGGTCGGCTCGACCGCCACCAAACTGCCGGGCGGGCATATGCTGAACGCGGGCGCCGCGGCGCTTTCGGTGCTGTGCCTGATCTGGTACTTCAACACGGGTGGCTTCCTGCCGCTGTCCCTGATGACGCTGGCCGCACTGTTCATCGGCTATCACCTGATCATGGGTATCGGCGGCGCCGACATGCCGGTGGTGGTGTCGATGCTGAACAGCTATTCGGGCTGGGCGGCGGCGGCGATCGGCTTCAGCCTTGGCAACGATCTGCTGATCGTGGTGGGGGCGCTGGTTGGCTCCTCGGGCGCGATCCTGTCGTACATCATGTGCAAGGCGATGAACCGTTCGTTCATCTCGGTCATTCTGGGCGGCTTCGGCGGCACCACGGGCCCGGCGATGGCGGTCGAGGGCGAGCAGATCGCAATCGACGCCGAAGGCGTGGCCGCGGCGCTGGACGAGGCCGACAGCATCATCATCATCCCCGGCTACGGGATGGCGGTGGCGCAGGCGCAGCAATCGGTGTCTGAGCTGACCAAGCGGCTGCGCGCTAAGGGCAAGAATGTGCGCTTCGCCATTCACCCGGTGGCGGGGCGTCTGCCCGGCCACATGAACGTGCTGCTGGCCGAGGCGCGGGTGCCCTACGACATCGTGCTGGAGATGGACGAGATCAACGATGACTTCCCGGACACCGATGTGGCCATCGTCATCGGCTCGAACGACATCGTGAACCCGGCCGCGCAGGACGATCCCAACAGCCCCATCGCCGGTATGCCGGTGCTGGAATGCTGGAAGGCCAAGCAGGTGTTTGTCAGCAAACGCGGCCAGGGCACGGGATATTCGGGCATCGAGAACCCGCTGTTCTACAAGGAAAACACGCGCATGTTCTATGGCGACGCCAAGGCCAGCATCGACAAGCTGCTGACGCTGATCCAGTAATCGGAAGTCCATGAAAATCAAAGCCCCGGCCATTGCGCCGGGGCTTTTTTGTTGCCTGGGGGCGGCAGCGGGCCTAGCGTTTTCTGCAATGGCAAAGGGGGCAGCATGACCGACGGTGACAAGGGCAACTGGCGCGGCCTTCCGCGCAGTATATGGGCGCTGGGCTTTGTCAGTATGCTGATGGATATCTCGTCCGAGATGATCCACGGGCTGCTGCCGGTCTTTCTGGTGACGGTCCTGGGGGCCAGCACCGTTACCGTTGGCCTGATCGAGGGGATCGGCGAGGCCACGGCCAATATCACCAAGCTGTTTTCCGGCGCGCTGAGCGACCGGATGGGAAAGCGCAAGCCGCTGACCATTCTGGGCTATGGGCTGGGCACCCTGTCGAAACCGATCTTCGCGCTGGCGCCCACGGCGGGCTGGGTCCTGGGCGCGCGGTTTGCCGACCGGATCGGCAAGGGCATCCGCGGTGCGCCGCGCGATGCTTTGGTCGGCGATCTGGCCCCGCCCGACAAGCGCGGCGCAGCTTACGGGTTGCGTCAGTCGCTGGACAATGTCGGCGCCTTCGTCGGGCCGCTGCTGGCGATGGCGCTGATGGCGCTGTTTTCCGATAATTTCCGGCTGGTGTTCTGGGTTGCGCTTGTGCCCGGCTGCATCGCGGTTTTCCTGCTCGTCACCTTCGTGCGCGAACCAAAGCGCGCCGCCGCTGCCCCCGTGCGCACCCCGATCGACCGAAAGGTGCTGTCGCGGATGGGGCCGCTGTTCTGGGGTGTGGTGGCGTTGGGCGGGGTGATGACGCTCGCCCGGTTCACCGAGGCGTTTGTCATTCTGCGGGCCGAGGAGCAGGGGCTGGCCCTGGCCCTGGCGCCGTTGATCCTGGTGATCATCAACCTGGTCTCCTCAGCCTCGGCCTATCCGGTCGGGGTGCTGTCCGACGGGATCGGCAAGCGCGGGCTGCTGATGCTGGGATTCGCGGCCTTGGTGGTGGCGGATGTGATCCTGGCCCTGGCGCAAGGCGTGACAGCGGTGTTCATCGGGGCAGCACTTTGGGGGCTGCATCTGGGCCTGACACAGGGGCTGTTGTCGGCACTGGTGGCCGACAGCGCCCCGCCCGAGGTGCGCGCCACCGCGTTCGGCGTCTTCAACCTGACAAGCGGCATTGCGCTGTTTCTGGCCAGCTTTCTGGCCGGGGTCCTGTGGGCCGGGCTTGGCCCGGCGGCGACCTTCTGGGCCAGCGCCGGGCTGGCCTTTCTGGGGCTTGCCGGGTTCATGCTGATCGCGCGCAAACACGGCAACACCACGCCACCCAAAGCCGAGTGATCCTTTGGCTGTGTGCCATTGTATGCGTTCAACACATGGTTTTTGTTGAATGTTTTTGTTTACACCGGCGTGTTTCCGGGTAGGGTCTGGTGACATTTCAGAAGGCACCGGCATGAGCCCGATCGAAGATCACCCGCTGCGCTATGCAATGGCGAACGAGTTGCATGCGCGCCCGTTTCCGGCGCTGGACACACCGTGCCATGCCGCCTATCTGGCGATCAAGCGGCCCCATGACGCCGCCAATCGCGACCGGGACGCCGATCGCGCGCATCTGCTCGATCTGCTTGACCGGTTCGGCGCACAGCACCCGCAGCCGGATGCTACGCATTTTTTCGGCCAGATCGGGCGGCACAAGCTGAAATGGGAAAGTCACACCGAATTCGTGACCTACACGATCTTCACCGATGGCGTGGCCGAGCGGCCGTTCGACCCCAACGCCTTCGACGTCTTTCCCGAGGATTGGCTGGCCGCCGCGCCGGGGTTGCGGGTCACATCGGCGCTGATGCGGGTCGAGCAGCTTCGGCATGAGGACGAGGAGATCGTGCAGCGCCTGCATGACTGGTTCGTGCCCGAAAGCCTGGCCTGTTCGCGGGTGTTGGATGACAGCGCGGTGGTGGCGTCCGATTTCAGGATCGACAGCGCCGGCCATATGCGGTTCGCCCTGTTCGCGCGGCCCGAGACCGGCGCGCGCCGGGTCGGGCGCATCGTGCAGCGCCTGACCGAGATCGAGACCTACAAGGCGGTGTCGATGCTGGGCCTGCCGCGTGCGCGGGAGTTGTCGGCGCGGATGGGGCAGCTTGACCCGATGCTGGTGGCGCTGGTCGGCGATCTGAACGAAGGCGCCCACACCGCCGAGGAAACCCTGCACGGGCTGCTGGCGATTTCGGCCGAACTGGAAAGCATGATTGCGCAATCCTCGTTCCGGTTTGGGGCCACCATGGCCTATGAGGCGCTGGTGCATCAGCGGATCGAGGTAATGCGCGAGGAACGCTTCGGCGGGCGCCAGACCTTCCGCGAATTCATGATGCGCCGGTTCGACCCGGCCATGCGCACGGTGAAGTCGACCGAGGCGCGGTTGAACGCGATGGCCGAACGTGCCACCCGCGCGGGCGAGTTGCTGCGCACCCAGGTCGACGTGGCGCGCTCGGCCCAAAACCAGGCGTTGCTGGAAAGCATGGACCGGCGGGCCGATCTGCAATTGCGGCTTCAGGAAACGGTCGAGGGGCTGTCGGTGGTCGCGATCAGCTATTACGCGGTCAGCCTTGCGGGCTATATGGCCTATCCCCTTGCTGAACCTCTGGGGCTGAGCAAGGGGATGCTGACGGCGATCCTTACGCCGCTTGTCGTATTGGTTGTGTGGCTGATGGTGCGCCGGATCCGGCGTGCGATCGGCTAGTGCCCAGAACCCGGTCCATCGCCACCGCGCCTGCCGCGATGGCGGCGATGGCCAGCAGTGCGGCCAGGCTCAGCGTCGGCACCCCCGACAGGCCCGCGCCCACGGTGCAGCCCCCGGCCAGAACGCCGCCTAGCCCCATCAGAACGGCACCCGCCAGGTAACGGCCGGTCTGGGCCGGGCTTTCGAAGCTTTGCCAGCGAAACCGCCCGCCCAGCAGTGAGGCCACCAGCGCGCCGGCCAGCACCCCGCCGATCAGGCCCACACCGAACCGTGCCGGGATCGACGTCGCCGCGACGCCCCAGAACAGCGTATCGGCAGCGGTCGAGGTGAAGGACAGGCTTTCCAGCGCGATGGGGTCGAAATCGTCATACAGGACAAACCCGGTGCCGACCCAGCCCGCCGCGGCCAGCAGGCCCAGCGGCACCGCCAGCACCAGCATCCGGGCCCGCGCCCCCGAGCAGCAGACATAGGCCAGCGCCGGAATTGCCAGAACGGCCGTCCACAGCGCGGCACCGCCGGGCAGGGCGGCCAGGCTGGCGGTCTCGCCCAGCGGCATGGTGACCGACCCAAGGGCCACGCGCAGTGGTGCCAGCACACCCTTCAGCGTGGCATGGGCGGTGATCGCGAAGACGACCAGAACCAATGCCGCGCGCAGGTTCCCCGACCCGGCCAGCACCGTCAGCCGCGAGGCGCAGCCGCGCGTCAGCACCATGCCTGCGCCGAACAACAGCCCGCCCAGGACAATCGCCAGCACCGGCAGATCGGCGGTGAAAAAACGGTGCCCCTCGAAACTGATCAACCCGGCGGCGACCGCGCCCTGGGTGCCCAGCAGGGCCGCGACCAGCGCCATCAGCCACAGGCCAAGGGCGGGGCGGCGCTGTGCGGCCGGGCCGGTGACGGCGCGGCGAAAGCAAAATCCGGTGATCTCGGCCAGCGCGCCGAACAGGGCGCCAAGCGCCAGCCCGAACCAGATGGCGGCCTGCGGTGCGGTCAGGGTTGCGAATCCGAACTCTTCGAACATGGGGTTTCCTTTGATGCGGAATTTCGTTCCACCTGCGCCGGGCCCGCCTGTAAATCAAGGTGTTTACGCGCGGGGTCGCGCCCTGAGAATGGAACATTGTTCCGGTTTCCCACGGTCGGGCGAAACCCGTTCCGGGCCGGGCGGGGCATGGGAAATCCCCGGCCACGGTCCGCGGGCCGGGTGGGGCGGCGTTCTTATTTTCAGCGGCCCCGGATCCGCGGGTCCAGCGCATCGCGCAGCCCGTCGCCGATATAGTTGACCGACAGCACCGCCAACGAGATCGCCAGGCCGGGCCACAGCACCCGCTCGGGATGTTGCTGCAGATAATCCACCGCATCATACAGCAACCGGCCCCAGGTCGGGAAATCCGGCGGAAAGCCAAGGCCGAGAAAGGACAGCGCGGATTCGGTGATGATCGCGTTGGCGATGCCCAGTGTGGCCGACACCATCACCGGCGACATCACGTTGGGCAGGATGTGGCGGGTGATCATCCGGCGGCTGGGCGTCCCGATCGAGCGTGCGGCCAGCACGAATTCGCGTTCCTTCAGTGCCAGAACGTCGCCGCGCACGATGCGGGCGGTCTGCATCCAGCTGGTGACGCCGATGGCGACCACGATCAGGATGAAAACCCCGGTTTCGGGGCCAAAGCGGGTCGATAGCGCCTCGCGGAACAGCATCACCATGACCAGCAGAAGCGGCAGCAGCGGCAGTGCCAGAAACAGGTCCGTCAGCCGCATCAAGGGCCCGTCCAGCCGTTTGAAATAGCCCGCCAGCACCCCGATCAACGTACCCAGCAGCAGGCTGAGCCCCATGGCCGTGACGCCGACCGCAATCGACACTTTCCCGCCGGCCATCATCCGGGCCAGCATGTCGCGGCCCAACTGATCGGTGCCCAGCGGATGCGAAAGACTGGGCCCCTGATTGCGGGCGCGGATGTCGATATAGGTGGGGTCCATATGCCAGAGCCACGGGCCGAACAGCACGGCAAACAGGATCGCCGCGAAAATGATCGCGCCCAGCAATGCGCCCTTGTGGGTCTTGAACTGGTCCCACACGTCCAGCCACTGATTGCGCGGCGGGCGGAACGCCTCTTCGACCATGCGGGGGGGGAGGCTGTCAGTCATAGCGGATCCTTGGGTCGAGAATGCCGTAAAGCACGTCGGCAATCAGGTTGAACAGCACGATCAGCACGGCGAAGATGAAGGTCAGCGTCTGCACCATCGGGATGTCATTGGCATAGATCGCGGTGATCAGCAGCTGACCCAGCCCGTTCACCTTGAACACCTGTTCGGTGATGATGGCACCGCCAAAGATCGTCGGCACCCCCAGCGCGATCACGGTCACCACCGGGATCATCGAGTTGCGCAGCACATGGATCAGCACCACCACCTTTTCCGACAGGCCCTTGGCCCGGGCGGTGCGCACATAGTCCTGACCCAGATTGTCCAGCATCGAGGCGCGCATGAACCGGCTGATCTGGGCCGCGTTATACAGCGCCAGCACCGAAACCGGCATCACCATCTGTTTCAGCTGGGTCACGAAGGTTCCCCAGTCCTTCACCACCAGCGTGGTGTCATAGATCGACGGGAACCAGCCCAGATTGACCGCGAAGATCACGATCAGAAGCACCCCGGTAAAGAAGGTGGGCACCGAATAACCGATCATCGACACGAACGTGCCGATCTGATCGAACCAGCTGTATTGCCGGTAGGCCGAGATGATGCCGATCGGCACCGCGATCAGGGTGCCGATGACATAGGACATGCCCACCACCCATAGGGTCTGGGGCATCCGCTGGGCGATGATGTCGGCGACCGGGCTGCGGGTCTGCCACGACATCACGCGCTGCATGTCGCCGGCGAATTCGGTGCCGAACATGTTGTCGAACACATGCAGCGGCTCGGCCACGAAAAACTGTTTCATCCACAGCAGATAGCGAATGTGGATCGGCTCGCCCAGGCCCAGGCTCTGGCGGATCTTCTCCTTCACCTCGGGGGGGATGGTCAGCGGCAGCTGTGCGGTGGGGTCGCCCGGCGCGAGGTCGAGCAGCAGAAAGATGATCAGACTGATGAACAGAAGCGTCGGCAATGCGATCAGCAAGCGACGGATCGTGTAGGTGAACATGACGGGCGCCTCGGGTCAGCAGTCTTGCAAAAAAGGGAAGGCGGCCCCGGATACGGGATCCGGGGCCGTCGGATGGGGTTGGATCAGTCGGCGCGCGACCAGTCCTTGATGTTCCAGATCTCGCTGTCCCAGTCGTTCATGCGCACACCGGCAAGGGTGTTGGCATGGGCCGACGGGTTGCCGCGGTGGATCAGCGGGATGATCGAATAGGACTGCATCAGCATATCGTTCATCTGCTTCACGATCGCGGCCCGTTCTTCCAGCGGCGCGGTCTGCGACAGCTTGTCGACCAGCGCGTCATAGGCCGGATCGCAGAACCGCTGCATGTTGGAGCCCTGCCACTGGGTTTCGGGGCTCGGGATTTCCGAGCAGCGCCAGTTGGCCATATAGGCCTCGGGATCCACACCGGCGAAGTTGTTGGTGTACATCTCGACATCGGCAAAGAACTTCTGGAACGTGTCCGGGCTGCCCGGATCGCCGCCGAAGAAGACCGACGCGTCGATATTGCGCAATTCGGTTTCCACACCGATTTCCGACCACCACTGTTTCACCAGCGCCTGGGTGTCCTGGCGCACGGCGTTGGTCGAGGTCTGATAGCTGACCGACAGGCGCATGCCGTCCTTGACGCGCACGCCGTCGGGGCCCGGGACCCAGCCGGCCTCGTCCAGCAGTGCCTTGGCGCCGTCGACATCCTGCACCAGGCAATCGTCATTGGCGGTCGAGGCATAGAGGGCCGGCGCCGGCAGTACGTTGCAGGTGGGAACGCCGCCCGCGCCATAGCCGATCTCGGCGATCAGCGAACGGTCGATAGCCATCGACAGCGCCTTGCCGATCCGGGGATCGGTCAGGAACGGGTGCGGATGGGCCACGGTGGCGCGTTCGTCGCCAAGCGCGGGGTTGGGGTCGGTCTGGTTGACGTGGATCCGCTCGACCGAGGTCGCATAGGCGGCAACGACCTTGCCCAGGCCCTTGGATTCCATGTCCTTCAGCACGTTCGGATCGATCTGCAGGTTCCAGGCATAGTCGAATTCGCCGGTTTCCATCACGGCGCGGGCCGCGGCGGTGGCGTCGCCGCCCCCTTTGAACAGCACGGTCGCGAAGGCCGGCTTGTCCGCCTCGCGGAAATTCGGGTTGGCGCTGAACTGGATCACGTCATTGGGGCGGAATTCGCTGACCACGTAGGGGCCGGTGCCGATCGGGCCGAAATTCGCGTCGGTGCATTCGGGGGCCTTGGCGCCCAGACAGTCGGCGAACTGCGCCTTCTGGATGATCGGGCTCTCGGAGCCGACGAAGGCGGTGTAGGGAAAGGGTTTGGGGGTGGCGAAATTGACCTGAATGGTCATGTCGTCCACGGCCACCACGCTTTCGACCCCGTCGAAATACGACGACTGCGCGCAGCCGCCTTCGGGATGGGTGCAGTATTCCCAGGTAAACACCGCATCGGCGGCGGTCAGCGGGGTGCCATCGGACCACAGAATGCCCGGTTTCAGTTTCCAGGTGATCTGGGTCAGGTCGTCGCTGACGCCGCCGTTTTCGACCGTCGGAATGCTGTCGGCAAGCCAGGGCACCATGGTGCCGGTTTCGTCGAACCGCACCAACGGCTCGATCACAAGCGAGGCGCTTTCGACCTCTTTTGTCCCGCCCGACAGGAACGGGTTCAGGGTCGAGGGCGCTTGCCAGTAGATAATGTTCAACTGGCCATCCGACCCGCGTTCGGCGAAGGCTGCAGGGGCCAGCGCCAGCGCTGTCGCTGCGCCCAAAAGGGCTGTCTTCAGTCTCATTTTATTACTCTCCTTGTTGGATGCTCTTCTCGGCCTCGGGCGCCGCCGTGTCCCCGGCGGTCTGGCTGATTGTCGGATCGTAAAGATGGCAGGCCACGAAGTGGCCCGGCGCCAGCTCTTTCGTTTCGGGGTCGATCTGGTGGCAGATCGGCATTGCCCTGGGGCAACGGGTGCAAAAATTGCAGCCCTGCGGCGGGTTCGCGGGCGAGGGCACGTCGCCCTTGAGGATTACCCGCTGCTTGCGGGTTTCCAGATTCGGGTCGGGTTCGGGCACCGCCGACAGCAGCGCCTGGGTATAGGGATGCATCGGACGGGCATAAAGCGCGTCGCGCGGGGCCAGTTCGACCACCCGGCCCAGATACATCACCGCCACCCGGTCGGCGATATGGCGCACCATCGACAGGTCGTGGCTGATGAACAGATAGGTCAGATTGAACTTTTCCTGCAGATCCTCCAGCAGGTTCACAACCTGGGCCTGAATCGACACGTCCAGCGCCGCGATCGGTTCGTCGCAGACGATGAACCGCGGGTTCAGCGCCAGGGCGCGGGCAATGCCGATGCGCTGACGCTGACCGCCGGAAAATTCATGCGGATAGCGGTTGGCGAAGGCGCGGTTCAGCCCGACCGCGTCCATCAGTTCATAGATGCGGGCCAGCTTTTCCTTTTTCGACAGGTCGGTGTGCTCGTCCAGTGGCTCGCCGATGATGCGGGCGACGGTCATGCGCGGGTTCAGGCTGGCCTGCGGATCCTGAAACACCATCTGCATGGTGGGCCGCATCGGGCGTAGTTGGCTGTACCCGGCCTCGCCGATTTCCTTGCCGCCGATGCGGATCGAGCCTTCGGTGATTTCATAAAGTCGCAGCACGGCGCGGCCGCAGGTAGATTTGCCGCAGCCGGATTCGCCGACCAGGCCCAGGGTCTCGCCCTCGTAGATGTCGAAGCTGACCCCGTCCACCGCCTTCACCTCGCCCGAGCGGCGGCGTAGCAGCCCCGAAAAGATCGGGAAATGCATCTTGAGGTTTTTCACCTCGACCAGCTTTGTCGGATTGTCCAGCATCAGGCGCTCATCTCTCCCTGTCGGGCGCTTTTCGCGTGCGGGCCATCGGCGGTGACGGCCGTCAGGGCGCAAAAGCGGCAGGTTTCACACATCGCGTGGCTTCCCGGTTGCCGGATCCCAGAAACAGGCGGCGTCATGGCCGGGGCCGACCAGTATACGGGGCGGGTTTTCCCGGTCGCAGCGGTCGAACCGATAGGGACAGCGGGCCCGGAACGGGCAGGCCGCAGGCGGGGCCGACAGGATTGGCGGCTGGCCCTCGATCACGCGCAGCCGCTCGGCCCGCTCGCCGGTGACCGACGGGATGGTTTCCAGCAGAGCGCGGGTATAGGGGTGCTGCGGGTTTCCGAACAGCTCGCGCACCGGGGCCTGTTCCACCACCTGGCCGCCATACATCACCATCACCCGGTCGGCGATGCCCGCGATCACGCCCAGATCGTGGGTGATCCAGATCACCGCCATGCCCAGCTTTTCGCGCAGCTCTTTCATCAACTCCAGGATCTGGGCCTGAATGGTCACGTCCAGCGCGGTTGTGGGCTCGTCCGCAATCAGGATTTCGGGGTCGCAGGCCAGCGCGATCGCGATCATCACCCGCTGCCGCATCCCGCCGGAAAACTGGTGCGGATAGTCGCCCAGCCGGCGCTTGGCATCGGGAATGCCGACCAGTTCCAGCAGTTCCTGCGCGCGCGTCCGGGCACCGGATTTGGTCAGGCCCATATGTTTGCGCAGCGGTTCCATGATCTGATAACCCACGGTGAACACCGGGTTGAGCGAGGTCATCGGATCCTGAAACACGAACCCGATCCGCGCGCCGCGCAATTCGCGCAACCGCTCTTCACGGACTTTCAGCAGATCCTCGCCGCCGAACATCACGCTGCCGGCCCGCACATCGGCGGGCGGGGAGGGCAGCAGCCCGATCAGGGACATCATCGTGACCGACTTGCCCGATCCGCTTTCGCCCACCACACCCAGCAACTCGCCGGGGCGCAGATAGAAGCTGACGGAATTGACGGCGTGAATTTCGCCCGACCGTGTTTGAAACACGGTCTTCAGGTCCCTGACGTCAAGGACGGGCATACCCCCATCGGGCATGAGAACTCCCCAAGTCGTTCGTTTTTCGTTGTTTTCCCGGTGTCCGCCATGGCTTGCACCGTGCTTGTGATGAAATTGTTATCACGATTCACCCATCCGGCAACTTCAAACTGGCGAGATTTCGGGCGGCGCGGCGGTAATTTTGACCAGTTGATCAATCGTTGGGCGTTGTCGCTTGACCTCTGCCCTTTCCCGCATCACCCTTGCGCTCGACACCTCGTCACAACAGGCTGGAGTACCTCATGCGCCGACAGTTGACGCCACGGCAACTGCTTGAAAAACTTGTTTCTTTCCCGACCGTCAGCCGGGACAGCAATCTTGCGCTGGTGGATTGGGTCGAGGAATATCTGGCCGGCTTCGGCATTTCCTGCATCCGTGTCATCAACGCCACCGACGACCGCAAGGCCAGCCTTTATGCCCATGTCGGCCCGATGGTGGAGGGCGGCGTCGTTCTGTCGGGTCATACCGATGTGGTGCCGGTGGACGGGCAGGACTGGACCACTGACCCCTGGGCCGTGGTCGAACGCGACGGCAAGCTGTTCGGGCGCGGCTGCTGCGACATGAAAGGGTTCGACGCGCTGGCGCTGTGCGCGCTGGTGCGCGCGCAGGTCGAGGGCGTGACCCGCCCGCTTCAGATCGCGCTGAGCCATGACGAAGAGGTCGGCTGCACCGGCGCGCCGCCGATGATCGACCACATGGTGGCCAATACCGGCTTTCCGCGTGCCGATGCGGTGATCGTGGGCGAGCCGTCGCAGATGAAGGCCGTGACCGGCCACAAGGGCGGCGCGGGGTTCGCGACCCATGTGATGGGGCACGAGGTGCATTCCTCGATCATGCATACCGGCGTCAACGCGATCATGGAGGCGGCCAAGCTGATCGAGTGGGCCAACCGGATGAACGCGGAAAACCGCGCCCGTACCCCCGGCGCGCTGGATGCGATCTTCGTTCCGCCCTGGACCACGGTGCATGTCGGCACGATCTCGGGCGGGACCGCGCATAATATCACCGCCGCCGACTGCCGCTTTGGGCTCGATTTCCGCTGCGTGCCGGGCGAAAGCCTGGACGACTGGCACGCGGCCTATCTGGAACAGGTGCGCCAGGTCGAGGCCGGGATGAAGGCGATCCACCCGGATGCGGGGATCGAGGTCGCGCAGTATTTCCACGTCCCGCCGCTGATCCCCGAACCGGGCGGCGCGGCCGAGGGTCTGGTGCGCGGGCTGACCGGCGACAACGCCACCCATGTGGTCAGCTATGGCACCGAGGCCGGGCAGTTCCAGCAGCGCGGCTATTCCGCCGTGGTCTGCGGCCCCGGCAATATCGAACAGGCGCATCAGCCTGATGAATTTATCACCGTCGAACAGTTCCGGCAGGGCGAAGCCTTCATGGCGCGCCTTGTGGATCAGCTACAGGAGTAACACGAATGCCCGTGAAGAACCGATTTGCCGAACTGCACCCCGAAATCACCGCCTGGCGGCGCGATTTTCACGAACACCCCGAACTGCTGTTCGACACCCACCGGACCTCGGCCCGGGTGGCCGAATTGCTGCACAGCTTCGGCTGCGACGAGGTGGTCGAAGGCATCGGCCGTACCGGCGTGGTGGGCGTGATCAAGGGCAAGACCGACCTGTCCGGCAAGGTGCTGGGCCTGCGCGCCGATATGGACGCGCTGCCGATCAAAGAGGCCACGGGCCTGGAATATGCGTCCAAGACGCCCGGAAAGATGCATGCCTGCGGCCATGACGGCCATACCGCGATGCTGCTGGGCGCGGCGAAATATCTGGCCGAGACCCGCAATTTCGACGGCACCGCCGTGGTGATCTTTCAGCCCGCCGAAGAGGGTGGCGGCGGCGGCCGCGAGATGGTCGAAGACGGGATGATGGAACGGTTCGGCATTCAGGAAGTTTACGGCATGCACAACATGCCCGGCTTTCCGGTTGGCAGTTTCGCCGTGCGCCCCGGCCCGATCATGGCCGCGGCCGATCAGTTTGAAATCACCGTGACCGGCAAGGGTGGCCATGCCGCCAAGCCACATCAGTGCATCGACACCACGCTGGTGGCCAGCCATATCGTGATCGCGCTGCAATCCATCGCCAGCCGCAGCGTGGACCCGCTGAAAGAGATCGTGGTGTCGGTCTGCACCTTCCGCACCGAAACCGAGGCCCACAATGTGATCCCGCAGACCGTGCTGCTGAAGGGCACGGTGCGCACCATGGATGCGGATGTGCAGGATTTCGTGCAGGGCCACATTTCGCAGATCGTGACCAACACCGCCGCCGCCTACGGCGCTATGGCCGAGGTCGACTACCAGCGCGGCTATCCGGTGACGGTGAACGCGCCCGACCAGACCGATTTCGCGATCGAGGTCGCGCGCAAGGTGTCGGGCACGGTGATCGAGGATACCCCGCCGCTGATGGGGGCCGAGGATTTCAGCTTCATGCTGAACAAGCGTCCCGGCGCCTATATCTTCCTGGGCAATGGCGATACTGCCTATGTGCATCACCCCGAATATAATTTCGACGATGACGCCATTCCCGCGGGATGTTCATGGTTCGCCGAGATCATCGAGAACCGGATGCCCGCCGCCTGATCGGGGCCGCTTTTCCGCCCGGGCGGGCGTCATCGCTTTCGGTGGGCGAGGACGGCCCGTCAGGGCTGGAAGCGCGGCCCGCCCGGCGCTAAGAACCGGGGCATGAAACCGTTTCTGATCCTGCAACTGCGCCCCGAGGCCGAAGCCTCGGACGATGAATATGCCGCGATCCTGCGCAAGGGCGGGCTGGCCGCGCATCAGGCCCGCCGCATCCGGCTGGAGTGTGAACCGATCCCGGCCGATCTGACACTGGACGATTATTCAGGGGTGATCGTCGGCGGCGGCCCCGGCTGCGTGTCCGATGCCCCCGCCGACAAGTCCCCGGCCGAACAGCGCATAGAGGCGGCGGTGCTGGGCCTGATGCCCGCGATCACCGCCGCCGATTTCCCGTTCATGGGCTGCTGCTACGGCATCGGGGTGCTGGCCCATCATCTGGGCGCGCCCGTGACCAAGGACCGCTATGGCGAATCCGTCGGCACCGCCGATTGCCGCCTGACAGACGCGGGCGCCGCCGATCCGCTGTTGCAGGGGCTGCCGGCGGCCTTTCACGCCTTTGTCGGCCACAAGGAGGCGCTGCAGGCGCTGCCCGATGGCTGTGCGCATCTGTTGTCGTCGCCTACATGCCCCTATCAGATGATCCGCCACGGGCAGAACGTCTATGCCACCCAGTTCCACCCCGAGGCCGATAGCGACGGGTTCGAGACCCGCATCCGCATCTACCGCAACAAGGGTTATTTCCCGCCCGAAGAGGCTGACAGCCTGATCGCGATGTGTCGTGCGGCGGATGTGCATGTGCCCGCGCGGATCCTGGGCCGTTTCGTGGCGCGTTACCGGCGCTGACGGATCCCGGGCCCGGCGGGGCAGAGAGATTTCATGCCTCCGGCGGGGATATTTGCACGAAAAAGAAGCCCGAGCGGGGGACTCAGCCGCCGGTATGGCTCATGTGGCGCAAGACCTGGCCATCGGCGCGCTGGCGCGAATAGTCGAAATCGTGGCCCTTGGGTTTCAGTCCGATCGCCGTGTGGATCGCGGCGATCAGTGGCGCGTCGTCGCCGGGATGGTCGCGCAGGGGCGTGCGCAGGTCGGCCATGTCTTCCTGGCCCAGACACATGTAAAGCGCGCCGGTGCAGGTCATCCGTACCCGGTTGCAGCTTTCGCAGAAATTATGTGACAGGGGGGTGATCAGCCCGATCTTCTGGCCGGTTTCTTCCAGCCGCACATAGCGCGCCGGGCCACCGCTGCGTTCGGCCAGATCGGTCAGTTGATACTGTTCGGCCAGCCGGGCGCGCAGATCGCGCAGCGACCAGTATTGATCCAGCCGATCCTCGTTGCCCAGATCGCCCATCGGCATGACCTCGATGAAGGTCAGATCCATGCCGCGTTCGGCGCACCATTCGGTCAGGGTGAACAGTTCATCCTCGTTGAAGCCTTTCAGCGCCACCGCGTTGATCTTGATCCGCAGCCCGGCGCGCTGGGCCGCATCGATACCGCGCAGCACCTGGGGCAGGCGGCCCCAGCGGGTGATGCGGGCGAATTTTTTCTCGTCCAGCGTATCCAGCGACAGGTTCACCCGGCGCACGCCGGCGGCGTACAGGTCATCGGCGAACCGCTCCAGCTGCGAGCCGTTGGTGGTCAGCGTCAACTCCTTCAGCGCGCCCGAATCCAGATGCCGGGTCATCGACCGGAAGAAGGTCATGATCCCCTTGCGCACCAGCGGCTCGCCCCCGGTGATGCGCAGCTTTTCCACCCCCAGCCCGATGAAGGCCGAACACATGCGGTCCAGCTCTTCCAGCGTCAGCAGCTCCTTCTTGGGCAGGAAGGTCATGTTTTCGGACATGCAATAGACGCAGCGGAAATCGCAGCGGTCGGTGACCGAGACGCGCAGATAGGTCACCGCGCGGGCAAACGGGTCGATCAGATGGGGCGGGTGCTGTGTCATGCCGGGCAACCTAGGCGCGCGCCTGCCGCGCGGCAAGCGCCATTCGTTCACATTGAATGCGGCACAAGGGCCGGGTAGGCTGCCGGCGAGGCGGACGGAGGCAGGCCAGGCAATGACCCATTTCAACGCGATTGCGCGGCCGGTTCTGGCCGCGCTTGTGCTGGTTTGCCTGGCGGGATGCGCTGGCGGGATCAACCCGTTCGGGCGGGATAATGCGCCCGAGGCCGTCACGCCCGATGCGCCCCGCCCGCAGCCCCGGTCCGACAGCGCGGCCCCGCCAGCGGGTGCCCACACGGCCGAGGCGTTCGATACCACCACCAGCGCCGAACGCGCCGCCGCCGTGGCAAGCCCGCCCGCCACGCGCCCCGACCGCGAGTTGGGGCGCACGATTGCCTCGCTCGGCGACCCGGGCGATCCGGGGTTCTGGGCCAAGACCCCGCTGGTACAGGATGCACAACCGGGCCGTCTGGTCGATCCGGCCACCGGCAACGCGGTGCTGGTCGAGTTGCGCCCGCTGGCGGGCGAAGGCGGCGGCAGCCAGGTCTCGTTGCCGGCGCTGCGCATTCTGGGCGTGCCGCTGACGGCGCTGCCAGAACTGATCGTCTACGCCCGGCCCTGAGCCCGGCGTTACAGGTATTTCCCGGCCTCTTTGCGCGCGAATGCCTTCATCACATCGCCATGCGCCGCCAGAAAGGCGCGCACCCGGTCCGGGTCGTGCTTTGACAGATCGCGCAGCCACCAGGCCACGGCCTTCTGGATGAACCAGTCGGGATCGGTCACATAGCCCGCGGCCCAGCCCAGCACCCGGTCACGGATCGCCAGATCGGCGGGCTTGGGGTGGTTCTGCCGGGTCCAGGGCAGGGTGATGACCAGCGCCGCGCGCCGGGTCCACATGTGATCCGAGCGGGTCCAGTCCGCGACCTCGTCCAGCCGGGCAGGGTCGGCGACCAGCCGCTTTTGCCCGGCCATGCAGGCGTGATCGGCTATTGCCCAACTGTCGAAATCGGGCGCCCAGGATTTGATCAGATCCCAGACCGCGCCATCGGGCCGGATCCGCGCCTGGGTCAGCAGCTTGGCCGCCGCCAGCCGGGCCTCGAATATATCGGTGTCCCACAGGGCGCGGGCCAGCGCCACGCGCGCGTCCACGCTCAGCCCCTGGCGCCACGTCTTGGTCAGGTCGTTGATTGCCGGGTTGGTCACGCCCAGATAGGGGCGCGCCACCTTGTGATAGCGTGCCGCCCCCTCCGCACGGCCCGGCTCGATCCGCGCTTTCAGCGCATCCAGGGCATCATCCAGCGTCACGGGGCGGGGTCCAGAATACCGGTCGGCGCGCCATCGATCGTGGTCTGGTTCTTTTCTTCCCAATAGGCACGGATACCGTCGGGCCCCTTGTCATCGGTCCATTGCACCAGCGTGTCGCGCGCGCCTGCGAACTCGAAAAACGGCACCGCATAGCCGCAGGAGGTTTGCACCATCTCGACCCGCATATCGTAAATCTGCCGCGCCCCGGCCAGGGGCGGGAACAGCCCGATCAGCCCATCCCACCCGGCATCGCGCGGATGCAGCGTGCGCGCCGTGCCATAGGCGCGCAGAATCAGCGGGCGGGCGGTGAAGGAGCACCACATCAGCGTCATCCGGTCGGCCTGACGCAGGTGCCCGGCGGTCTCATTTCCGCTGCCGGTCAGGTTCAGCCAGACGATGCGATTCGGCCCCAGCACGCGCAGGCTGTCCATCCCCTTGGGCGAGATGTTGACCCGGCCCTCGGGGGCGGCGGATCCGGCAAAGAACATATGCTGCGCCTCGATGAAGGCGCGGTGGGGATCTTCGATCCGGTCGAACTGTTTCGCCATCCGCCTATTCCACGGTCACGGATTTTGCCAGATTGCGCGGCTGGTCCACATCGGTGCCCTTGGCCACGGCGGTGTGATAGGCCAGAAGCTGCGCCGGAAGCGCATAGAGGATTGGCGCGTAAAGCTCTGATACCTCGGGCAGAATGATGGTTTGCCACACACCTTCGCCGGCCTCCCGCGCGCCCTGGGCGTTGGTGATCAGAACCACCTTGCCGCCGCGGGCCAGCACCTCCTGCATGTTCGATACGGTCTTGTCGAACAGCCGGTCATGCGGGGCCATCACGATCACCGGAACCGCCTTGTCGACCAGCGCGATGGGTCCGTGTTTCAGTTCCCCAGATGCATAACCTTCGGCGTGTATATAGCTGATTTCTTTCAGTTTAAGGGCGCCCTCAAGGGCCAGGGGAAACATTGCGCCGCGGCCCAGGAACAGCACATCGCGGGTTTCGGCCAGCTTGCGGGCGACGGCCCTGATCTCCTTGCTCAGGCCCAGCGTGATGTTCATCAGCCCCGGCAGATTCTGCAACGCGACCAGATGCTGCGCCAACTCGTCCGGCTCCAGCCGGCCACGCGCCACCGCCGCCTTCAGCGCCAGCACCGCCAGCACCGTCAACTGGCAGGTGAACGCCTTGGTCGAGGCGACGCCGATCTCGACCCCGGCCAGAATCGGCAGCGCCAGATCGCTTTGCCGCGCGATCGAACTTTCGGCCACGTTGACGATCGACAGGATCTTGTCGGCCTTGCCGTCGCAATAGCGCAGCGCGGCCAGCGTGTCGGCGGTTTCGCCCGACTGGCTGACGAACAGCGCCAGGGTGCGGGCGGGGATGGGCGGTTCGCGATAGCGGAATTCCGACGCCACATCGACATCGACCGGCAGCCTGGCGATCTGTTCGAACCAGTATTTCGCAGTCAGGCAGGCCAGATAGGCGGTGCCGCAGGCGACCATGGTGATCCGGTCATAGGCGGTGAAATCCAGATCGGCCTCCAGCGCGATGTCGCGGCCGTCATCGCTCAGGTAATGCCGGATCGCATCGCCCAGAACGGCGGGTTGCTCGGCGATTTCCTTGGCCATGAAATGCTTGTGTCCGGCCTTTTCGACCCGGGTCGCGTCGATCTGGATGGTTTTGACCGCGCGGTTGACCAGCCGGCCCTGCGCATCGGTGATCTCGGCGCCGGCGCGGGTGATCACGGCGCGGTCGCCCTCTTCCAGATAGGTGATGCGGTCGGTCAGCGGGGCCAGCGCGATTGCGTCCGAGCCCACGAACATCTCGCCGTCGCCATGGCCCACGGCCAGCGGCGAACCCTTGCGCGCGGCGATCAGAAGGTCGGGTTCGCCGTCAAACAGAAAACACAGGGCAAAGGCACCCTCCAGCCGGTCGATGGTCTGCATCGCCGCGTCGCGCGGGGCCAGCCCCTGATCCAGATAGGACCGGGCCAGAAGCGCCACGGTTTCGGTGTCGGTTTCGGTCTCGAACGGGATGCCCTGCGCGGCCAGCTCGGTGCGCAGTTCGCGGAAATTTTCGATGATGCCGTTATGCACCACCGCCGCCGGCCCCGAGCGGTGCGGATGCGCGTTGCAGACGTTGGGCGCGCCATGGGTGGCCCAGCGGGTATGACCGATCCCGGCCTTGCCCGGCAACGGGTCATGCACCAGAAGATCGCTGAGGTTGACCAGCTTGCCCACCGCGCGGCGGCGGTCCAGATGGCCGTCGTTCACGGTGGCGATCCCGGCGCTGTCATAGCCGCGATATTCCAGCCGCTTCAGCGCCTCAACGATGATCGGGGCAACTTCGTGATCGCCCAGAACCCCTACAATACCGCACATTAGATTTCCTCTCTGTGCCGCTTTTCTTTTGCAGCCTTTAACTTTTCGAACATCCGGCGCGCGAAGCCCGGTTTGATCTCCTGCCGCGCGCGCCCCAGGGCCAGCGCCCCCGCGGGTACGTCCGAGGTGATCACCGAGCCCGACCCCGTCATCGCTTCGTCGCCGATACGGACCGGGGCCACCAGCATCGTGTCCGACCCGATGAAGACCCGCGCGCCGATTTCCGTCCGGTGCTTGAAGACACCGTCGTAATTGCAGGTGATCGTGCCCGCGCCGATATTGGTGGCCTCGCCGACCGAGGCGTCGCCGATATAGCTGAGGTGATTGATCTTGGCGCCTGCGTCGACGGTTGTATTCTTGATCTCGACGAAGTTGCCGATATGCACGTTCTCGGCCAACTCGGCGCCGGGGCGCAGGCGTGCATAGGGGCCGACCGTGGCGCCGCGCGACACATGGCAGCCTTCCAGATGCGAAAACGCCCGGATGCGCGCGCCGGATTCGATGGTGACCTCGGGGCCGAAGATCACATTCGGCTCGATCAGCGCGTCGCGGCCGATCACCGTGTCATGCGCGAAAAAGACGGTGTCAGGTGCAATCAGCGTCACGCCGTTATCCAGCGCCTCGGCTCGGGCGCGGGCTTGAAACGCGGCCTCGGCCCCGGCCAGTTGGGCGCGGGTGTTCACGCCCATGGTTTCGGCCTCGTCGCAGGTGACGGCGGTGGCCGACAGCCCGCGCGCGCGGGCCAGCTCCACGATATCGGTCAGATAGTATTCGCCCGCCGCATTGTCATTCGACAGCCCGTCGACCAAGCCTATAAGAGTCTGTGTATTGGCCATGATAACCCCGCTGTTACAAATGGTTACAGCGCGTTCCTCATCTGAGGCATCCTTGAACTCGACGATCCGCTCCAGCGCGTCACCGGCCATCATCAATCGGCCATAGCGGCCCGGATCGGCGGCCTCGAACCCCAGTACCACAACATCATGGCGGCCCCGCGCCGCCGCCATCGCGGCCAGCGTGTCGGGCTGGATGAAGGGTGTGTCGCCATAGAGAACCACCGCGTCGCCCGCGAACTCCGCCAGGGCCGCGCGCGCCTGGGCCACTGCATGGCCGGTGCCCAGCTGTTGTTCCTGCAGCACCACAGTGACATCCGGGTCATGGCCGCGGGCGGCGGCGGCCACCGCCTCGGCGCCGTGGCCCGCGACGATTACGCAGCGTTCGGGGTCCAGTGCTGCGCCGGATTTCATGGCGTGGACCAGTAGCGGGGCGCCCGCGATGGGGTGCAGCACCTTCGGCAGGTCGGAATTCATCCGGCTGCCCTGGCCCGCGGCAAGGATGATAAGCGCTGTCGGCATGGTCCGCCCTTTTCTTCTGCTGCCGCACCTTTTATCGGGGTTATGCCCGATCGCAAGGGAAAGGCGGATCAAAAGGCGTTTCGCCGGATTTCAACGCTCGGCGGAAACATGCCAAGGGGGTGCGCAATGCGGACGGTGATTTTCGATCTGGATGGCACGCTGGCCGATACCAGCGGTGATTTGATCGCCGCGGCCAATGCCTGTTTCGCAGAGCTGGATCTGGGCGCGCCGCTAGACCCCATCGCGGATCAGGCCACCGCGTTTCGCGGCGGGCGGGCGATGCTGCGGCTGGGGTTCGAACGGGTGTGCCCTGGCTGGACCGAGGCCGATGTGGACGCGCAGTTCCCGCTGCTGCTGGTCGCTTACGGCGCCGCGATCGATGTGCATACCAGACTTTACCCCGGCGCGGTGGCGGCGGTGGAACGGCTGCGCGGTGCGGGGGTGGCGGTGGGAATCTGCACCAACAAGCCCGAGGCGCTGGCCGAAACCTTGCTTGCGCGGCTCGGGGTGCGCGATCTGTTCGGCGCGGTGATTGGGGCCGACACGCTGCCGGTGCGCAAGCCGGACCCGGCCCCCTATCGCGCGGCGGTGACGGGGGCGGGCGGGGTGGTGGCGCGCTCGATGCTGGTGGGCGATACGGCCACTGACCGCGACACCGCGCGCGCCGCCGGTGTGCCCTGCGCGCTGGTCACCTTCGGTCCGGACGGGCAAGGCGTGGCGGGGCTGGTCCCCGAGGCACTGCTGGATCATTATGACGACCTGTTCGATATTGCCCGGCGCCTGCTGCCTGACTGAACTTTGCCGAATTGTGATCGGCCCTGCGGCCCGATCAGGTCTTTTGCCTCGCCGGCTGCGCCGCCTCAGGTTTGAGTATTTAGACCGAGAAGAAGCCCCTTCTTCTTGGTGAAAATACTCCTGCCGGAGGCAACCTGAGGCGGCGCAGCCGACGAGGTATGAAAATGGCGCGGCACGCGCCGCCTTTTCGAAGCGATTGACCTTGACCGCAAGCCATGCCCAAGGTGGTCGCTATGAGCGAGATTTTCAAAGGCAGTTTCACCCAGCAGCCGCCGATCCCGGAAAAGGGGATCGAGGCGGCCGTCGCGGTGATGCGCCATGGTCGACTGCACCGCTATAACCTGATCGGCGATGAGGCGGGCGAGGTTGCGCTTCTGGAGGAGGAGTTCGCCGTCGCGATGGGGGGGAACTACTGTCTGGCGGTGGCGTCGGGCGGCTATGCGATGGGCTGCGCCCTGCGCGCGCTTGGGGTCGGTCCAGGCGACAAGGTGCTGACCAACGCTTTCACCCTGGCGCCGGTGCCGGGCGCGATTGTCAGTCTGGGGGCGGTGCCGGTCTTTGTCGAGGTGACCGAGGCGCTGACCATCGACCTGACCCATCTGGCGCGGATGATCGGCGAGAGTGGCGCGCGCGTGCTGCTGCTGAGCCATATGCGCGGTCATGTCTGCGACATGGATGCGCTGATGGCGCTTTGCGACGGCGCGGGTGTGGTGGTGGTCGAGGATTGTGCGCATACGATGGGGGCCGCGTGGAACGGGGTGCCGTCGGGGCGGCACGGGCGTATGGCCTGCTATTCCACCCAGACCTACAAGCACATGAATTCGGGCGAGGGTGGCTTGCTGATCTCGGACGATGCCGATCTGATGGCGCGGGCGGTTTTGCTGTCGGGCTCCTATATGCTGTACGGGCGCCACCGCGCCGCGCCGCCGTCCGAAGCGTTCGAGGCGGTGCGGCTGGATGTGCCCAACATTTCCGGCCGGATGGACAATCTGCGCGCCGCGATCCTGCGTCCGCAGTTGCGCGCGCTGGCCGGGCGGTGTGCCACATGGACCGCGCTTTACCGTGTGGTCGAGGCCGGGCTGGAGCATGTGCCGGGCCTGACCCTGATCCGCCGCCCGGCGGCAGAGCGGTTCGTGGGGTCGTCGTTCCAGTTTCTGCTGAAGGGCTGGCGCGGGCCGATGGTGCGCGATCTGCTGGCGCGCTGCGGCGCGCGCGGGGTCGAGCTGAAATGGTTCGGTGCCGACGATCCGGTGGCCTTCACCTCGCGCTATGACCACTGGCGCTATGCCGCGCCGCCGCGCCTGCCGCAGACCGACGCGGTGCTGGCCGGGCTGGTGGACATGCGCCTGCCGCTGAGCTTTTCGCGTGCCGACTGCGAACAGATCGCGCGGATCATCCGGGCCGAGGTCGGGGCCGTGTGGCAGGGTGGCCGTCAATCCCCGGAGTGATAGAGCGGTACCGTCGAGATCGACATCTTGGCCGAGCCTTCGGTCAGTTCGCGCGCATGAGCCAGATAGATCAGGGTCTGGTTTTCCGCGTCGAAGATGCGCCTGATGCGCAGCGATTTCAGGATGATCGAGCGGCGTTCGCGGAACAGTTCTTCGCCGCCGGGGCTGCGGTCGATCTCGCCGATCACGATCGGGCCGGTCTGACGGCAGGCGATCGAGGAATTTGACGGGTCCTCGAACCAGTTTCCCTGGCTCAGCCGGTCCAGCACCGAACGGTCGAAATAGGCGATGTGGCAGGTCACGCCCTGCACGCCCGGATCGGCAACCGCCTCGATGATGATGTCGTTGCCGACCCAGTCCACGCCGACCTTGCCCACGGATTCGGACAGGGCGGGCGCGGCCAGGGCGATCGTGGCGGCGGCGGCTGTGAGGAGGGGTCTGAACATGATGTTGAGTCCTTGCTGACGGTCATGGGTACAATGCGCAAATCGCGCGAAAGTTCAAAGACATGCGTTTCGCGCCGGCTGTGGGACGACTCGGCGGGCGGGGCGGGTCCGCCTTAACCGGGCGCATAAAAGTATGCCATTTCGAAAATCTCAAGGAACAAAGGGTGTTGTGCCTGCCCCGCTCGGTTGACCCGGTAGAATACCGGGAGTAAACCAGCCAGAGATGACAAGAGCGCGCCGAGTCCGGCTGACCGAAATGGGAGAGACGCTTTGGATGATCTGTTAAGGGAATACCTGCCAATCATCGTTTTTCTTGGCCTTGCAGTCGGGCTGGGGCTGGTGCTGCTGGTCTCTGCAATGGTGCTGGCCATCAGCAACCCCGACCCTGAAAAGGTGTCCGCCTATGAATGCGGGTTCAACGCGTTCGACGATGCGCGGATGAAATTCGATGTCCGGTTCTATCTGGTGTCGATCCTGTTCATCATCTTCGACCTTGAAATCGCCTTTCTGTTCCCCTGGGCCGTGTCCTTCGGGGATCTGAGCGCGGTCGGGTTCTGGTCGATGATGGTGTTTCTGGGCGTGCTGACCATCGGCTTTGCCTATGAGTGGAAGAAAGGAGCCCTGGAATGGGAGTGAGCACCGCCGTCAACACCGCCGGCCCGGATCGCGAGCACGCCACCCAGGTGCTGAACAAGGAATTGCAGGACAAGGGATTCCTGCTGACCTCGACCGAGGATATCATCAACTGGGCGCGCACCGGCAGCCTGCACTGGATGACCTTCGGTCTGGCCTGTTGCGCGGTCGAGATGATGCAATCCTCGATGCCGCGCTATGACCTTGAACGCTATGGCACCGCACCGCGCGCCAGCCCGCGCCAGTCCGATCTGATGATCGTGGCCGGCACGCTGACCAACAAGATGGCCCCGGCGTTGCGCAAGGTGTACGATCAGATGCCCGAGCCGCGCTATGTGATCTCGATGGGGTCATGTGCCAATGGCGGCGGGTATTATCATTACTCCTATTCCGTCGTGCGCGGCTGCGACCGGATCGTTCCGGTGGATATCTATGTGCCCGGCTGCCCGCCCACCGCAGAGGCGCTGGTCTATGGCATCCTGCAGTTGTCGCGTAAAATCCGCCGTACCGGCACGATCGCGAGGTAAGCCAAATGTCCGACATGTCCGACGCCCTGAACGAGCTTGGCGGCCATATCGCCCTGAAGCGCCCGGATCACGTGTTGTCCTATGCGGTCACGCTGGATGAGCTGACGGTGGAAACCACGCCAAGCGCGCTGGTCGCGCTGGTCGAATTCCTGAAGACCGACGCCACCTGCCGGTTTTCGTCGCTGATCGATGTCACCGCCGTGGATCACCCCGAGCGCGAGGCGCGGTTCGATATGGTCTATCATTTCCTGTCGATGTATCAAAACCACCGCATCCGTCTGAAATGCGCCGTGCGCGAGGATACGATGGTGCCCTCGATCACCGGGGTGCATCCGGCCGCAAACTGGTTCGAGCGCGAAGTGTTCGACATGTTCGGCATCCTGTTTTCGGGCCATCCCGATCTGCGCCGGTTGCTGACGGACTATGGCTTTCGCGGTCATCCGCTGCGCAAGGATTTCCCGACCACCGGCTATACCGAGGTGCGCTATGACGAAGAGCAGAAACGGGTGGTCTATGAACCCGTCAGCCTGGTGCAGGAATACCGGCAGTTTGATTTCATGAGCCCCTGGGAAGGGGCCCAGTACATCCTGCCCGGGGATGAAAAGACCAACGGGGCGAAAGGGTAAGGCCGCGATGCCAAAGGCGAGACGGATGACCGGGCGCGCAGTGCCATGCCCCATTGCTGACACAACCGGCGGATATTTTGCCCGCGCGGAGGGGCGTCTGCAAAGGATGGCCGGAATGTCTTCGGATATGCGGTTTCCAGACCTTCTGCGGGATTTTGCGATGCGGCTGGCCAGATGCCGCCGCGCCGCAGGGGACCGCGTCTTGACAGCCCGCGCCGGAGCATTCTCCGGGCGCAGTGTTTTGCGCGCCGCGGCCGTGCCGCTGCGCAACGAGGTTTTCGTGGCCGGCCCGGGCCGGTATGCCGGATTGCGGCATGCCAACAGGGCGGGGGTGTAAGATGATGGATGGCAATTTCGACGACGCGCTGACCGGCGAGCAGAAGATCCGCAACTTCAACATCAATTTCGGGCCGCAGCACCCGGCGGCGCATGGCGTGCTGCGCATGGTGCTGGAGCTGGACGGCGAGATCGTGGAACGCGCCGATCCGCATGTCGGCCTGCTGCATCGCGGCACCGAAAAGCTGATGGAAAGCCGCACCTATCTGCAGAATCTGCCCTATCTGGACCGGCTCGATTACGTGGCGCCGATGAATCAGGAACATGCCTGGTGTCTGGCGATCGAAAAGCTGACCGGCACGGTGGTGCCGCGCCGCGCCAGCCTGATCCGGGTTCTGTTCTGCGAAATCGGGCGGATCCTGAACCACCTGATGAACGTCACCACCCAGGCCATGGATGTGGGCGCGCTGACGCCGCCGCTGTGGGGCTTCACCGCCCGCGAAGAACTGATGGTGTTCTATGAACGCGCCAGCGGCGGGCGGCTGCATGCGGCCTATTTCCGGCCCGGCGGTGTGCATCAGGATCTGACGCCCAAGCTGATCGACGATATCGACGCGTGGACCCAGGGTTTTCCGACGCTGCTGGACGATATTTCCGGGCTGCTGACCGAGAACCGCATTTTCAAGCAGCGCAACGTCGATATCGGCGTCGTCACCGAAGAGGATATCCAGAACTGGGGCTATTCGGGGGTGATGGTGCGCGGTTCGGGTCTGGCCTGGGATTTGCGCCGGGCGCAGCCCTATGAATGCTATGACGAGTTCGAGTTCCAGATCCCCGTGGGCAAGAACGGCGATTGCTATGACCGCTATCTGTGCCGGATGGAAGAGATGCGCCAGTCGACCCTGATCATCCGTCAGGCCATCGCCAAGCTGCGGGCCGAACCGGGTGACGTGCTGGCGCGCGGCAAGTTGACGCCGCCGACCCGCGGCGAGATGAAGACCTCGATGGAAGCGCTGATCCATCACTTCAAGCTGTATACCGAAGGCTTCCATGTGCCCGCCGGCGAGGTTTATGCCGCGGTCGAGGCGCCGAAGGGCGAATTCGGCGTCTATATGGTGTCCGACGGCAGCAATCGGCCGTACCGCGCCAAGCTGCGCGCGCCGGGCTATCTGCATCTGCAATCCATGGATCATGTGGCCAAAGGTCACCAGCTGGCCGATATCTCTGCGATCATCGGCACCATGGATATCGTGTTCGGCGAGGTGGACCGATGATCCCGACCGCCGATCATACCGGAATTTCTGGGTGGGGACCCACCGGGCAGGGGCCATATGCGCCCCGCACCCGTCTTGCACTGCCGGGCCGAACCCCCGGCATGAAGGAGACTATCCAATGACGACCATTTTCAAGAGTGCCGCCTTTTGCCTGGCTGTCCTTCCCACCGCCGCCCTTGCGCAAACCTATGAGCCGACCGATGACGAGTTGCAGACCTTCCGCGACGCGATCATCGAAATCGGCTGCACCATCGACACCGACGCGCGTGCGACCGCCGTCGAAACCGCGACCGGCTATGACGAAGAGGTGCTGGAAGCCATCGTCGAGAAGCTTCGCATCTATCAGGAAATCGTCGATGCCTCCGAACAGGGCGGCATTACCCTTCTCTCGGGAGATTGTACAAACTAATGCTCCGCCGTCTGCATCACGAACAGCCCGATAGCTTTGCCTTCACCCAGGCCAACTTGGCCTGGGCCGAGGCGCAGGTGACCAAATATCCCGCGGGCCGTCAGGCCAGCGCGATCATCCCGCTGTTGTGGCGGGCGCAGGAACAGGAGGGGTGGCTGTCGCGCCCGGCGATCGAATATGTGGCTGACATGCTTGGCATGGCCCGTATCCGCGCGCTGGAGGTGGCCACCTTCTATTTCATGTTCCAACTCGCGCCGGTCGGGTCGGTCGCCAACATCCAGATCTGCGGCACCACGTCGTGCATGATCTGCGGCGCCGAGGATCTGATCGGGGTGTGCCGGGAAAAGATTGCAGACAAACCGCACCAGCTCTCTGCCGACGGCAAGTTCAGCTGGGAAGAGGTCGAATGCCTGGGCGCGTGCACCAACGCGCCGATGGCCCAGATCGGCAAGGATTACTACGAGGATCTGACTGCCGCGCGGCTGGCCGAGATTATAGATGAACTGGCCGCGGGCGCGGTGCCGGTGCCGGGGCCGCAGAACGGGCGCTATGCGTCCGAGCCGCTGGCCGGGCTGACCAGCCTGACCGAATTCGACAGCGGTCACACGCAATATAACGCCTCGGTGCAGCGCGCGGTGGATCTGGGCGATACCGTCAAGCGGATCGATGGCACCGAAGCGCCGCTGCTGGCGCCCTGGGGCAAGCAAAGCGGCGCGGCCACCGATGGCCCCGCGACGCCGGATGAACCCGTTCTAGCCGAAGACGTGCCCGCCGATGAAACCGGGGTCGACACGCGCGAAGCCCCGGTCGAAAGCAAGGGGATGCCGGAAACCGGCGCAGTGGCCGAGGCCGCCGAAGCGCCGACAGGCGAAGGGACCCGGCCCGCCACGCTGGACGCCCCGCGCGAAGGCGGCGCGGACGATCTGAAGTTGATCAAGGGCGTGGGCCCCAAGCTGGAGCTGCTGCTGCACAGTCTGGGCTTTTATCATTTCGATCAAATCGGCGGCTGGAGCGCCGAGGAGATCGCCTGGGTTGACCAGAATCTGGAAGGGTTCAAGGGGCGGGTCAGCCGCGACAACTGGGTCGATCAGGCCCGGACGCTGGCCGAGGGGGGAGAGACGGAATTCTCGGGCCGCGTCAAGAAGGACGATGTCTATTAAGGGCACGCGAAAAACTGGCTAAGGGGGAACGGAAGATGGAAGAGACACAAGAAGGGCTGGGCTGTCCGCTGAAACTCTGGATCGTTGCGGCGATCGTGGGGTTTGTGGTCACGCTCTTTTTGTTGTTCAGCGGCTATGCTTGGCTGGCCGCGATCTTCCTTGGTGTGGTCACGACCGGCCTGTTGGGGCTGTTGCTGACCTGGCTGATCTGCCACCCGGGCGAGCGTGTGCGCGCGGCCCCGGCGACCGAGCCGGTGGATCCGCTGACGCTGATCGCGGGCGAGGCAGATACGCAGGAGGCTGCAGCCCCCGCCCCCGCTGCCGCCGCACCGATGGCCGCTGCAACGCCGTCGCCGGTCGCACAACAGCCCGAATCCGCGGCATCCGCGCCGGTTGCTGCCGCGCCGGGCGCAGGCACCCGGCCTGCGGCGCTGGACGGCCCGCGCGCGGGTGGTGCGGATGATCTGAAGAAAATCAAGGGCGTCGGCCCCAAGCTGGAACTGCTGCTCAACAGTCTGGGCTTTTATCATTTCGATCAGGTCGCGGGCTGGTCGGCGGACGAGATCGCCTGGGTCGATCAGAACCTTGCGGGGTTCAAGGGCCGGGTGACGCGCGACGACTGGGTGGCACAGGCAAAGACATTGGCCGCAGGCGGTGAAACCGCCTTTTCGCAAAAGGTCGAAAAGGGCGGCGTGTATTGAGGTGAACATGACACGGGGGCAAGATCAGGACAAAGCCATTGCGCGCCAGGGCCGTCAGGTGGCACTGGTGATTGCGGGCACGATCATCCTGTGGCTGGCCGCCCAGTGGATCGGGGGGCAGGTTGGCCTGCCTGTCCGCTATGTGTTTCTGTTCGACATGGCTGCGCTGGCGGGGCTGTTCTGGGCACTGGTGGTGACATATCAGATCTGGCGCAAGCGCCGGGAGAATTGAGGGTTTGCAATGCTGAAGGACGAAGACCGTATCTTCACCAATCTCTACGGTATGGATGAGCGCACGCTTGCCGGTGCCCGCCGCCGGGGCCATTGGGACGGCACCGCCGGGATCATCGAGAAGGGGCGCGACTGGATCATCGACGAGATGAAGGCCAGCGGGCTGCGCGGGCGCGGCGGGGCGGGCTTTCCGACCGGTCTGAAATGGTCCTTCATGCCGAAGGAAAGCGATGGCCGCCCGCATTACCTGGTGATCAACGCCGACGAATCCGAACCCGCGACCTGCAAGGACCGCGAAATCATGCGCCACGATCCGCACACGCTGATCGAGGGTGCGCTGATCGCCAGCTTCGCCATGGGCGCGCATGCCAGCTATATCTACATTCGCGGCGAATATATCCGCGAGCGCGAGGCGCTGCAGGCCGCGATCGACGAGGCCTATGACGCCGGTCTTCTGGGTCGCAACGCCGCCGGAACCGGCTGGGATTTCGACCTGTACCTGCATCACGGCGCCGGCGCCTATATCTGCGGCGAGGAAACCGCCCTGCTGGAAAGCCTCGAGGGCAAGAAGGGCATGCCGCGCATGAAACCGCCGTTCCCGGCGGGGGCGGGCCTTTATGGCTGCCCGACCACGGTGAACAACGTCGAATCCATCGCCGTCGTGCCGACCATCCTGCGCCGGGGCGGCGCGTGGTTTTCCAGCTTCGGTCGGCCCAACAACGTGGGCACCAAGCTGTTTGCGATGACCGGCCATGTGAACACGCCCTGCGTGGTCGAGGAAGCCATGTCGATGTCGATGCGCGAGATGATCGAAAAGCACGGCGGCGGCATCCGCGGCGGCTGGGATAACCTCAAGGCGATCATCCCCGGCGGCGCATCCTGCCCGGTTCTGCCCAAGGACATGTGCGAAGACGCGATCATGGATTTCGACTGGATGCGCGAGAATAAATCCTCGCTCGGCACCGGCTGCATGATCGTGATGGATCAAAGCACGGATGTGATCAAGGCGATCTGGCGGCTGGCCAAATTCTTCAAGCACGAAAGCTGCGGCCAGTGCACGCCCTGCCGCGAAGGCACCGGCTGGATGATGCGGGTGATGGAGCGGCTGGTGACCGGCGAGGCCGAGGTTGAGGAAATCGACATGCTGCTGGATGTGACCAAGCAGGTCGAGGGCCACACGATCTGCGCCCTGGGCGACGCGGCGGCCTGGCCCATTCAGGGCCTGATCCGGCATTTCCGGGACGAGATCGAGGACCGGATCAAATACAAGCGCACCGGGCGCGTCAGTGCCGTAGCGGCGGAGTAAAACGGATGAGATCGCATTCTTACGAGGTGACAGGTTTTCCGGCGCTGGTGATGATGACCATCCCGGCGCTGATCCTGATCATCCCGTTCTTCCAGTTGTGGAAACGCACGGGGCATAGCGGCTGGATCTCGCTTTTGATGGTGATCCCGGTCGTCAACTTGATCATGGTTTATGTTCTGGCCTTCAAGGACTGGCCGGCAGAGTCGCGAAAGGGGCCGGATCTCTGATGCTGACACCGGACCATCATCTTGCCGAGCTGAACTTCGGCACACTCAAATACGGGTGGGATGATCCGCGAACCAAGGGGTTCGTGGAGGGGCTGGATTTGGTCAATGGTCTGGCCGAGGCAAGCGATGGCTTTATCTGGCGCCTGGGTGACGATGACATGGATCAGGCGCAGAACGATGCTGCGGGTGTCTTTGGCGGTGATCCCAATACCGCCTCGACCCTGTCGGTCTGGCGCGATGTCGAAAGCCTGGAGCATTTCGTGTGGAACACGGTGCATCGCCGGTTTTATGAGCGTAAGGCCGAATGGTATGACGTCGCGGGCAACGGCAATTTCGTGATGTGGTGGGTGCCTGCGGGGCATCGCCCGACCCTGACGGAAGGCATGGCGCGGTTTCGCCACTGGCAGGCGCATGGCAATACCGATCACGCCTTTGGCTGGGATCATCTGCGCGCGGCGCATCTGTGGAAGACGCGGGCCTGTTCACATGTGGCGGGATCCGCATGACCGGGGGCAAGGCATATCACGATGGCGGGCGGCGGGTTTTGGCCGGTATTTCCGCGCGTTATTGCATAACGGCCCTTGCGTGCCTCTCCTTTCCTGGGAAAGGAGACCACGAATGACCCAACTCACCAAACAGATCCTTGCCGCGATGGCGGCGCTTGCGATCCCCGCCGCCTCGGGCGCGGTCGCGGCCAACAGCCTGCGCGAGCATAAGCAGATCAACGACGGGCTGGCGGTTATCGCCGCCGCCGACATGATCCGCAAGAATTGCGAAACCGTCGATCCGCGGATGATCCGCGCCTATGGCTTCATGCAGTCGCTGAAAGGCACCGCCAACGCGGCCGGGTTCAGCGATGACGAAATCGAGGCCTTCGTGGAAGACAAGGCCGAAAAGGCGCGTGTCGAAGCGGCGGCGCGGGCCTATCTTGCCACCCTTGGCGCTGATCCCGCGACGCCGCAAAGCTATTGCGCCGCGGGCCTTTACGAAATCGAACGAAACAGCCAGATCGGCGTCCTGCTGAAAGCGAAGTGAGTGCACATGTCGGACCTGCGGAAAATCATCATTGACGGGCGCGAGATCGAGGTTGATCCCGCCATGACCCTGATTCAGGCCTGCGAGCAGGTGGGCATCGAAGTGCCGCGCTTTTGCTATCACGAACGGTTGTCGATCGCGGGTAACTGCCGGATGTGTCTGGTCGAGGTCGTGGGCGGCCCGCCGAAGCCCGCCGCGAGCTGCGCGATGCAGGTCAAGGATCTGCGCCCCGGCCCCGAAGGCGCACCGCCGCAGGTCAGGACCAACTCGCCCATGGTCAAGAAGGCCCGCGAAGGGGTGATGGAGTTCCTGCTGATCAACCACCCGCTCGATTGCCCGATCTGCGATCAGGGCGGTGAATGCGACCTGCAGGATCAGGCGATGGCTTACGGTGTCGATTTCAGCCGCTACCGCGAACCCAAGCGCGCGACCGAGGATCTGGATCTGGGTCCGTTGGTCGAAACCCACATGACGCGCTGCATTTCCTGCACCCGCTGTGTGCGGTTCACGACCGAGGTTGCCGGCATCACCCAGATGGGTCAGACCGGACGCGGCGAAGATGCCGAGATCACCAGCTATCTGGGTCAGACCCTGGACAGCAACATGCAGGGCAACATCATCGACCTGTGCCCGGTGGGCGCGCTGGTCAGCAAGCCCTATGCCTTCACCGCCCGTCCGTGGGAACTGACCAAGACCGAATCCATCGACGTGATGGATGCGCTGGGCAGCAATATCCGCGTCGATACCAAGGGCCGCGAAGTGATGCGGTTCCTGCCGCGCAACCACGACGGCGTGAACGAGGAATGGATTTCCGACAAGACCCGCTTTGTGTGGGACGGGCTGCGCCGCCAGCGGCTGGACACGCCCTATATCCGCGAAAACGGCAAGTTGCGCCCGGTCAGCTGGCCCGAGGCGCTGGCCGCCGCCGCCGCCGCGATGAAGGGGCAGAAGGTTGCGGGGCTGGTGGGCGATCTGGCCCCGGTCGAGGCTGCCTTTGCGCTGAGACAGCTGGTCGAAGGGCAGGGCGGCAGCGTCGAATGTCGCGTCGATGGCGCCAAGCTGCCTGCGGGCAACCGTTCGGCCTATGTTGGCACCGCGCGGATCGAGGATATCGACACCGCCAGGCACATCTACCTGATCGGCACCAACCCGCGCGTCGAGGCGCCGGTGCTGGATGCGCGGATCCGCAAGGCCTGGCTGGCGGGCGCCGAGGTGCATGTGATCGGCAAGGGGGCGGATCTGACCTATGACGTGACCAATCACGGGCCGGGCCGGCTGGTGGTCAACCGCCTGCTGAACGCGGGACAGCCGCAAGAGGGCGCGCTGGTCATTCTGGGGCAGGGCGCGATTCAGGAAGGCGATGGTGCGGGTGTGATCGGCCAGGTCATGGCGCTGGCCGGGGCGCTGGGTGCCGGGTTCCTGATGCTGCACACCGCCGCCGCGCGCGTGGGCGCGATGGATGTGGGTGCGGTGACCGAGGGCGGCATCGATGCCGCGCTGGACGGGGCCGGGGTGGTTTACAATCTGGGCGCCGACGAAATCGACATCGCCGCGGGCCCCTTCGTGATCTATCAGGGCAGCCATGGCGACCGCGGCGCGCACCGGGCCGATGTGATCCTGCCGGGTGCGGCCTATACCGAAGAGCAGGGCCTGTTCGTCAATACCGAGGGCCGCCCGCAGCTGGCGTTGCGCGCCGGCTTTCCGCCGGGCCAGGCCAAGGAAAACTGGGCCATCCTGCGTGCCCTGTCGGCCGAGTTGGGCGCGGTGCTGCCCTATGACAGTCTGGCGCAGCTGCGTCAGGGGTTGGTGGCCGAGGTGCCGCATCTGGCGCTGATCGACAGCGTGCCGGAAAACGCCTGGACGCCGCTGCCGGCGGGGCCGCTGGAAAAGGGTCATTTCCGTATGGCGGTGTCGGATTTCTATCTGACCAACCCGATCGCGCGGGCCTCTGCGCTGATGGCCGAGCTGAGCGCGGGTGCGTTGGCGCGGCGTAGCACGCCGGTCGCGGCGGAATAGGGCCGGGGATGATGCGATCCGCGCTTTCCCTTCTGGCGATGCTGGCCGTTTTCGGCGGGCAGGCGGGCTGTGCGCCCGCGCCGGGGGGCGTGGTGGCGCAGGCGGATTTCGCGCCCGGTTATCTGGGCGTCGAGACGCGGCTTCTGGACGGCGATCTGGTCAATTTCGTGGTTCGGATGCAGGGTGCGCGCGGACAGGACGACGTGGCGGATTACGCCCGATGCGCGGCGGCGCAGTACACGCTGATCCGGGGCTACGGATTTGCGCGACATGTGCGGACGAATGTCGCACAAGAGGGTGGCGTTTGGCAGGCAGATGCTGTTTACACCATCTCGCCTGCCCTGCCACGCGGCGTGCAGACCATCGACGCGGAAGTGGTGGTGGCAAACTGCGCCGATGAAGGGATACCGACGGTGTGAAAGGCTGAACAATGGTCGAATTCTTCACGACAACCAATCTGGGGATCGCGTTGCTTATTCTGGGGCAATGCCTGTTGGTGGTTGTCCCGCTTCTGGTGGCGCTTGCCTTCCTGATGTATGCCGACCGCAAGGTCTGGGCCGCGGTCCAGATGCGCAAGGGTCCCAACGTCGTCGGCGCCTTCGGCCTGCTGCAATCCTTCGCCGATTTCATCAAATACATCTTCAAAGAGGTGGTGATCCCCGCCGGGGCCGACAAGGTCGTGTTCCTGCTGGCGCCGCTGATCAGCTTTGTCATGGCGATGATCGCCTGGGCGGTGGTGCCGTTCAACGACGGCTGGGTGGTCGCCGATATCAACGTCGCGATCCTGTATATCTTCGCGATCTCGTCGCTCGAGGTGTACGGCGTGATCATGGGCGGCTGGGCGTCGAACTCCAAATACCCATTCCTCGGCTCGCTTCGCTCCGCCGCGCAGATGATTTCCTATGAGGTCAGCATCGGCCTGATCCTGATCGGGGTGATCCTGTCCACCGGGTCGCTGAACCTGTCCGATATCGTCCGCGCGCAGGATGGCAATTACGGGCTGTTCAGCTGGTACTGGCTGCCGCATCTGCCGATGGTGGTGCTGTTCTTCGTTTCGGCGCTGGCCGAAACCAACCGCCCGCCCTTCGATCTGCCCGAGGCCGAATCGGAACTGGTCGCCGGCTATCAGGTGGAATATTCCGCCACCCCCTTCCTGCTGTTCATGATCGGCGAGTTGACGGCGGTGGTGCTGATGTGCGCGCTGATGACGCTGCTGTTCTTCGGCGGCTGGCTGTCGCCCATTCCCGGCCTGGCCGACGGGTTCCTGTGGATGGTGCTGAAGATGGCGCTTTGCTTCTTCATGTTCGCGATGGTCAAGGCGATCGTGCCGCGCTACCGCTATGACCAGTTGATGCGCCTGGGCTGGAAAGTGTTCCTGCCGATGTCGCTGGGCTGGGTCGTGCTGGTGTCGTTCTTCGCCCATTTCGAACTTTTCGGCGGGGCCTATGCCCGCTGGGCTATCGGAGGCTGATATGGCAATCGACTATACCCGCGCCGCGAAATACTTTTTGCTGGCTGACTTTTTCAACGGCTTCCGGCTGGGTCTGAAGTATTTCTTTCAGCCAGCCGAGACGATCAACTATCCGCATGAAAAGGGTCCGCTGTCGCCCCGGTTCCGCGGCGAACACGCGCTGCGCCGCTATCCCAATGGCGAAGAGCGCTGCATCGCCTGCAAGCTGTGCGAGGCGATCTGCCCGGCGCAGGCGATCACCATTGACGCCGAACCGCGCGAGGATGGCAGCCGCCGCACCACGCGCTATGACATCGACATGACCAAATGCATCTATTGCGGCTTCTGCCAGGAGGCCTGCCCGGTGGATGCGATCGTCGAGGGGCCGAATTTCGAATTCTCGACCGAAACCCGCGAAGAGCTGTTCTATGACAAGCAGAAACTGCTTGATAACGGCGAGCGCTGGGAAGCAGAGATCGCGCGCAACCTGGAACTGGATGCGCCGTACAGATGACCGATTTCGCAAAACTCTTTGAGCAGATGATGGAGCAGAGCCACGCCATGGCCCGGGCCTTCAACCCGGCGTTGGAAAGTTTTCAGGTGACCGGCTTCGACAATCTGATGCCGACCATGCCCAAGAATTTCATGGACATGATGTGGGGCAATGCCTTCAACAAGGACGGGCTGGACGCCAAGACCCGGCTGCTGGTGGTTCTGGCGGGGCTGACGGTGCTGGGCGCCCAGGCCGAGCCGCAGTTCAAGATGACGGTGCGCCACGCGCTGGAGGCCGGCGCCAGCCAGAAGGAAGTGGCCGAGGTGATCTATCAGATGGCGATGCTGGGCGGTATTCCCGCCATGACCCATGCGCTGCGCCTGGCGCAGGACGTGTTCAAGGATAACGAGGAGGACAACGCATGAGCGTGGCCGATCTTGCCTTCTATCTGTTCGCCATCACGGTGGTGGTGGCGGGGCTTTTCGTGGTTGTGGCCAAGAACCCGGTGCATTCGGTGCTGTGGCTGATCCTGGCCTTTCTGTCGGCGGCGGGGCTGTTCGTGCTGCTGGGGGCCGAGTTCGTGGCGATGCTTCTGATCATCGTCTATGTCGGCGCGGTCGCGGTGCTGTTCCTGTTCGTGGTGATGATGCTGGATGTCGATTTCGCCGAGCTGAAGGGCGAAATGGCGCGCTATGTGCCGCTGGCCGGGCTGATCGGCGTGGTCTTGCTGATGGAACTGGGCATGGTGTTCGGCAGCTGGCATATCAGCGACGCGGCGCTTGCGGCGCGCGACGCGGTGGCCCCGGCCCCCGGCGACGTGCAAAACACCGCCGCGCTGGGGCAGCTGATCTATGACGATTACATCTACCTGTTTCAGTCTGCGGGGCTGATCCTGCTGGTGGCGATGATCGGGGCGATCGTGCTGACGCTGCGCCACCGCCCCGATATCAAGCGTCAGGATATCCTGGCGCAGATTTACCGCGACCCGGCAAAGGCGATGGAACTGAAAGACGTGAAACCGGGGCAGGGGCTTTAGGCCCGCGCAACACCCCGGAGGCAAGGACGAGGGACATGATCGGACTGGAACATTACCTGGCGGTTGGGGCGGCGCTGTTCGTCATCGGGATTTTCGGCATCTTCCTGAACCGGAAGAACGTCATCGTCATCCTGATGTCGATCGAGCTGATGCTGCTGGCGGTCAATATCAACTTCGTCGCCGCGTCGGCCTTTCTGGGCGATCTGGTGGGGCAGGTGTTCACCCTGTTCGTGCTGACCGTCGCCGCCGCCGAGGCCGCCATCGGTCTGGCCATTCTGGTCTGTTTCTTCCGCACCCGCGGCTCGATCGCGGTCGAAGACGTCAATGTGATGAAGGGGTAAGCGAGAATGGTTGGCATCATCCTCTTCGCGCCGCTGGTCGGCGCCCTGATCGGCGGGTTCGGCTGGCGCATCATCGGTGAAAAAGGCGCGATGTGGGTCACCACGGGCCTTTTGTTCCTGTCGGCGCTGCTCAGCTGGATCGTGTTTCTGAGCTTCGACGGCACGACCGAGCACATCCAGATCCTGCGCTGGATCGAAAGCGGATCGCTGGTGACCGACTGGGCGATCCGGCTGGATCGGCTGACGGCGATCATGCTGATCGTGGTCACCACGGTGTCGTCGCTGGTGCACCTCTACAGCTTCGGCTACATGGAGCACGATCCACAATGGGGCGCGGACGAACCCTATAAGGCGCGCTTCTTCGCCTATCTGTCGTTCTTCACCTTCGCCATGCTGGCGCTGGTCACCGCCGACAACCTGCTGCAGATGTTCTTCGGCTGGGAAGGGGTCGGCGTCGCATCATACCTGCTGATCGGGTTCTACTGGAAGAAGCCCTCGGCCAATGCCGCCGCGATGAAGGCGTTCATCGTCAACCGGGTCGGCGATTTCGGCTTTCTGCTGGGCATGTTCGCGCTGTTCTTTTTGACCGACAGCCTGCTGTTCGACGACGTGTTCGCCGCGGCCCCCGCCCTGGCCAATACCAACCTGACCTTCCTGTGGACCGACTGGAACGCGGCCAACCTGATCGGGGTTCTGCTGTTCATCGGCGCGATGGGCAAATCGGCGCAGTTGTTCCTGCATACCTGGCTGCCCGACGCGATGGAGGGCCCGACGCCGGTGTCGGCGCTGATCCACGCCGCGACCATGGTCACCGCCGGTGTGTTCCTGGTGTGCCGCATGTCGCCGCTGATGGAATATGCGCCCGGTGCGATGGCCTTCATCGTGGTGATCGGCGCCACCACCGCGTTTTTCGCCGCGACCGTGGGTCTGGTGCAGAACGACATCAAGCGCGTCATCGCCTATTCGACCTGTTCGCAGCTGGGCTATATGTTCGTGGCGGCGGGGTCGGGCGTCTATTCGGCGGCGATGTTCCACCTGCTGACGCATGCGTTCTTCAAGGCGATGCTGTTCCTTGGGGCCGGGTCGGTGATCCATGCGATGCATCACGAACAGGACATGCGCAACTATGGCGCGTTGCGCGCCAAGATCCCCTATACGTTCTGGGCGATGATGATCGGCACGCTGGCGATCACCGGTGTGGGCATTCCGCTGACCGGGATCGGCTTTGCCGGGTTCCTGTCCAAGGATGCGATCATCGAAAGCGCCTGGGCCGGCGGGTCGGCCTATGCCTTCTGGCTGCTGGTGATCGCGGCCTGCTTCACCAGTTTCTATTCCTGGCGGCTGATGTTCCTGACCTTCTTTGGCACGGCGCGCGGCGACAAGCACACCCATGACCACGCGCATGAAAGCCCGATGGTCATGCTGGTGCCGCTGGGCGTTCTGGCGCTGGGGGCGGTGTTCTCCGGCATGGTCTGGTACGGCTCGTTCTTCGGCGATCACGACAAGCTGACCCGTTTCTTCGGCATCGCCGCGCATGAAACCGAAATGGCTGCGGGCCATGGCGAAGAGGCCGCACCGGCCGATACCCATGCCACGGCCGAGGCCCCGGCGGCAGAGGCCGGTCACGCCACCACCGCGATGGTGGAGGGGGCGGGCCACACCGCAGCCGCCGACCTGCATATCGGCACCGCGCCGCAAGGGGCGATCTTCATGGGCCCCGATAACCATGTGATCGACGAGGCGCATCATGCGCCGGTCTGGGTCAAGGTCTCGCCCTTCATCGCGATGCTGTTTGGCTTTGTCGTGGCCTATCTGTTCTACATCGTGAACCCGGCCCTGCCCAAGCGCCTGGCCACAAGCCAGCGCCCGCTGTACCTGTTCCTGCTGAACAAGTGGTATTTCGACGAAGTCTACGACTTCCTGATTGTCCAGCCGGTGAAGCGGCTGGGTGGCTTTCTGTGGCGGCGCGGCGACGGCAACGTGATCGACGGCACGATCAACGGCGTGGCGATGGGCATCGTGCCCTTCTTCACCCGGCTCGCCGGGCGGGCGCAGTCGGGCTATCTGTTCCATTACGCATTCGCCATGGTGATCGGGATCGTGGTTCTGATCACCTGGATGTCCATTGCCAGCGGGGGCGCGCACTGATGGAAAACCTTCTGTCCATGATCACCTTCATCCCGCTGATCGCAGCGGCGGTGCTGGCCTTCTTCCTGCGCGGCGAAGACGAGGCGGCGCAGCGCAACGCCAAATGGGTCGCGCTGATCGCCACATCGCTGACCTTTCTGGTGTCGCTGTTCCTGCTGTTCGGGTTCGATCCGTCCGACACCGGCTTTCAGTTCGTGGAAGAGCGTGACTGGCTGATGGGGCTGAAATACAAGATGGGCGTGGACGGGATTTCGATCCTGTTCGTGATGCTGACCACCTTCCTGATGCCGATCACCATCGGCGCCTGCTGGGGGGTTACCCACCGGGTCAAGGAATACATGATCGCCTTTCTGGTGCTGGAAACCCTGATGCTGGGCGTGTTCTGCGCGCTTGATCTGGTGCTGTTCTATCTGTTTTTCGAGGGTGGCCTGATCCCGATGTTCCTGATCATCGGCATCTGGGGCGGCAAGAACCGCATCTATGCGGCATTCAAGTTCTTCCTCTATACCTTCTTCGGCTCGGTGCTGATGCTGGTGGCGATGATCGCCATGTATATGAATGCGGGCACCACCGATATTCCGACCCTGCTGATGCATGACTTCAGCTCTGGCACGATCAGCGTGCTGGGCTGGCAGATCATGGGCGGATTGCAGACGCTGCTGTGGCTGGCCTTCTTCGCCAGTTTCGCGGTGAAGATGCCGATGTGGCCGGTGCACACCTGGCTGCCCGATGCACACGTTCAGGCGCCCACCGCCGGGTCCGTGGTGCTGGCCGCGATCCTGCTGAAGATGGGCGGCTATGGCTTCCTGCGCTTTTCCCTGCCGATGTTCCCGGTCGCAAGCGATCTGCTGGCCCCCATGGTGCTGTGGCTGTCGGCGATCGCCGTCGTCTATACCAGCCTGGTGGCGCTGGTGCAGTCGGACATGAAAAAGCTGATCGCCTATTCGTCGGTCGCGCATATGGGCTATGTCACCATGGGCATTTTCGCCGCCAACCAGCAGGGCGTCGATGGCGCGATCTTTCAGATGATCAGCCACGGCTTCGTGTCGGGCGCACTGTTCCTGTGCGTGGGCGTGATCTATGACCGGATGCACACGCGCGAGATCGACGCCTACGGCGGCCTCGTGAACCGGATGCCGGCCTATGCGCTGATCTTCATGCTGTTCACCATGGCCAATGTCGGCCTGCCGGGCACCAGCGGGTTCGTGGGCGAGTTCCTGACCTTGATGGGTGTGTTTCAGGTCAACACCTGGGTCGCCGCCGTGGCCGCGACCGGTGTGATCCTGTCGGCGGGCTATGCGCTGTGGCTGTACCGCCGGGTCGTCTTTGGCGATCTGATCAAGGAAAGCCTGAAGACGATCACCGACATGACCGGCCGCGAGCGGGCGATCTTTGCGCCGCTTGTGGTCATGACCCTGCTGCTGGGCGTCTACCCGCGCCTGGTGACCGATATCATCGGCCCCTCGGTCGAGGCGCTCGTTTCCAACCATCAGACGGCGCTGCTCGACAGCGGCTCGGCCGTCCAGCTTGTCCAGAACTGAAGGGGAGAGCGATGATCTCTGCCGATATCTCCACCGTCCTGCCGGAACTGCTGCTGGCGGTCTATGCCATGGGCGCGCTGCTGTTTGCGGTTTACACGGGCAAGGACAGGATGACGCCGTTGCTGACCTGGGCAACCTCGGGGGTCTTCGTCGTGCTGGCGATCTGGATCGGGTTCGGCGGCGGCGCGGGCCAGGCCGCGTTCGACGGCGCTTTCATCGATGACGGGTTCGCGCGGTTCGCCAAGGTGGTGATCCTGCTGTCGGCGGCGGCGGTGCTGCTGATGAGCCAGGGCTATATGGCGCGGCTGGATCTGGACCGGTTCGAATATCCGGTGCTGGTGGCGCTGGCGGTCGTGGGCATGATGATGATGGTTTCGGCCGGCAACCTGATGTCGCTTTATATGGGGCTGGAGCTGCAGTCGCTGGCGCTGTACGTCGTGGCCAGCCTGCGTCGCGACAGCGTCAAATCGACCGAGGCGGGGCTGAAATACTTCGTCCTTGGCGCGCTGTCGTCGGGGATGCTGCTGTATGGCGCGTCGCTGACTTATGCCTTTACCGGGACCACGCAGTTTTCGGGCATCATCGCCGCCGCCTCGGACGGGGCGATGCCGCTGGGCCTGCTGTTCGGGCTGATCTTCCTGATCACCGGGCTGGCCTTCAAGGTCTCGGCGGTGCCGTTTCACATGTGGACACCCGATGTCTATGAAGGTTCGCCGACGCCGGTTACCGCCTTCTTTGCCACCGCGCCGAAAATGGCGGCGATGGGCCTGTTCGCCCGGGTGTTGTTCGATGCGTTCGGCGGGGCCACCCATGACTGGGGCCAGGTGATCGCGCTGCTGTCGGTGCTGTCGATGGGGCTGGGCGCGGTCGCGGCGATCGGTCAGCGCAACATCAAGCGGCTGATGGCTTATTCCTCGATCACGCATATGGGCTTTGCCCTGATGGCGCTGGCCGCCGGGACGGCGGGCGGCGTGCAGGCGATGCTGATCTACATGGCGATCTATGTGACGATGAATGTGGGCGTTTTCGCCTTCATCCTGAGCATGGAGCGCGACGGCAAGCCGGTGACCGACATCACCGCGCTGAACATGTATTCCGCGCGCGAGCCGCTGAAGGCGCTGGCGATGATGGTGCTGCTGTTCAGCCTGGCGGGTGTGCCGCCGCTGGTGGGCTTTTTCGGCAAGTTCTATGTGCTGAAGGCCGCGGTGGACGCGCATATGGTCTGGCTGGCCGTTGCCGGGGTGCTCGCCTCGGTGATCGGGGCGTTCTATTACCTGCGGATCATCTATTACATGTATTTCGGCGACGAGCAGAAGGCCGGGCTGGACGGGTCCATGAACCCGGTGCTCTGGGGCTTTCTGATGGCTTCGGCGGCGGTGATGGTGATCGGCGTGGTCAACCTGTTCGGGGTCGAGGGGCTGGCGCAGGCGGCAGCGCAGACCCTTGTCAACTGACACCTGGCCCGCGGGCTATGGCCTGCTGGAGCTGACCCAGACCGACAGCACCATGCGCGAGGCCGCCCGCCGGGTTGCCGACACTGCCGGGCCGCTGTGGATCCTGGCGCAGCACCAGACCGCAGGCCACGGCCGGCGGGGCCGCGCCTGGGCCGCGCCCGAGGGCAATTTCGCCGCGACCCTGCTGTTGCATCCGACCGAGCCACCCGAGAAGGTGGCGCTGCGGTCCTTCGTGGCGTCGTTGGCGCTGTTCGACGCCTTTGTCGCCGCCACCGGCCGCCCCGCGCCCTTTGCGTTGAAATGGCCCAATGACGTGCTGCTGAATGGCGGCAAGGTGGCGGGTATCCTGCTGGAAAGCGTCGGTCAGGGGCCCGGCGTGGCGCATCTGGCGATCGGCTTCGGGGTGAACCTGATCGCGGCCCCCACCCCCGGACAGGTCGAGCCGGGCGCGGTGCCGCCCGCCAGCCTGCTGTCGGAAACCGGCGCGCGGGTCACCCCGCAAGAGTTTCTGCTGCTGCTGGCCAACGCCTATGCGGTGCAGGAGGCGCGCTTTGCCACCTATGGCTTTGCCCCGCTGCGCGAGGCCTGGCTGGCCCGCGCCGCGCGGCTGGGCGAGGTGATCACCGCCCGCACCGGCCGCGCGGAAACAACCGGCGTGTTCGAGACGGTGGACGCCGCCGGCCATCTCGTCCTAAACACCGCGCAAGGTCGCCATGTCATCCCGGCGGCGGACGTGTTTTTCTGAAGGAGGGGCGGATGCTTCTGTGTATCGACTGCGGCAACACCAACACCGTTTTCTCGATCTGGGACGGCACCCGGTTCTTGTGCACGCTGCGCACCTCGACCGAGCATCAGCGCACCGCGGATCAGTATTTCACCTGGTACACCACGCTGGTGCGCCACCACGGTATTGATGCTGATATCACCGATGTGATCATCTCGTCCACCGTGCCGCGGGTGGTGTTCAACCTGCGCGTCTTCACCGACCGTTATTTCAACACGCGGCCATTGGTCGTGGGGCGGCCCGACTGCCTGTTGCCGGTCGCGCCGCGGGTCGATCCGGGCACCGCCGTGGGGCCCGACCGTCTGGCCAATGCGGTTGGCGCGTTCGACCGGCACGGCGGCGATGTGGTCGTCATCGATTTCGGCACCGCTACCAATTTCGACGTGGTGGCCGGGGACGGTGCCTATGTCGGCGGGGTGATCGCACCGGGGGTGAACCTGTCGCTCGAGGCGCTGCATCAGGGCGCTGCGGCGCTGCCGCATGTGGACATTACCAAGCCAGACCGTGTAATCGGCACCAATACGGTGGCCTGTATCCAGTCGGGCATCTTCTGGGGCTATATCGGCCTGATCCAGGGAATCACCGAACGCATCCGCGCCGAATACGGCAAACAGATGAAGGTCGTCGGCACGGGTGGCCTGGCGCCGCTTTTCGCGACTGGCGATCTGTTGTTCGACACGATTGAGGACGATCTTACAATGCATGGCCTGACCGTGATCCATGCCTATAACAAGGACCACAAGGCACAATGAGCAGCAACCGACTGATATACCTTCCTTTGGGGGGCGCCGGCGAGATCGGCATGAACGCCTATGTCTATGGCTATGGGCCGGTGGGGGCCGAGCGGCTGATCCTGGTCGATCTGGGCGTGACGTTCCCGGATATGGACAGCACGCCGGGCGTCGATCTGATCTATGCCGATATCGCCTGGCTGGAAGAGCGCGCCGACCGGCTGGAGGCGATCTTTATCACCCATGCGCACGAAGACCACGTCGGCGCGCTGGCGCTGGGGTGGCCGCGGCTGAAGGCGCCGGTCTATACCCGCGCCTTCACCGGTAACATCGCCGCCCGCAAGCTGGAGGAAAAGGGCCTGGACCCGGCCCTGGTGAAAGTGGTGCGGCCCTGGCCCGAAACGATCACCGCCGGGCCGTTCAGCGTCTCGTTCCTGCCGGTGTCGCATTCGATCCCCGAAAGCTCGGCCATGGTGATCGACACGCCCGCCGGGCGGGTGGTGCATACCGGCGATTTCAAGCTCGACGAGCACCCGGTGGTGGGCGAGGCGTTCAATCCCGCCCTGTGGGCCGAGGTGGCCGGCGACGGCGTGCAGGCGCTGATCTGCGATTCCACCAATGTGTTCTCGCCCGCGGCGGGCCGGTCGGAATCGACCGTGGGCCCGGCGATCGAGCAGCTTGTCAGCAAGGCCGAGGGCATGGTGGTGGCAACCACCTTCGCGTCGAACGTGGCACGGGTGAAGACGCTGGCCGAGGCGGGCCATGCGGCGGGCCGCTCGATCGTGCTGCTGGGCCGGGCGATGCGCCGGATGGTCGAGGCGTCGGTGGAAACCGGCGTGCTGACCGATTTCCCCGCCACCGTACCGCCCGAGGATGCGCTGAGCATCCCGCGCGATCACCTGATGCTGATCGTGACCGGCAGCCAGGGCGAGCGGCGGGCGGCGTCGGCGCAGCTGGCGCGGGGCAAGTATCTGGGCCTGACGATGAAAGAGGGCGACACGTTCCTGTTTTCGTCCAAGACCATTCCGGGCAACGAGCGCGGCGTGATCCAGATCGTCAACGCGTTTTCCGAAATGGGGGTGAACGTGATCGACGACCGGGCCGATCTGTATCATGTGTCGGGCCACGCCAACCGCCCCGATCTGGAACAGATGCACACGATCATGAAGCCGCAGATCCTGATCCCGATGCATGGCGAGCACCGGCACCTGCGCGCCCATGTGAATCTGGCCCGCGACAAGGGGATCGCGGCTGCGATCGCGACCAACGGCACCATGCTGGATCTGACCGGCGCCGCCCCGCGCGTGGTTGAACATATCGAGGCCGGGCGCACCTATCTGGACGGATCGGTGCATATCGGCGCGATGGACGGGGTGGTGCGCGACCGGATCCGCATGGCGCTGAACGGGCTGATCCTGGTCACGCTGATCATCGACGAAGAGGACGAGCCGCTGGGCGAACCCTGGGTTGAGCTGAAGGGCCTGCCGGAAACCGGACGCTCGAAGGCCGGGCTGGCCGAGGTTTTGGAACAGGATCTAGCCCAGCTTCTGGCACGGTCGGATGACAAGACCCTGATGAACGACGACAAGCTGGAGGATGCGCTGCGCCGCCGCACCCGTCAGGTTGCGCTGGACGAGATCGGCCGCAAGCCCGAGGTCGTGGTGGTGATCAGCCGTCTGGTGCCCTGAGCGCGCCGTCGGCCCCCCGCAAGATACAGAAAAGGCGGCCTTGCGGGGCCGCCTTTTTTCAATGCGATAGCCGGTCGCGGCTTAGTCGGCCGGGGCCTTGAACGAGCGGGTCAGGAAGGCGGGCATGTGATCGCCCATGCCCACCACCGGCTCGTCCCGGCGGCTGCCGGAGCGACCGGACGAGGATTTAGAACTGCTGCTGCTGCTGCGCGACGACGCGGGTTTCTTCGGCGACGGGGCCGAAGACGGCTGACGCGCGGCTTCGGGCGCTTTTTCGGCGGGTGCTTCAGCGGCCTGTTTCGGGGCCTCATCGCGCGCGGGAGCCGGAGCCGGGGCCGGGGCAGGCGTGGCCGCGGGGGCTGCGGATTTCAGCGGGCTTTCGACGCGCGGAATTTCCTTGTTCACCAGCGCCTCGATATTGGCGAAGTTCTTTTCGTCATAGGGCACGCAGATCATCAGCGCCTTGCCCTTGCGCCCGGCGCGGCCGGTCCGGCCGATGCGGTGCACGTAATCCTCGGCGTGGCTGGGCACGTCGTAGTTGAAGACATGGCTGACCGCAGGCACGTCCAGCCCGCGCGCGGCCACGTCCGAGGCAACCAGAAAGCGCAGCTTGCCCTCGCGGAACGAGTCCAGCGTCTTGGTCCGCTGCGACTGATCCAGATCGCCGTGGATCGGGGCCGCGTCATAGCCGTATTTGGCCAGCGACTTGGCAACGGTATCGACCTCGGTCTTGCGGTTGCAGAAGATGATGGCGTTGGTGCAGGTGTCGCCCTCCTGCTCGATCAACGCGCGCAGCAGCGCGCGTTTCTCGCTGGCCTGCTTGTCCTTGCGGCTGGCGCGGAACATCACCACGCCCTGTTCGATGTTCTCGCCGGTGGTCGCGGCGCGGGCGACCTCTATCTTGACCGGGTTCGACAGGAAGGTGTTGGTGATCCGCTCGATCTCGGGCGCCATGGTGGCGGAGAAGAACAGGGTCTGGCGGGTAAAGGGCGTCATCTGGAAGATGCGCTCGATATCCGGGATGAAGCCCATGTCGAGCATCCGGTCGGCCTCATCCACCACCATGATCTGCACGCCGGTCAGCAGCAGCTTGCCGCGCTCGAAATGGTCCAGCAGGCGGCCAGGGGTGGCGATCAGAACGTCCACGCCCTTGTCGATCAGCTGATCCTGTTCCTTGAACGATACGCCGCCGATCAGCAGTGCCTTGGTCAGCTTGGTGTTCTTGGCGTAGGTGTCGAAGTTTTCGGCGACCTGCGCGGCCAGTTCCCGGGTCGGCGCCAGCACCAGGCTGCGCGGCATCCGGGCACGGGCGCGGCCCTTGGACAGCATCGTGATCATCGGCAGCGTGAAGCTGGCGGTCTTGCCGGTGCCGGTCTGGGCGATGCCCAGCACGTCGCGTCCGGCCAGGGCAGGCGGGATCGCACCGGCCTGGATCGGGGTGGGGGTTTCATAGCCCGCGTCAGCAACGGCGGAAAGCACTTTGGGGTCGAGCCCCAAGTCGGCAAATTTGGTCATACAGGCCCTTTGGGTTTTTCAGCGACAGACTTGGCCGCAATTCCGCGCGGCCCGACCGACCGTATTGCCGATCTCTCAACTTGGCGGGATGAATATGCCAGCGCATGCCCGCAGTCAAGGTAACGCTGCGGGACGGAGGGCGGACCGCGTCAAAAGGGGCCGGTTTCGGGCATAAACCTGAGGACTAAAGCGGCGAAATAATCAATGTGTCGATTGCTTCGGGCCGCCGGGGCCGCCCTTATGGCCGCGGACACGCGCCGCAGCCACAAGGGAGCAAGCCATGGCGACGATCACAGGGACATCCGGGGCCGATATTCTGACCGGAACTGCGGACGACGACATTATCAAGCCCTTGGGGGTGTCGTCCAGCAATGAAACCGATTTCATGAGCGGTGGCAACGGGGCCGACACCTATGATCTGTATCGGTTTGGCGGCGGCCCGGTGATGAACTTCGTGATCGACGATCAGGGCACGGACGGCGCGCCGGATGTGATCCTGAATGCCGGGGGGCTCTATCATTCGGCATCCCTGGGTTATGTCGGCTGGGCCACGGCCGAGCGGGTTGGCGACGATCTGATCATCGACCTGCCCGCCGATCCCGACCGGTTCCACGATCCCGGCTCGCCCGCCTATCACATCGAGATCGTCGATCATTTCGGCGGCGGCGCGGTCGAGTCGATCCAATGCGCCGGTGTCACCTATACGCTGCCGACCACGGGCAATGGCACCAATCTGAACGATATCATCGCGGGCAACGATCTGGCCGAGCGTCAGACTGGCCGCGGCGGCGATGACTGGATGTTCGGCAATGGCGGCGGCGACGCCATGTCGCTGGGTGCGGGCAACGACACCGCGTTCGGCGGTGCGGGCGACGACAGGATCGGTGGCGGCGACGGCGACGACCGGCTGGAAGGCGAAGAGGGCGACGACCTGCTGCATGGCGGAAACGGCCAGAACCATATTCTGGGCGGGGACGGCAACGACCGCATCATCGCCGGTGACGGCTACGACTGGCTCGAGGGCGGCACCGGCCGCGACAAGATCCGGGGCGGTGCCGGCCGCGACACGATCGACGGCGGGCTGGGCGACGACCTGATGAGCGGCGGCGCCGACGGCGATGTCTATGTCTTTGGGGTTTCCGAAGGCGTGGCCGACTGGGGCCATGACGTGATCGTGGATCAGGGCAACGCGCCCAGTTACCTGAACGAGGACCGGATCGACCTGCGCGGCTTTTACGGCCCGTCCAGCGGCAGTTCGGCCGAAGCCTTTTCCGCCGTGCATTTCACCCGTGCGGGCAGCGATATGGTGATCTCGTTTGAGGGCGATCAGGCCTCGGTCCGGGTGGTGGACATGTTCACCGGCACAGCGGGTTTCATCGAAGAGTTGACCTTCAACGGCGCCTACTGGGATCCGCTGACCTTTCAGATCGTCGACGGCGCGCGCGAGGATCTGGGCAATGACCGCGATCACGGCTCCTATGGCAGCGAGTTGAACGAGATCCTGTTCGGCACCAACGCGGGCGACGAGATTTTCGGCGGTTCGGGCACCAATTTCATCTGGACCGGCGGCGGCAGCGACACGATCATCTACAAGCTGAACGATCCCAACAATCTGGGCGGCATGGGCGGCGGCGCCAGCCATGACATCGTCGAGGATTTCGATGTCACCCGCGACACGCTGGATTTCAGCGAAACCGAGCTCGGCTTCGACGATCTGACCATCAGCGAGGATGCCGAGGGCGACGCGCTGATCACCTGGTACACCGCCGACTGGGAAATCTCGGATATCGTGATCGAGCTGCGCGGCGTGTCCGCCGCCGAGGTGAGCGAGGATATCTTCGTCTTCTGACCCGGCCCCCGGGGCGGCTGGATCAGGGCAGGCCAAGCCCCTTGAGATAGCGATCAACCGCCACGGTGGCAGGCGCGCCCGGTGTGCCCAGCGTGGTGTTGACCTCGCGGTGCGACAGGTCAAGCGGCACCAGATGCGCCTGACCGCCCGCATCGCGCACCCGAACCGCAAAGCGCTGCGCCTCGTCGCAAGACAGCCGCCGCCGCGTCGAACAGATCAGCAGGAACGGCCCCGTAGGCCCGGCGATCCGCGCCATCGGGCTGACCGCGGGCCAGGCCGCGGGGTCGCTGCCAAAGGCGGTTTTCATATAGCGCGGCACGCGCGGGCGGGTCATCTGGCCCACGACATCAAGCGCGGCCGAATCCAGCACCACCGTGCCGCGCCAGGGGGCCAGGCCCGCCTGGCTGCGCAGCGCAGCGTCGGTGCTGACCAGCGCCACCAGATGCCCGCCCGCCGAATGGCCCATCAGCAACAGCCGGCCCGGATCGCCGCCCCAGCCCGGCAGCCCCTTTTGCACGAACCGCAGCGCGGCGGCGATGTCGCGCGCCTGGGTCTGCGGCGCGGCTGCGGGCAGCATCCGGTAGTTCACCGCGATCAGAATATAGCCGCGCGCGCCCCAATAGGCCTGTTTGGCGTCCCAGACCGCGCGGTTGGCCTTGTCGCCCGTGGTCCAGGCGCCGCCATGCACCATCACGATTGCCGGGGCGTTTGCCGGTTTCGCGCCGGGCAGATAGACATCCAGCGCCTGCGCCGCATCGGGGCCATAGCGCAGATCGCGCAGAACCTCGGCCGTATGCGCCTGTGCGGCGGTCAGCAGCAGCGCCAGCGCGGCCAGCAGCGTCCGCAGGGTCAGACCTGCATTTCCTTGGTCGCGCTCAGCGTCAGTTCGGGGTGGTCGCGCTCGATCCGGTCGATGTCCCATTGCAGCCTCGTCATGTAAACGATGTCTCCGTCGTGATCGTAGGAGATATGGCCGCGGTTCTTGTTCACGAAGGCGTCAACCTGTGCCTTGGGGCCGCTCACCCAGCGCGCGCTGGTGAATTGCGAGGGCTCGAACCGCACCGGCAGGCCGTATTCCATCTCGATCCGGCTGGCCAGCACCTCGAACTGAAGCTGACCGACGACGCCGACGATGAAGCCCGAGCCGATGGCGGGCTTGAACACCTTGGCGGCGCCTTCCTCGGCGAATTGCATCAGCGCCTTTTCCAGATGCTTGGCCTTCATCGGGTCGCCGGCGCGACAGGTCTGCAGCAGTTCGGGCGCGAAGCTGGGGATGCCGGTCACACGGATCGCCTCGCCCTCGGTCAGGGTGTCGCCGATGCGCAGCTGGCCGTGGTTGGGGATGCCGATGATGTCGCCGGCCCAGGCCTCTTCGGCCAGTTCGCGGTCGCTGGCCAGGAACAGCACCGGATTGGAAATCGTCATCGGTTTCTTGCTGCGCACATGGGTCAGTTTCATGCCGCGCTGAAAATGGCCCGAGGCCAGCCGGACAAAGGCCACCCGGTCGCGGTGCTTGGGGTCCATGTTGGCCTGCACCTTGAACACGAAGCCGGTGACCTTGGTTTCCTCGGGCGCGATCTTGCGCGGCTCGGCGGCCTGCACCTGCGGCTCGGGGCCATAGGTGGCGATACCGTTCATCAGTTCCTTGACGCCGAACGAGTTGATCGCAGAGCCGAACCAGATCGGCGTCATATGCCCTTCGAGCACCGCCTGCGGGTTCAGCGCGGGCAGCAGTTCGCGCGCCATCTCGACCTCTTCGCGCAGCTTTGCCAGCAGGTCGGCGGGGATGTGCTGTTCCAGCAGCGGGTCGTCCAGCCCTTCGATCTTGACGCTTTCGGCCACCTTGTTGCGGTCGGCGCGGTCCATCAGTTCCAGCCGGTCGCGCAGGATGTCGTAACAGCCCAGAAACTCGCGCCCCATGCCGATCGGCCAGCTTGCCGGGGTCACGTCGATCGCCAGATTTTCCTGAATCTCGTCGATGATATCGAACGTATCGCGGCTTTCGCGGTCCATCTTGTTACAGAAGGTCAGGATCGGCAGATCGCGCAACCGGCAGACCTCGAACAGTTTGCGGGTCTGGCTTTCGACCCCCTTGGCGCCGTCGATCACCATCACGGCGGCATCCACCGCCGTCAGCGTGCGATAGGTGTCTTCGGAAAAGTCCGAGTGGCCGGGCGTGTCCACCAGGTTGAACCGGAACCCGCCGTAATCGAACGACATCGCCGAGGCCGACACCGAAATGCCGCGGTCCTTTTCCATCTGCATGAAGTCCGAGCGCGTGCGCCGCGCCTCGCCCTTGGCGCGCACCTGCCCCGCCATCTGGATCGCACCGCCATACAGCAGGAACTTTTCGGTCAGCGTCGTCTTGCCGGCATCGGGGTGCGAGATAATGGCAAAGGTGCGCCGCCGGGCAATTTCGGCAGGCAATTCAGGGCGGTTGGTGGCGGTGTCCAGCATGGGGGCGATATAACGGCCGGGCAGGACGAAGGGAAGGGCGCGGTACAGGTAATATGTATATACATTGCATATCGAAATGATGTGCGTTACGGTCCGGCCATGCCCGCAAGGAAGAAGAAAGACAGCCAGCTTCTGATCCGCATCTCGACCGAGGAGCGGGAGAGGTTCGTTTCGCTGTGCGACGAGCTGGACACCTCGGCCGCGCGCGAGGTGCGGCGCTTCATCCGCGACTTCATCAAGGAAAACGACAAGGAGACACCGTGAAAACCGTTCTGATCGCCAATCGCAAAGGCGGCTGTGGCAAGACCACCGTCGCGATCACGCTGGCCGCGGCACTGGCCGATGGCGGCTGGAAGGTTGCGCTGGCCGATGCCGATCCGCAGAAATCGGCGCTGCGCTGGCTCAAGCGCCGCCCGTCGACCGCCGCGGACATCCGGGCGGTGGACTGGAGTTCGCCCAAATCGCTGGGTGACACGCCGAAAAAGACCGACTGGGTGATCATCGACGCGCCCGGTTCGCTCTATGACGAAGAGGCGCAAAGCCTTGTGGCCGAGGCCGAGGCCGTGATCACCCCGGTGATGCCGTCGTTTTTCGACGAGGATGCGACCAAGCGGTTCCTGCGGGAGCTGCAGGAGATCAAGCGCATCCGCAAGGGCAAGGTCGGGCTGGAATTGTTGGCCAACCGGATCAAGCCGCGCGGCCGGGCCAATGCGCGGCTGGAGGCGTTTTTCGAGCGTACCGGCCAGGCGCCGGTGGCGCGGATCAGCGAACGGGTGGCCTACGGCGATCTGGCCGAAGAGGGGCTGACGGTCTTCGACCGGCCGCAAAAGCTGTATGAACCGATGCGCGCGCAATGGACGCCGCTGCTGCGCCGGCTGGTCTGACCGGTCAGTTGTCGCGCTTCGTTCGGCGCAGCATGTCGGGGCCGATCCTGTCCAGCAGCGCCTTGTCGGCCTCGGTGCCGAAATGCTGTTCTTGCGACAGGTCGGGCAGATGCTGTTCTACCTCGCGCTGCAATTCCTCGGACAGGCGGCCCAGCGAGCGGCCGTTGATCAGCAGGCTTTCGGTAGGGGTGTATTCGGCATAGATGATTTCGTGCCGGTCGAAGATCAGGTGGAAATACTCCACGAAACCGCCCTTGCGGATGAACACCGTTTCATCGTCGACCAGATCGCGCGCCTTGACCAGAACCTCGGCGGTTTTGGTCACCCGCGCGGCGCTGCGCTGATAGAGAAACAGCCGCTGGTGCTGGCTGACGATCAGATCGCTTTCGTTCGACAGGGTGCCCTTGGTGATGACCACCGGCGCGAACGGGCCGATGGCGCGCACCGTCCGCTGGCCGATCCAGCGCACCGGCTGCGGCCCGTGATCGCGGGTCAGCACCTTGTCGCCGGGGCGCAGATCCTCGATCGCGCGCTGGGTGCCGTCGGCCAGGGTGATCAGCGTGCCGCGGGTGAAGGCCACCGGGGTGATGTCGCTTAGCCGCACATCGCCGGGATCGGGGTCAGCCGACAGCAGGGTGTACTGTTCCCTCGGTTCGATCGGGGTCAGCGGCAGAAAGAACAGCGCGCGGCTGTCGCCGTCATGCGGCCGATGCCCGATCAGCGCCAGCACGACCTGGCCGCCATCGGGTGCCATGAAGGTCAGCCGCCCCTCCAGCGTCAGGGCCTCGCCCGGCTGGCCGACCTCCGACTCTTCGGCCACCATATGCCCGGCCTTGTCCGGCCCCAGAAACTGATCCGCCCCCGCGCCGGCGGTGCCCGCATCGCGGATCATCAGTTCCAGCGGCTCGGCATCGGGATGCAATTCATACACGTCGCCCAGGCACAGCTCGTCGATCGACATCAGCGGATCGCCCAGATTGGCGCCCGACACGACCTCGACATCCTCTGCCGAAAAGACATGGGCCGAATAGCTGGGCGCCAGGACCGCGCGGGCGTCTTGCGTCATAATGGCGGCGTACTCCATTGTAATATAACACAACTACGGTGGCGTGGCCTGCCCCCGAAGCGGACCGCGCGCGCGTTGCTGAGTGGTTCTAAACCTAGGGCGTCACGGCCATTTCGTCAACGCGGCCGGCGCCGATAGCGGCCATGTTGGCAGGCCGGGCTTTTCGTCGGGCGGGCAGAGTGGTACCGACAGGCAGCAGACAATCAGGGAGAGTTTCGATGGATCTGGGAATTGCCGGGAAAAAGGCGCTGGTCTGCGCCTCGTCCAAGGGGCTGGGTCTGGGCTGCGCGCAGGCGCTGGCCGGGGCGGGGGTCGATCTTGTGATGAACGCGCGCGGGGCCGAAGCACTGGATCTGGCCGCCGAGGGCATCCGCACCACCTACGGGGTAACGGTGACGACGGTGGCCGCCGACATCACCACCGATGACGGCCGCGCGCTTGTGCTGGACGCCGCCGCCGGGGCCGATATTCTGGTGACCAACGCGGGCGGCCCGCCGCCGGGCCTGTGGTCGGATTGGGAGCGTGCGGATTTCATCGCCGCGCTGGACGCCAACATGCTGGCCCCGATCGCGCTGATGAAGGCGCTGCTGCCGGGCATGATCGACAAGGGCTGGGGCCGGGTGGTCAACATCACCTCGCAGTCGGTGAAGGCGCCGATCGGCATTCTGGGCCTGTCGAACGCGGCCCGCGCCGGGCTGACCGGCTATGTCGCCGGCACTTCGCGTCAGGTGGCCCCGTTCGGGGTGACGATCAACAACATGCTGCCGGGGATTCACGCCACCGACCGCTCGGTTTCCCTGGACGCCGCTGCGGCACAACAGGAAAGCCTGACGATCGAGGAGGCCCGCGCCCAGCGTGTGGCCACGATCCCCGCCCGCCGGTATGGCACGGCCGAAGAGTTCGGCGCGATGTGCGCGTTCCTGTGTTCGCAGAAGGCGGGGTTCATCGTCGGACAGAATATCCTGCTGGATGGCGGCGCGAATAACATCACGCTTTGAGGACCGCAGGCTTGCGGGGCGGGGCAGGGGTTGCTATCTCCGGTCAAATTCCGATTTTTTCGCTCGGAAAAGACATGAGGCAGCAGTGAGCGAGGTAACCCCCCGTCTGGAAATCCAGCATATCACCCGGCGCTTTGGCGGCCGGGCGGTGGTGGACGACGTGTCGCTGAAGGTGATGCCGGGGCAGGTGACATGCCTGCTGGGCCCGTCGGGGTGCGGCAAATCGACCACGCTGCGCATCATCGCCGGGGTGGACATGCAGGACGAGGGCAAGATCTTCGCCGATGGCAATCTGGTCTGCGACACCATCTTCCGGATCCCGCCCGAGGGGCGCTCGGTCGGGTTGATGTTTCAGGACTTCGCGTTGTTTCCGCATCTGACCGTGGCCGGCAACGTGGCCTTCGGGCTGACTGGCCCCAAGGCCGCCAAACGCGCCCGGGTCGAGGAAATGCTGGCCCGTGTCGATCTGCTACGCTTCATCGACGATTATCCGCACAACCTGTCGGGCGGCGAGCAACAGCGCGTGGCGCTGGCCCGCGCCCTGGCGCCACGTCCCGGCATCATGCTGATGGACGAGCCGTTCTCCGGACTCGACAACCGGCTGCGCGACGGCATCCGCGACGAGACCCTGAGCCTGCTGAAAGAGGAAGGCGCCGCCGTTCTGCTGGTCACCCACGAGCCCGACGAGGCGATGCGCATGGCCGACGAGATCGCGCTGATGCGCGACGGGCGGATCGTGCAGCAGGGTGCGCCCTATAACATCTACAACGCGCCGGTGGACAGGGCGGCGGCGGGGTTCTTTTCCGATATCAACGTGATCCGGGGCACGGTGCAGGGGCTGTGGACGGAAACCCCGTTCGGCCAGTTCATGACGCCCGCCGTGCCCGACGGCGCGCAGGTCGACATCGTGATCCGGCCGCAGCACCTGAAGATCGAGTTCGACCGCAACGGTCACGGCCCCAGCCCGACGCCCGAAAACGGCGTGCCGGCGCGCGCCTGCGTCGATCGCGCCCGGTTCATGGGCAGCGAAAGCCTGTTGGAATTCCGGATGGATTTCGACGGCTCGATCCTGAAGGCGACGGTGCCGGGCGTGTTCTTGCCCAAACCCGGCACGCCGATGTGGCTGATGATCCGCCGGGACCGCTGTTTCGTCTTTCCGGCGGTCTAGTCTTCGCGGGCTCAGCCGACCTTGCGCGGTGCGCCGGTGGCCGGGTCGGTGCCCATATAGGGCTTGGCCGCCGTCTTCCACGCCGCAAAGCCGCCGTCCAGATGCGCGATCCGTTCATGCCCCGCGGCCAGATACTGTTCGGCCACCTTGCGCGAGCGTACGCCCGAGCCACAGTGGAACACGATCTGGCGGTCGCCCTCGGGCGGCATGAAGGCGGGGTCGAACCCGGCCATCGGCGCCAGAAGCGAGCCGTTGATGTATTCGAACATATATTCCTGCGGTGTGCGCACGTCGATCAGGATGATCTTTCGCGCGGTCAGCCCGGCCTCGACATCGTTGGCATCCCAATGTTCCAGGGTCTTGCCGTTCAGGTCTTCGGTATGCATGTCGCTCGCTCCTTTGTACGTGAGTCGTGTCCGCTCGTTCCATGTAGGCCCCGCCGGGCCGCACCGGAAGCCGTCCGCCTGCGGCGTGCCGCCGCGCCGCCCATCACTTTCTGCAAGAAAAGCGTCCTTTGCGGCGGAATGGGGCTTTGATCTCTCCTTCATAGACCATAAATGTGTTTGACAGATTTCAAAATGGGCGCGATCCGGTGGATGTGTCCGAGGGAGAAGATCATGCTTAACAATATCGGCCTTCCCGGCCTGCTTCTGATCGCCGTCGTTGTGCTGGTGCTGTTCGGCCGCGGCAAGATCTCCTCGCTGATGGGTGAGGTCGGCAAGGGTATCACCGCCTTCAAGAAGGGCGTGAAGGACGGCAGCGAAGAACTGGAAAACAGTCTCGAAAATGCCAAGGACGTGACGCCGGAAACCAAAACGGAAAAGGACAAGGCCTGATCGCCTTGCCCCGCTTTCAGGGCGATTAATCCATGTTTGATCTCGGCTGGTCCGAACTTCTGCTGATCGGTGTCGTCGCGTTGATCGTGGTCGGCCCCAAGGATTTGCCCGGTATGTTCCGCACGCTGGGCCGCTTCACCGGCAAGGCTAAAAGCATGGCGCGCGAGTTTCAGCGCGCAATGGACGACGCCGCCGACGAATCCGGTATCAAAGAGGCCACCAAAGGCCTGAAAGACATCGCCAACCCGCGCAAGATGGGGTTGGACGCGGTGAAGGATGCCGCCGACCGGTTCGAAAAGTGGGAACCGAAGATTCCATCGGCCACCAAGGGCCCCGCGACCGAGGCCCTGTCCGAAGAGCGCGCCGCCGCCGCCAGGAAAATCCACGACGCATCCGCCCGCAAGGCGCAGGAGCGCGTGGCCGCCGAACAGGCCGCTGCCGATGCAGGCGCGGCTCCTGCCGCCCCCGCTGCCGCGCCGGTCAAGACGCCTGCCACCAAGACCGCCGCAGCCAAGACGCCCGCGGCGAAGAAGGCGCCGGCCAGGAAAACCGCCGCAAAGAAACCTGCCACCAAAAAGCCGGCCACCAAGCCCGCCGGGAAGAGTGACGCATGAACGACGCCGACGAGATCGAGGAGTCCAGCGCCCCGCTGATCGAACATCTGGCCGAACTGCGCACCCGGCTGATCCGGGCCGCGCTGGCCTTCACCGTCGGCATGGTGATCTGCTTTGCGATCTGGAATCCGATCTTCAACTTCCTGACCCAGCCACTATGCGGCGCGCTGGCCGAGCGGGGCCAGGATGATTGCGGGCTGGTGCTGATCAAGCTGCAGGAAGGTTTCTTCGTCGCGATCTCGATCTCGTTGCTGGGCGGTCTGGTGCTGTCCTTCCCGATGATCAGCTATCAGCTGTGGCGGTTCGTGGCGCCCGGCCTGTACAAATCCGAAAAAGGCGCGTTCCTGCCGTTTCTGGTCGCGTCGCCCTTCATGTTCTTTCTGGGCGCGGCCTTTGCCTTTTATGTGGTCACGCCGATGGCCTTCGATTTCTTCCTGGGCTTCCAGCAGCCGGGCAGCCTGACCACCGACGGCACGGCGAAATCCTCGGCCATCTCTTTTATGGGATCGGCGCAGGAATATCTGGGTCTGACGATCAAGTTCATCGTGGCTTTCGGTCTGTGTTTCCAATTGCCGGTACTGCTGACGCTGATGGGCAAGGCCGGGCTGGTGTCGGCCCAGGGGCTGAGCGCGGTGCGCAAATATGCGGTGGTCGGCATTTTGCTGCTGGCCGCGGTGGTCACCCCCCCCGATGTCATCACCCAGGTGATCCTGTTTGTGGTGGTTTACGGACTGTATGAGATTTCGATCCTTCTTGTCGCGCGGGTCGAGCGCAGGCGCGAGGCCGAACTGCGGGCCCAGGGCCTGTGGGTCGATGACGACGAGGACGAGGCCGCCGATGACGCCGAGGATGATGCCTTCACCCCGGTCGAGGACGACCCGTTGCTGAAGGAATTCGACCAGGATTCGGGCGAAGAGCCGGACGACAAGAACGCATGAACGACGACAGCCTGACCCGTATCGCCCAGGCGCTGGAGCGGATCAGCCCCGCGCCCGCCGCCGCGCCGGATTTCGCCGCGACCGATGCGTTCGTCTGGCATGTGGCCCCCGACCGTCTGGTGCCGGTGGACCGGGTCAGCCGGGTCGACCTGGATCTGCTGCTGGGGATCGACCGCGCCCGCGACATCCTGGTGGACAACACGCTGCAATTCGCGCGCGGCCTGCCGGCCAACAACGCGCTGCTGTGGGGCGCGCGCGGGATGGGCAAATCCTCGCTGGTGAAGGCGGTTCATGCGGCGGTGCTGGCCGCTGGCCATGATCTGAAGATCGTCGAGGTCCAGCGCGAGGATCTGCCCTCCATCGCGCGGCTTTTGGCCCTGCTGCGGGATGCCGATGCGCGGTTTTTGCTGTTTTGCGACGATCTGTCGTTTTCCCATGACGACCAGCATTACAAATCGCTCAAGGCGGTTCTGGATGGCGGGATCGAGGGGCGGCCGGAAAACGTGGTGTTCTATGCCACCTCGAACCGGCGCCACCTGATGCCACGCGACATGATCGAGAATGAGCGTTCCAGCGCCATCAACCCGTCCGAGGCGGTCGAGGAAAAGGTATCGCTGTCGGACCGGTTCGGGCTGTGGCTGGGCTTTCATCCATGCAGTCAGGACGAGTATCTGGCGATGATCCGCGGCTATTGCGACGCCCATGGGCTGGTGATCGACGACGCCACATTGCGCGCCGAGGCGATCGAGTGGCAGGCCACCCGCGGCAGCCGTTCGGGCCGGGTGGCATGGCAGTATTTCACCGATCTGGCCGGGCGCCGGGGCGTGACGCTGTAGCGCCTGCCCGCGAAATTCACCGGCTCTGCCGGCACGTCAGGGCCTTAGTTCAGATAGGGCATCGGATCGACGCTTTCGAACCCGTCGCGGACCTCGAAATGCAGGAAGGCCGGATCGCCGGCGCGCACAGTGGCCACCGCCTGATCACGGCTGACGCTTTGGCCCTTTTCGACCTTGATATCGCCGATATTGGCATAGACCGTCAGCAGGTTGTCGTCATGGCGCAGTACCAGGATCGGCACCTGATCGGTGTCGCGGGTGATGGCGGCGACGGTGCCGGCCTCTGCCGCCTTGACCGGGGTTCCGGCGCTGGCGGCGATGTCGATGCCGTCATTCTTCTTTTTCTCATAGCCGCGGATGATCGCGCCGCTGACCGGGAAGGCCAGCTTGCTTTTCACGGTCTTGTCTTGCGACAGATTGGGCGTGGGCACCGGGCTGGCCGCCACGATTTCGCTGGCGGGGGCTTCATCCTCGGGCAGGGGGCTGGCGGCGCTGGGGGGCGTCGGCACCGGCGACAGCACACCCGGCGGGGTGGTCGCGGCCACGGCCGTGGGGGTGGGGGCGTTGTCGGCGGGAACCGGGATCAGCAGATACTGGCCTTCGCGGACGCTCAGATCGGGGCCCAGCCCGTTCCAGTCGGCCAGCGCGCTGACCGAGACATTGTAGAGCCGCGAGATCGAATAGGCGGTCTCGCCGCGTTCCACCTTGTGGCGGATCGGCTCGGGGGCAGCGGTAATCTGGGCATTGTCGGCGGCCGGCGTTGCGGGGCTGCCGGCGCGTTCGATCGCACCGCCGGCCAGGGTGGCGATGTCGATCTGCCCGGTCGTCGTGGCCGCGGGTTCGGCCACCCGGGTGGGCAGCGCCAGAAGCTCGCCCTTGCGCAGGGCCACATCCTGCGGGATGCCGTTGTAGCGGCTGATATCCTCGGGCGGCAGGCCGACGCGCGCGGCCACATCGGCCACGGTGTCACCGCGCCGGGCCACCGCCACCTGATAGCTGGGATAGGAGATCACGCCGCGATCGTCGGCGGGCGGCAGTTCCGCCGTGGACTGGCGCGCCGCCTCGGAGGTGTTGGCGCCGTTGTTGCGCAGGTCGATATCGAAATCGTCGCAGGCGGCGACCGCCAGAAGGGTCGTGCCCAGCAATGCTGCGCGCATCAATGCGGGGCGGGCGGAGGCAGGCATGGCTCTCTCCTCAATCAAGACGTGCCGGCCCGCGTTGATCCGGGCCTTGGGCGCTCACTACTCTAGTCCAAGACCTTCGACCAGCGGCACGAACCGCACCGGGCGAAGTTCTTCATAATCGAAACCCTGGGACGTGCGGGTGACCTTGATCAGGCTTTGCACCGCATCCGACTGCCCCACTGGTAATACCATGATACCGCCCTCGCGCAATTGAGCCAAGAGGGGACCGGGCGGATCTTCGGCGGCGGCGGTCACGATGATGCGGTCGAACGGTGCCTGTTCGGGCAGACCGTGCGATCCGTCGCCCAGGATCGCCGTCACGTTGGTCAGCCCCAGCAGGTCGAAACAGCGCTGCGCCTCGCGCACCAGGCGGCGGTGGCGTTCCACCGTATAGACCCGACGCGCCAGCAGGCTGAGGATCGCCGCCTGATAGCCCGACCCGGTGCCGACCTCAAGCACCTTGTCGCGCGGCTGCACCTTCAGCGCCTGGGTCATCAGCCCCACCACCGAGGGCTGGCTGATGGTCTGGCCGCAGGCGATGGGCAGCGGCATGTCCTCATAGGCGCGGGTCTCGAACAGCCCGCGCACGAAATCGCCGCGGTCGATCTTTTCCATTGCGGTCAGCACGCGGGCATCCGTCACCCCCTTGGAGCGGAGCGCGAAAAGAAACTGCATTTTCCGCTCGGCAGTGTCGCTCATTCCAACTGATCTTTCAGCCAGGCAAGGGTGTCATGCGCCGTCAGGTCCGCGCGCATCGGCGTGACCGAGATATAGCCTTCCAGGTTGTCGGCCACATCGGTGCCGGGGTCGGTGGGCATGTCCTGCTTGCCGCCCTTGATCCACAGAAACTTGCGCCCCGAGGGTGACATGTGCGGCTCGACCCCGAACGAGGCGTCGCGGCGATAGCCCTGCGCACTGACCCGCAACCCGCGTACCCCGGCCTTGCGCACCGGCGGGAAGTTGACGTTGTAGAACAGCCGGTAATCCTCGCCATCCCACAGCCCGCGTTCCAGCAGGGCGCGCACGGTGGCAACGCCATGTTCGGCGGCGGCCTCGAACTGATGCGGTCTGGCAAAGTTTTCCGGCCCCATATATTGCGACAGCGCGATCGCGGGCAGGCCTTGCAGCGCGGCCTCCATCGCGCCGCCCAGCGTGCCGGAATAAAGCGCGTTCTCGCCCGAATTATTGCCCCGGTTGACGCCCGACAGCACCAGATCGGGCAATTCGCCGTCCAGCACGTCGTAAAGCCCGGCCAGAACGCAGTCGGCGGGCGAGCCTTCGGCGGCAAAGCGGCGCGGCCCCAGCTCGGCGATCATCATCGGATGGGTATAGGAAATCTTGTGCGCCACGCCCGATTGCTCGAACGCCGGCGCCACGGTCCAGACTTCGCCGCCGGGGCCGGCGAGGTCGGTGGCGATATCGTGCAGCACGGCCAGGCCCGGTGCATTGATGCCGTCGTCATTGGTGATGAGAATGCGCATGTTCGCCTGCCTTTTTCTGCTTGTTCCCTCAATAGTAGAGCAAGGGCAGGGCGGCAAGCGGCGCGGCCTATCCCAGCAGCGCGGTCAGGCGCCTTGCCTCATCCGCAGGCGGGGTCAGCGCGCTGCGGTCCTCGCCGGGATAGAACCGCGCACGGGTGGCGGTGGGCATCGGCGCGGGGGCAAAGCTGATCACACGCGGCGCGGCGGTTTTCGCGGTTTCGGCGGCCCAGGCCCCGAACAGCGCGCGCTGCGCCGCCTTGGCGGCGGCGTAAGCGCCCAGAAACTTGCCGGCGTTGGGGTCGTCTACATGCACCGCCAGGCCATTGCCCGCGGCATTCAGCAGCGGCGCGATGAACGGGATCAGAAGGCCCGGCGCGGTGATGCCGGTGGCCACGGTTTTCGACCAGTCCTTTTCGTCCAGATGGTCGGCGGGGGTCATCGGCGGCACATGGATGGCGGTATGCACCCACAGGCCCAGCCCGCCCCAGCGGTCATGGATCGAGCGACACAGATGGCGCATCGCGTCCGGGTCGGTCACGTCCATCGGCGCCAGGGTGGCCACGCCGCCGCGCGCCTTGATGCGGTCGTCCAGCTCTTCCAGCGCGCCGACGGTGCGGGCCACGGCGACGACGTGCCAGCCGGTGGCGGCCAGCTCTTCGGCCACAGCCGCGCCAAACCCGCGCGAGGCGCCGGTGATCAGGGCCAGTTTTTCGGTCATTCCGCGGCTTTCGCTTTCAACTGAAACCCGTTGGCGATCATGTCGCTGGGGGCCACCGGATATTCGCCCGAAAAGCAGGCGTCGCAATATTGCGGGCAGCTGTTGCTGCGGCCCTTTGCCTCGCCCACGGCGCGGTACAGCCCGTCGAGCGAGATGAATTTAAGGCTATCGACGCCCAGATGCTCGCGCATCTCGTCTTCGGACATGTTCGCGGCCAGCAGCTTGCTGCGTTCGGGCGTGTCGACGCCGTAAAAGCACGGCCAGGCCGTGGGCGGCGATGCGATGCGGAAATGGACCTCGGCCGCGCCGGCATCCAGAATCATTTCTTTGATCTTGCGGCTGGTGGTGCCCCGGACCACGGAATCGTCGACCAGGATCACCCGCTTGCCGCGGATCAGCGCGCGGTTCACGTTCAGCTTCAGCCGCACGCCCATGTTGCGGATCTGCTCGGTCGGTTCGATGAAGGTGCGGCCCATATACTGGTTGCGGATGATCCCCATGCCGTAAGGAATGCCGCTTTGATGGCTGAAGCCGATCGCCGCAGGGGTGCCGCTGTCGGGCACCGGACAGACAAGATCGGCCTCGACCGGGGCCTCCTTGGCCAGTTCCACCCCGATGGCGTGGCGGGTTTCATAGACGGAGCGCCCGCCCAGAATGCTGTCGGGGCGCGAGAAATAAACATGCTCGAAGATGCAGAAACGCGAATGGACGCGTTCGAACGGGTGAAAGCTCTGCACGCCTTCGGTGTTCGAGATGACCACCATCTCGCCCGGCTCGACCTCGCGGATGAGGTCGGCGCCGATGATGTCCAGCGCACAGGTTTCCGACGACAGCACCCAGCCGTCGCCCAGGCGGCCCAGCACCAGCGGGCGTACGCCCAGCGGATCGCGCACGCCGATCAGCTTGGTCCGTGTCATGGCGACGATGGAAAACGCGCCCTCGACCCGGCGCAGCGCATCCTTCATCCGGTCGGGGATATTGCGCTGCAGCGACCGCGCCATCAGATGGATGATACATTCGCTGTCGGAATTGCTCTGGAAGATCGAGCCGCGCTCGATCAGTTCCTTGCGCAGGGCGTTGGCGTTGGTGATGTTGCCGTTATGGGCGATCGCCGCCCCGCCCATCGAGAATTCGCCGAAGAACGGCTGCACGTCGCGGATCTGGGTCTGACCCTTGGAGCCGGCAGTGGAATAGCGCACATGGCCGATGGCCAGTGGCCCCGGCAGGGTTTCCATCAGGCTGGCCTTGGTGAAATTGTCGCGCACATAACCGAAGCGGTGGGCCGAGCTGAACCCGATATCGCGCGCATGGGACACGATGCCGCCGGCCTCCTGGCCGCGATGTTGCAGCGCGTGCAGGCCAAGGGCCACGAAATTCGCCGCGTCGGTCACACCGATCACGCCGAATACGCCGCACTCCTCTTTCAGTTTGTCGTCGTCGAACGGGTGGCTGGGCGGCATCTCGCGCATGCGGGCGGGGCTCCGAATCCGTGGGCTTTCAGGATGGCCTTTACTTAGTGCCTTGTGCGGCCAGTGTCACGAAAGGATCATAAAACCTGACACTGCGACGCAGGTTTTTCGCGGCGGCGGTGGTGCGCCCTAGTTTGTGGTGCCGCAGGTGCCCACCAACTGCTCATACTGGGTGGTCAGCCAGCCCAGGGCCTGTTCCGGGTCGCGCTCTGCGATATTGTCGGTAAGCTTGGCGAACACTACGGCCGAGCGGCTGTCATCGACCATCGGGATCGGGTCGCTGGTAATGATCATATCATAGACGAAGAAGGCCACAGCCACCAGCAGCGCGCCGCGCGCCACGCCGAACAGAAAGCCAAGCCCCTGATCGACACCGCCCAGGGCCGAACGCTGTACCAGCGACGAAAACAGCGGCGTGAAGATCGACACCACGATCAGCGCCAGCGCGAACACGGCGGCGAAGGCGGCGATGATCGACAATTCGCAACTGTCTGCGATCAGCGAATCCAGCACCGGGATCTGCTTGACCAGCGGTTCGGCCTGCGGCGCGAACATGAAGGCCAGCACCGCCGCGGCGATCCAGCCCAGAATGGCCATGCCTTCGCGCACGATCCCGCGCGAATAGGCCAGAATGGCCGATAGCACGATAACCGCGGCCACGACCGCGTCGATAATGGTGAAACCGTCCATGTCCCGCTCCTGCGTGGCTTATCCAGCCCCGAATATCTCTCCAACAAACGCCGTGAGATCCGCCATTTCGCGAAGCGTTATCCCGGCGCTGCCCCCGGTTTTTCCGTGTGCGGGAGCGATTGCCTGTGTGAAACCAAGTTTTTGCGCTTCTTTCAACCTGTTTTCGGTCTGACCGACCGGACGCAGGGCGCCCGACAGGCTGATCTCGCCGAAAACCACCGTATCGGCGGGCAGGGCCACATCCTCGCGCGCGCTCAGCAAGGCGGCGGCCACGGCCAGATCGGCGGCGGGTTCGGTCACCTTCATGCCGCCCGCCACGTTCAGGAACACGTCGAGCCCGGCAAAGGGGATGCCGCAGCGCGCCTCGAGCACCGCCAGCGTGGTCGACAGCCGCCCCGCGTCCAGTCCGACCACGGTGCGCCGCGGCGTGCCAAGGGGCGAGGGTGCGACCAGCGCCTGAATCTCGGTCAGCACCGGGCGTGTGCCCTCGATCCCGGCAAAGACGGCCGAACCCGAGGCGGGCCGGTCGCGGTCGGACAGAAACAGCGCCGACGGGTTCGCGACCTCGGCCAGCCCGGCGCCGGTCATCTCGAACACGCCGATTTCGTCGGCGGGGCCGAAGCGATTCTTGACGGCGCGCAGGATGCGGAACTGGTGGCCGCGCTCGCCCTCGAAATAAAGCACGGTGTCGACCATGTGCTCGACCACACGGGGGCCGGCGATCTGGCCGTCCTTGGTGACGTGGCCGACCAGCACCACCGCGACGCCCGTGCGCTTGGCGAAGGTGACCAGTTCATGCGCGGCGGCGCGGACCTGGGCCACGCTGCCCGGTGCGCTGTCCACATGATCGGCCCACATGGTCTGAATCGAATCGATGATCGCCAGGCCGGGGCGTTCCGCGTCCAGCGTGGTCAGAATGTTGCGCAGATTGGTTTCGGCCGCCAGTTTCACCGGCGCCTCGGCCAGACCCAGACGCTGGGCGCGCATCCGGACCTGGGCGCTGGCCTCTTCGCCCGAGACATAGATGCACGACAACCCGGTCCGCGCGAACGAGGCCGCGGCCTGTAGCAGAAGCGTGGATTTTCCGATGCCCGGATCGCCGCCCACCAGAATGGCCGAGGCCGGGACCAATCCGCCGCCCAGCACCCGGTCCAGTTCCGCCATGCCGGCGCTGCTGCGCGGCGGCGGGGCCTCCTGGGTGGCCAGATCGAACAGCGGCACCGGTTTGCCGCGCGCGCCGCCCAGCGTTTTCGCCGCCGGGCCGGAGGAGAGCGGCGCCTCTTCGGCGATCGTGTTCCAGGCGCCGCAGGCGTCGCAGCGCCCGGCCCATTTCTTGTGCGCGGCGCCGCAGGCGGTACAGGTGAACTGGGTGGTCGGTTTTGCCATGCCCCTTCCTGCCCGAGCGGCGGGGCAGGATCAAGCGCCACGTCAGGGGGGCTCTGCCCCCCGCGCCCGATGGGCGCACCCCCCGGGATATTTCGCCCAAAGCAAGCGGCAAACGAAGCGCCCTGCCTCAAAGCCAGAGACAGGGCGCCTTGCTTTGGACGGTCATCGGCGTCCCCGCCTGTACCGTGCGGCCAGTGTTGCACCGATTCCTTTTGCTTTGGTTAAAATATCCGCGCCGCAGGCAGCCCGCGTCAGCGGGCTTTGGGACGCGACAGCAGTGACAAGCCCAGCGAGGCGAGGATGCAGAACGTGAACAGGTAAAGCCCCCAGGCGACCTCGACCCGGCCGACGCCGACGCCCTTGGCGATGACGACATAAAGTGCGATCAGGAACACATCGGCCATCGCCAGCTTGCCCATCACCGTCAGCGCGGGCAGCAACCGGGGCGGGGCCAGCCCGAACTGGATCAGCGCCAGGCCGATGGTTTTCAGATAGGGCGCGACCAGCGCAAGGGCGGTGACGATCAGCGCCAGCGGGATATCGCTGCGCCACAGGCTGTGCAGGCCCGAGATGACCGAGATTTCGGACATGCCGAACAGCGGAAGGAGCCCCGCGCGCAGAAGCGGGGCAAACCAGGCGATGGGGAACAGGATCAGCAGGGCGAGGTTGGCGAGTTTCAGCGCCACTACCGGACCGCCTCGATCGGCCCCTCTGCACGGCCGTGAATGAACTGGTCCAGATAGGGGTCGCCGCTATTGTCCAGTTGCGTCACCGGGCCGGTCCATTTGATCACCCCGTCATGCAGCATCGCCACCTTGTCGGCAATCGCCCGGACCGAGCTCATGTCATGGGTGATGGTCATGGCGGTGGCACCCATTTCGGTCACGATCTCGCGGATCAACTCGTTGATTACGCCGGCCATGATCGGGTCCAGCCCCGTGGTGGGTTCGTCGAAAAAGATGATCTGCGGGTCGGCGGCGATGGCGCGGGCCAGGCCCACGCGTTTCTGCATCCCGCCCGACAACTCGGCCGGGAACAGGTCGGCCACTTCGGGCTTCAACCCGACGCGGCGCAGTTTCTCGATCGCGATCTCGCGCGCCTCGGCCTTGGGGCGTTTCAGCGAACCGCGCAGCAGGCGAAAGGCCACATTCTGCCAGACGGACAGCGAATCGAACAGCGCGCCACCCTGAAACAGCATCCCGAAATGGGCCAGAAAGGTATCGCGCTCGGCCTTGGTCACGTCCTGACCGTCGAGTAGGATCGTGCCGCTGTCGTGCTTTATCAGCCCGAGGATACATTTCAGCGCCACCGACTTGCCGGTGCCCGAGCCGCCGATGATGACCATGCTTTCCCCGGTGGGAATCGTCAGGTCCACCCCACGCAGCACCCTGTTGCTGCCGAACGCCTTATGAACATCGCGCAGCTCGATCATTCGGTGAAAAACGCCTCTGTCAGCAGATAATTGGTGGACAGGATCAGGACCGAGGCGGCCACGACCGCCGATTTGGTGGCCCGGCCCACGCCCTGGGCGCCGCGGCCCGAATGCATCCCGTAATAGCAGCCCACGATCGCCACGACGAAGCCGAAGACCGCGCCCTTGACCAGACCCGAGCCCACATCCCAGAATTCCAGGAAATCCACGGTGTTCTTTAGGTAATTGGCCGGGTTGAAGCCCAGCCGCTCGATCCCCACGACATAGCCGCCCATGATGCCAAGGATGTCGCCGATGCCCACCAGAACCGGCACCGCCAGCGTCGCGGCCAGCACCCGTGGCACGGTCAGATAACGCATCGGATCGGTCGACAGGGTCACCAGTGCGTCGATCTGCTCGGTCACTTTCATCGTGCCGATCTCGGCGGCGATCGACGACGCGACCCGCGCGGCCACCATCAGCCCGCCCATCACCGGGCCCAATTCGCGCGTCATGCCGATCGCGACGATCGAGGGCACAACCTGTTCGGCGTTGAACCGCGCGCCGCCGGCATAGATCTGCAGCGCCAGCGCGGCGCCGGTGAAGATCGCGGTCAGCGCCACCACCGGCAGGCTGAAATAGCCGATGGTCAGCAGCGCGTGGCCGAATTCGCGAAAATAGAAGGGCGGGCGTGCCAGCGCGGCCAGGGTCTGGGCGACGAACAGAACGCCGCGCCCCAGCCCGGCCAGCATCGCCAGCGTATTGCGGCCGATCGAGGCCAGCACGTGGGTCACCATCATGCGGCCCCCCCGGTGTAACGGCGGGCATAGCGCGCGCCCAGCGAGGTCAGGATTTCATAGCCGATCGTGCCTGCGGCCCCGGCCAGGTCATCGACGCCCTGATCGGGGCCGAGGATGTCCAGCGCGCGCGGAGCCGCGGCCAGATGGGTGATATTCACGGTGATCAGATCCATCGACACACGTCCGGCAATGGGGCAGGGGGTGCCCTCGAAAAACAAATGCGCCTTGTTACCCATGGCGCGGATCAGCCCGTCGGCATAGCCGCTGGCGACGGTGGCGATCACGGCGGGCTCTTCGGCGACCCAGGTCGCGCCGTAGCCCACGCTTTCGCCGGGCTCGACCTCGCGGGTCTGGATCACCGGCAGCGACAGATGGGCGACGGGGTGGGCCTTTTCGAACGGGGCGCCGCCGTACAGGCCGATGCCGGGGCGGGTCAGTTCGAAGTGATAGTCGGGGCCCAGCAGGATGCCGCCGGTCGCCGCCAGCGATCGGGCCACGCCGGTGCCGTCGGTCATGGCGTGGAACATCGCCAGCTGCGCGGCATTCTGGGGGTGGTCGGGGTCGTCGGCGCAGGCCAGATGGCTCATGATCAGCTGCGGCCCCGCGCCAAGCGCGATCTCGGCCACCGCCGCCCATTCGGCCATTTCCATGCCCAGCCGGTTCATGCCGGTATCAAGCTGAATGCCGAAAGGGTGACCCGGCAGCGCCTCGATATGGCGGGTCAGTTGTTCGACCGAATTCAGCATCGGCACCAGATCCAGATCGTGGATCATGTCGGTATCGCCCGGCATATGCCCGCTGAAGACGCTGATTTCCGGGCCGCGGCCCAGCACCTCGCGTACGGCGGCGCCTTCTTCGGCGACGGCCACGAAGAATCGCCGCGCCCCGGCCTGTGCCAGCGCCCGCGCCACCGGCCCCACGCCCAGCCCGTAGCCGTCGGCCTTGACCACGGCTGCGGTTTCCACGCTGTCGGCCGAGGCCGCGTCCAGCGTCTTCCAGTTGCGCACCAGCGCGTCGAGATCAATCGTGAGGGTTCCGGTCGCCATGGGTAAGGGTTTGAGTTGACGGGCTGGCAAGGTCAAGGGGGAAAACGCGTCCGGCGGGTGCCGCAGGGGGCCGGTCAGGGGGGCGTCGTGTCGTCGGGCCGGGATCGGGGCCGCGAGATCAGCAAGGTGACATCGACCAGCACACGCGGGATCGACATGCCGCCGGGGCAGGTCAGGTATTGCGGGGTCCAGACCGGGCCGAATTTCTGCTTGAAGGCGCGCAGCCCCTCGAAGCCATAGAATTCATCGCCGCGCCGGTAAATCAGCGTGCCGATGCGGCTCCAGACCGGGGCGAGCGGGTGACGGCTGAGCCCTGACAGCTGTGCCGCGCCAAGGTTGAACCAGCGATAGCCCTGGGACTGGCCATAAAGGATCGTCTCGGTCATCAGCGCATCCATCATCACCGGCGAAATGCCCGGCAGATAGCGCATCAGGTCGATGGCGATTTCTTCATCATGGGCGCCGCGCCACAGGTTGGCAAAGGCCACGATCCGGCCTTCGTGACGCAGCACGGCCAGATCGAATTCAGCCAGGTAACCGGGGTCGAACCGGCCCAGCGAAAACGACTTTTCGTTGCCCTTGCGGCTGTCCATCCAGGTGTCCGATACCGTACGCAGGGCGTCGATATTTGCGGGTACCTCTGCGCGGGGCAGGATGCCGAACACCAGCCCGTCGCGGGTGGCCCGGCTGCGCGCATAGCGCAGATCCTTGCGCTGCGAGCCTTCCAGCGAAAAGGCGGCCAGATCGATCCGGGCCAGTTCGCCGGTTTTCAGAATGGCATGGCCAAGATCCAGGAGCTGGGTCATGCGCGCGGCGGACACGCCATAGAATACCGGGCGGCCGCCCACGCGGTCGGCGCGTTCGGCCAGGTCCCAGATCAACGCGGTGCCGGCCTCGGTCGCGCCGACCGGCCCACCCAGGCAGACCCAGCTGCGCCCGGACACCGCATACATCAAAAAGGCGTCCTCGTCGGGCGACACCAGGAACTGCTTGTCACCCAGCAGCGCCAACTGCCGGGAGCTTTCGGGGCAGTCGGCCAACAGTTTGCGGACCGCGTCGGGCACAGGGGCCGGGCGGGGCGGGGCATGCAGTGGCCGGTTGATCAGCGCGTCCAGCGCCAGCGCCGCGGCGGCGATGGTCAGGGCGAAGGTGGCGCGCAGGAACCGGGGCGCATCGCCATGCCAGGCAAAGCTCCACCACAGTTCGGTGCGGTAGTCGACATTGCGGTACCCCAGAAAGCCGATTAGCGTGACCGCGCCCAATGTGATCCCGATCAGGATCAGCGTACCGGCACCGGGGCGGAAGCTGCGCCAGTCGCCGCGCCGGTAAAACGTCTTGCGCGCGGCGAACAGCGCCGCGGCCACCAGCACCAGCAGCGCGGCCTCTTCCCAGTCCAGCCCCTTGGCCAGCGCAAACACCGCGCCCGCCAGCAGCACCGCCGTCGCCGCCAGCCGCGCCTGCGCCATCCGCAGCGCCAGCCCGCGCGACAGCACGATCAGCGCCAGCCCGGCCAGACTGGCCGACAGGTGCGAGGCTTCGGCGAAGGGCAGCGGCAGCGCATCGCGCAGCAACGCCGTGCGCCAACTGGTTTCGGGCAACGCGCCCGACAGCAGCAGCACCAGACCGCCCAGAAAGACCAGCGCCGCGATCAGATAGGGCGCGATCCGGCCAGACAGCAGGAACAGCCCGACCACCGGCTGCCCCCAGGGCGCCAGACGGGCAAGCCAGGCCGCCACCCGGCGTGGTTCGGACGGGGCGGCAGGGCCTTCTTCAGCCACGCCTTTGGCCTTTCGTGCGCACCGGGCGGAGCCGGTCAGAACCTGTCATCCGTCCCTTGCTGCCATGGCTTCACCAGATTGCCGAACCGGGTAAACCGGCCCTCGAAGCTCAGATCGACCGTGCCGATCGGGCCGTGCCGCTGCTTGCCGATCACGACCTCGGCCTTGCCGTGCAGGGCCTCCATCTCTTCTTGCCACTTGGCCATGGCCTCCAGATTGTCGTCGCCGGGCTTTTCGCGTTCTTTGTAATATTCGCCACGATAGACAAACATTACCACGTCGGCGTCCTGCTCGATCGAGCCCGATTCCCGCAGATCCGACAGCTGCGGGCGCTTGTCCTCGCGACTTTCGACCTGACGCGACAACTGCGACAGCGCGACCACCGGGATGTCCAGCTCCTTGGCTATGGCCTTCAAGCCTTGGGTGATTTCCGACACCTCGTTCACCCGGCTGTCCTTGGCGGAGGCGGGGCGCACCAGTTGCAGATAGTCCACGAACAGCACGTCCAGCCCGTGGGTCCGCTTCAGCCGCCGGGCCCGGGCGGCCAACTGCGAAATCGGCAGCGCCGGCGTGTCGTCGATGAACAGCGGGCAGGCCTCCAGCTGTTTGGCGGCCTCGACAAAGCGGCGGAACTCGGCCTCGGTCATGTCGCCGCGCCGGATCTGTTCGGACGGCACTTCCGAAGCTTCCGACAGGATCCGCGCGGCCAACTGTTCGGCCGACATCTCCAGCGAATAGAACCCGACCACGCCGCCATCCACCGCACCTTCGCCGCCATCGTTCAGCGTGCCCTTCTTATAGGCCTTGGCAATGTTGAAGGCGATGTTGGTCGCCAGCGAGGTCTTGCCCATCGACGGCCGCCCGGCAAGGATCAGAAGGTCCGACCGGTGCAGCCCGCCCAGCTTCTTGTCCATGTCGATCAGGCCGGTGGACAGGCCGGCCAGCCCGCCTTCGCGCTGATAGGCGGCATTGGCCACATTCACCGCATCGGTCACCGCCTTCAGAAACGACTGGAACCCGCTTTCGGACTGGCCCTGCTCGCCCAGCTTGTAAAGCGCCTGCTCGGCCTCGACGATCTGGGCCTTCGGCTCGCTGTCGACGGCGACGGTCGCCGCCTTGGCCGAAATATTGCGCCCCAGCTCGATCAACTCGCGCCGGATCGCGAAATCATAGATCATCTGGGCATAGTCGCGCGCCGCGAAAGACGAAATCGCAGCCCCCGCCAGCCGCGCCAGATAGGCCGGGCCACCCAGTTCCTTCAGGCCCTCGTCCTCGGCCAGAAACGCCTTCAGCGTGACCGGCGAGGCCAGCGCGTTCTTCTGGATGCGCGCGGCGGCGACTTCGTAGATCCGGGCGTGGACAGGCTCGTAGAAGTGATGCGGCTGGATGATGGACGCAACCCTGTCGAACACATCGTTATTCGTCAGGATCGCGCCCAGTAGCTGCTGCTCGGCCTCGATGTTATGGGGGAGCGTTCCGCTCTCTTCACTGCTCGGTTGGTCTTGCCGGATTGCGGCGATCTCGTTCATTCCCTGCCCCTGTCATTTAGCGAGACTGCATAGCTGAACGCGCTGTGCCCGATCAAATTGTATAAGTCTGTGGATAGCCTGTGGACACAGACGATACCATAAACTTTGCGGTAATGCGCGGGGGGTGCCACAATAATTTGCGACCCGCCATAGGTGCCCACGCGCAGGGATTTTCCCGCGAACGGGGGCCGCGCCGGGACCTCGCGGTGCTGCGGGGGCCGCGGCGCGGGCGAATCGTCAGCCCTTTTGCCGGGCCTCCTGCCAGGCGCGCGGGGCGTTCAGGAACGACTCGACCTCGGCCAGGGTGTCCGCGTCGAACGCGCCCGACGCCTTGGCCTCGGCCAGCACGTCCCACCAGGTGCACAGGTGGTGCAGGGCGACGCCGTGGTCGCCCAGCCGCGCCTCGGTGCCCTCGAAGATGCCGTAATAGAAAATCACCGCCGTGTGGCCGCAGCTGGCACCGGTGTCGCGGATCGCATCGACGAAGGACAGCTTCGAGCCGCCGTCGGTGGTCAGATCCTCGATCAGAAGCACCCGCTCGCCCTCGGTCATGACGCCCTCGATCCGGGCGTTGCGGCCGTAGCCCTTGGGCTTCTTGCGCACATAGGTCATCGGCAGCGCCAGCCGTTCGGCCATCAGCGCGGCAAAGGGGATGCCTGCCGTTTCACCGCCGGCGATATTGTCGAACGCCTCGAACCCGGCCTCGCGCATCACGGTGACGGCCAGGAAATCCATCAGCGTGCTGCGGATGCGCGGGAAAGAGATCAGCTTGCGGCAGTCGATATAGGTCGGCGACGGCAGGCCCGAGGCCAGGGTGAACGGCTCTGCCGCATTGAAATGCACGGCCTTGATTTCCAGCAGCATCCGCGCGGTCAGCCGGGCGATTTCCGTCTTGTCAGGAAAGGAGGAAGGGATCATGGGGGCACCTTTCAGCTTCTTTTTCGTTCAAATATCCCCGCCGGAGGCAAGAAAACTCTTTGGCGCGCCCGTCCTACGACACGCACCAGTGCAGCGCGAAGCCGGGGTCGAACACGGTCACCGGCCCGGCGCCGGTCTCGATCTTGGCGGGATAGGTTACCGGGTCGCCCTTGGTCAGGGTGATGGTTTTCGTGTTGGCCGGCAGGCCGTAAAAGGCCGGGCCGTTCAGGCTTGCGAAGGCTTCCAGCATGTCCAGCGCGCCCTCGGCCTCGAACACCTCGGCCAGGCAGGACATCGTGTTGGTCGCCGAAAACACCCCGGCACAGCCGCAGGCGCTTTCCTTGGCCGGATCGGTGTGGGGGGCGCTGTCGGTGCCCAGGAAAAACCGCGCATCGCCCGAGGTGGCGGCCGAGACCAGCGCCAGCCGGTGGCTTTCGCGCTTGGCAACGGGCAGGCAATAGTAATGCGGCTTGATCCCGCCCACCAGGATATGGTTGCGGTTGATGATCAGGTGATGGGTGGTGATCGTGGCGCCCAGATCGCACCCGGCGGACTGCACATAGGCCACCCCGTCGGCGGTGGTGATATGTTCCATCACCACGCGCAGGCCCGGCGTGGCCTGGCGGATCGGATCCAGCACCCGGTCGATGAACACCGCCTCGCGGTCGAAAATATCCACCTCCGGGTCGGTCACCTCGCCATGGACACACAGCGGCATCCCGATCTCGGCCATCTTTTCCAGCACGCCGCGCACCCGGTCGAAATCGCTGACCCCCGAGGCCGAATTGGTGGTGGCCCCGGCGGGGTACAGCTTTACCGCCGTTGCCAGCCCGCTGGCATGGGCGGCGGCGACATCGGCGGCGTCGGTGTCTTCGGTCAGGTAAAGCGTCATCAGCGGGGTGAATTCCGCGCCGTCGGGCAGGGCGGCCAGAATGCGGTCGCGATAGGCGGCGGCCTGGGCGCCGGTCACCACGGGCGGCACCAGATTGGGCATCACGATCGCGCGACCGAAATGACGCGCGGTTTCGGGCAGCACGCCTTGCAGCATCGCGCCGTCGCGCAGATGCAGGTGCCAGTCGTCGGGGCGGCGGAGGGTCAGCTTTTGTGTCATGGCCCCGGCGTTACACAATTGGCGGCGCGGTTTCCAGTCTCTATCGCGCGGGGGTGACGCGCGGGGGTGCGGGGCGGCGGCGCGCAGCATTTCGGCGGGGCGCTTGAAATAAGGGCATTGCTGCGGTGCGGCATCGTGCTAGACTTAGCTTTGTCCGTATCTCGGATATGAGGGGGCCATGTTGGACGGCGTACAGGCCGCAAAGGCCGGAACGATCATGCAGCGCACGCGCGGGCGGGCCGAGGTGGTACTGGCCGCCGCGCCCGGTGGTGCACGGCTGACCAATCTGCACCAGTCGGGCTCGGCCAAGGCGATGCTGCCGCGCATTCACGCGTCCCGGCCCGAGGTGGTGTTCCTGAACACCGCCGGCGGGCTGACCGGCGGTGATCATATGCGCTTTGGCCTGACGCTGGCGCCTGGCGCCTCGGCCACCGCGACCACGCAAACGGCAGAGCGGGCCTATGCCGCCGGCGGCGGGGTGGCGCGACTGGATATCGAGATGCGGGTGGGCGCGGGCGGCGCGCTGGACTGGCTGCCGCAGGAAACGATTCTGTTCGAGCATTCGGCGCTGACCCGGCGCACCACGGTCGCGCTGGCGGGCGATGCGCGGCTTTTGATGGTCGAAATGGTGGTGCTGGGCCGCACCGCGATGGGCGAGACCCTGCATCACGCGGCGCTGCATGACAGCCGCCATGTGACGCGCGACGGGCGCCCGGTTCTGATCGAGCCGCTGCGCCTGACCGCCGACACGCTGGCCCGTCGCGACGCCACGGCCGGGTTGCGGGGCGCGCGCGCCTTTGCGACCCTTGCGCTTGTCGCGCCGGGGGCCGAAGATGCGCTGACCCCGCTGCGCGGCGCGCTGCCGGCAGACGGGTGCGAGGCCGCGGCCTCGGCCTGGGATGGCAAATGCGTGGCGCGGTTTATCAGCACCGAGGCCGCGCCGCTGCGCCGGGCGCTGGCGCGGGCGATCACGACACTCCGGGGCGGGCCGCTGCCCCGGGTCTGGCAAATCTGAGGAGACGGCATGAACCTGACGCCGCGTGAAAAAGACAAGCTTCTGATCAGCCTGGCGGCGATGGTCGCCCGCGGGCGGCTGGACCGGGGGGTAAAGCTGAACCACCCCGAGGCGATCGCGCTAATCACCGATTACGTGGTCGAGGGCGCGCGCGACGGCCGCGCCGTGTCCGATCTGATGGAGGCCGGGGCCCATGTGATCACCGCGGATCAGTGCATGGCCGGCATCCCCGAAATGATCCACGAGGTGCAGGTCGAGGCGACCTTTCCCGACGGCACCAAACTTGTCACCGTTCACCACCCGATCCGCTAACAAGGAGAGTTTATGAAACGTCTGATCACCCTTGCCGCCGGCCTGACCGCCGCCACCCCCGCGCTGGCCCATGACGGGATGCATCTGCACCCGCACGGGGTCGATGTGGCCACCGCCCTGTTGATGGGCGGCGCCCTGGTTGTCATCGCCGCCGCCGCCGCCGTGGCGGTCCGTGTGCGCAAATGATCCCCGGCGAGCTGTTCACGGCCGAGGGGGAAATCACCCTCAATGCCGGGGCAACGGCGATCACGCTGACCGTGGCCAATACCGGCGACCGGCCGGTGCAGGTCGGCAGCCACTATCATTTCGCCGAAACCAATACTGCGCTTGAGTTCGACCGTGCGGCCGCTTTCGGCACGCGGCTGGATATTGCCGCCGGCACCGCCGTGCGGTTCGAACCCGGCCAGACCCGCGATGTGGCGCTTGTGCCGCTGTCGGGTGCGCGCCGGGTTTTCGGCTTCAACCAAAAGGTCATGGGCGATCTGGACGCCTGACCGGAAAGGACGCCAATCATGGTTTGTGTCACACCTGTGGGATACACTGCCGCCCCCTATGCCACTGCAATGCAGTTCTGGGTGAAAAGCATGGAAATGCAGATGTCGATGGCCAAGGCCTGGTTCGACATGCTGCAGCGGATGAACCCGTTGCTGCCTGCGGTCGATATCGAAGAACTGGCAAAGCACCACCCTGCGCCCGCGCCGAAACCCGCGCCCGCGCCGAAGCCGGTTGCACGCAAGGCGACCCGGCCACGGGTGCCGCCCAAGACGGTGACCGAAAAAGCGGCGCCCGCGCCGAAGGTCGAGGTGGCAGAGAGCAAGCCCGCAGCCAAACCCGCAACGCGCCGCAAACCCGCAGCCAAGCCCACAGCCGCCAAACCCGCCGCTTCGACACCGGCCCCGGCGCCGCAAGAGGCCAAGCCGCTCAGCGAAGCGGCAAAAGCCGCGCAGCGCCGCCGCAAGCAGCCGGCCAAGCCTGACCAGCCGTTTCAGGAATGAAGGTGGGTCAGTTCGCGCGGCATCATCCCGCCCCGATCGACCTGTGGCGCACGGGGCTTGAGTTATGGCACCTGTCGCTTGAGGCGCAGATGGTCGTCACCATGCGCGTGATGGGCATGGCCGGGATCTGGTCGGTCACGCCCAACGAAACGCAGCGGATGTTCGGCGAGAAACTGCCGGCCTTCATCGATGCGGCCCTTGCCGCCCACAACTCTGCCTCGCGGGGCGAGCGGCCCGACCAGATTCTGGTGGCGGCGATCCGCCCGATCCGTGGCGAAACCTATGCCAACTCCCGCCGCCTGGCGCGCCGCGGGGTCCGCCCCATGCCCAAGTGGCAGATGACACTTTAGGAGATCCCGAAACATGCCCGCCAAAATCTCCCGCGCGGCTTATGCCGATATGTATGGTCCGACCACCGGGGACCGGGTGCGCCTGGCCGATACCGATCTGATCATCGAGGTCGAGCGCGACCTGACCACCTACGGCGAAGAGGTGAAATTCGGCGGCGGCAAGGTGATCCGCGACGGCATGGGCCAGTCCCAGGTCACGCGCGCGGGCGGGGCGGTGGATACGGTGATCACCAACGCGCTGATCCTGGATCATACCGGCATCTACAAGGCCGATGTGGGGCTGCGGGGCGGGCAGATCGTCAAGATCGGCAAGGCCGGCAACCCCGATACCCAGCCTGGTGTCGATATCATCATCGGCCCCGGGACCGAGGCGATCGCCGGCGAGGGCAAGATCCTGACCGCCGGCGGCTTCGACAGCCATATCCATTTCATCTGCCCGCAGCAGGTGGACGATGCGCTGCATTCAGGCATGACCACGATGCTGGGCGGCGGCACGGGACCCGCGCATGGTACGCTGGCCACCACCTGCACGCCGGGGCCGTGGCATCTGGGCCGGATGATGCAGGCGCTGGACGGGCTGCCGATGAATTTCGGCCTGTCGGGCAAGGGCAATGCCAGTCAGCCCGCCGCTTTGGTCGAGATGGTCAAGGCCGGGGCCTGCGCGCTGAAGCTGCACGAGGATTGGGGCACCACGCCCGCCGCCATCGACTGCTGCCTGTCGGTGGCCGACGACATGGATGTGCAGGTGATGATCCACACCGATACCCTGAATGAAAGCGGCTTCGTCGAAAACACCGTGGCGGCGATGAAGGGCCGCACTATCCACGCCTTCCACACCGAAGGCGCGGGCGGCGGCCATGCCCCCGATATCATCAAGGTGGTGGGCGAGGCGCATGTGATCCCGTCCTCGACCAACCCGACGCGGCCCTATACGGTCAACACGCTGGAAGAGCATCTGGATATGCTCATGGTCTGCCACCACCTCGACAAGGCGATCCCCGAGGATGTGGCCTTTGCCGAATCCCGCATCCGCAAGGAAACCATTGCGGCCGAGGATATCCTGCACGACATGGGCGCGTTTTCGATCATCGCGTCCGACAGCCAGGCCATGGGCCGGATTGGCGAGGTGATCATCCGCACCTGGCAGACCGCCCACAAGATGAAGGTGCAGCGCGGGCGGCTGGCCGAGGAGGCCGGCGAGAACGACAATGTCCGCGTCAAACGTTATGTGGCGAAATACACGATCAACCCGGCCATCGCGCATGGCATGTCGGCCCATATCGGCAGCGTCGAGGTGGGCAAGCGCGCCGATCTTGTGCTGTGGTCGCCGGCGTTTTTCGGTGTGAAGCCCGAGATGGTGCTGATCGGCGGCACGATTGCCGTGGCGCAGATGGGCGACCCCAATGCCTCTATCCCGACGCCGCAGCCGGTCTATACCCGCCCGATGTTCGGGGCGCTGGGCCGGTCCTTGGAAAATTCGTCGGTCACCTTCGTGTCGGCGGCGGCACAGGCCGACGGGATCGGCGCGGCGCTGGGGCTGCGCAAGCAGACCGTAGCGGTGGAAAACACCCGCAATATCGGCAAGGCCGACATGGTGATGAACGCCGAAACCCCGCAGATCGAGGTGAACCCCGAAACCTATGAGGTGCGCGCCAATGGCGAGCTTCTGACCTGCGAACCGGCCTCTGAACTGCCAATGGCGCAGCGCTATTTCATGTACTGAGGCGGCGGCGTTTGGGGGGGGGGCGCCACCGGGGTGAACGTTTCCCCAACGCGGCCTCTGCAATCCGGCTATGCAGGAACGGCATTTGAACTGTCTGCACTACTGACCTATTCTGAAGGTAAGGGAGGAAACAACTGTACCCCAGGAGTTTCCGGATGGCACAAACCGCACTCAACCACGGCGTTCCCGCCTTTTCTTTCACTTCGGTCTTTTCCGGTTTCGGACGTGCGATCGTCCGCATGATGGAAAACAATCCGCGCATGCGTCAGATCGAAGAGCTGAACAACACCAGTGACGAAGATCTCGCCGCCCGTGGTGTAAGCCGCGAAGATGTCGTGCGCCACATCTTCCGCGACCGTCTGTATATCTGAACGGTTTCGGCTTTTCCCGGGCTGCGCCGCCGCCTATGCTGATCCGCAAATCCCGGTTTGACGGAGCGGCAGAATGGCGGCGGATCTCCCTTGTGCGTATGAAATCGCCCGGTGCGGGCACTGGTCCGGCGCGGCAGATACGGTGACGCTCAGCTATGAGGATCGGTTTTTGCGCCGCAAGCGGCTGACCGGCGAAACCGGCATGGTGTTCCGGGTCGATCTGCCCGAAACCGCCAGTCTGGATGCGGGCGATGCGTTCCGGCTGAAAGATGGCCGCCTGATCGCGGTCGCCGCCGCCGAAGAGGCGCTGTTGCAGATCACGGGCCCCGGCCTGACCCGGCTGGCCTGGCATATCGGCAACCGCCACACCCCCTGTCAGATCGAGGAAAACCGCCTGCTGATCCAGCGCGACCATGTGCTGGCCGACATGCTGGCGCGGCTGGGGGCCATGGTCACAGCGGTGACGGCCCCCTTTACCCCCGAGGGTGGCGCCTATGGCCACGGGCGCACGATGGGCCATGCCCACGGCCCGGCGGAACACGAGCAATCCCACGATCATGACCATGCGCACGGGTCCCATCATCACCACGGCTGACACATATAGGGAACCGGCGACCGCCGATCTGCTGACCCTGACCCAATGGCTGTCGCCCGCCTTTCCGGTGGGGGGCTTCGCCTATTCGCACGGGCTGGAACAGGCGATCGCGGCGGGCGAGGTGACGGATTCCGCCGGGCTGGAGGCCTGGCTGCGCGTGGTGCTGGAGGAGGGGGCGGGCGCGGTCGATGCCACGCTTTTGTGTCTGGCGCTGGCGGGCGGCGATCTGGCCGATATCGCCCGCGCGCTGGCCCCCTCGCGCGAGCGGCTGGAAGAGGCCGAGGCCCAGGGCCGCGCCTTCGTCGCCACGGTGAACGGGCTTTATGGCGGCGACCTGCCGCCGATGCCGCTGCCGGTGGCGGTCGGGGTGGCGGCGCGGCGGCTGTCGCTGGGCGCCGATCAGGTGGCGGCGCTTTACCTGCACGGGTTTGCGTCCAACCTGATCTCGGCCGGGGTGCGGTTCATCCCCTTGGGCCAGACAGACGGCCAGCGCATCCTATCAAACCTGCACGGCACGGTCGCCGCCATTGCGGTTCGCGCCGCCAGGGCCGGATTAGAGGATTTGGGCAGTGCCGCCCTTGGCGCCGATCTGGCGGCGATGCGGCACGAGACCCTGGATGTGAGGATTTTTAAGACATGACCAGCCCCAACGGCCCTTTGCGCATCGGGATCGGCGGCCCGGTCGGCGCGGGCAAGACCACGCTGACCGAACAGCTGTGCCGGGTGCTGGCGCAGAAATATTCCGTCGCCGTTATCACCAACGACATCTACACTGCCGAGGATGCCGAATATCTGATGCGCGCGCAGGTGTTGCCGCTGGACCGGATCAGGGGGGTCGAAACCGGCGGCTGCCCGCATACCGCGATCCGCGAGGATGCCAGCATCAACCTGGCGGCGGTGGCCGATTTCCGCGACCGCATCCCCGATCTGGATCTGATCCTGATCGAAAGCGGCGGCGACAATCTGGCCGCGACGTTCAGCCCGGAACTGGCCGATCTGACGCTTTATGTGATCGATACGGCGGCCGGGCAGGACATTCCGCGCAAGAAGGGGCCGGGGATCACCCGCTCGGATCTGCTGATCGTCAACAAGACCGATCTGGCGCCCTATGTTGGCGTCGACACGGCGCTGCTGGAAAGCGATGCGCGCGCGGCGCGGGGCGCGCGGCCTTTCGTGATGGCGGCGTTGAAAACGGGCCAGGGCGTGGACCGCATCGTCGCCTTCATCGAAGAGCAAGGCGGGCTTTGACGCTTATTCGCCGGCCAGAACCTCGTCCAGCCAGGGGGGGGCGGTGGCATCGGTCGCGGCCAGGGTTTCGGCGGCCTGTTTCAGGCGCTTGCGAAACAGCGGTGCGCGCATCCGGCTGCTGACGCTGTGGCACAGAAGCGCGGTCAGATAGGGGCGCTGTTCACTGTCGAGCGTTTCCAGCAGCCGCCGCAGATAGGGTTTGTGCGCACGGCGTGCGCGAAACAGCCGGTGAAACACCGACTCGGTCAGTTTGCCCTCGCAGGCGGCGTCGATCATTTCGGGCAGTACGCCCATGTTCATCAGATCGGCCTCGACCGTGCCGTTCAGCCAGCGGCAGCGCAGCTTGGAGACGTTGGGACGGGTGAACAGCGCGGCATGGATCGAATCCAGCGACACATCGGGATCGTACAGGATGAAGGCGTGATTGGCGGCTTCGAGCATGTCGGGGGCATAGCCATAGCGGTCGGTGAACGACAGCCGCCGATGCGCGCGAAAGCGCGGATCCCATTCGGTCACGCGCGGATCCAGCGTGGCCTGCGGGCACAGCGCGATCACCGTGGCGCCGGGCGCGGCCACCGAAAACGCCGCCGCCGCATAGCCGCACATGCCCGCGCCATAGAACACCACACGGTCGAATTCCTCGAAGAACCCATTGTCGACCAGCTGATCGAAATAGCCATAAACGGCGGGATCGCGGAACCAGTTTTCGCTGTCGGTCAGCAGGGTCAGCATCGACCAGCCTGCATCCTCGGCCAGATCAAAGGCCTTCGGCATACTGTCGGGTGCGTCGCCCAGGCTGTCGGCGGTTTCGAAGCTGACCAGCAGGGTGGGCGTTTCATTGACGAACAGCGCCGCGTGCGAGCGGCCCAGGCGCTCGAATTCGCCGCGGTCGTTGCCCACGGTGCTTAGATGCGGAAACCAGGCGCGTTCGCTCATGTCGTCTGGGCGCGGGTCGAGCTGCATTGGGTGCCTCATGCGGTCCCGTCCTTGCCCGGCCATACCAAGGCGGGCGGGACGTGTTCGTTGTGTGATGTGGCTTTTCTGACCGAACATTGGGGCGGAAATTGGCGGGGGGCGGGGCATTTTTGCGGACCCTCAACCTGGCGTAGAACGGCTCAGGATCGGCTCATCGTGGCCGTTAGTGCGCCCATGCCGACAAGCGCCCCGCCGCCTGCGCGATTCATCCATTTCAGCACCGAAGGCCGCCGGATTCGGGTGCGCAACCGATCTGCCAGAAACGCATAAATCAGCGCATTCAGTGCGGCCAAAGTGACAAATGTGGCGATCAGCGTGGCGAATTGCGGCATGATTGCGGCATCCGGGCGGATGAATTGCGGCACGAAGGCGATAAAGAAGGCGATGGATTTCGGGTTCAGCGCCGTCACCGCCGCCGCATGGCCAAAGATCGTGCGGGCCGGTTTTTCCTCGGGCGTCAGATCCTCCAGCGACAGCGTCGGGCGGCTGCGCAGCAGCTTGACCCCGAGATAGACCAGATAGGCCGCACCCACCCATTTCAGCACCGTGAACACGGTGGCAGAGGTCAGCACCAGCGCCCCCAGCCCGGCCAGCGAGGCCGACATGGCGATGAAATCCCCAAGTGCGACGCCAAGCGCCATGCTGACCGCCACCCGGCGCCCCTGGGTCAGGGCATAGGACATCACCAACAGGATCGTGGGGCCGGGGATGATCAGCAACACGCAGGACGCGGCGACAAAGGCCAGCCAAAGGTCGAAAGGCATCGGTTTGCTCCTGTCTGGCGCTCACCGGGCGGGCGGCCCTTTTTGCGGATGAGCGCGGATTAGAAAAACGCCTGCAACCCGGTCTGCGCGCGGCCCAGAATCAGGGCATGCACATCATGGGTGCCCTCGTATGTATTCACGGTTTCCAGGTTTGCCATATGGCGCATGACCTGAAATTCTTCGGAAATGCCGTTGCCGCCATGCATATCGCGCGCCATGCGGGCGATTTCCAGCGCCTTGCCGCAATTGTTGCGCTTGATCAGGCTGACCATCTCGGGGGCGGCGCGGGCCAGATCCATCATCCGTCCGACCTGCAGCGCGGCCTGAAGGCCAAGGCTGATCTCGGTCTGCATATCGGCCAGCTTCTTCTGGAACAGCTGGGTCTGCGCCAGCGGCCGGCCGAACTGGGTGCGGTCGAGCCCGTATTGCCGCGCCGCGTGCCAGCAGAATTCCGCCGCACCCAACGCCCCCCAGGCGATACCGTAGCGCGCCCGGTTCAGACAGCCGAACGGGCCCTTCAGCCCCTCGACATTGGGCAAAAGCGCGTCCTCGCCGACCTCGACCCCGTCCATCACGATCTCGCCGGTGACCGAGGCGCGCAGGCTGAGCTTGCCCTTGATCTTCGGTGCCGACAGACCCTTCATGCCCTTTTCCAGCACGAAACCCTTTATCTTGCCACCATGCGCGTCGGACTTGGCCCAGACCACGAAGACATCGGCGAAGGGGGCGTTGGAAATCCACATCTTGGCGCCGGTCAGGCGATAGCCGGTCGCGGTCTTTTCGGCCCGGGTCGTCAGGCTGCCGGGATCACTGCCCGCGTCGGGTTCGGTCAGGCCGAAACATCCGATCAGCGCGCCCGAGGCGAGGCCGGGCAGGTATTTGCGACGCTGCTCTTCGCTGCCATAGGCATAGATCGGATAGATCACCAGCGACGACTGCACCGACATCATCGACCGATAGCCCGAATCCACCCGCTCCACCTCGCGCGCGATCAGGCCGTAGGTGACGTAAGACGCGCCCAGCCCGCCGTATTCCTCGGGCAATGTCGCGCCCAGCAGGCCGGCATCGCCCATTTCGGCGAAAATCTCCGGCTCGGCGCGTTCCTCGCGGTAGGCGGCGATGACGCGCGGCTGCAGCCGGTCCTGGGCAAAGGCGTGGGCGCTGTCGCGCAGCATCCGCTCCTCGACACTCAGCTGATCCTCCAGCCGCAGCGCATCCTCCCAGGTGAAACGCGAAAGTCCGGGGGCGTCTTTGGGCTTGAGGGCGGGCATGGCTGTTCTCCTGTCTGGTGTCCGTGCAAGGCTTAAGCGAATGCGCCGGGCGGGGCAATCGCGCCGGTCACTGCTGCGCGCGGGGCTTTGCGTTTCGCGCTTAATCGTGATCAAGGTGGTAAAAATCGCGCCCTGTACAACGGAAAACCTGGGCCGGTCCGTATCATACCGATGGGACCGCAAAGATGAAGGCAGGCAAGGCATGAGCGAACGTCAGGACAGCATTCAGAAGACACTGCAGGTTGGCAAGCATCGGCGCAAGGTTCCGGGCTGGGCCAAGGCGGTGGCCGTGCTGGCCGTCGCGGCGCTGGCGGTGTGGTTCTTTGTGCTGCGGGGCGATCAGGCGGGCGGCGTCAGCTATCAGACCGAGGCGGTGCAGCGCAGCGATCTGTCGGTCACGGTATCGGCCACCGGCACGGTGGAGCCCACCAATCTGGTCGAAATCTCGTCCGAGTTATCGGGCACGCTGGCCGAGGTCGATGTGGATTTCAACGACACGGTCGAGGTCGGGCAGGTTCTGGCCCAGCTCGACACCACCAAGCTGGAGGCCCAGGCCGAGGTGCAAAGGGCCAATCTGGTCGCCGCCGAAGCGCGGGTCGAACAGGCGCAGGTCTCGTTTCAGGAAGCCTATGACAACTTCATCTCGTCCGAACAACTGGAGGCGCGCGGCATCACCCCGCATCTGACCTTCGTGGCGACGCGGGCGGCCTATGAGCGTTCGGTCGCGGCGTTGCAGATCGCCGATGCCGACCGGGCGCTGGCCCAGGCCAACCTGGATCTGATCCACGCCGATCTGGCCAAGGCGGTAATCCAGTCGCCGATCAAGGGCACGATCCTGGATCTGGATGCCGATCCGGGTCAGATCGTGGCCTCGTCGCTGTCGGCGCCGATCCTGTTCACCATCGCCGAGGATCTGGCCAGCATGGAATTGCAGGTCGATGTGGACGAGGCCGATATCGGCATGGTCGCCGTGGGCAACATGGCCGAATTCACCGTCGAGGCCTATGACAACGAGGTGTTCCCGGCCCAGATCACCGAGGTGCGCTATGCCTCGGAAACGGTGGACGGGGTTGTGACCTACAAGGCGATCCTGATGATCGACAATACCGATCTGCGGCTGCGCCCCGGCATGACCGCCACTGCCGACATCACCGTGACCGACGTGGCGGACGCGCTGTTGGTGCCCAATACGGCGCTGCGCTTCGCCCCGCCGCAGGTGGTCGAGAAGGACGACAGCGCCTCGAGCAGCGGGCTTGTCGGGTTGATCATGCCCAGCCGTCCGGGCAGCCGGTCCGGTGGCAACGGCGTGAATGCGGGCAAGACGGTCTGGGTGCTGAAGGATGGGCAGGCACAGAAGGTTGAGGTTCAGGTCGGCCTGAGCGATGGCAGCTACACCGCGATTGTGGGCGGCGATCTGGCCGAGGGCGATCTGGTGATCACCGACCAGACCGAGGCGAAGTAACATGGCCGCACCACAACAGGCCACGCCCCAGATTGAGCTGCGCGGCATCACCAAGGTCTACGGCACGGGCGAGGCCGAGGTGCGCGCCCTGCGCGGGGTTGATCTGACCATTCATTCCGGCGAATTCGTCGCGATCATGGGGCCCAGCGGATCGGGCAAATCCACCGCGATGAACGTGATCGGCTGTCTGGATACGCCCACCGCGGGCCAGTACCTGTTCGAGGGGGTCGAGGTTGGCAATCTGGATCAGGACCAGCGCGCGTTGCTGCGCCGCCATTATCTGGGCTTCGTGTTTCAGGGCTACAACCTGCTGGCGCGCACCACGGCGCTGGAAAATGTCGAACTGCCGCTGATCTACAAGGGCCTGCCACGCGACGAGCGCGAGGCGATGGCGCGCGAGGCGCTGGCCAAGGTCGGGCTGGAAGACCGCTGGCATCACGACCCGTCGGAACTGTCGGGGGGGCAGCAGCAGCGGGTGGCGATCGCGCGGGCGCTGGCGGGCCGGCCTGACGTTCTGCTGGCGGATGAACCGACCGGCAACCTCGACACCAAACGCTCGCAGGAAATCATGGAGCTGTTGTCCGAGCTGAACCGCAGCGAGGGGATTACCATTGTCATGGTCACCCACGAAGAGGACATGGCCGAATATGCCAAGCGTCTGATCTGGTTCGTCGATGGCCAGATCGAAACCGACGGGCCGGGCGCCGCGCGGAAAGGGGACTGACATGCTTTGGGCAACCATAAGGCTGGCGGTGCAGGCGATCTTTCGCAACACGATGCGGTCGTTCCTGACCGTGCTGGGGGTGGTGATCGGCGTTGCGGCGGTGATCGCGATGGTGACGGTCGGGCAGGGCTCGTCCAGGCAGGTGACGGCGGATGTCGAAAAGCTGGGCACCAACGTGCTGATGCTGCGCCCCGGTCAGGCCCGGATGGGCGGCGGCGGCACCACCGTCGCCAAGCGGTTCGAGTTGAAGGACGTGGACACGATCCGCAATCAGCTGACCACGATCGAAACCGCCGCGCCGTCGGCCTCGTCGCAGATGACGGCGGTGTATGGCGGCGAGGTCTACAACACCACAATCACCGGCACCACGTCCGAGCTGCTGGACATTCAGGACTGGGTGGTGAGGTCCGGCCGCCGCTTCGAGCCGGTCGAGCTGCGCACCGGCAAGGCGGTCTGCCTGATCGGCGAAACCGTTCGGCGCGAATTGTTCGGCAATTTCAGCGCGGTCGATGAAACGATCCGGCTCAAGAACATCTCCTGCACCGTCATCGGCGTGCTGGAGGCCAAGGGCGCGTCGTCGTTCGGGACCGATCAGGACGATATCATCATGATGCCGATCCGCACCTTTCAGCGGCGGGTATCGGGCAATAACGACGTCTCGTTGATCTATATGGCGGTGCGCGACGGGGTTTCGACGGATCGGGCGATTTCCGATATCGAGACCCTGTTGCGCGACATACGGCGCATCTCGCCGGGCGAAGAGGATGACTTCAGCGTCATGGACATGGCGCAGCTTGCCACGATGCTGACCGGGATCAACACGGTGCTGGCCGGGCTTTTGTCATCCGTGGCGGCGGTCAGCCTGCTGGTGGGCGGGATCGGGATCATGAACATCATGTTGGTGTCCGTGACCGAGCGCACCCGCGAGATCGGCATCCGTCTGGCCGTGGGGGCGCAGTCGGGGCAGGTGATGATGCAGTTCCTGGTCGAGGCGATCGTGCTGTCGCTGCTGGGCGGCGCGCTGGGAATCCTGTTGGGGCTGGCGCTGGCGGCGGTGGGCGCGCGGATGATGTCGATTCCTTTCGCGCCGGAACTGTCGGTCGTGCTGATGGCGTTTCTGTTTTCCGCCGGGGTCGGGGTCGTCTTCGGCTATTTCCCCGCCCGCCGCGCCGCGCGGATGGATCCAATCGAGGCGCTGCGCTATCAGTAACCCGCCTTTTCAACTGGTTAGCGGGATTTCGCCGATGCCGCGCAATTTAATTCAGGGAATTGAATAAGTTTGATCTGGATCAAGGATCGGGGTCGGTTCGACGCGCAATATCATAACATGGATCGCAGTCCGTAGAGCCTATGTTTCCCAGGTGGTTGCGATCCGGTTTCTGCTGCGTCGTTTCCCAACGCAGATGTCGGTATCCGGGGCCTCCCTCCCTATGATCCGGCGAAAACCAAGGCGCTGCGGGCCCTCCCTCCCGCAGCGCCTTTAACATGTCCGGGCCTTGATCTGAATCAAGGTGCCGCGCCCGGGATGGCATCTACATTCACGAATAGGAATGTATGCGGGAGGAGAACCAATGACATTTTCATGGAAAACCGGCGGGGTCGCGCTGGGCCTGGTGTTCTTTCTGGCGGTGCTGCTGGTCAAGCCGATCGGCGTGTCCACGCAATTCGTCATTCTGGACGGCATCGTGTGGGACGCGGTCAGCCCGGATGTCGTGACCCAGACCGACGACGGCTATACCTCGACCAATGCCTATCTGGCGAAATCGGGCGGCAAATACGCGAAATCGGTGGCCAACCCGCTGAACTATTCCTTCGTCTTCGTGCTGGCGATGATGCTGGGCGCGGGGGTGTCGTCCTATCTGCGCAAGGGCGTCTCAGTCTCCGAGCGGACCGCACCCGCGCTGTGGCGCGCCAATTTCGGCGACAGCCCGATCAAGCGCTACGCGGTGGCGTTTCTGGGCGGGTTTATCGTGCTCTACGGCGCGCGGCTGGCGGGCGGCTGCACCTCGGGCCACATGATGTCAGGGATGATGCAGACCGCCCTGTCGGGCTATATCTTTGCCGCGGGCGCCTTTGCCGCCGCGATCCCCACTGCCATGCTCATGTTCCGCACGGAGGGCTGATCTGATGGAACTCATTCTTGCAATCGTCATCGGGGCCGCCTTCGGCGCGGTGCTGGACCGGGTCGGCGCCACCAATCCGGGCGTCATTGGCCGGATGCTGAACCTGACCAACCTGCACCTGATGAAAACCATTCTGCTGGCGATCGGCACCGGGTCGGTGCTGATGTTCGGCGGGCAGATGCTGGGGCTGGTCGATGTCGGCCACATGTCGGTCAAGACCGCCTATGTGGGCGTGTTCATCGGCGGGCTGCTGCTGGGGCTGGGCTGGGCCGCGTCGGGGTTCTGCCCCGGTACCGGGGTTTGCGCCGCCGCCGCGGGCCGCCGCGATGCGCTGTTCTTTGTCGCGGGCGGGTTGCTGGGGGCCGCGGCCTATATGGCAAGCTATCCGATGTGGAAGGCGGCGGGCCTGTTGTCGGGGTCGGCGCTGACGCTGGGCCAGGTGCCGGGGTCGAAATATGACGCGCTGTTCCCGGTGCTGCCCGGTGACGTGGTGGGGATCGTGCTGGGGCTTGGCCTTATCGCCATTGCCTTCGGCCTGCCCGACCGTCTGGCGGGGCAGGGTGCTGAAGGCGCGCCCGCCGAATAAACCCTTGTTGTTGTGACCGGGCGTTGTCTTCTTCCATGCGCCCGGCTGCCGGAAGCGCCGCAGGCCCCCCGCGCCTGTGGCGCTTTTATTTCGCTGGAAAGCTGCGCGGGCGGGCGACATATTGCGGCGGCAGAAAGGAGCCTCATGACCTGCGCCGCATTCGATCAGATCCCTGAAACCGCCCTGGCCTGGCACCGCGCGGGCGAGGGGGCCGCGCTGGCCACGGTGATCGGAACCTGGGGCAGCGCGCCGCGCCCGGTGGGCAGCCAGCTTGCAATATCCGGCACAGGGCGGATTGCGGGCTCGGTTTCGGGCGGCTGTGTCGAGGGCGCGGTGGTGATCGAGGCGCAGGAGGCATTGGCGCAGGGCGGCGCCCGCATCCTGACCTACGGCGTCAGTGACGAGTCGGCCTTCGCGGTCGGGCTGGCCTGCGGCGGCACGATCCGGGTGCTGGTCGAACCGATTGGCGGCGCCGATCTGTCCGAGGCGCTGCTGGCCGATCTGGTCGCGCGGCGTGCCACCCGCGCGCCGGTGGCCTGCCTGGTGGATACTGAAACCTGGGACCGGCGGCTGACCGATGCGGGTGACCCGGCGCTGGGTGATGCCATCGCCGCGCGGTTCCGGTCGGACAAGTCGGGGTTCGACGGCGCGACCTTCGTCGCGATCCACAACCCGCCGCTGCGCCTGGTGGTGATCGGCGCGGTGCATATCGCCCAGCCGCTGCTGCAGATGGCGCGGCTGGCGGGCTATGATGCCACGCTGATCGACCCGCGCCCGGCCTTCGCGACCGAGGCCCGTTTTCCCGGCGAATGCATTATCGAGGACTTTCCCGACGACGTCTTGCCGGGCCTTGGGCTTGACCCCCGCACCGCCGTTGTGACGCTGAGCCATGACCCCAAGATCGACGATCCGGCGATTATCGCGGCGCTGCGCTCGGACGTGTTCTATCTGGGCTGTCTGGGCTCGACCCGGACCCATGCCAAGCGGGCGGCGCGGTTGACGCAGCAGGGCTTTTCCGACAATCAGATCGCCCGCATCCATGCGCCGGTGGGGCTGGCCATTGGCGCGAAATCCCCGGCCGAGATCGCGATTTCGATCATGGCGGACCTTACCCAGCGGCTGCGGCAGGGTTAGCGCGGCAGGGTGCAAGGCCAACGGTTCTTACCCCCCCTGCGCGGCCGTGATGTATTCGGGTGCGCGATTCCAAGAGGGGACGACAATGGCCAAGGTGAGCATGACGGTGAACGGCGCCCGGTTTTGGGCGAGGTCGAGGGCCGGACCCCGTTGGTGCAGTTTCCGCGCGGCGGGCTGGGCCGTGACCGCCGCCTGAGCACCTTTTGCAGCACGGGAGTGCACAGTAAATACGCAACCGGGGCATGATTTTCCGGGATGCCTGACATAAATCATGCTGCATCTGCAACATACGGCGCGGATCGGGGCAAAGCGCATCCCGCCGCTTGACGGGGTGCGGCGCGGTTTTCACGCTGGGCGTAAGCGGCATTTTGCGCCGCACCCGATACCCTTTTTTTATGGTGGGGCACCCTTTATGACTTCGTTCCTGAACTTGTCGGATATCGCGCTTAGTGTGGTCGCCCTGGCGGTCGCCGGCGCGCTGGGGCTGCTGCTGGGCAAGGTAGAGGTCAAGGGCGTCGGCCTGGGCATCGGCGGGGTCCTGTTCTCGGGCATTGCGGTTGGCCATGTCTCGTCCGCGATGGGGCTGGAATATGACGCGCATGTGCTTGAGTTTGTGCGGGAATTCGGCCTGATCCTGTTCGTCTACACGATCGGGGTGCAGGTCGGGCCCGGCTTTTTCGCCAGTCTTCAGAAAACCGGGCTGCGGCTGAATATCGCTGCCGCCTCGATCGTGCTGCTGGGTGTGGCGGTGACGGTCGGGATCTTCTTTCTGTTCGATGTGCCGGTGCCGGTGCTGGTGGGCCTGATGTCGGGCGCTGTGACCAACACGCCCGGGTTGGGGGCGGCCACGCAGGTTCTGGCCGATCTTGGCGCCGGGCCGGAAACGATGGCACTGCCCAGTCTGGGCTATGCGGTGGCCTATCCGTTCGGCATTCTGGGGATCCTGCTTACCATGTTGCTGGTCCGGTTCGTGCTGGGGATCAGCATCGAGGACGAAGCCGCCGCCTATGAAAAAGAGCGCCGCGCCGGCGACAGTGCGCTGCCCTCGCTGAATGTGGTGGTCAAGAACCCGAACCTGAACGGGCTGACCCTGTCCGAGGTGCCCGATCTGTTCGACGCGGGCGTCGTTGCATCGCGCATGAAAAAGGGCACCGAACTGATCGTGCCGACCCGCGCCACCGTGGTCCATACCGGTGATGTGCTGCATCTTGTCGGCAGCAGCGACAAGCTGCGCGCCATGCGGATCATTCTGGGCGAAGAGACCGACGCCGCGCTGACCACCAAGGGCACCCGCCTGACCTGGGCGCGGCTGGTGGTGACCGATACCAAGGTGCTTGGACACCGGCTGCGCTCGCTCGCGCTGGAAGAAAGCCACGGCGTCACCATCTCGCGCATCTACCGCGCCGGGGTCGAGCTGCCGGCCCAGGCCGACAGCACGCTGCAATTCGGCGACATCGTCACCGTGGTCGGCGAAAGCGAAGAAATCGACGCGGTGAAATGCGTGCTGGGCGATCAGAAGGGGCGGCTGGAGCAACTGCAATTCGCGGCGGTGTTCGTGGGTATCGCGCTGGGCGTGATTCTGGGCAGCCTGCCGATCCTGATCCCCGGCCTGCCGGCACCGCTGAAACTGGGCCTGGCGGGCGGGCCGCTGGTGGTGGCGATCCTGTTGGGGCGACTGGGGCATTTCGGCCCCTTCGTCTGGTTCATGCCGCCGGTGGCCAACCATGCCCTGCGCGAGTTGGGGATCGTGCTGTTTCTGGCGGTGGTGGGCATTCGTGCCGGCGACCGGTTCCTGGAGACGCTGATCTTTGGTGACGGGCTGACCTGGATCGCTTACGGCATCGCGATCACGCTGATCCCGCTGCTCATTGTCGGCTTTGCGGCCCGGCTGCTGGGCAAGTTCAACTATCTCAGCCTGTCGGGCGTGCTGGCCGGCTCGATGACCGATCCGCCCGCGCTGGCCTTTGCGGTGGCGATGAACCCGGCGCAGGCGGCCTCGATCGCCTATGCCTCGGTCTATCCGTTGGTGATGTGTATGCGCATCCTGGCGCCGCAATTGCTGGTGCTGTTGCTGATGTAGCGGGCGGGCAAACAAAAACCCCCGCCGATGCGGGGGTTTGGGGTCGTGACGCCGGGAGGGGCGCTTATTTCGGCAGCGGCCCGATCAGCATGATCATCTGGCGGCCTTCCATCTTGGGAAAGTTCTCGATCTTGCCGACCTCTTTGGTGTCTGCGGCGACCCGTTCCAGCAATTCGCGGCCCAGGTTCTGGTGCGCCATTTCGCGGCCGCGAAAGCGCAGGGTGACCTTCACCTTGTCGCCGTTTTCCAAAAACTTGAACACATTGCGCATCTTCACTTCGTAATCATGGGTGTCGGTGTTCGGGCGGAACTTGACCTCCTTGATTTCGATGATCTTCTGTTTTTTCCGGGCCTCGGATTCCCGCTTTTGCTGTTCATATTTGAACTTGCCGAAATCCATGATCTTCACGACCGGGGGAACCGCGTTGGGTGAAATTTCCACAAGGTCCAACCCGGCCTGTGCGGCCAGTTCCATCCCGCGCGCCGGCGTGACAACGCCGACATTTTCGCCATCGGCGCCGATCAGTCGGATTTCAGGGGCCCGGATGCGGTCATTTACACGGGGGCCGGTGTCGCGCTGCGGGGGCGCATTGTGAGGTCTGCGGGCTATAGCGTTGTTCCTTAAGTCGTTGAAATAGGATGGAGCGGAAAATAGTCCCCGCGGCCGCGTCTTTCAACCACGTTTTACACGCGGCGAGCCGGTCGGGGCACAAAGAGCGATGCGCGGTGTTCCGCCGTAGCGGTGCGAATTTCGTTTCCATTCCCCTTTCTGTCGCTAGGATCTGCCGTCATATAGCATCGGCTAATATCCGGAAGGGAAAGTGCGATGAGAAACACCGTTATTACAGTTGCTGTTCTGGCCGCGGTCGGGATCGGCGGGTTTATCTGGTATCAAGGCCAAAAGGACAGTCCCGAACCCGCGACCGAGGTTGTCATCCCCGAAGGCGACGCCGTGGAAACGCCCGCGCCGCTGGACGACGCGGCAGACGCCGTCGGTGAGGCCGCAGAGGCCACCGGCGCAGCCGTCGAGGACGCGGTCGAGGCCGCCGGCGACGCCATGAACGATGCAGCCGAAGCTGTGGGCGAGGCCGTGGAAGACGCGGTGGAAACCATGGAAGAGGCCGTGAGCGGCACGCCCGAATCGAGCGCCGACATGGCGGACGGGGTCACCGATGCTGCGGATACGACCACCGGGGCTGCAAGCGACGCTGCGGATACCGCAGTCGAAACCACCCCCGATGCGACCGACGACATCACCCCCGCCCCGGCCACCGATACGGTCGAGGATGCGGCGACCACCACGATGGAAAGCACCCCGGCCGAGGCGACCCCGTCGGCCGAGACCCTGCTGACCCCCGAAGGGTTCGATTCTGCACAGGTCATCGGGATGATCGAGCAGTCGGATCTGTCGCCGCTGCGCAAGCAAGTGCTGACCAGCGCCGTCGAACAGGCCGCGAGCAACCCCGCGCTTGTCGAAAGCGTGATCGGTCAGGTCCAGCAGGCGCTGGGCCTCTGATCCGACCTGCACGGTTTTGAAACAACGGCGCCGCGCGGGGATGTCTCTTGCGCGGCGTTTCTTTTCGGGCAGGCTGCAAAGCGTGTGGGTGTGATCGAGGGCGAGAGGGGGCGGTTTGGGCGTATGACCGCTTCGAGCCCATTTTGTTGAATGCTGCGCCGCAGCCAATGGCCGCTAGGCAGCAATATCGTTGACTCTGTGCTCATGAGTGCCTTATCGCTGACGTCATGGTGAAATCGTTCTTCGTATCGCAGGACTATTATTCTCAGCTTCCATAGCTGCGGGTAATTCATCATTGGTTTTCCGCTGCCCCTGACAGCGGTCAACATTCAATCGACCTTGTGCCGGGCGGCAAATTCAAAGGTCGAAAAATGAACAACAACAGCAGAAGTCAAAACACGTCGCTAGGCATCGTGGGGTTTGGTGCGTTCGGACAACTTGCAGCCCTTCATCTTGGTCAGCACTTTGAAATTACTGCATACGATCCGTCCCTGGACGTTGCCAAGGTCGCAAAGCAACTCGGGGTGCGTCTGACATCATTGCAATCAGTATCGCAGGCCGATGTGATCCTCATTGCGGCACCAGTGTCCTCATTTGAGCAGGTTGTCAGCGAGATCGCGGTTGCTTGTAAACCTGGCGCGCTGATTGTCGATGTTGGCTCAGTCAAAGTAGTTCCCTCGGAAATCATGCGGCGGCTGCTACCGAGCCATGTAGACATCGTAGCGTCTCACCCCTTGTTCGGGCCTCAGAGTGCCACGAAAGGTATTGAGCGTCTAAAAATTGCGGTCTGTCCCATTCAGGGAAGACGGCATGTGATGCTGGCTGCTTTTTTACGCAAGGCTTTGGGACTGACCGTCATCATGACGACACCAGAAGATCACGACCAAGAGGCTGCAGTTGTCCAAGGGCTCACGCACCTCATCGCCAAAGTACTACTGAGAATGGGACCGCTGCCAACGCGCATGACAACGAAGAGCTTTGACTTTCTTTCTGAGGCGATTTCCATGGTTCAGCATGATGCGCCAGAAGTATTCGAAGCGATTGAGAAGGCCAATCCCTACGCCGAGACCGTGCGACGACGGTTTTTTGATTTGGCCGCAAGTTTGAATGTCGAGCTGGAAACAGCATTGAGGACACCGCCACAAAACGAGACCGGACATTGATGGAGAAGCGTCCAAGGGCAGAAGAGTCCGCATATCCGACCAACACCGCTTGCGCTGTTCACGCTTTTCAGTGCGTCACGTCGAAACTGAACGCTCGTTCAGCCCACGAATGCTTTTTCGACGACATATTCGCCGGGGTCTGAATTGGCGCCCTCGCGCAGGCCGAAGCCTTCCAGGATGTCCTTGATGTCCAGGTTGAACTGCAACGATCCGCAGACCATGCCGCGGTCGGTTTCGGGCGTGATCGGCGGCACGCCCAGATCGGCGAACACCTTGCCCGAGCGCAGGTTGTCGGTGACCCGGCCCATGAACGGCCCGGGCTCGCGGGTTGTCGTGGGGTAATAGCGCAGCTTGCCGGCCACGACCTCGCCGATCAGCGGATCGTCGGGCAGGCTCTCGACCAGCGCGCGGCCATAGGCCAGCTCGGCCTGTTCGCGGCAGGTGTGCATCATGATGACCTCGTCGTAGCGCTCATAGGTCTCGGGGTCGCGCATCAGGCTGGCGAAGGGGGCGATGCCGGTGCCGGTGGCGAAGAACCACAGCCGCTTGCCGGGCAGCAGCGCGTCCAGCACCAGGGTGCCGACGGGTTTGGGGCGCAGGATGATCTGATCGCCGGGCCGGATATGCTGCAGGCGGCTGGTCAGCGGGCCGTCGGGCACCTTGATCGAGTAGAATTCGAGCTCTTCGTCCCAGTTGGGCGAGGCGATGGAATAGGCGCGCATCACCGGGCGGCCGTTTTCGCCGGGCAGGCCGATCATGACGAACTCGCCCGACCGGAACCGCAAGCTGCGCGGCCGGGTGACGCGGAACGAAAACAGCCGCTCCGTCCAGTGATGGACAGAGGTCACGGTTTGCGCGTCGGGAAGGGTGGCGGGTTTGGGCGCGGGGGTTTCGGTCACTCTGGTTCCGTCCGTCATCTTTGCGGGGCCGGGTGCGGCGACCCGTCCGTTTGTTTCTAATGGCCCATGGCGGCTGCGAAAACCCCCGATCGCGCCTTGGGATGCGCCGTTTTGCCCCGGTAATCCCCGGCGCGGTGGCGCGGGAGTGGATCGCGGAATTATTTTCTGCTATCCGGCGTGAAATGGATGTTTGGGGGGAAACTGTCCCCGGAGGATATGTATGGCGGCAGCATTGGACAAGATCGACCGTAAAATCCTGGCCGAGTTGCAGCGCGACGCCGGGCAATCGCTGGACGACATCGCAAAGACTGTGGGCTCATCGAAAACCCCGGTCTGGAACCGGATCCGCAAGATGCGCGATGCTGGGGTCATCACCGGCCAGACCATGCTGGTCGACCCCGAGTCGCTGGGGCTGGAGGCCTGTTTCTTCGTGCTGATCCGCACCGCCGAACACGATGCGGTCTGGCAGCAAAGGTTCCTGGAGGCGCTGCACGCCCGCCCCGAAGTGATGGAGGCGCACCGCCTGGCCGGTGATATCGATTATATCCTGAAGGTGCGGGTGGCCAATGCGCGGGCTTACGACATGTTCTATCAGGCGCTGATCGCCGAGGTGAAGATTCACAACGTCACCGCGCTGTTGTCGATGGAAGAGATCAAGGCGACGACGGTCCTGCCGGTCTAGGGGCCTTCGGGGCCGTAATCCAGCATATGGCTGCACCGTTTGCGCCAGGCGCGGCGCCAGTAATTGCGATAGCGATACCGGACGCGTCTGCGTTTGCGTCTAGAGTGCTCGGTCAACGGTCTGGCCTGCTCGGTTATCTGACGGGCCTCGTCCAGATGTGACAGCGGATTGCCATCGGGCAGGTGGTTGACAATACGCGGCATCGCCGCCAGCGCGCCTATGCGGGTAATGTCGCAGGGCCACCAGTCGGCGGGCAGCCGGATCGGGAAGGCGTTTTTGCGCATGAACCGTGCCGCCCGGCTGCTGAGACTATAGCCGGTCGCATAAAGCGCCGGCAGCGCCAACTGCATCCCAACTACGCCCGGCATCAGCTTTTTGGGCGGCCGGTTCATGACCCGGGCCTTGCCGTGATCGAGCATGATGAACTCGGCCTTGCGATAGATCTGATTGGCCATGAAGTGTCTGAAATGATCGGTCAGCAGCGCGTCATCTTCCAGAATGACCGCGCCGGGCAGGTCGTTCTCGACGATATGGCGATAGACCGCCTGATGCGACAGGGCACAGGCGTATTCGCCATCGGTCAGGCTGCGATCGATGACCCAGTGCGGCTCGTCGCTGACCTGATCGCGGTATTGTTCGGGAAGGCCGCGCCGCCCGTCGACGCCGAAGAACAGCTCATAGGGCAGACCTTCGGCATCCAGCCGGTCCAGCAGGGGCTGACGGCGGGCATCGTCGCCGGGAAGCGTTAGTATGATGATCGGCCAGGGGGAAAGTGAGGGACTGGTCATTTATCTTGGGTTACCCGGGTCATGGTCAGTTCTTCCAGCGCGCGAAAATGGTAAGTGGGCCGATATAAAGCCCTGTCCGCAAATCGCAAGGCCGGGCACCGCGCAAACAGGGCGGGCAGGGCGATTTGCAGCTCAAGCCGGGCCAGCGGCGCGCCGACGCAGAAATGCAGCCCCGCGCCGAAGCTGGCATTGGGCCGGGCCGGGCGCGCCGGGTCGAACCGACCCGGATCGGCGAACACCGCCGGATCGCGGTTCGCCGCGGCCAGCATCAGGGCCACCCGGTCGCCACGCCTGAAGCGGTGGCCGAAAATATCAATCTCTTCGTAAGCATAGCGGGTGAACATATGCAGCGGCGGATCGAAGCGCAGGATTTCCTCGACCGTGGCTTCGGCGCGGTCCGGGGTCAGCGCATCGGCGGCCATGCCATGATCCAGCAACGCCTTTACCCCGTTGCCGATGGTGTGAACCGTGGCCTCGTGCCCGGCGTTCAGCAGCAGGATGCAGGTGGTTATCAACTCGTCGGCGGTCAACCGCTCACCTGCGTCCTCGGCGGCGATCAGGTGGGTGATCAGGTCATCTGCGGGCCGGGTGCGCCGCGCCGCGACGTAGGTGCGCATGAACGCCACGAAGTCCTGGGTTGCGGTAACGGCGCGGTCCTCGGCCATGCGGGTGCGCCCGGCCTGATACATCGCCACCATCGCGTTGGACCAGCGCAGCAGGTCAGGGGCCATTTCTTCGGGGACGCCCAGCAGGCGGGCGATCACGACGACCGGCAGCTTCTGCGCATAGGCGATCAGCAGGTCGAAATCGCCGTTCGGGAAGTCGTCGATCAGCGCGTGGCTTAACGCCTCGATCTCGGGCGCCAGGGCTGCGATCCGGCGCGGGGTGAAGGCGCGCAGCACCAGATTGCGCAGGCGGGTGTGGCGTGGCGGTTCCAGCTCCAGCATCGAATGCGCCTCTACCGCATAGAACGGCGCCAGATGGGCCGGGGTCGCGGGGGCCAACTCGGCGGGCACCTCGCGTCCGAACCGGCGGTCGCGCAACAGCGCGTTCACGGCGACATGGGACATCGCCGCGGGCATGTCGTAGTCGTTCCACCAGATCAGCGGCCCGTGCGCGCGTGCGCGGTCGTAGAACGGGTAGGGATCTTGCACAAAACCCGGATCGGTCGGCGATTGCGAGAGTCGGTCCATGCCGACCATGGTGCCGAAGGGGCTGGCCAATGCAAGTCACGCTTTCTAGAGTGGCCCCCGCCCAACGGAGGTTGCAATGACCCGGCTGGCCCTTGCCGCGGCGCTTTTCCTGATCCTGGCCGCCGGATTTACCGGCGGGGTCTGGTGGTTTGCCTATTCCTCGGCACTGGATCAGCTGGCTGACCGGGGCAGGGCCGATCTGTCGCTGGCCTCGGACCGGCTGGTCAGTCAGTTGCAGCAATATCGCGAACTGGCCGTGCTGCTGGCCGATCACCCGACGCTGGCAGCGGTGCTGCAGGGCGAGGTCCCGGCCGGTACGGCGCAGGCGCTGTTGCTGAAAACCGCCGACAAGACCGGGACCCTGCGCATCCATCTGGCCAGCGGGGACGGGCAGGTGGTGGCCAGTTCGGTGCAGGGTGACGCGCCGGCCAGCCTGGCGGCGCAACCGGGATTTACCCGTGCGATGCAGGGCGCGCTGGGGGCGCATCATGAACGGGTCGGGGACGGGGCCGGGCGGGTTTACACATTCGCCGCGCCGGTTTTTACCGATGCGGCCCAGCCGCTGGGCGTGGTGTCGGTGGATGTGAACCTGCCCGCGCTCGAAGGGGCCTGGGCGGGCGACCCCGAGGCGATCTATTTCACCGATGCGCTGGGGGTAATCTTTATCGCCAACCGATCCGAGCTGCTGTTCCGGGCGCGCGCGCCGGGCGGGTTCGATCCGGTGGCGATGCGGCGGTTCGGCTATGGGCCTGGCATGATCGCGCCCTTGCCCGAGGTGACAGAGCGCATCCAGGGCGGGCACCAGATCTGGCGCATCGACGGCGGCCCCTATCTGCCGGCACGGGCGCTGCACCTGACCCGACCGCTGCCGGTGATCGCGATGACCGGCGAGCTGTTGCTGGATGTGGCCCCGGCCGAACGGATCGCCGCGCTTCAGGCTGCGGTCGCGGCGGCGCTGGCGCTGATCTTCGGCGGGACGTTGCTGTTGCTGATGCTGCGGCGCCGGGCGCTGGCGCTGCGCCTGACGCTGGAAGAACGGGCCAAGGCCGATCTGGAAAGCCGCGTCGCCGCCCGCACCGCCGAGCTGTCGCAGGCCAATCGCGCACTGCGGCGCGAAGTGGCCGAGCGGCAGGAGGCCGAGGCCGCGCTGAAACGCGCGCAGCAGGAACTGGTGCAGGCCGGCAAGCTGTCGGCGCTGGGCAAGATGTCGGCGGGGCTGAGCCATGAGTTGAACCAGCCGCTGATGGCGATCCGGTCGTTCGCGGAAAACGCCACGCTGTATCTGGAACGCGGCGCGCCTGACCGCGCGGCGCAGAATCTGGCCCGGATTTCGGACCTGTCGCGCCGGATGGGGCGGATCATCCGCAACCTGCGCGCCTTTGCCCGGCAGGAAAGCGAGCCGATGACCGATGTCGACCTGGCCGCCGTGGTCGAGACTGTGCTGGAAATGAGCGAGGCGCGGATCCGCGGTCTGGGGGTTGCGCTGAACTGGGTTCAGCCAGCCGCGCCGGTGCTGGTGCGCGGCGGCGAGGTGCGGTTGCAGCAGGTGGTTCTGAACCTTGTTTCGAACGCGCTGGACGCGATGGCGGGGGCGCCCGACAAACGGCTGGACATCGGGCTGGCGCGCGACGGCGGGCTGGTGCGCCTGTCGCTGCGCGATACCGGGCCGGGCATCGCCGAGCCGGAAAAGATTTTCGATCCGTTCTATTCCACCAAAGAGGTCGGCCAGTCCGAAGGCATGGGGCTGGGCCTGTCGATTTCCTACGGTCTGGTGCAAAGTTTCGGCGGTGCGATCCGGGGCCGCAACCATCCGGATGGCGGCGCGCTCTTCACCGTGGAACTGACCGCCGCCGGGCTGGAGCAGGCCGCATGACCCGCAAGGTGCTGTTGATCGACGATGACATGGCCGTGCGCGAGGCATTGGGCCAGACGCTGGAGCTGGCCGGGCTGGTCCCGGTTCTGGCGGGCAGCTATGTCGCGGCCAAGGATCATATCGGCCCCGGCTTCGACGGGGTGGTGGTGTCGGACATTCGTATGCCGGGCAAGGATGGCTTCGCGCTGCTGGACTATGCCCAGTCCGCCGACCCCGATCTGCCGGTGATCCTGCTGACCGGCGAGGGCGATATCCCGATGGCGGTGCGCGGCATGTCGGCGGGGGCGTTCGACTTTCTGGAAAAGCCCTGCGCGCCCGGCGATCTGCTGACCGTAGTGGAAAAGGCGCTGAAGACCCGCGCGCTGGTGCTGGAGAACCGCCGCCTGAAGCGCCAGCTTGAAACCGGCGATGCGGCGGCGCGGATGCTGTTCGGCCATTCCGCCCAGGCCGATGAATTGCGCGCGCGGGTGCGCACCGTGGCGCGGGCCTCGGCCGAGGTGCTGATCACCGGCGCGCCCGGCACCGGCACCGCCAAGGTGGCCGAGATCATCCACCTGCTGTCGGCAGCGGCGATGCGGCCGTTTCAAAAGCTTGCCGCGGCGGCGGCCACGCCCGAGGCGCTGAGCGATGCCTTCGCACAGGCCGAGGGCGGCACCATCTTTCTGGACGAGCTGGCCGCGCTGCCCCCGGCCGCGCAATTCGCATTGCTGGAATTGCTGGACGCCAGCGCGGGCCTGCGCGTCATCGCGGGCACCTACCGTGATATCGATGCCGAGGTGGCCGAGGGCCGGTTCAACCCCGATCTGTTCTACAAGCTTGATGTGATGCGGGTGCGGATCCCGGCGCTGCGCGAACGGCCCGAGGATATCCCCGTGCTGTTTCGCCATTACGTGGCGATCGCCTGCGAACAGGCCGCCCTGCCGCAACCCGAGATCACCCAGGACGTGATTGCCCGGCTGATGGCGCAGGACTGGCCCGGCAATGCGCGGTCGCTGATGAACGCGGCGATGCGGTTCGCGATGGGGCTGCACGAGGTCGAACAGACCGAGGCCGCCGGCCTGGCCGAGCAACTGGCACGGGTCGAACGCTCGTTGCTGATCGAGGCGCTGCGCCGCGCCGGCGGCAATGCGACCGAGGCCGCGCGCGCGCTGAAACTGCCGCGCAAGACCTTCTATGACAAGCTGACCCGGCACGAGATTCGCCCCGAAGCCTATCGCGGCTGATATGTGCGGATTTCCGCACATGTGTCGATTGGCGCTGTGCGGATTTTCGCCAGGCCTGGTGGCGGGGGGCGGATTTGTCATAAAGGGTTTTCGCCTAACATTTTGATATATATCTAAAAAAATGTGCAATCCCGAATTCCAGACGTTTTGCTTGAGCGAAAACCGCCGCTTCGCTTTGCTATGGGCAGGCGCCCCCCGAATGGGCGCGGCCTGACACAAACAGGATATCTGGGAGGATACCTTATGAAATTCGTAACCGCTGCTGCGGCTGCCGCCGTCGCGCTGTCGTTTTCTGCCGGGGCGTCGCTGGCGCAATGCGACGAGGGCGAAATCGTCATCAAGTTCAGCCATGTCACCAACACCGACCGGCACCCCAAGGGGATCGCAGCGTCGCTGCTGCAAGAGCGCGTGAACACGGAAATGAACGGCACCGCCTGCATGGAGGTCTACCCGAACTCCACGCTCTATAACGACGATCAGGTGCTCGAGGCGATGCTGCAGGGCGACGTGCAGATGGCCGCGCCGTCCTTGTCGAAATTCGAGGCGTTCACCAAGCAGTTCCGGATTTTCGATCTACCCTTCATGTTCAAGAATATCGACGCCGTTGATGCATTCCAGGCCTCGGACACGGGGCAGGCGATGAAGGAATCGATGGCGCGTCGCGGGCTGCTGGGGCTGGATTTCTGGCATAACGGCATGAAGCAGTTTTCGGCCAACAAGCCGCTGCTGGAACCGACCGATGCCAAGGGTCTGAAATTCCGGGTGCAGACCTCGGACGTGCTGGTGGCGCAGATGAAGGCGCTGGGCGCCTCGCCGCAGCCGATGGCGTTTTCCGAAGTGTACGGCGCGTTGCAGACCGGCGTTGTCGACGGGCAGGAAAACACCTGGTCCAACATCTATGGCCAGAAATTCTTCGAGGTGCAGGACGGCACCACCGAAACCAACCATGGCGTGCTGGATTATCTGGTCGTGACCTCGGTCGATTGGTGGGACAGCCTGGACGCGCCGGTGCGCGACCAACTGGCCACCATCATGGATGAGGTGACCCAGACCCGGAACTCCGAATCCTTCAAGGTCAACGAAGAGGCCAAGCAGGCGATCATCGACGCCGGCGGCGTTGTGCGTCAGCTGACGCCCGAGCAGCGGGCCGCCTGGGTCGCGGCGATGAAGCCGGTCTGGGACGAGTTCGAGGCCGATGTGGGCGCCGACAACATCGCCGCCGCGCAAGCGATCAACGCCCAGTACTGACGACAGACCAACACTCACGGGACCGGCCCGGTGCATCCTTCGCATCGGGCCGATCTGTAAGATCCGCCAACACGCCTGCCGCAGGGGAACAGCAGTTATGAGTGGCCCGACCGATCCAAGACACAAGACCGGCCTTGCCCGTTTCATCGACGGGCTGGAGGAAACCGCCATCGCCCTGCTGCTGGGGCTGATGGTGCTGGTGACCTTCGTCAATGTGGTGCTGCGCTACGGGTTCAACACCTCGCTGATCTGGGGGCTGGAACTGACGCTGGTGCTGTTCGCCTGGCTGGTGCTGTTCGGGATCAGCTATGGGTTCAAGCATACTTCGCATCTGGGGGTGGATGCGGTGCTGAACATGGTATCTTCGCCGGTGCGGCGGGCGATGATCCTGATCTCGGCCCTGGTCTGCGTGATTTATGCGCTGCTGCTGCTCAAGGGCGCGTGGGATTACTGGGCGCCCTTCGCCGGGTTCGACGCCACCACCGGGCGCTGGTTTCCCACCGGATTTGCCAACAGCCGCGATCAGGCTTGGTACGAGACCGAGCAGATCCCGATGCTGGCCTGGCTGCGCTGGCTTGAGCCGTTGTTCAATCAGGGCGAGGCCTATGACAAGCTGCCGCGCTTCCTCCCTTATGCCATCCTGCCCTTCGGGACGGCGCTGATCGTGCTGCGGGTGGTGCAGGCCACGATCCGCATCCTGCGCGGCACCCAAGACAGCCTGATCGTCAGCCACGAAGCCGAAGACGCCGTCGAAGACGTCGCAGCCCTGAACCGCGAAGGATAATCCGCATGGATGTCGTCATTCTGTTTGCGATGGTGATCGGCCTGCTGCTGATCGGGGTGCCGATCGCGGTGTCGCTGGGCCTGTCGTCGATGATCTTTCTGCTGGTGTTTTCCGACACCTCGCTCGCGTCGATCGCGCAGTCGCTGTATCAGGCGATGGCCGGGCATTACACGCTGCTGGCGATCCCGTTCTTCATTCTGGCGTCCAGCTTCATGTCCACCGGGGGCGTGGCGAAACGGATCATCCGGTTTTCCATCGCCTGTGTCGGTCACATGCGCGGCGGGCTGGCGATTGCCGGTGTCTTTGCCTGCATGCTGTTCGCGGCGCTGTCGGGGTCGTCGCCCGCGACGGTGGTCGCCATCGGGTCGATCGTGATCGCGGCGATGCAACAGGCGGGCTATTCCAAGGATTTCGCCGCCGGGGTGATCTGCAACGCGGGCACGCTGGGCATCCTGATTCCGCCGTCAATCGTGATGGTGGTCTATGCCTCGGCCACGGATGTGTCGGTGGGGCGGATGTTCCTGGCGGGGGTCATTCCGGGGCTGATGGCCGGTCTGATGCTGATGATCACCATCTATGTGATGGCGCGGATCCGCAACATGCCCAAGGGCACGTGGCTGGGTTGGGGCGAGATCGGCCGCGCGTTTTCCGATGCGTTCTGGGGGCTGATGCTGATCGTTATCATTATGGTCGGGATCTACGGCATTCCCGGCGTGACCGGCGCGATCTTCACCCCGACCGAAGCGGCCGCCGTGGCCTCTGTCTATGCGTTCCTGATCGCGGCTTTCGTCTATCGCGACATGGGGCCGCTGGCCCCCGCGCACCCGGGCGGAAAGCCGATCAGCCTGTTGCGCAAACCGCAGGCCCTGTTGACCGCCTTTATCCACCGCGACACCCGGCACACGTTGCTGGAGGCGGGCAAGCTGACCATCATGCTGATGTTCATCATCGCCAACGCGCTGATCCTGAAGCACGTTCTGACCGACGAGCAAATCCCGCAGCAGATCGCCGGCGCGATGCTGGAGGCGGGCTTTGGCAAGATCGTGTTCCTGATCGTGGTCAACGTGATCTTGCTGATTGGCGGCCAGTTCATGGAGCCTTCGGGGCTGATCGTGATCGTGGCGCCGCTGGTCTTTCCGATCGCGCTGGAGTTGGGGGTGGATCCGATCCATCTGGGCATCATCATGGTGGTGAACATGGAAATCGGCATGATCACGCCGCCCGTCGGCCTGAACCTGTTCGTCACCTCGGGTGTGGCGGGGATGTCGATGATGCGGGTGGTGCGCGCGGCGCTGCCGTTCCTGGCGGTGCTGTTCGTGTTCCTGATCCTGGTGACCTATATTCCCTGGTTGTCCACCTGGCTGCCGATCAGCCTGATGGGGCCGGAGATCATCACCAACTGACCGCGCCAATCTGCGCCGCACGCAGAGGTGGCGCAGTTTGACTGAACGCCGGGCGCCTGCCGCGTCCGGCGTTTCTTTGCAACGTGGAATGGGGAAGAAAATTCACGAATTTTCTTCGGCGCCGAAAAATCTTCGGGAAGATTTTTCCTCAGGCCGCTTCCAGCGCCGCGATGATGCCCGAGAAATCCGCAGCTTTCAGCGAGGCCCCGCCGACCAGCGCGCCGTCCACGTTTGAGGTGGCGAAAATATCGGCCGCGTTGCCGGGCTTGACCGAGCCGCCGTAAAGCAGGCTGATACCGTCCGCCGCGCCACCGAACCGGGCGACCAGCTGCGCGCGCATGAAATCATGCACCTCGGCGATCTGCGCCAGCGTCGGCACCTTGCCGGTGCCGATGGCCCAGACCGGCTCATACGCCACCACAAGCGTGTCGCTTGTGCAGCCGTCGGGCAGGGACCCGGCCAGTTGCGTGCCGATCACGTCCAGGGTTGCGCCTGCGTCGCGCTGGGCCTCGGTCTCGCCCACGCAGACCACGGCGATCAGCCCGGCGGCCAGTGCGGCCTCGGTCTTGGCGCGCACATCGGCGTCGGTTTCGCCGTGATCGGTGCGGCGCTCTGAATGGCCCAGGATCACATGGCTGCCGCCGGCATCCACCAGCATCGCCGCCGCGATATCGCCGGTATGCGCGCCCGACGCCTTGGCATGGCAGTCCTGCCCGCCGGTGGCGATGGCGCTGCCCTTGGTGATTTCCGACATGCGCGACAACAGCGTGGCAGGCGGGCACAGCAGGATCCCGACCGAGGGGCTGGGATGCGCGGCTTTCAGCGCCGCCACCTCGGCCAGCTCGGCGGCGGTTCCGTTCATCTTCCAGTTTCCGGCGGCCAGTTTCTGTCCCATTACCCACTCTCCCGTTGTTATCCGGTCGAGCATTCCCCAAACCCCGACTGCGCGCAAGCGCGCCGGGGCGGATCGCGACGTTCGGGCGCGCGTTTAGCGCTACCGCTGCTTCTGGCGTTTGCGCGCGGCGGCCGCTTCGGCGTCAATCAGCGATTTGCGGGCCCAGTCCAGCGCCTCGTCCGGGTCATCCAGGGCGCTGTCAGGCAGTGAGGTCAGGCCGGGAATCACGCGCCGGCCAGTCTTGGCGCCATAGGAAAACGGTTCGGACCCGGCGGCGACATAGGCATCGACCAGCGCGCCCTCGGCCTTCATGTAGATGGTATCGCCCAGCAGGGCCGCGAACATCGCATCGCCGATATAAAGCCCGGTGCCGCCGAACAGGCGTTTGGTGGTGATCGGGCCCAGCGGCGCGAACAGATCGCGCGCGAAATCCAGCAGGCCCGGATCGGTCGCCATCAGGTTTCGGCGAATTTGATCGATTCACCGCAGCCGCAGGCGTCGACCACATTGGGGTTGCGGAACTTGAATCCGCTTTCCAGCAACGAGACTTCATAGTCGATCTCGGTGCCGAACAGGAACATCTGTGCCATCGGCGCGATCATCACCCGCGCGCCGTCCTGTTCCACGATCTCGTCCAGCGGATCGACCTCGGCCACGTAATCCATGGTGTATTCCATGCCTGCGCAGCCGCCTTTCTTGACGCCGATGCGCAAGCCGTGGTTGCCGTCGCGGGCCATCAGCTTGGCGATCTGCCTTGCGGCGGCCGGGGTCATTGTCACGGCCTGTTTGCCGGGAATGCCGAACATGGGACTGTCTCCGTTGGGTCTGCTGCTAATCTAGGGCCGCAGCGCCCCGATCTCAAGCGCGGGCAGGGGCGCAAGCAGCGCCAGGGTGCCATAGCTGACCAGAAGCGCCCATGCAAAAGACGCCAGCGTGCCGATAATTACATATTCCGAGGCGCGCTGATCCTTCGACGCGGTATCGAACCGCAGGATGGATTTCGCCGCGATCAGAAAGCCGATCCCGGCCGGCTCGCCCGCCAGGACCATCACGAAGATCATCAGCCGTTCCAGCACGCCGATCAGCCGCCCGCCATTGGGCAGCCCGCCGGGCGGGGCGTCCTGCTGATAGGGGCGCATCAACAGCCCTACGCCGAACCCGCCGGCCCGGGTCGCGATCACCAGCCCGGTGGCCAGCACCATCAGCGGCAGCAGCAGGGGCCAAGGCGCCCAGAACCCGGCGGCATAAAGCCCCGGAACCGCAGCAGCAACGATGCCAAGCGTGGCCAGATGCGCGGCCTGATCGGCCAGAAAGGCGGCCAGCGTGTCGCGCATCCGGTCCGGCAGCCGGGCCTTGACCGCGTCGATGGCCATATGGGCCAGCGCCAGACCGATCAGCGCGGGCGCGTCCCAGCGCCCGGTGGCCGCCTGCGCGGTCAGCAGCACGATCACCCCATGCAGCACCAGCGCCTGCGGCTTGCGCTTGTTTTCGACGATCCAGCGCGTCTGAAACACGAAATCAGCCAGCACATGGGCCAAGAGCAAGGCAACTAGGGTTTCGATCATCGGCGGGCCTCGCGGATTACAAGCCCTGGATGTTGTAATTCGGGGTTACAAGGGTTTGGCTGTGCCGGGCACGGCGCGATTGCAGCGCTGGAACAACCCTTAAGGCTTGTAATGAGTAATACAAGCCTGTGGCCTTGTGATTTACCGTGCTCAGTCATAGTCCCGCGCCTCAAGCAGGGCCATCGCCGCGTCCAGGGCCCACAGGCCCGCGCCGTTCACCCGCAGGGCAAAGGCCTGCTGGGTGATGCCCAGTCGCGCGGCCATTTCGCTTTGCGAGGGCGCGTGGGGGGCCAGCGCCAGCATCAGCGCCGCGGCCTGTTTGGCCGTCCAGTGACGGGTCAGGGCATCGGCCAGATCGAACAGCGCGGCGGCCTCTGCCGGAAGGCCGGGGGCGGCCAGTCCCAGCCGCCCGCGCGTCATCGCATCCAGCGCGCGGCCCGACAGCTCGAACGCGGCGCCGCCGGCGCTGTCCAGGCGGTCTATGGGCACCGACGGCACCGCGCCGATCCCGGCGGCGATCCGGGTGAACGGCGCGGCCTTGTCGGCCCGCAGGCAGGCGGTCAGATACAGACAGGCGCGCAGCGCAAGCCCCGGAACATCAAGGTAAATCTGCCAGCCATCGCCGCGAAACCGGGTAAAGCGCGTCTCGCACCCGGCCCAGTGCGACAGGGTATCCGCGCCTTGGGACAGGGTGGCCATGGCGGCATCGACGGCCACCGCACCCGCCTTGGTGGACCCCACCAGATCGCCCGTCAAAACCGCTGCTACCCTGCCCATTCTCTCTCCGGCCTGCGTGGTGCCATGATAGGGGCTTGGCGTCGGGCCGCGCAACCGGTGAATGCGGGGCGGTCAGGGCCGGTGGGGCAGGGGCCGGGCGGGGTTGCCCGCCACGGTGGCGCCGGGGGCCACATCGCGGGTCACCACGGCGCCTGCGCCGATGATCGCGCCGTCGCCGACACGGACGCCGGGCAGCACGATCGCGCCGCCGCCGATCCAGACATCCGCGCCGATGCTGACCGGCTTGCCGCTTTCCAGCCCCTGCGCACGCGCCGCCACATCACGCGGGTGATCGGCGGTCAGGATCTGTACCATCGGCCCGATCTGGCTGCGCTCGCCGATGGTGACGGCGCAGACATCCAGCATCACGCAGCCGTAATTCACAAAGACCCCGGTGCCCAGGCGGATGTTGATCCCGTAATCGACATAAAAGGGCGGCCGGATCACCGCGCCATTCCACTGGCCCAGCAACTGGTCCAGAAGGCGTGCGCGGGTCGCGTCCTCGCCCAGAATCGTGGTGTTATAGTCGCGCATCAGCGCCTGTGCGGCCCGTCGCAGGGCCGCAAGCTTCGCATCGCCCGCATCATAGGGCGCGCCGGCCATCATGCGGTCGAATGCGGACCGGGTCACATAAAGCCCAGTTCCAGCCGCGCCTCGTCGGACATCATGTCCATGCCCCAGGGCGGATCGAAGGTCATTTCCACATCCACCTGCTTGACGCCGGGCAGCGGCTCGATCGCTTCGGCCAGCCAGCCGGGCATCTCGCCGGCCACCGGGCAGCCCGGCGCGGTCAGGGTCATCTGCACGCGCACCGCATTCTCGGCGTCGATCTCGATCGTGTAGATCAGGCCCAGATCGTAGATATTCACCGGAATTTCCGGATCATAAACGCTCCGACACGCCTCCACGATCATGTCGTAAAGCGGGTGATCGGTGCTTGAGGGCTTGATGAGGGGGGCACCCTCTAGTTGTTCGTTCGGCTGGGTCATGCGGGTTTTTCCTAAACTTGAGCGAAGATATAAGGTTTTCCCGGCCCGCCGTCCAGTGGCCGGGCCGCCTCGCCCGGTTTCCCCGACCTGCCCGCCTCTTCATCTTCGTGCAAATATCCCCGCCGGAGGCCGCGCCCGCCAGGGCGCCCGAAAAGAAATGGCCCGGAACGGGCCGCGATCCGGAAACGCTCAGGCCCCGCTACGGGGGGTGCGTTTACGTGCCGGGGTCGGGCGCACGCGCTTTTCGATCTCATCGAACAGCAGCCCCGGCAGGTTCTTGCCGCTGGCCTTCTCGATCCCCTCGAACCCGGGCGAGGAATTCACCTCCAGCACTTTCGGTCCATCCTCCGAGCGCAGCAGATCGACCCCGGCCATGTTCAGCCGGAACGCCCGCGCCGCCCGCACCGCGGTGTCACGCTCGGCCTTGGTGATGCGTACCGGTTCGGCCCGGCCGCCCTGATGCAGGTTCGAGCGGAACTCGCCCGGCTCGGCCACCCGGCGCATCGCCGCCACCACCTTGCCGCCGATCACCAGACAGCGGATATCCTCGCCCGCCGCTTCCTTGACGAAATGCTGCACCAGAAAGCTGGCCTTGAGCCCGCGAAACGCCGAAATCACCGATTGCGCGGCCTTCTTGGTTTCGGCCAGCACCACGCCCTTGCCTTGCGTCGATTCCAGCAGCTTCACGATCAGCGGCGCGCCGCCCACCAGCGCGATCAGGCTGTCATTGTCCTTGGGCGAGGCGGCGAAGGCGGTGGTCGGCATCCCGATGCGGTGGCGCGCAAGGATCTGATGGGCATAAAGCTTGTCGCGGCTGGCGGTGATCCCGTCAGAGCCGTTGACGCAATAGGTGCCGATGGTTTCGAACTGGCGGATCACCGCGGTGCCATAGGCGGTGAACGATGCACCGATGCGCGGGATCACCGCGTCATAGCGGGGCAGGCGCTGGCCGTCGTAATGCACTTCGGGCGCCAGCGCGTTGATCGCCATATAGCAGCGCGAGGTGTCGATCACCTCGACCACATGGCCGCGCTTTTCGCCTTCGGCCACAATCCGGCGGGTGGAATAATTGTGCTCTTCGCGGCTGAGCACGGCGATGCGCAGGGTGCGGGCCGGGGCCACCTCGCGCACGGCGGTGGAATGATAGACGTCATAGGACAGTTGCGGCTGGCAAAAGCTGTCGCCGGGGCTGATCACCACATCGTCGCCCAGGGCCTGACGGCCCAGCAGCATCCGGTAAGCCATGCCGCCGCGATGGGTCAGGGTCAGTTCGATCGGCCAGTTTCGGTCGCCGATGGCGATCTCGGTGGCGATGACATAGCGCAGTTCGGTCTCGCCGTTCGAGGATGTCACCTCGCGCCGGTCCACCATATCGGCCGAGCAGGGGATCGACAGATCCTCGCGCCCCGGAATCGGATGCACGGCAAAGCGCACCCGGGGATGGCTGGCCGGTCCGAACGGTTCGATATCGAACGCATGCAGCGCCGAGGTCTTGGCCCCGGTATCGACCTTGGCCTTCAGCGCGGGCAGTCCGAGCCCCGGAAAGGCGACCCATTCTTCCCACCCCAGACGAAATTCGCTGGTATCGGTGCCGATGCCATCCATCATCATGTCGTGCCCTTCTTGGAATTTCCGTGGAATCGCCTATACCGGCCCTCCCACTGACGGCTTGCAGGAACAGATATGGCCGAGCGTTTCAACTTCCATGTGAATTCCCGCGACGGAAAAGCGAGGGAAGGCGTGATTTCGACCCCCAGGGGGCAGATCCGCACGCCCGCCTTCATGCCCGTGGGCACCGCCGCGACCGTCAAGGCGATGATGCCCGAAAGCGTGGCCGCCTCCGGCGCCGATATCCTGCTGGGCAATACCTATCACCTGATGCTGCGCCCCACCGCCGAACGGATCGACCGGCTGGGCGGATTGCACCGGTTCATGAACTGGCAAAAGCCGATCCTGACCGACAGCGGCGGCTTTCAGGTCATGAGCCTGTCGGGCCTGCGCAAGCTGACCGAGCAGGGGGTGAAGTTCAAATCCCATATCGACGGGTCCGAACATATGCTGACGCCCGAGCGCAGCATGGAAATTCAGCGCCTGCTGGGCAGCGACATCGTGATGTGTTTCGACGAATGTCCCGCCTTGCCCGCCTCCGAAGAGCGGGTGGCCGAGAGCATGCGCATGTCGATGCGTTGGGCCGCGCGCTCGAAACAGGCGTTTGGCGACCGGCCCGGCCACGCGCTGTTCGGCATTCAGCAGGGCGGTGTCACCCGGGATCTGCGCGCCGAAAGCGCCGAAAAGCTGCGCGAGATCGGCTTTGACGGCTATGCGGTGGGCGGCCTTGCGGTCGGCGAGGGGCAGGAGGCGATGTTCGGCGTCCTCGACTATGCCACCGACATGCTGCCCGAGGACAAGCCGCGCTATCTGATGGGTGTGGGCAAACCCGACGATATCGTGGGCGCGGTCAAGCGCGGCATCGACATGATGGATTGCGTGCTGCCGTCGCGGTCCGGCCGCACCGGGCAGGTGTTCACCCGCCACGGCGTGGTCAACATCAAGAACGCCCGCCATCAGGATGATCCCCGCCCCCTGGACGCGGCATGCACCTGTCCGGCCTGCCGCAATTATTCGCGCGCCTATCTGCATCATGTGTTCCGCGCGCAGGAGATCATCAGCTCGATGCTGCTGACCTGGCACAACCTGCATTATTATCAGGAACTGATGCAGGGGCTGCGCGATGCGGTCGCGGCGGGCACGTTCGGCGCGTTCGAGGCGGATTTCCACGCGCAGCGGGCGGAGGGCGATATCGCGCCGCTCTAACCCGGCGCCGGGGCGATCACGAAGTCGTGAAGGCGTGGCCGCTGTCTGCCGCGATGCGGTGGGCTAGGTGCCTTTGGGACTTCAAACAGATCTTGTGAGGACCCAATGGCCGACGCGAAACTGTTCTCGCCCTTCGTGGCGGGTGAGATTGAACTGAAAAACCGTATTGTCATGGCTCCGCTGACGCGCAACCGCGCCCGGCCCGAGGATGACGCCCCCTATGATCTGCACGCGACCTATTACGGCCAGCGGGCCAGTGCCGGGCTGATCATCACCGAGGCCTCGCAAATCTCGCCCGAGGGTAAGGGCTATGCCTGGACGCCGGGAGTTTACAGCGACGCGCAGATCGCGGGCTGGAAGCAGGTCACCGACGCGGTACACGCGAAGGGCGGCAAGATCGTGATCCAGCTGTGGCATGTGGGGCGCGTGTCGCATACCGTGCTGCAACCCGGCGGGGCCAAGCCGGTCGCGCCCTCGGCCATCGCTGCCGAAGCCCAGACCTTCGACGGCACGCAGTTCCTTGCGACCTCGGAGCCGCGCGCGCTGGATCTGAAGGAAATCCCGCGGCTGATCGAGGATTTCCGCCGCGCCGCCGAAAACGCCAAGGCCGCCGGGTTTGACGGGGTCGAGGTGCACGCCGCCAATGGCTATCTGCTGGATCAGTTCCTGCGCGACGGTGCCAACACGCGCACGGACGCCTATGGCGGATCGATCGAAAACCGCACACGCCTGTTGCTTGAGGTGATGGATGCGGTGACCGATGTCTGGGGGGCGGGCCGCGTGGGGATCCGGCTCAGCCCGTTTTCGAACGCCAACGGGATCAGCGACAGCGACCCGGTGCCGCTGTTTCGTCATGTGATCGAAAAGCTCAACAGCTACGGTCTGGCCTATCTGCATATGATCGAAGGCCAGACCGGCGGTGCGCGCGAGTTGCCCGAGGACGCCAGCATCAGCGACCTGCGGCAGTTGTTCGACGGGGCCTATATGGCCAATAACGGCTATGATCGGAAAATGGCCATCGATGCGGTCGAAACCGGCGCGGCGGACCTGATCGCCTTTGGCAAGCTGTTCATCGCCAACCCCGATCTTGTCGAACGGCTGCGCCGCGATTCCGCTCTCAACCCGCTCGACCCTGACACGCTTTATGGCGGCGGCGAAACCGGGCTGATCGATTATCCGTTCCTGGAAGACAGCGAAGTCGCCTGACCGGTCTGCCGTCGCCCATGCACGTGACGGATGAATAACGGTGTTCCGGGCCCGCAAAAGGCGCCCGGAACGGTTTTGCGCCGCGTGAAATGCAAAAATTTTAGTTTTCCGGCGGCGGCGGGCGCAGAACAGCCCTTGCTCACCGCCAGTGTGCCGGGCATGCTGTTTGGCAAGCCGATAACAGGTCATGGTTGAAATCCGGGCGCGATCCCCCAGATATTGAGACGATGACCGGGGAGGGCCAAGCGCTGCCGCCAATTCGGGGCCGGTGCCTTCTTGCCAAGAGCCAAGGAAAAAAACATGCACGAGCAAATCAGCCAATCCTATCCCGTCCTGCCGCTGCGCGACATCGTGGTGTTTCCCCACATGATCGTGCCGCTGTTCGTGGGCCGTGAAAAATCCGTCCGCGCGCTGGAAGAGGTGATGGCCGACGACAAGCAGATCCTGCTGTCCAGCCAGATCGATCCGTCTGTGGACGACCCGACCACCGACGGTATCTACCGCACCGGTGTGCTGGCCAATGTGTTGCAACTTCTCAAACTGCCCGACGGCACCGTCAAGGTTCTGGTCGAGGGCCGCTCGCGCGTGCGCATCGGCGACTTTCTGGACAACGAGGAGTTCTTCGAGGCCGAGGCCATCGCGCTGGACGAGGTGCCCGGCGACGAGGCCACGCTGGAGGCTTTGGCGCGCACGGTGTCGAAGGAATTCGAGCGTTACGCCAAGGTGAAAAAGAACATCCCCGAAGAGGCGCTGTCAGCCGTGTCCGAGACCCGCGAGGCGGCCAAGCTGGCCGATCTGGTGGCCGGTCATCTGGGCATCGAGGTGGACCAGAAGCAGGAGTTGCTGGAGACCCTCTCTGTCGCGGAGCGGCTGGAGAAGATCTATGGCCTGATGCAGGGCGAAATGTCGGTGCTGCAGGTCGAGAAGAAGATCAAGACCCGTGTCAAATCGCAGATGGAGCGCACCCAGCGCGAATATTATCTGAATGAGCAGATGAAGGCCATTCAGAAGGAGTTGGGCGACGGCGACGAAGGCCAGAACGAGATTGCCGAGCTGGAAGAGCGGGTCGCCGCCACCAAGCTGAGCAAAGAGGCCCGCGAAAAGGCCGATGCCGAGATCAAGAAGCTGAAGTCGATGTCGCCGATGTCGGCCGAGGCCACGGTGGTGCGCAACTATCTGGACTGGATGCTGTCGATCCCATGGGGCGTGCGCAGCCGCGTCAAGAAGGATCTGTCCCGCGCGCAAAGCGTGCTGGACGACGATCACTATGGCCTGGAGAAGGTCAAGGAACGCATCGTCGAATATCTGGCGGTGCAGCAGCGCAGCAAGAAGCTGAAAGGCCCGATTCTGTGCCTTGTCGGCCCGCCGGGCGTCGGCAAAACCAGTTTGGGCAAGTCGGTGGCCAAGGCCACGGGGCGCGAATTCATCCGCATCAGCCTTGGCGGCGTGCGCGACGAATCCGAGATCCGGGGCCACCGCCGGACTTATATCGGCTCGATGCCGGGCAAGATCATCCAGGCGCTGAAGAAGGCGAAGACGACCAATCCGCTGATCCTGCTCGACGAGATCGACAAGATGGGCCAGGATTTCCGCGGCGACCCGGCCTCTGCCATGCTGGAAGTGCTGGATCCGGAGCAGAACTCGACATTCGTCGATCACTATCTGGAGGTCGAATATGACCTTTCGGACGTGATGTTCCTGACCACGGCGAACTCTTACAACATGCCGGGGCCGCTTCTGGACCGGATGGAGATCATTCCGCTGGCCGGCTACACCGAGGATGAAAAGCGCGAAATCGCGCGTCAGCACCTGATCGACAAGCAGATCAAGAACCACGGGTTGCGCAAGGGCGAGTTCGAAGTGTCCGACGCCGCGCTGATGGAAATGATCCGCACCTATACCCGCGAGGCGGGCGTGCGGAATCTTGAGCGCGAGATCGCGAAACTGGCGCGCAAGGCGGTGACCCGGATCGTGCGCAAGGATGTGGACAAGGTGGTGGTGACGCCCGAGAACCTGGAAGAGTTCCTTGGCGTCAAGCGCTACCGTTATGGTCTGGCCGAGAAAGAGGATCAGGTGGGCGTTGTTACCGGTCTGGCCTGGACCAGCGTCGGCGGCGAGTTGCTGTCGATCGAGGCGCTGAAACTGCCCGGCAAGGGGCGGATGAAGACCACCGGCAAGCTGGGTGACGTGATGAAGGAATCGATCGACGCCGCGTCGTCTTTCGTGCGCTCCATCGCGCCCGAGATCGGGGTAAAGCCGCCGGTGTTCGAAAAGGTCGACATCCACGTTCACGTCCCCGAGGGCGCCACACCCAAGGACGGGCCGTCGGCAGGTGTCGGCATGGTCACCTCGATCGTGTCGGTTCTGACCGGCATTCCGGTGCGCAAGGACATCGCCATGACCGGCGAGGTCACGCTGCGCGGCAATGTGCTGGCGATCGGCGGGCTGAAGGAAAAGCTTCTGGCGGCGCTGCGCGGTGGCATCAAGACCGTTCTGATCCCGGAAGAGAATGCCAAGGATCTGCCCGAAATTCCGGACAACGTGAAAGAAGGGCTGACGATCATCCCGGTGGCCCATGTCGACGACGTGCTGAAACATGCGCTGGTACGGCAGCCCGAACCGATCGAATGGGACGAGGCCGCCGAAGAGGCCGCAGCGCAGGCCGCGCTGGCGGCGCGCGGCGTGGGTCACGGGGCCACGGCCCATTAAGACTGCTGCGAAAAGCATCACTGCAAGGCGCGCCCGCGAGGCGCGCCTTTGTTTTTGGGGTCAAACTGCGTCAAACCTTTCGGATCAGTGGCGCGGGGGCGGCAAAGAGGCTATGGTCGGGACAAGGGAAACACGCGAGCATAAACAGCGCTGAATCCCGTTTGAGGGAGCTTAACAATGGTTACGCACATGATTCGAAAAAGCATGAAGGCCCGCGGCGACGCGGCGACGCGGATCGCGGCTGCTGCCACGACCACGGAAACGGACGATGCGACCGTCACCGCCCCGGCCTCCGAAGAGGCGGCAGAGGGTAAGGTCTTTCTGCGCAAGCGGGAACTGATCGACCGCGTGGTGACGGAATCGGGGATGAAGAAAAAGGACGTAAAGCCGGTCGTCGAGGCGATGCTGGCGGTTCTTGGCAACGCCCTGTCGGATGGCGAGGTTCTGAACGTCAATCCACTGGGGAAAATTTCGGTGAACCGCAGGAAAGAGCTGAGCAACGGTGAGGTTCTGACCGCCCGCATCCGCCGGGTGGCGGTGTCGGAAGAACCGGTGAAAGAGGCTCTTGCAGAGCCGGGTGAGTAGCGTTATTACGCCCTCCACCGGGTGATTAGCTCAGTGGTAGAGCGCTTCGTTCACATCGAAGATGTCAGGAGTTCGAATCTCTTATCACCCACCATGAATTCCTGTCGGGATTGCGACACGAAACGGACCGGCGGCCATCAGGCGCCGGTCCGTTTTGCGTTTTCGCCGGTTTTCAGAATGGGGCCCGTGCCGGGCCATTTCTTTTGCCTGGCCCCCTGCGGGGGCTCAGGTTTGCCTCCGGCGGGGATATTTGTGCGAAAAAGAAACAAGGCGTTTGAAACGAAAAACCCCCGCCGGGGTCAGGCGGGGGTCTTGAAGGCGCGGTGCGCTTATTTCAGGATCGAGCGTCCGGCATATTGCGCGGTTTCGCCCAGCATTTCCTCGATCCGGATCAGCTGATTGTATTTCGCCAGCCGGTCGGAACGCGAGAGCGAGCCGGTCTTGATCTGCCCGCAATTGGTGGCCACGGCCAGATCGGCGATGGTCGCATCCTCGGTTTCGCCCGAGCGGTGCGACATCACGTTGGTATAGCGCGCACGGTGGGCCATATCGACGGCGGCCAGGGTTTCGGTCAGGCTGCCGATCTGGTTGACCTTGACCAGCATCGAGTTGGCGACGCCCTGTTTGATACCTTCGGCCAGGCGGGCGGGGTTGGTGACAAAAAGGTCGTCGCCGACCAGTTGAATCTTGTCGCCCAGGGTGTCGGTCAGCAGTTTCCAGCCGGCCCAGTCGTCTTCGTCGCAGCCATCTTCGATCGAGATGATCGGGTAGTCGGCGCAGAGTGCCTGCAGATAGGCGACGTTCTCGGCGGCGCTCAGGGATTTGCCTTCGCCCTTCATCTCATATTTGCCGCCCGAGTAATATTCGCTCGAGGCGCAGTCGAGCGCGAGGTAGATGTCCTCGCCCGGTGTGTAGCCGGCCTTTTCGATGGATTTGAGGATGAAATCCAGCGCCTCGCGGGTCGAGCTGAGGTTGGGGGCAAAGCCGCCCTCGTCGCCGATGCCGGTGTTGTGGCCAGCGGCGGAGAGTTCTTTTTTCAGGGTGTGGAACACTTCGGACCCCATGCGTACGGCGTCGCGGATATTGCCCGCGCTGACCGGCATGATCATGAATTCCTGGATGTCGATCGGGTTGTCGGCATGTTCGCCGCCATTGATGATGTTCATCATCGGCACCGGAAGCATCCGCGCCGAGGTGCCGCCGACATAGCGGTATAGCGGTTGGGCGGTGAAATCGGCGGCGGCCTTGGCGGCGGCGAGGCTGACGCCCAGAATGGCGTTGGCGCCCAGGCGGCCCTTGTTGGTCGTGCCGTCCAGTTCGATCATGGAGCCGTCGATGGCCACCTGCTCGGTCGCGTCCATGCCGACCAGTGCCTCGGCGATCTCACCGTTGACGGCGGCCACGGCCTCGAGCACGCCCTTGCCCATGTAGCGCGACATGTCGCCGTCGCGCTTTTCCACGGCCTCATGCGCGCCGGTCGAGGCGCCCGAGGGCACAGCGGCCCGGCCCATGGTGCCGTCTTCGAGGATAACGTCCACCTCGACGGTGGGATTGCCCCGGCTGTCAAGGATTTCACGGCCAATGATGTCGATGATGGTGCTCATGGGACAGGTCCTGATTTGCTGCAAAAAAAACTTGGAAAACTTCTATCCCCCCCGCAGGCGGGAGGAAAGGGCGCGTTCACGCGCGAAGGTGTAAAGCCCCGACCCGATGATGATCGCGGCCCCCAGCAGGGTCCAGTGATCGGGGCGTTCGCCGAAGATCGCGACGCCGATGATCAGCGCGAACAGCAGCCGGGCATAGCGAAACGGGGTCACGGCCGCCACATCGCCGACGCGGGTCGCCTCGACCACCGCGTAATAGCCCGCAACCCCCATCATCAGCGCGCCCGCCAGTAGCGTGGCGCCGGACAGGTCGATCGGCTGCGGCGACGGGCCGAAGCCCAGCAGCACGATGCCGGCAGGCACCAGGGCGGCGAACCCGTAGGCCGACAGTTGCAGCGAGCTGACGCTGCGCGGGATCGCCCGCACCGCCAGGTCGCGCGTGGCCAGGCCGATCACCGCCCCCACCGCCAGAAGCGAGGCGGGCTGGAACCCGTCCAGCCCCGGCCGGATGATCATCAGCACGCCGATCAGGCCCACGGCGATCGCGCTCCAGCGGCGCCAGCCGACCTCGGCGCGAAAGAACACTGCAGCGCCCAGCGTGACCGCCAGCGGCGTGGCCTGGATCACCGCCGACGCGGTCGAGATCGGGATCAGCGACAGCGCCGAGATGAAGCAGATCGCGGTGCCCAACTCGGCCAGATTGCGCAGCATCACCGGCGGACGCAGCAGGTCGCGCGACAGGATGCGCTGGCCGCGCCGCATCGCCATCAGCGAAAAGGCGATCGTGCCGCCGCCGCCCAGCAGGATCAGGATCTGACCCACGGGCAGGCTGTCGGACAGTTTCTTGATGAACATGTCCTCAAGCGCGAAACCCGCCATCGCGGCGGTCATCAGGAAAATGCCGCGAAGATTGTCCATGGGCCTGCCTCGTGGGAAAATACGTGACAGGCTTAGACCCGCGCGCGGGCCGGGGAAAGGGCGAAACGGCCGCCCCTTCGGAATTTGGGCGAAGGTCCCCTGCGGGCCGGCGAAACCCGCCCGCAGGGGATGGATCGGCGCGGCGCGGATCAGGCCTTGCCCTTGTAGATGTCGACCAGCTTGCCCAGCATATCCAGCGCATCCTCGCGCGAGCGCTGAAAGCTGTTGCGCCCGATGATCGAGCCGTTGCCGCCGCCGTCGCGGATCGCGCGGGCGTCGTCATAGACGCTGTCGGCGCCCTTCTTGGCCCCGCCCGAGAACACGATGATGCGGCGGCCGTCGAAGGCCGACTGCACACAATGGGCGACGCGGGCGGCCTGGGTCGACACGTCGATGCCCTGTTCTTCGTAGACCTTCTTGGCCTCGGGCAGCATCAGGTGGTCGGTGCTGAGTTTGATCTTGATGATATGGGCGCCCAGAAGGGCCGCGATATGACCGGCATAGGCGGCGACATCGATGGCGGTTTCGCCGTCCTTGGTCACGGCCTCGCCGCGCGGATAGGACCAGATCACGGTGGCCACGCCCTTGGCGGCGGCCTCTTTGCGCATCTCGACGATCTCTTCGAACATGTCCAGCGCGCAGTCGGAACCCGGATAGATGGTAAAGCCGATCGCGGCGCAGCCCAGCCGCAGCGCGTCATCGACCGAGGCGGTGACGGCCTGATTCTTGCCGGCGGTGTCGGACATCAGCGAATTGGCCGAGTTCACCTTCAGGATGGTGGGGATCTGACCGGCGAAGGTGTCGGCGCCGGCCTCAAGCGGACCCAGCGGCGCGGCATAGGCATTCAGCCCCGCGTCGATCGCCATCTGATAGTGGTAATGCGGATCATAGCCCGCGGGGTTCGGGGCAAAGCTGCGGGCGGGGCCGTGTTCGAACCCCTGATCGACCGGCAGGATGATCATCTTGCCGGTACCGCCCAGCTTGCCCTGCATCAGCATCCGGCACAGGTTGGCCTTGACGCCGGGGGTTTCGCCTTCGTAGTTCGACAGGATTTTCTGAACGGTCCGGGTCGCCTTCATTGCGCTGTTCCTTTCGGCAAAAAAAGTCATTTCCATAGGGCTTAGAAGGCCCCCGGCATTGGTGCAATGGGGTTCGCGCTAACAGATCCGCGGTAATCGGTTTTTGCGCCCTGAAAGGCACTTTGGCGGTCGCAGACAGCAAAAGCGGCGCCTTTCCGCAAAAAGACGCCGCGCTGTTGGCTGTGCAGATGGGCCGGGATCAGCCCTGTTGCAGCGCCGCGACGCCGGGCAGGGTCTTGCCCTCCATCCATTCCAGGAACGCGCCCCCGGCGGTGGAGATATAGCTGAACTTGTCGGCAGCCCCCGAGATGTTCAGCGCGGCCACGGTGTCGCCGCCGCCGGCCACGGTGACCAGCCGGTCGGCCTCGGTCAGTTCGGCTGCCTTTTGCGCCGCCGCGTTGGTGGCCGTATCGAATGGCGGGATTTCGAATGCGCCGAGCGGGCCGTTCCAGATCAGGGTGCGGCATTTCTCGAACACCTCTTCGATGCGGGCCACGGTATCGGGGCCGGCATCCAGGATCATCGCATCCTCGGGGCAGGTGGTGGCCAGCATGACCTCGTGCTCGGCATTGGCTGCGAATTCCCAAGCCACGACCACGTCGGTTGGCAACACGATCTCGCAGCCCGCGGCCTTGGCCTTTTCCATGATTTCGGTGGCGGTGCCGGTCATGTCATGCTCGGCCAGGGATTTGCCCACGTTGATGCCCTGCGCGGCCAGGAAGGTGTTGGCCATGCCGCCGCCGATCACCAGATAATCGACCTTGGTCACCAGATTGCCCAACAGTTCCAGCTTGGAGGAAACCTTGGCGCCGCCGACCACGGCCACCACCGGGCGCTCGGGCTTGGACAGCGCGCCTTCCAGCGCCTTCAGTTCGGCCTCCATCAGCCGGCCTGCAGCACAGGGCAGCAGCCGCGCGATGCCTTCGGTCGAGGCATGGGCCCGGTGCGCCGCCGAAAATGCGTCGTTCACATAGATGTCGCCAAGCGCCGCCAGCGAGGCCGCCATCAGCGGGTCGTTCTTTTCCTCGCCCGCGTGAAAGCGGGTGTTTTCCAGCAGCAGAACGTCGCCTTCGGTCAGCGCGGAGACCGCCTGCTTGGCGGGCAGGCCGATGCAGTTCTCGGCGAACAGCACGTCGCGGCCCAGTGCCTCTTCCAGCGCGGGCAGGGTGACCTTCAGGCTCATCTCGGGGACGACCTGGCCCTTGGGGCGACCGAAATGCGCCATCAGGACCGGCTTGCCGCCCTTGGCCAGAATATCGGAAATGGTGGGCACGATCCGCTCGATCCGGGTGGCGTCGGTGACGTGGCCGTTTTCCACCGGCACGTTGATATCCACGCGCACCAGCACGACCTTTCCGGCCATATCCAGATCATCAAGGGTTTTCCAGGCCATGGCTGCATCCTCAGCTAGCAATCGGTTGCCCCATAGACGCCGATCCGCGTGCGGGCGTCAACATGGTTGCCACCGGGGTCTTCCCTTTGCCGCGCCACCACACTAGGTTTTGCGCAAACATGACAGGAGGACCGGCAGATGGCCGCGATCAAGGACCCCGAAAACACCATTCTGATGGAGCTGAAAGACGGCACCGTGACGATCGAGCTGCTGGCCGACGTGGCCCCCAAGCACGTTGAGCGGATGAAAGAGCTGGCCCGCGCCGGCGCCTATGACAATGTGGTCTTCCACCGGGTGATCGAGGGTTTCATGGCCCAGACCGGCGATGTGGCCAACGGCAATGCCGAAAAGGACTATAACCCGCGCCGTGCAGGCACCGGCGGGTCCGATCTGCCCGATCTGCCGGCCGAATTTTCCAAGCTGCCGCATGATCGGGGCACGCTGGGGGCTGCGCGCTCGGCCAACCCGAACTCGGCCAATTCGCAGTTCTTCATCAACTTTTCCGACAACAATTTCCTGAACGGCCAATACACCGTCTACGGCCGGGTGATTTCGGGGATGGAGCACGTGGACGCGATCGCCCGGGGCGAACCGCCCGCGGAGCCCGACCGCATGATCAGCGTCAAGGTGGCCGCGGATGCGTAATCTCGCGCTGGCACTGGGGCTGCTGGCGGCCGGCCCCGCCGCCGCCACCGGCCTGGAAGTCGAGGTCGCGGGCGCGGCGAACGGGGTCATCACCATCGACCTGTTCGAAGATGCGGCGCCGGGCCATGTGGAACGCATCGTGGCGCTGGCCAATGATGGCGCCTATGACAACGTGGTGTTTCACCGGGTCATCCCCGGCTTCATGGCGCAGACCGGCGATGTCGAATTCGGCAAGCTGGGCGGCGACATGCGCATGGCGGGGCGGGGCGGTTCGGCGCTGCCCGACCTGCCGGCCGAGTTTTCCGATCTGCCGTTCGAGCGCGGTGTGGTCGGCATGGCGCGTTCGGCCAGCCCGGATTCGGCCAACAGCCAGTTCTTCATCATGTTCGCCCCGGCGCCGCATCTGAACGGCCAATATACCGTGGTCGGCACCGTGACCGGCGGTCTGGATGTGCTGGACGCGATCAAGAAAGGCGCGGGTCGCAATGGCGAGGTCGTCGGCCAGCCCGACGTGATGACCAAGGTCACCGTCACCGACTGATCCGCCCTTTCGGACTGTCAAGAAACTGTCAATTACCCCCGATAAGACGGCTGTCATGTTTTATCGGGGGTTTTCATGAAACGATTTTTGCTGCTCAGCGTCGCCGGCATTCTGCCGCTGGTTGCCATTCCGGCCTATGCCGACTGCGCGCCGGACAATCCTGGCGACGGCGCCACGGTCATTTGCGTCGGCACCGATACCGACGGGTTCGATTTTGACGCGCTGGACGACATCACCATCAGTGTCGACGGTGCCGCCAGCGTTCAGAACAGCGGCGAAGCGGTGAAGGCCGACGATGATCTGACCGTCATCAACAACGGCACGATCCTCAGCACCGGTGACGACGCGATTCAGGCCGACAAGCGCCTGACCGTTACCAATAACGGCACCATCGAAAGCACCGCCAAGGACGGGATCAACGCCGATGACGATGCGACGATCACCAACTTCGGCAGCATCATCGCTGATGATGACGGCGTGCAGGGCGGCGCCAACCTGACCGTGTTGAACAGCGGCACCATCTCGGCCCGCGATGAGGGGATTACCGGCGATGACGGTGTGACGATCACCAATAATGCGGGTGGCGTGATCGAGGCCGCAGACGATGCGATCCAGATCGCCAACGACGCCACCATCCACAATTACGGTCTGATCGAGAATGTCGGCACCGACCTTTCCGATCCGCAAGACGCGATCGACATCGATTCCGGCGAGATCTTCAACCATGCCGGTGGCGAGGTCATTTCGACCCTGGATGCGGCGATCGATTTCGACGCAGGCGAGACCGGCACCGGCACGGTACAGAACTGGGGGACGATCTCTGGCACGATCGGCGTGCTGGTCGACCCGTCAAACCAGTCGGGTCAGACGGTGGTCAACTATGCCGGCGGCAGCATTGCCGGCACCTCGGGCATGGCGCTGGATTTGGGGGCGGGCGACGATCTGGTCGCGCTGTATCTGGGTTCCAGCCTGACCGGAGGGATCGACCTGGGCAGCGGTGATGATGCGCTGGTTCTGAATGGCGCCGATTTCGGTCTGGTTGCGGGCGGCGCGCTGCTGGATGGGGGCGACGATTATGACACGCTGTCGCTGACCGACTATCTGTTCGGCGACATTGCCTCGGTCGTGCTGGATCCGGCCGACAGCACGCTGTCGCTGTCGCTTGCCTCTGGCGACGGAACCGCCGATCTGTGGCTGACCAACTGGGAGGCTTTCACCTTCGCCGACGGAACCTACAGCTTTGCCGAGGTTGCGGCGCTGGCCGCCGTGCCGCTGCCCGCCGCCGGGCTGCTGCTGCTGGGCGGGCTTGCCGGACTGGGCGCTTTGGGCCGTCGTCGCCGCTGATCAGGCGCTTTGACTGAAAAGGCCCTTTGCCGGGGGTGGCAAAGGGCCTTTGATTTGCCGGTGCGGTCGGATCAGCCCGCCAGCACCACCAGCGCGTGGCGCTTCTTGCCCGCGCTCAGCTTGATCGGGTTGGCCAGATCGGCGGCGCCGATCATCAGCCCGGTATCGGTCAGCTCCGCGTCATTCAGCCGGGCCCCGTGTTCGGCGATCAGGCGCTTGGCCTCTTTGCCCGATTTGGCCAGTCCCGCACGGGTGATCAACTGTACGATCGAGATGCCGGCGCCGATTTCCTGCGCCGTCAGTTCCAGCGTCGGCAGGTCGTCGCCGGTTCCGCCCTGCTCGAACACGGCGCGCGCGGTGGCTTCGGCGGCTTCGGCGGCGTCTGCGCCGTGGCACAGGGTCGTGACCGCATTGGCCAGAACGATCTTGGCCTCGTTGATCTGCGATCCCTCCAGCGCGCCCAGACGGTCGCATTCGGAAACCGGAAGCTCGGTGTAAAGCTTCAGGAACCGGCCCACATCGGCGTCGGTGGTGTTGCGCCAGAACTGCCAGAACTCATAGCTCGACAGCATATCCTCGTTCAGCCAGATCGCGCCCGACTGCGACTTGCCCATCTTCTTGCCATCCGAGGTGGTCAGCAACGGCGAGGTCAGGCCATAGACCGCGTGATCCAGCACCCGGCGTGTCAGGTCGATGCCGTTGACGATATTGCCCCACTGGTCCGAGCCGCCCATTTGCAGAAGACAGCCGTAGCGGCGGTTCAGTTCCAGAAAATCATAGGCCTGAAGGATCATGTAGTTGAATTCGAGGAAGGATAGCGATTGCTCGCGGTCCAGCCGCGATTTGACGGATTCGAACGACAGCATCCGGTTGACGCTGAAATGCCGCCCGATGTCGCGCAGGAAGTCGAGATAGTTCAGCCCGTCCAGCCATTCGGCGTTGTTGGGCATGATCGCATCCGTGGGCGCATCGCCAAAGGTGATGTATTTGGTGAAGACCTGCTTGATGCCAGCGATATTGGCGTCGATCTGTTCGGGCGTCAGCAGCGGGCGTTCATCGGCCCGGAACGACGGATCGCCCACCTTGGTGGTGCCGCCGCCCATCAGCGCGATGGGCTTGTGCCCGGTCTTTTGCAGCCAGCGCAGCATCATGATCTGGATCAGGCTGCCCACATGCAGCGATTTCGCGGTTGCGTCGAAGCCGATATAGGCGGGAACCACACCGGCGATCAGGGCCTCGTCCAGCCCCTGATAATCGGTGCAGTCGGCCAAAAAGCCACGCTCGATCATCACGCGCAGGAAGTCTGATTTGGGGGTGTAGGTCATCGGCTCACTTGTCCATCAGGGCGGTTTCGGTCACTCATATATCGGTGTGGGGTATGAAGGGGAAGGCCATGTTGAAACCGGGGACGATGCGGGCGCTGGGCGCAATGTCGGGCACGTCGCTTGACGGGGTCGACGCGGCGGTGGTGGAAACCGACGGAAAGACGATTTCCGGCTTTGGCGAAAGGGCCTATCGCCCGTACACGGCGCCCGAGCGCGCGGCGATTGCCGCTGCGCTGGGCCGCTGGCCTGACGACGCCGGGGTCGCGGCGGCGGCCGAGGTGGTGGAAACCGCCCATGCGGCGCTGCTGGCCGGGTTCGACGGGATCGACCTGGTGGGGTTTCACGGCCAGACCCTGGCGCATGAGCCGCGCGGGCGCGGGACCCATCAGGTGGGCGATGGCGGCGTTCTGGCCGAGGTGCTGGGCTGGCCCGTGGTCTGGGATTTCCGCAGCACCGATGTGGAAATGGGCGGCGAGGGCGCGCCGCTGGCGCCATTTTTCCATTTCGCCTGCGCACGGTGGATCGGCGCGCGCGCGCCGCTGGTTTTCGTCAATCTGGGCGGGGTCGGCAACCTGACATGGGTGGACCCGTCGCTGCCCGCGCCAGAGGCCATGGGCGCGCTTCTGGCGTTTGACACCGGCCCCGCAAACGCGCCGCTGAACGATCTGATGCGCGCGCGCCGGGGGCTGGAGTTCGACGAGGACGCCGCGCTGGCCGCCCAGGGCATGGTGGCCGAGGATGTGGTGCAGTCCTTTCTGGCGCATCCGTGGTTTTTGAAGATGCCGCCGAAATCGCTGGATCGCGACGCTTTTCCCGATCTGCCGGGCCGGGTGGCGGATCTGTCCGATGCCGACGCGGCGGCCACGTTGACGGCGATTGCGGCGGCCTGCGTGGCGCGCGGGCTGGAACATTGCCCCGAACCGCCGGCGCGGCTGCTGGTCACCGGGGGCGGGCGCAAGAACCCGCTGATGATGGAAATGCTGATCGAACGCTGCGGTGTGCCCGCCGTGCAGGTCGAAGAGGTCGGGCTGGACGGTGACATGCTGGAAGCGCAGGCTTTTGCCTATCTGGCGGTGCGGGTGGCACGCGGCTTGCCGACCTCATGCCCCGGCACGACGGGCGTGGCGGCGGCGGTGGGGGGCGGACGGATCAGCCAGCCGCGCGGGACGGGCGCGGGTTGAGGCGGGCAATCGGGGTTTTTGGAAAATCGGGGCTTGCAGCGGACAGGCAGGCTGCGTTAAAAGGCGCGCCGGAACGGGTGATTAGCTCAGTTGGTAGAGCGCTTCGTTTACACCGAAGATGTCGGGAGTTCGAGCCTCTCATCACCCACCATTCTATCGCATTGAAAACGCATGATAAATTTGCGCATGGCATCGCGAATATATGGCAGTTTCCGCAAGTTTGCATGGTAAATACCCCTGACGGGGGGAGTGCCGCCATATTGATGCAGGCCATTAGATGCCCTGCAAGGTCGGCTCCAATTCTTTTCGGGCGCGGTTCACGCTGCCTGGTCTTCCCTGAACAGCAGGTTCATGGAATGAATTGAGCCTTGACGCTAATGCCGCGATGGCGCGGGCCGTTCCGATCCTGACGACAACTCGATGATTTCGGTGGTCATCTGATCCTGCCGCGCGCGCTGAAATTCGCCCTTCAGATCGCCCGCGATGCGCCGGACGTTCGATTGCGCGCGGGCCATGGCATCGGCCCGCGCGGCATTCTCGGCGGCAAAGCCCAGCATCAGCGCCTCGCACAGTTCGGTAAAGACATATTCCTCGACCAATGCCGCGACCAGATCGCCCGCGGGCAGCGTCACCAGCGGGCTTGCCCCGGATGAGGGCGGGAAGCGGCTGAAATCGAAGGGAAACAAGGTGCGCCTGATCAGCGATTGGCCGGGCGTTGCCGGATCCGCAAAGATCAGCCGCACCGCGCGTTCGGGGGTGTCGGCCAGCCGGGCGAACAGGGCGTCGGCCATGCGGCCCGCAAGGGCCGGCACCTCGGGCGCATGGGCGACCATGTCGGCGGACCAGACCGGCGACTGCGGACGCTGATCCAGTGCGCCTAGGGTTCGGGCGCCAACCACCATCAGTGCGGCGCCCGCATCGGTTTCGCGCAGCGCCGCTTCGGCCAGCCGGTCGGCGTAGCTGCCGGAAAATCCCTGTGCCGCGCCGACGACAAGGACCAGGTCGCCCGCCCTGTCTGCCGGACGGGCAGGCGGGGTGACAAGCAGCGACAGCGCGACCGACAGCGCCCCGGCCACGGTGGCCTCATGGCTGCGGATCGCATCGAGATGCGCGCGCGCCTCGATTTGATGTGCAGCGGCCAGCGCCCGCAACGTCGAGACGATGCTTTCGATCTGGCGGATATTGTCGATCCGGCCTTTGATCTCTTCGGGGCGGTTCATGGCGCGGGATCCGCCGGGGACGGGGCGATGCGCGCGGCGGCGGAGCGGACGCAACCGATCAGGGCGGCGCGTGTGGCGTCGTCCAGACTGTCGGGGGCGGCACGGAACGCGGTCAGCTTCGGTTCGGCGGCGATCAGCGGGCCAAGGGCGGCCTTGAGATCGGGAAAGGCCGCGGCCGGCACCGCATCAAGCGCCCCCTCGGCCAGTGCCGCAAGCAGGGCCACCTGCACCGGCAGGGTCAGCGGGGCATAGCGGCCCTGCGCCAGCAGCGCGCCGATCCGTTCGCCATGCGCCAGACGGGCCGTCATCGCCGCATCGCTGAACCCGCCGAAGCGCGAGAAGACCTTCATTTCCAGATATTGGGTGTAATCGAGCCGGACCCGCCCCGCGACCGCCTTCAGCGCGCCCGACTGCGCCTTGCCGCCGACCCGGCTGACCGACAGGCCGATATCCACCGCCGGGCGCTGATTGCCGGCAAACAGCGCGGCCGAGGTGACGATCTGCCCATCGGCGATCGAGATCAGGTTGGTCGGGATATAGGCCGACAGGTTCCCGGCCTCGATCTCGGCGATCGGCAGCGCGGTCAGGGATCCGCCACCTTTCGCCACTGACAGCTTGGCCGAGCGTTCCAGAAGCCGCGCGTGCAGATAGAAGATATCGCCCGGATAGGCCTCGCGCCCCGGCGGCTGGCGCGACAGCAGCGCCAGTTCGCGGTGCACCGCCGCGTGTTTGGTCAGGTCGTCATAGACGATCAGCGCGTGGCCGCCCCGGTCGCGGACCCATTCGGCCATCGAGGTTGCGGCAAAGGGCGCAAGCCAGCGCAACCCCGGCTCGGCGGTGGCGGGGGCGACGACGAAGATGCAGCGCTCGAACGCGCCCTTGGCGCGCACCGCCTCGATCACCCGGCGCACGGCGGTGGTGCGCTGACCGATCGCGACATAGACACACACGATATCGCTGGCGGCCTGATTCAGGATCGCGTCGACCGCGATCGAGGTCTTGCCGGTGCCGCGTTCGCCGATGATCAACTCGCGCTGGCCGCGTCCGATCGCGAACAGCGCATCGACGACCAGCAGACCAGTTTCGACCGGCTGCTGCACGAAGTCACGCTCGATGATCTCGGGGGCGGGGCGCTCGGTTTCGGCGGTGTCGGGGGTGTCGATCGGCCCCAGATCGTCCAGCGGCCGGCCCAGTGGATCGACCACGCGGCCGAACAGCGCCGCGCCGACCGGCACCGACAAAAGCTGCCCGGTCCGGGTCACCCCGCTGCCCGCGTCGATCCCGGTCATGGGATCCAGAAAGGCGGCCTGAAGCAGGGTTTCATCCAGGTTCAGCACAAAACCGCGCGCGCCGGTGGCGAATTTGAGGATCTCGCCCAGCCGCGCGCCGGGCAGCCCCGAAACATGGGCCAGCCCGTCGGCGATTTCGGTCACGAGGCCGGTTTCCTCGGCCTCGGGGCCAAGGGCCGCCGCCGCGACGCGGGCTTTCAGGGCGTCAAGGCCGGGATCCGTCGTCATCGTTAAGCGCCTTCGCGATGCGGTTGAGGTCATGAGCGAGCGAATTGTGCACGACGCCCGATTCCGAGCGCAGCTCCAGCCCCGCAATCAGCGCGGGGTCGGTTTCGGCCGGGGCGGCGTCGATGCCGAACGGGGCCAGCGCGCGGCGGGCAGTGTCCAGATCATCGGGCGACAGCGGGTGCGGCGCGACCAGCCGCAGGCCCCCGCCGGTGATCAGCGCGTGGCGGCCGTCCTCGGGTAGGGCGGCAAGGGCTGCGGCCAGCCGGTCGGCAAAGCCCGCCACGGTGGGCGGTGCGGGCAGGGCCGACAGCGCGCGCTGTGCGATTGCCCCGGCCAGATCGCGGGCCCGCGCCAGTGTTGCGGCCTCGGCCGCCTGCGTGGCCTGGGCGGCCTCGGCGCGGGCATCGGCCACGATCCGGGCTGCCTCGGCGCGGGCGGCATCCAGCAGATCCTTGCGCTGCGCCTCGGCCTCGGCCTGTGCGTCGGTCAGGACCTTGTGGCGCGCGGCCTCGGTCGCGGCGATCGCGGTTTGTGCGGCGGCGGTGGCGGTCTTGGCCTGTGCCTTCGCGGCTTCGGCGTCCGCCAGTGCCGCGCGGGTCGCCGCCTGGCGTTTGGCGATGATCCCGGCCACCGGGCGGAACAGGAAATGCCGCAAGATCGCCAGCAGCACCAGAACGTTGACGAGCTGTAGCCCGAAGGTGACCCAATCGAACGTCATCGGCCTATTGAACGAACGGGTTGGCGAACAGCAGCAGCAGCGCGATCACCAGGCAGTAGATCGCCATCGTTTCGATCATCGCGAGCCCGACGAACAACGTGCGCGACACGGTTCCGGCGGCCTCGGGCTGGCGGGCGATCGCGTCCATGGCGGCGGCGACGGCGCGCCCTTCGGCCAGGGCCGGGCCGATGGCCCCGAACGAGACCGCCAGCGCGGCGGAGATGATACTGACAATGTCGACATAGTTCATGGGCGGGGCTCCTTTTCGGGGGATGGGGTGTCGTCCTCGACCGCAGAGGCGATGAACACAAGGGCGAGGATCGCGAAGATATAGGCCTGAACGGCGCCGGTCAGCAGATCGAGCGCCATCAGCGGGATCGGTACCAGAAGCCCGGCCAGCGACAGGATGATGCCGACGACGAAGACCCCGCTCATTACATTGCCGAAAAGGCGCACCATGAGCGAGAAGGCGCGGGTAACCTGTTCGATCAGGTTCAGCGGGATCATCACCCAGCTGGGCCGGGCAAAGCTTTTCAGATAGCCCCAGCTGCCCTGCGCCCGCACGCCGAACAGGATCGTCGCGCCGAACACGATCAGCGCAAGTGCGGCGTCGGTTTCCAGATGCGCGGTGGGCGGCTCGACGCCGGGGATCAGCGATGACCAGTTGGCGGTCAGGATGAACAGGAACAGCGTGCCGATCAGCGCGCGATAGCGCGTGGGATCGCCGGGGATGGTGGCGCGGATCTGATCGTCGACCGTGGTGACGATCAGTTCAAGCGCGACCTGCGCGCGCGCCGGTTTCAGGGCCAGCCGCCGGGTCAGCAGAAAGGACAACAGCGCCATCCCCGCAAGGATGATCCAGGTCGTCACCACCGTCTGGCTGATCGCAACCGGGCCAAGGCTGAAGGCGGAGGTGACGGACAGCGGCGACTCGGTCATGGCGCTTCCTTCCCGGCCGCCCGCAGTACCAGCGCCCGGCCCACCAGTACGCCGCACGCTCCGGCCAGCAGCACCGCCGCGCCGCCGCCCCACGCGCACAGGTAAAGGAAAAGGCCCAGACCGGCCATCCGCGCCAGTTGCAGCGCCACGGCGCTTGGTTGCCCCGCCAGCATCCGGTGGGCCAGCCCCCGCAGGCTGCGGAAATGCAGCCAGCCAACAGCGCAGCCGGCCAGCGCGGCAAGGCCCGCAAGGGCCAGGATATGCGCGTCCAGGCTCATTGCTCGTGCATCCAGCGCAGCGCCAGCCAAAGACCCAGCGCCGCGCCGAGCATGGTCAGCGCGGCCGACAGGGTGATGCCGGTGCCAAGCTGGCTATCAAGCCACCGGCCCACGACCACGCCCAGGATCGTCGGGCCGACGATCACCCATCCCAGCACCCCGATCTGCCCGAACCGACGCGCGAGCGAGGGTTCTGGATCGTGTTGTGCGGCCTCGGCGCGTTCGTGGCTGCGCCGGGCGGCCTTTTCCAGATGGCCGTCATCTTCGGCGTCTTCGGTCATTGGAAATCCTCCGCCAGGTCCTGAACGCCGGGCTGTTGCGGGCCAAGCCGCAGCATAAGTCGCCGGATGGCGCTGGCATGCAGGCGGGTCTGCTCGCCCCGCGCGCGGCGTGCGGCATCGCCTTCGTCTTCGGCCTGCGCGCGGATCAGGGTTTCGAGCCGGGCCAGATCGTCGCCCGCCACCGCCTCGCGGCAGGCTACGTCCACGCGGGTGCCGCCCGACACCCGCAAGACCCCGCCGCGCAGCGCGCAAAAGCGCCAGGGGCCATCCGCGTCGCGCCAGCGCAGCACCGAGGCCCCCAGAACGGTCAGGAAATCGGCATGGCCGGGCTGGATGCCGAAGCCGCCGCTGCCGTCCTCGGCCCGGACCGAGGTCACCTCGATTGCCCGCACCGGCACGGTCAGCGGCGTCGTCACCGTCAGTGTCAGGGGCCCGCTCATGCCGCCGCCGCGCCCGTGCGGGCGGCCTCTTTCGCGCGGGCCTCGTCCAGAGTGCCGATCATGTAGAGCGAGGATTCGTCCCAGTCGTCGCAGGCGCCGTCCAGGATCGCGCTGCATCCGGCGACGGTGTCCGCCACCGGCACCGACCGTCCCTCCATCCCGGTATAGGCGGCGGCGACGAAGAAGGGCTGCGTCAGGAACCGCTGAAGCCGGCGGGCGCGCCCGACCAGAAGCCGTTCTTCGCGGCCCAGTTCCTCGACCCCCAGCAGGGCGATCACATCGCGCAATTCCTGGTAATGCTCGATCAGCTCGCGGATCCGGCCCGCGACGCGCGCATGTTCGGCGCCCACCACCAGCGGATCGAGCAGGACCGACGAGGTCGCGATCGGGTCGATGGCGGGATAGATCCCTTCGGCGGCCAACTGGCGCGACAGCACCACGGTACTGTCCACATGCGCGCTGATGGCGGAAACTGCGGGATCGGTGAAATCGTCGGCGGGGACATAGACCGCCTCGATCGCCGTTACCGACGCCCGCCCGACCGAGGCGATGCGCTCCTGCAACTCGGCCACCTCGGTTTCAAGCGTCGGCTGATAGCCCACGCGCGACGGCATCCGGCCCAGCAGCCCCGACACCTCGGACCCGGCCTGAACGAAGCGGAAGACGTTATCCATCAGCAACAGCACGTTGCGGCCTTCGTCGTCGCGGAAATGCTCGGCGATGCTGAGCGCGGTCAGCGGGGCGCGCCAGCGCGCGCCGGGCGGTTCGTTCATCTGACCATAGACCAGCACGGTCTGATCAAGGACACCGCTGTCGCGCATCTCGTTCAGCATCTCGTGGCCTTCGCGCGACCGTTCGCCGACGCCCGCGAAGACCGAAATGCCGTCATAGCCGGCGACCATGGCGCGGATCAGTTCCATCACCAGCACGGTCTTGCCGACCCCGGCGCCGCCGAACATCGCCGATTTGCCGCCCTGGGCCAGCGGCGCGAGCAGGTCGAGCACCTTGACCCCGGTCGAAAACACCTGCGTCTGCCCCCGCTGCGAGGAAAGCGAGGGCGCGGTCTGGTGGATCGGGCGCCGCGGCACGTCGGCGGGCAGCGCCGGGCCGTTGTCGCCGGTGTGGCCCATGACATTGAGCAGCCGGCCAAGGACGGCTTTGCCGACCGGCACGGTCAGCGATGCCCCGGTGGGCCGGGCCGGGGTGCCGCGCGCGATGCCCTGCGTCGACTGAAGCGCGATGGCGCGGACATGGTGATCGTCCAGATGGGCCTGCACCTCGGCCATGATCCGCGCGTCGCCGGTGCCGATTTCGACCGCGTCGTGGATTGCCGGCAACGCGCCGGTCACGCGAATGTCCAGAACGGGACCGCGCACTGCGGTCACGGTGGCCTTGGGGGCCTCGGGGGTGGCGGCGGCGCTCATTCTGCCTGCCTCGCGGCGATCCACTGTGCGATGGCCGGCCACTGTTCGGCCAGCGGCCGGTGACCCATGAACAGGCCGACATGCCCGCCGGGCGCCAGCGATTGTTCGATCTGGTCGCCAGGGGTGCCCAGATGTGCAGCCGCGGCAAAGACCTGTTCGGGGGGTGTCACGTCGTCATCGGCGCCGGCCAGCAAGTAGCAGGGACAGGTTATATCCTTCAGCGCCACCTTGTGCCCGAGCGCGGGAAACCCACCCTCGGCCAGCAGATTGCCCCGGAAGATCCACTCGATCGTCTGCAGATACCACCGGCCGGGCAGGTCGTTCAGGATATCGTACCACTCCTCGAACGCGGCGGTGCGCGCCTGATAGCAGGACTCGTCGGCACGATCATAGAGATCGACATATTCGTTCAGACAGTTCTGCGCGGGCAGGACGTTCTTCCAGCCCGACAGCATCGTGGTGCCGCGCATCAATCCGTCGCCTGCCGCGACAAGCTTGGTGTAGGCAGAGCGCGGAATCGTCGCGACCAGATGTTTCAGCACCCCGTTTCCGGCCTGGGTGTCAAGCGGCGCGCCCGCCGCGACCAGGCTGCGCACTTTGTCGGGAAACCGCGCGGCATAGGCCGCCGCGAGCCAGCCGCCCTGACACAGCCCGACCAGATCGACGCGCCCGCCCAACTCGTCCACACAGACGTTCAGCTCGGCCAGATGGGTGTCGATTGTCAGGTTCTTCATCTCGGGGGTGGCGCTTTTCCAGTCGGTCAGCGCGATGCGGGGCAGGCCGTTGGCGATCAGGGTCGCGATCAGGCTTTGGCCGGGATGCAGGTCGGCGATGGCGGCGGTGTGGCCGGCATAGGGCGCCACCACAAGGACGGCGGGCCCCTGGGCCCCTTTCGCATAGTCGCGCAGCCGCAGCGTGGTCAGGTCAAGCAGAACGCGGTTTTCGGTGGCAAAGCTGGACGGGGGCGGGGCGTTGACGCGCTCTGCCTCGGCCAGACGCTCGAACCCCTTGCGCGCGGCTTCGGCCTCGGCGGCGCCCAGTTCCAGCGCCCAGACCAGCGGCCACAGAAACGGCAGCCCGTGCGGCACATAGCCGGCGGCGCGGTCTGGGCCGCCCGGCTTGTTTTCTTCTAACCTGTTATTCGTGCTGGACACTTGCGATACTCGAGGCGCCGCTGTGTGGGACTCGGCCTTCGCGGGAACACTACCCCAGACATCCCGCCAGCCGAAGGATAAAAGTGACGCAAGGGATGTGCACGGTTGCGCGGCCCGGCCGCAGTCAGCCGTTCAGCGGGTGTTCGGACAGATCTTGCGCGATCCGGTCGTCCAGCGGCGTGTCGAACGAATTGAGGATATAACCAAGGGTGGAATAGAACCCCACCGTCGCGATCACGTCCAAAACGCCCTCCGACCCGACCAGGTCAGCCAGGGTGGCGGCGGTGGCGGGCGTCAGTTGCTTGTGATCGAACAGCTCGTCCACCGCGCCGGCGATCAGCGCATCCTCGGGCGCCATGCCGGCCACCGGCCCACGCAGCGCGGCGATGCGCGCGTCGTCCATGCCACATGCGCGTCCGCGCGAAACATGATGCCCCCACTCATACGCCGATCCCAGGCGCACCCCGGTGCGCAGGATGACAACCTCGCTACGCTGTGGACCCAGCACGTTGGTGACGACCACATGATCGCGCAGCGCGGCCCAGGCGCGCAGCAACGCCGGGTGGTGCGCCATGACGCGATAGACGTTGAGAGCACCGGCGAAGCCGTGCCGCATCTCGGCGATTTCCTCGGGCCAGGCGGCGTCGGGGACAGGGGGCAGGTGCAGGCCGGGCAGGGTGGTCATGGCGGTGTCGATCTCCTTTTGTGCATCCCGCAGTCCGGGAAAACGGCTGTTCCCCTTCTAATGCGGTCTGACGGATCGGCAACGGTTGTCTGGCTGCGCCGCGGTTTCATCCCGACCGACCAGCAGATGCGCATCAACTCGCTGGTCGTTTCCGGTTGCCTGTACCGCCGCCGCAATGACCGATGCGGCGGCTAGCGGGGGCGGGCAAATAGTGCATTCTCTTTGCTAAAGTCGATCTTGTTGAACTGAGAGCCGGTAATGGCCCTTGCCGTCGCCGACATATGCTCTTGCTGGAGCCGGACGGCGGTGTCCACGTCGCGATCAAGCACCGCTTCCATCAGATCCCTGTGCTCTTTCTGCGCGTCCCGGTTTTCGGCGCCGGCCTTCAGCGCCAGAACGCGGTAGCGGTCCATACAGTCGAACAGGTTTTCCGAAAAATCGAGAAGCCAGCGCGACCCGCAGGACGCGACCATGGCCATGTGATACGATTTATGGTTCCGGGCCCAGTCAGGGTGCATTTCGCCGGTTTCGGTGAACTGAGGCGTCCGCCGGAGCCGGCTTTCGGCCAGGATGATCTGTTCTTCCCAGGCGACATCGCCGCGCTCGATGGATTCGGCCAGGATGATCTTGCCAAGCAGCGAACGGGTCCTGGACAGTTCCTGAAACTCTTCCATGCTGACAGGGGCGACCTGAAAGCCTTTCTGTTCATGTCGCTTGACGAAATTCTCGGTAGAGAGCCGGCTCAGCGCCTCGCGGGTGGGGCTGGCGCCGACGCCGTAAAGATCGGTCAGCCGCTCTATCTTCAATTTGCTGCCAGGCGGGAAGTTACAGGTTAGAATGTCGCTCCGCAGCCTTCGATAGACAAGCGTCGACATTGTTTCCGAAGAGGCGCCAGGTACAGGGTGGCTTTCGTTCATGGGACTCCTGCATATTTCAGATGGGGTCAGTTGGCGATCCCCTAAGACATAAGGTGCGTCCAGAATATCGTTTTTTGCAGGAATTCCCAGAAAAATCGTTAATTGCGCAATTTCATACGCTCGTTCCGCATTTCGCAGCCAGCGGCACCATCGTCGTTTCTGATTGGGCGTTGATTTGCGGTAAGTGGCAGAAAATAATGTATATTATTCCACCTTAAATATCCGGTGGCATTCAGAGTTCGGCCAAAAAGGCGGGGGAAAGGCGGGAAAACTGCGCCGTTGAACGGGTTTAGGCAGCGTGCCGCCATGTTGACAGGATAGGAGGCTTAGCTTACTCGTATTTTTATAAGAATAAAAAATATATGTTGCACGATTGCGGCATCAAACTGCGTGACATGGAGGGGGCGGTGGTCGATCCGGCCGATGCATCCGCAAGGAGGGAGGGTGCATCGCGCGACGCAAGACCCTGCCCATATTGGGAGGAGACACTGGTGACAACCGGACACGCCGGGAATGGCAGGCGCCACGCGCGCCGGGCATCCGGCAGGGGCATCCGCCCCTTCGTGCTGAAGGGCCCGCAAGGTTCCGCCCGTCACATCTGAGCTTTCTCGAAAGCCTGCCAAGCACCGCTGCCGACAGGCCGGTGGGGGATCATTCACAGCCCTGCCGCCCGATCGACACAGGCTTTGGCCCGGCCGGACCGAAAGCGGAAGCGTATTTTCCGAAGGCGTCGGATTTTCGAACGGAGAGGGATAATCCCCTGATCCGAATGGATAATCTTTGCCAGATCGTCTGGTGTCGGCGTCGAGCGGCGAAAACTTCGTAGAAGACGTACCAAAAGGGAGAGAGAAAGAAATGAAAGTCGCCACTTATATCCAGAGCATCATGCTGATGCTCGGGGCTACGGCAGCACAGGCCGGAAATACCGATTTGTCAGGGCAAAGCATCACGCCGCTTTTCGAGCAGGGAACCCATGTCGAACTGGGCTTCAGCGCGGCCAATGTGAAGGTGTCGGGCACCGATCCGTTCGGGGGCGACATGGGCGAATTCGCCGCCAATCCGGTTTTTTTCAGCGGGGCCCTGAAGGGCGATATCAACGACCGGCTGTCCTATGCGCTGATCATGGACACGCCTTTTTACGCCGAGGCCGAATATCGCGGCCCCAGCATCTATCAGGGGCTGGTCGCCAAGATCGACACCAAAGCCGTCACCGGCCTGCTGCGCTACAAGTTCAATGACAACTGGAGCGTCCACGGCGGTGTGCGCGCGCAGTCGCACAAGACGCTCTTCTCGCTGCCGGTGCTGTTCATCCCGGAAACCGGCACCACCTATTTCAACTACAGCTTCACGACCGATACGGATTACGCGTTGGGATATGTCATCGGCGGTGCGTTCGAAATTCCGATGATCCATGGCCGGGCGTCGCTGACCTATAACTCCAAGATCAAGTTCCACAACAAGTCGGTCGAACTGGGCGTTCCGAACACCTGGCAGCCCGAATTCCCGGAATCGGTCAACTTCGAATTCCTGACCGGCATCAACCCCAAGACATTCGTCTTTGGCGGCGCGCGCTGGGTGCACTGGGAAGAAACGGAACCCCGCTTTCCGATCTCGGGGCTGCTTTTGTCCGATCTGGAGAACATGACGACCTACCGCTTGGGCGCCGGGCGCATCTTCTCTGACAAATGGATCGGGGTTGTGGAACTGGGCTATGAGCCGACCACCAAGTCGCGTTTCGACGTGCTGAATCCTGTCAACGGGTTCAAAAGCATCGCCCTTGGCGCGGTCTATAGCGCCGGTAAGACGCAATACACCGTTGGGGTGAACTATGTGGATGTCGGTGACGCCAAGAACCCGGAAACTGGCAACTGGACCGGGAATTCGGTTCTGGGGGCCGGTGTCAAGGTCGCCTACAAGTTCTGAAAGCCGAACCCGTGGGGGACTGTCCCCCACGGGTCGATCCATGCCTGCGCTCAGGGCAGGGACAGGCCATGATCCTGGGCGATTGTGGTTGTGATGGACCAGAGCCTGGCGGCCTTGGCCGGGTCCATCGCCAGCGGTTCGGGTTTGTATTTCTTCGGGCTGCGCAGGGCCGCGCCGTTGGCGTGGCGCACATCCGCATCGGTCAGAAGCCGGATCGCATTGACCGCCGAAACCTCGGGGCGGGTGCCGAACCAGCCCATGGCCTTCATGATGAAGGGCATCGCCGGGTCTGACATGCTTTTGGTCTTGGTCGCGCCCACGCAGGCCGCGGCGATGGTCAGGGGCCGGTCCTGCCACAGTTTCGCGGCTTCCTGGATATGCAGAAAGCCCAGGACATGGGTGCCCAGAACCGACTTGAAGAACGACCATTTGCGATGTTCGAACTGAAGGTCATCCAGATCGACCTTGATGAAATCCCCGACATTGCCCGCGATATGCACAATGCGTCCGTCGCCCGAGGCAGCAAGCTGATCGGCCAGCAGCCGGTTCAGCGCCGCCCGCGCGAAATACTGAAGCGCGAAGGCGAATTCGAGCCCGTCCGGCGTCATCTGTTTGCCGTTGAACGCGGTCATCGCGGTGTGCATGATGCCGTGCAGTTCAGGTTTCCAGGCGCGTACCCCGTCCGCCACCGCGCCGACACCGGCAACCGTGGACAGATCGCCGGCCAGGAATTCGGCCGATGTGGCACCGGCCTGCCGCATCGCGGCGGCGGCGGCTTCGCCGGCGTCACGCCCGCGCCCCACGATCAGAATATTGGCGCCGCGGCGGGCAAGGTTCTGCGCCGTCGCCCTGCCGATCCCGGTTGAGCCACCAAAAAATACAAAATTTGCATTCTTTACAGCGCGTTCTTCGGTCATCTCGATCCCCGTCGATTATGGCGCCCACCCGGATTTAGACGAACCAATGCCCGTTATCGGCTGGGCCGGCGGGGTCCGTCATACCGTTTGGACATGGCGCGACGATAATATATGATTCATACTGGATACAAGCAGTCAGTCGCATTTGCGGGCAGTGGGGCACCGTTCGGCCGGTGTCGAAATGCCATCGGATTGGGGTCGTTCGACCCAAGCGACAGGTTGACAGAATCCCGGGACGCATCTAACTGTATTTTTATAACGACTTAAAAAATACCAATACTGGTGCTGTCCGCAAACCTCGATACCGACATCGGATCGGCCGTGCGACAGGATGGCGCCCAGGCGCGAAGGGAGTAGGCCACAGTGGCAGTCGGACATAGAAAAGGGGCGCTTGCCGTGATCGGTGCAAGGCCCGGCCAATTCTCATGACATATCAAAGCCGCGGCGAGCTGAGCACCGCACAACACGATGAAATGCCCGATTTGCGGGCAGAGGTTCGCGCCTTCGTTCAGGCCGAGGCCGAGACGGGCGCGCTGCGTCCGGGTCGGCAAAGCTGGACCACCGCGCGGGCGGAATTCTCCGAAAAATGCGCCGCGCGCGGCTATATCGCGATGACCTGGCCAAAGGAATACGGCGGTCATGAACGCAGTCCGCTGGAGCGCACCATCGTCTGCGAGGAATTGCTGGCGGCCTCGGCGCCGCTTGGCTTTCACTGGATCGCCGACCGGCAAAGCGGCCCGCAGCTCCTGCGCAACGGCACCGAGACGCTCAAGCGCCGGGTGCTGCCCGAAATCGCCGCCGGGCGCTGCGCCTTCAGCATCGGCATGAGCGAGCCGGATTCGGGCTCTGATCTGTCTTCGATCCGCACGCAGGCAGACCGGGTGGATGGCGGCTGGGTGATCAATGGCCGCAAGATCTGGACGACCAACGCCCATGTGGCCAATTACATGATCGTGTTATGCCGCACGGCGCCGCGCTCGGACAACCGCCATGCCGGCCTGTCGCAACTTGCGGTGCCGATGACCACGCCGGGGGTTTCGGTGTTTCCGATCGCCAATCTGGCGGGCGAGCATGAGCTGAACGAGGTCGTGTTCGATGATGTGTTCGTGGATGACGACCACCTGCTGGGCGAGGCGGGCAGCGGCTGGCGCCTGGTGACCGAGGAACTGGCGTTCGAGCGCAGCGGCCCGGACCGCTATCTTTCGACCTTCGCCGTGCTGCGGCTGCTGACCGACGCCCTGGGCCCCGACCCGGACCGCCACGCGGCGGTCGAGGTCGGGCGGCTTTTTGCCCGGCTGGGCGCGATCCGCAACCTGTCGTTTTCCATCGCCGCGATGCTGGGACGCAAAGAGCCGGTGTCGGGGCTGGCCACCGTGATGAAAGAGTTGGGCACCACGTTGGAGCAGGAAATCCCCGACGTCGCCCGTGGCCTTGTCGATGTCATGCCGGTGCAGTCCGGCGACGATCTTCCGGTGGCCCTGGCCCTGGCCATTCTGAACGCGCCGTCGTTTTCCCTGCGCGGCGGCACACGGGAAATCCTCAAAGGTATTATTGCAAAGGAAATCGGGCTGCGATGAGCGAGATTTCACAAATGGTCGCCGGCACGGTGGGTGAATTCCTGTCGCGCCATGCCGCACAGGGGCATGACACATCCCGGGGCCTCCCCGATGGGTTCATGGCCGAATTCGAGGAAACCGGCCTGGCGCTGACGCTGGTGCCAGAAGAGCAGGGCGGCGTCGGGTTCGACTTCGAGGTGGCGGCGACCGTGTCGTTCCTGTGGGGCTATCATGCCGGGCCGCTTGCCGTGGGCGAGATCATGCTGGGCAACCAGATGGCTGCCCTGTGCGACCGGCCCGATCTGATCGGCCGGATGACGCTGGCCCCGACGCCGGGGCCCGGTGCGCCGGTCAGGGCAGCTTGGTTTGCGGGGGCCGAATGGGTTGGCGTTCCGGTTTCGACCTCGGGCAAGCCGCAACTGGCACTCCTGCCGGTTGGTTCTGACGTGTCGCCGCTTGACGATCTGGCCGGTCTGGCGGTTCTGGAACTGCCCGCCGCCGGTCTGTCGGACGGCACCGCGCCCCGCATCGATCTGCCGCCGGGCGCCGCCAACCTCGACCGCAGCGGCGCCCTGCTGACCACCGCGGCCATGCTGGGCGCGATGGAACGGGTGACCGAAATCGTGGTGGACTATGTCCAGACGCGCAAGCAGTTCGGCCGCCCGCTGACAAAATTTCAGGCCATCCAGCACATGATTGCCGACAGCTATTCCGAAACCGTGCTGACCCGCGCTGCGTTCGAGCGGGCGTTGAGCGCGGTCGCGGGCGAGAGGGCCGACACGCTCGACTGGAAAATCGCAAAGGCGCAGGCGGCGCGTGCGGCCGGGATCGTGGCCGCGACCGCGCATCAGGTCATGGGGGCGATCGGGTTCACCGCCGAACACGATCTGCACCGCTTTACCACGCGGCTGTGGGCCTGGCGCGATCGCTGGGGGCGCCAGGCGGATTTCGAGGCAGAACTGGGCCGGATGGCCTGTACGGGCGGCGGGGCGCAGATGTGGGCCGCGCTGACACAGACCCGAATGGAAAGCGAGACATGACCGATCAAATCGTAAAGACCGAGCGCGACGGAAACGTCGCGATCCTGACCCTGAACGATCCGGCACGGCGCAATGTGCTGTCCGATGAAATGGTGGATGGGGTGGTTGCGGCGCTGCAGCAGGCGGACAATGATCCGCAGGTCTATTGCGCCGTGCTGACCGGCGCGGGGCCGGATTTCTGTTCGGGCGGCAACATCAAGGACATGCTGAACGGCACCAACCCGATGTTCACCGGCACGCCTGCGGAAATGCAGGCCTCCTATCGCCGTAATATTCAGCGCCTGCCCAAGGCGTTCCATGCGGTCGATATGCCCATCGTCGCGGCGGTGAACGGCAACGCCATCGGCGCGGGCTGCGATCTGGCCTGCATGTGCGACATCCGGATTTCGACCACCGGCACCCGGTTTTCCGAAGGATTTTCGCGGGTCGGGCTGATCTCGGGCGATGGGGGGGCGTGGTATCTGCCGCGCGTCGTCGGCGTGTCGCGGGCGATGGAAATGGCGCTGACCTGCGATGTGGTCGATCCCGAGCGCGCGGTTCAGTGGGGGCTTGTGTCGCGCGTCGTGGCGCCCGAGGCGCTGCTGGCCGAGGCGCTGGCCGTGGCCGGGCGGGTGGCGTCGTTCTCGCGGCTTGGCTCGCGGCTGAACAAGCGGCTGATCCGGCAGTCGGCAGAGCTGAGCCTGGCCGACAGTCTGGAACTGGCGGCGGCCTATCAGTCGATCATTCAGCACACCCACGATCAGGGCGAGGCCGTGGCCGCGCTGATCGAAAAGCGCCCGCCGCATTTCACCGGATCCTGAAGCGTCAGGCGCGCGGACGCCCCCAGAACAAGGAATAGACATCCATGAATGCCTCTGTCGTGCACCCCCGGAGGGACGGCGCCTGTGCGCTGATCCTGATCGACAATCCGCCGGTGAACGCGACATCGCAATATGTGCGCGGCGGGCTGCTGGCTGCGGTCGAGGCGGCGATTGCCGATCCCGCGGTCGCGGCGATGGTGATTGCCTGCGAAGGCCGGACCTTTGTCGCCGGGGCCGAGATCCGGGAATTCGGCCTGCCCCCGGTCGATCCGCATCTGTCCGTCATCGTCGACCGGATCGAGCAGTGCGAAAAACCGGTGGTCGCCGCGATCCACGGCACCGCCCTGGGCGGCGGGTTCGAACTGGCGCTTGGCTGTCATGCGCGCATCGCCGACCGTTCCGCCAAGGTCGGTCTGCCCGAGGTGAAACTGGGCATCCTGCCCGGCGCGGGCGGCACCCAGCGGGTGCCGCGGCTGGCGGGCGTGGCCGCCGCGCTCGATCTTATCGGCAGCGGCCGCTACATCCCCGCGACCGAGGCTTTGGCGCTGGGGCTGATCGATGCGGTGGCCGAAGGGGACCTGCGCGCAGAGGCCACCGCCCTTGCCCTTTCGCTGGTCGGGCAGGCGCCGCGCCGGGCGTCAGATCTGCCGGTGCCGGATTTCACCCCGGCCGAGTTCGAAAAGGCCGCGATGCAGGTGTTCAGCCGCGCGCGCGGGCAATTGTCGCCCCTGAGTGTGATCGAGGCGGTCCGGCAATCCACCCTTCGGCCCTTTCGGGGCGGGCTGGTGGCCGAACGTGCACTGTTTCAAGCGCTTGTCGGAACGGATCAGGCGCGGGCGTTGCGCTATGCCTTCTTTTCCGAACGTCAGGTTCAGCGCGAGCCCGATCTGCACGGGGTTGCGGCGCGGCCGCTGCGCGCGGTCGGGGTGATCGGCGCGGGCACCATGGGGGCGGGGATCGCGGTGGCGCTGCTGAGCCACGGGATTCGGGTCACGCTTGTCGAGACCGACGCGGCGGCGGCGGACAAGGGCCGCGCCCGTATCGACGGCCTGTATGACCGGCTGGCGCGCTCGGGGCGGATCGACGCCGAAGGGCGCGCCGGGCAACTGGCGCAGCTTCGGCTTAGCACCCGGTTCGATGACCTTGCCGACACTGATTTCGTGATCGAAGCCGCCCCCGAAAACATGGACATCAAGACCCAGATATTTGCGCGGCTGGGGCAGGTCACACGCCCCGGAACGGTGTTGGCCACCAACACCTCGTACCTGGATGTCAACGCCATCGCGGCGGCCAGTGGCCGGCCCGAAGACGTGATCGGGATGCATTTCTTTTCGCCGGCCAATGTGATGCGTCTGGTCGAGGTGGTGCGCGGCGCGGCCAGCGCCAAATCCGCGCTGGCCACCGGAATCGCGCTGGCCCGGCGCATCGGCAAATTGCCGGTCACCTGCGGCGTCTGTGACGGGTTCGTCGGCAACCGGATTCTGTCGACATGGCGCCAGCAGGCCGATTTCGCGCTGGAGGACGGCGTCATGCCCGAAGAGGTCGACGCCGCGCTGGAAGCCTTCGGTTTCGCGATGGGGCCGTTCACGGTTCTGGATCTGGCCGGGCTGGATGTCGCCGCCGCGCGGCGCAGGCGGCTGTATGAAACCTGGGATCCCAAGGTTCGTTACAGCGGTGCCATCGCCGATCGGCTGTGCGACATGGGCCGGTTCGGGCAAAAGACCGGGGCTGGCTATTACCGCTATGTCGACGGCACGCGGCTGGTCGACCCAGCGGTGACCGCGCTGATCAAATCCATGGCCGGCGGGAACGCCCCGGCGCGGCTTCAGCCCTTTGACGCGGCCGCCCTTCAGCGCCGCGTTCATGCGGCGATGGTGAACGAGGGCGCGCGCATTCTGGGCGAAGGCATCGTCAGCCACCCCGCCAGCATCGACATGATCCTGGTCCATGGCTACGGATACCCCGCCTGGCGTGGCGGCCCGATGTATGAGGCCGACCGCCTTGGCCTGGCGGGCATTCTGGACGAGGTGCGCGGGATGCACGACCGCTTCGGTCCCGGGTGGGAACCCGCGCCCTTGCTGGAAGAGCTTGCCGCAAGCGGTGCAAGATTTGCCGACTGGGCCGAAAAACGACAGGTTGCGGGCTGATCGTAGGATGGTGGCGCGTGGGTTTTTCCCGGCGGTTCCACCAACTTATTTCCTAAAATGAACACTCTCCGTTGAAAATGTAGTGCCCATTCAGGACAGCCGGGGTTCGGGCGGGTACGCGGCCCGTCCGAACCCATCGCAAATTTCCCGCTAGCCCGACCGGGGAGAAGTACTATGAACCGCAGGCCGAGTTCGATAGGCTTGCGCAAAATGAAGCGACCGGCCTTCTGAAAATAAGCGGCGCGGTTCAGTTCGGGCACGACTTGTATCATCGGCTGGTCCCGGCCTGACCTCCGGTCCGGCCTTTCGTCAGTGCGTATGAATGGATAGGGCTGTCCTTTTTGCTGCAGGCGGGTCAAAAGATCGCGCAGGGCCATGATCTGTGGATGTTCCCAAAGGTGAAACCCGGAGTAATGTTCGTGTTAACAATGAAGTACGGGACGATAATGATTCAACGCATCATGGGGGGGGCGCAATGACACCCGCCGCCCGGATCGCCGCAGCGATCGACCTTCTGGACGGAATTCTGGCCGGAGCGCCGGCCGAAAAGCTGCTGACCACATGGGGGCGGCAGAACCGGTTCGCGGGCTCGAAGGACCGCGCCGCGATCCGCGATCATGTGTTCGACGCGCTGCGCTGTCTGCGTTCTTACGCGGCGTTGGGCGGGGGGCGGACCGGGCGCGGACTGATGCTGGGCGCGCTGCGCGACGCGGGCACCGACCCGGCCGAGGTCTTTACCGGCGAGGGTCACGCGCCCGCACCGCTGAACGAGGCCGAGCGCGCCCTGACCGTGACCCGCGCCGATCTGGCGCAGGCGGTGGCGCTCGATTGTCCCGACTGGCTGGTGGTGCCGCTGCGCGACAGTCTGGGCGCGGATTTCGCCCCGGTGATGGAAGCGCTGCGCCACCGCGCGCCGGTCTTCCTGCGGGTCAATCTGCGCAAGGGCGATCGCGATGCGGCCCAGGCGGCCTTGGCCGACGAGGGCATCGATACCGCGCCGCATCCGCTGTCGCCCACCGCGCTGGAGGTGCTGACCAACCCGCGCCAGGTGCAAAACAGCGCGGCCTATAGCGCCGGGCTGGTCGAGTTGCAGGACGCAGCCTCGCAGGCGATCACCGACATGCTGCCGCTTGCGGCGGACGCGCGGGTACTGGATCTGTGTGCAGGTGGCGGCGGCAAGGTCCTGGCCATGGCAGGCCGGGTGCGGGCGCGGTTCTTTGCCCATGACGTCGCGCCGCAACGGCTGCGCGATCTGCCCGCGCGGGCGGGTCGGGCGGGGGTCGAGGTCACGCTGCTGCAAGGCGACGCGCCCGAGGCCGAGGCGCCGTTCGATCTGGTGCTGTGCGATGTGCCGTGTTCGGGTAGCGGGGCCTGGCGACGCAGCCCCGAGGCCAAGTGGCGGCTGACCGAACCGTCGCTCAAGGCGCTGCTGGCCACCCAGGCGGCGATCCTGGACCGTGCGGCGCTGCTGGTCGCGCCGGGCGGGCATCTGGCCTATGCCACCTGTTCCCTGCTGGCGGCCGAAAACGGTGCCCAGATCGACGCCTTTCTGGCACACAGCCCCGGCTGGACGCGGCAGGCGGTGCGCAGCCTGACCCTGCTGCAAGGCGGCGACGGTTTTCACCTCTCGCTTTTGCACCGCGCCATCTAGCGGAAATTGCACCGATTTGCGGCCAATACGAACTTCTTAAGAGGTGCTTAACCAAATCGCGTCGAAATGCGGGAAGCACGAATCGTATTGGAGGCCACAGGTGGCGGTCACGGACCCCGGTTCCAGCCCATTGCTGAAACGTTCCGCGGCTTTCGCGGCGCACGGCCGACAGGTGCTTGGATTTGCGCTGGCGCTGATGGTCGCCGCACTTTATGTGCCCGGTCCGGTGGCGGGCGCGTTGCTGGCGGCGGCGGCGGGCACGCTGGCGGCGCTGGTGTTGCTGGTGCGGTTGATCGGGGGACGGGCGCGGAAGGGACCGCTGGCGCTGGCCGACGCCTTCGCCGCGCAGGACACCGCGCCGGGCTTCGTCACCGATGTCGACGGTCAGGTGATCTGGCGCAACCCGGCCTCGGCGGCGCGGTTCGGCACGGCCCGGCAGGAAACGCTGATCCGCGCATTGGGCGAACTGTTCGCCAACCCTGCGGCGGTGATCTATCGGTTGCAGGCGCGGGTCGAGGCGCAGGGCGCGGCACAAGAGGATGTGGTCACCCGGCGGGGTCATGTGCGCATCGCGGTGCACCGGATCGCGCCACAGACCTATTTCTGGCGGTTCGACGAAATGGAAGAGCGCGGCGGCGGTCGCGGCGCCGAGGCGCTCAGCCTGCCGTTCATGACCGTGGGGCGCAACGATACGATCCTGTTCATGAACGAGGCCGCGCGCCGGGTGTTGGGCGGACGGGCCAAATCGCTCGACACGATCTTTCCGGTGTTGCCGATCCGCTCCGGCGCGGTGGCCGAACTGCGCGGTGCCGACGGCCCGCTGCCCGCCCGGATCGTCGAGTTCGAGACCCGGACCGGGCGGCGCGAGATCTACTTTCTGCCGCTGGATCACGGTGTGGCATCGGACAATGCGGGGCCGTTTTTCGATGCGTTGCCGGTGGCGCTGCTCAAGCTCAACCTGACCGGCGAGGTGACGATGGCCAACCGGCTGGCGCGCGACCTTCTGGGCCAACCCGCAGGCGCGATGAACCTGACCGATCTGGTCGAGGGGCTGGGGCGCCCGGTACTGGACTGGCTGACCGAAGTGGCCGAGGACCGGATCGTCAATCGGGCCGAGGTGCTGCGCGTACGCCGCGACGACAAGGAGGTATTCCTTCAGGTCACGCTGGAGCGTATCGACGACGAAGGTGAAACCGGGCTGGTGGCGGTCTTGCATGATGCGACCGAGCTGAAAACGCTCGAGGCGCAATTCGTGCAAAGCCAGAAGATGCAGGCGATCGGTCAGCTGGCGGGGGGCGTCGCCCATGATTTCAACAACCTGCTGACGGCGATCTCGGGCCATTGCGACCTGCTGCTGCTGCGCCATGACGAGGGCGACCCGGATTTTGCCGATCTCATGCAGATCAACCAGAACGCCAATCGCGCGGCCAGCCTTGTGCGGCAGCTTCTGGCCTTTTCGCGCAAGCAGACGCTGCGCCCGGAAATGGTCGATCTGCATGAAACGCTGACCGATCTGACCCATCTTCTGAACCGGCTGGTGGGCGAGCGCGTGTGGCTCACCGTGTCGCATGACCCCAACCTGACCCGGATCCGGGCCGACAAGCGCCAGTTGGAGCAGGTGATCATGAATCTGGTGGTCAATGCGCGCGACGCGATGCCCGAAGGCGGCGAAATCCGGATCGAAACGACCATGCACCACCTGAGCGAAGAGCTGCACCGCGACCGGGCGTTGGTGGCACCGGGCGATTACGTTCTGGTGCGCGTGATCGACGAGGGGCAAGGCATCCCCGCAGATAAGCTGACCAAGGTGTTCGAGCCGTTCTATACCACCAAGCGAGTGGGCGAGGGCACCGGGCTGGGCCTGTCCACCGCCTATGGCATCATCAAGCAATCGGGCGGCTTCATTTTCGTCGACAGCGCGCCGGGATCGGGCACCTGTTTCACCCTGTATTTCCCGGCCCGCGCCGGGGGGGCGGCGGATGCGGTTCAGGAACGGGACATATTGCCGGATCTGCCCGAGATGTCGCTGGCGGCGGTCGGCGGGTCGGCACATGTGCAGGCCGCCGGATCGGCGGCAGGCCCGCCGGCGGCGCTGGACCGGGCCCGCGCCGCGCCGGGGCAGGGCGAGGGCGTGGTTCTGCTGGTCGAGGACGAAGCCCCGGTGCGCGCCTTTGCCTCTCGCGCGCTGCGGATGCGCGGTTATACGGTGCTCGAGGCGGGGAATGCCGAAGAGGCGCTGGAGACGTTGAAGGACGACAAGATCAATGTCGATGTGTTCGTGACCGATGTGGTGATGCCGGGCATGGATGGGCCCAGCTGGGTGCGCCGGGCGCTGGAGGCCCGGCCGGAGACGCGGGTGGTGTTCGTTTCGGGCTATGCCGAGAACGCCTTTTCCGAGGTCCAGGCCCGCATTCCGAATTCGGTGTTCCTGCCCAAGCCCTTCTCATTGACCGAACTGACCACGACGGTGCGCGATCAGATGCACTGAGATGGTTCAGGCCGGCCGGTGATCGCCGCGCGCCACTGCCGCGTGCAGGGCGAAATCCTCGGCACGTTCGCTGCGCAGCCGCGTCTCCAATTCCGGCGAAAGCACCGTGATACCGTCCGGCGAGCGGTTCATTTCGGCGGGTGGCGCAAGATCGCGGCCCAGCCGTGCCGCCAGAAAGTGGCGCAGCCCGTCCTGATCCTCGTAAGGGAACAGAAAGTCGGTGATTACCTTGCCCTGGCCGTTCGATACGAAGCGGAACTGCGATCCGACCCCGGCCCAGGCCGGTTGCTCTGCGGCCAGATAGCCCGCGACGAATTGATCGAAGGACAAGCCGGCGGTGGAATTCGGCTGCCCGTTCAGCGCCGGGCGGCCACGATAGCGGTACCAACTGCCCAGCCAGTCCAGCGGGTCGCGAATCACGGCCATGGTTCGAAGATCGGCCGTGCCGCTTGGGTCCAGTACCGGCAGCAGCTTGCGCCGAAACCGCTGTGCCGCCATGTGTTTCAGCCCGGGCGGGTGGCGGACCACCATATCCGCCATGTCGCCAAGCGCCGCCGTATAGGCCTGCGTGCCGGTCTTCGGCACCGCAAGAAACACCAGCCCAGCCTTCCAGAACACCATCATCGCCCGTTCGCCCCGATTTTCTTCTAATTCGTTCTTTGGCGTAAACTACTCCTTAACCTGTCGTGATTGAACATGGTTTCGAAGAATTCACTTGAAATGTTCTCCCTTTGATCTCATAAAGATGAGAACAAGAGCACTCATTGCCGCCCCGTGCAGGGTGTGAAATAAGGATGACAATGCAATGGCCACTGCGGATCTTCTGGACATGAGCGACAAGCGAAATTCCGACAAGCAAAAGGCGCTCGACAGCGCGCTGGCACAGATCGAGCGGCAGTTCGGCAAGGGCTCGATCATGAAACTGGGCGCCGACAATCCGGTGACCGAGATCGAGTCGACCTCGACCGGATCGCTGGGACTGGACATCGCGCTTGGCATCGGCGGGCTGCCCAAGGGCCGGATCATCGAGATTTACGGCCCCGAAAGTTCGGGCAAGACGACGCTGACACTGCATTGCGTCGCCGAAGAGCAGAAAAAGGGCGGCGTCTGCGCCTTTGTCGACGCCGAACACGCGCTGGACCCGCAATATGCCAAAAAGCTGGGCGTCAATCTGGACGAGTTGCTGATTTCGCAGCCCGATACCGGCGAGCAGGCGCTGGAGATTGTCGATACGCTGGTGCGCTCGGGCGCAGTTAGCATGGTGGTGATCGACTCGGTCGCCGCGCTGACCCCGAAATCGGAGCTTGAAGGCGAAATGGGTGACAGCAGCGTGGGCGTCCATGCCCGGCTGATGAGCCAGGCGATGCGCAAGCTGACCGGCTCGATCTCGCGCTCCAATTGCATGGTGATCTTCATCAACCAGATCCGCATGAAGATCGGCGTGATGTTCGGCTCGCCCGAAACCACGACTGGCGGCAATGCGCTGAAATTCTATTCCTCCGTCCGGCTCGATATCCGCCGCATCGGCGCGATCAAGGACCGCGACGAGGTGGTGGGCAATGCCACCCGCGTGAAGGTCGTCAAGAACAAGGTGGCGCCGCCGTTCAAGCAGGTGGAGTTCGACATCATGTATGGCGAGGGCATTTCCAAGACCGGCGAGTTGCTGGATCTGGGGGTGAAGGCCGGTGTGGTCGACAAATCGGGCTCGTGGTTTTCCTATGGCGACGAGCGGATCGGCCAGGGCCGCGAAAATGCCAAGACCTTCCTGAAGGAACACAAGCAAACCGCGCTGGAGATCGAGGACAAGATCCGCGCGGCGCATGGGCTCGATTTCGATATGAGCGCCGCCGGCGACGCGGATATCCTGGAAGCCTGACCCGCTGCGACAGCACGACTGACAGGCCGGGGGGAAACATCCCCGGCCTGTCTGCTGTGGACAGGCCCGGCGCGCAGGGCTAAACGAGGCTGATGCGAATTGCCAAGCCCCGGAAAGGCCACAGACGATGCCGAGCCTGAACGAAATCCGTTCGACCTTCCTCAACTTCTTCGCCAAGAACGGGCACGAGGTGGTGGACAGCTCCCCCCTTGTACCGCGCAACGACCCGACGCTGATGTTCGCGAATTCGGGCATGGTTCAGTTCAAGAACCTGTTCACCGGGGTCGAGACGCGCGATTATCAAAGGGCGACCACGGCGCAGAAATGCGTGCGTGCGGGCGGAAAGCACAATGATCTGGACAATGTGGGCTATACCGCGCGCCACCACACCTTCTTCGAGATGCTGGGCAATTTCAGCTTCGGCGATTACTTCAAGGAAGAGGCAATCCCCTTCGCGTGGGAGCTGCTGACCAAGGATTTCGGGATCGACAAGAACAAGCTGCTGGTCACGGTTTATCACACCGATGACGAGGCCGCGGATATCTGGAAAAAAGTGGCCGGGCTGGGCGACGACCGGATCATCCGCATCCCGACCAATGACAATTTCTGGATGATGGGCCCCACCGGCCCCTGTGGCCCGTGTTCCGAGATTTTTTACGATCACGGCGATCACATCTGGGGCGGCCCGCCGGGCAGCCCCGAGGAAGACGGCGACCGGTTCATCGAGATCTGGAACCTGGTCTTCATGCAATTCGAACAGTTCGAGGACGGCACCCGCGCCGATCTGCCGAACCAGTCGATCGATACCGGCATGGGGCTGGAACGGATCGGCGCGCTGCTGCAGGGCAAGCATGACAATTACGACACCGATCTGATGCGCGCGCTGATCGAGGCGTCGGCGCATGTCACCTCGTCCGAACCCGACGGGCCGGGCAATGTGCATCACCGGGTGATCGCGGATCATCTGCGCTCGACCTCGTTCCTGATTGCCGACGGGGTGATGCCGTCGAATGAAGGTCGCGGCTATGTGCTGCGCCGGATCATGCGCCGGGCGATGCGACATGCGCATCTGCTGGGCGCGCAGGATCCGGTGATGCACCGGCTGGTGCCGGCGCTGGTGACGCAGATGGGGGCCGCTTACCCCGAACTCGGCCGCGCACAGGCACTGATCGAAGAGACACTGAAGCTGGAGGAAACCCGGTTCATCCAGACGCTGGACCGCGGCCTGCACCTGCTGGATGACGAGCTGGCCAAGCTGCCCGAGGGCGCGGCGCTGCCCGGCGCGGCGGCATTCAAGCTGTATGACACCTTCGGCTTTCCGCTGGATCTGACCCAGGATGCGCTGCGTGAAAAAGGCCGCGCGGTGGACACCGCCGGGTTCGACGCGGCCATGGCCGAGCAGAAGGCGAAGGCGCGCGCCAGCTGGGCCGGTTCGGGCGAAACCAAGGATGCCGCGATCTGGTTCGATCTGGCCGAAGCGCATGGCGCGACCGATTTCCTGGGCTACGAGACCGAAATCGCCGAAGGTCAGGTGATCGCGCTGGTGGTGGACGGCAAGGCGGTCGGCGAGCTGGCACCGGGCCACACCGGCTGGATGGTCGTCAACCAGACCCCGTTTTATGCCGAATCCGGCGGTCAGGTCGGTGACAGCGGCACCTATCTGAAACCGGGCGGCGCGGGGGCGATTTCGGACACGCAAAAGATGCCGGGCGGCGTTTTCGCCCATCGCGTGACGCCGGAAACCGGCCCGCTGAAATCGGGCGATGCGCTGGAGCTGCGGGTCGATCACGGCCGGCGCGGCGCGATCCGGGCCAGTCATTCGGCCACCCATCTGCTGCACGAGGCGCTGCGCGAAACGCTGGGCGACCATGTGGCGCAGCGCGGCTCGCTCAATGCCGCGGACCGGTTGCGGTTCGATTTCAGCCACGGCAAGGGGCTGAGCGCTGCGGAACTGGCGAAGGTCGAGGCCGAGGTCAACGCCTTCATCCGCCAGAACACCCCGGTCGAGACCCGGATCATGACGCCCGATGATGCCCGCGCCATCGGCGCGCAGGCGCTGTTCGGCGAGAAATACGGCGACGAGGTGCGTGTGGTGTCGATGGGCCGCGCCGCGACCGGCAAGGGGACGGACGGCCAGACCTGGTCGATCGAGCTGTGCGGCGGCACCCATGTAAAACAGACCGGCGATATCGGTTTGTGCGTGGTGCTGGGCGACAGTGCCTCCAGCGCGGGGGTGCGCCGGATCGAAGCGCTGACCGGCGCGGCGGCGCTGGAACATCTGATCGGTCAGCAGCAACGCGTGGCCGAGGTGGCCGACACCCTGAAGACGCAGCCGGGCGAGATCGTCGAGCGGGTCAAGGCCCTGCTGGACGAGCGCAAGGCGCTGACGGCCGAGGTGGCGCAGTTGCGGCGCGATCTGGCGATGTCGGGCGGCGCGGGCACGGCCGTACCCGAAACGAAGGACGTGAACGGCGTGGCGTTCCTGGCGCAGGTGCTGTCGGGGGTGTCGGGCAAGGATCTGCCGGCGCTGATCGACGCGCACAAGGCGCGGATCGGGTCGGGCGCGGTGCTGCTGATTGCGGATGCGGGCGGCAAGGCGGCGGTCGCCGCAGGCGTGACCGACGATCTGACCGGCCGGGTGTCGGCGGTCGATCTGGTCAAGGCCGCAGTGGCGGAACTGGGGGGCAAGGGCGGTGGCGGGCGGCCCGACATGGCACAGGGCGGCGGCAAGGATGCCGCCAATGCCGAGGCCGCAATCAAGGCCGCCGAAGCGGCGATCGGGGGATAGGATGGGCGCGCTCTGGATTGCACATGTGACCGTGACCGACGAAGAGGCCTATGGCCGCTATGCGGCGCTGGCGGGTCCCGCGATCGCAAAGCACGGTGGCAGCTTCATCGCCCGTGGCGGGCGCTATGTTCAGCTTGAGGGCACTGACCGGCCGCGCAACGTGGTGGCGCGGTTCGCGTCGGTCGAGGCGGCCGAGGCCTGTTACCACAGCCCCGAATATCAGCAGGCCCTGAGCCACGCGCGCGGCGCGTCCGAGCGTGAGTTGCTGATCGTCGAGACCAGTGATTAAACGCCGCATCCGTTTGTTCAAAGAAAAAAGCCCCGGTTTTGAACCGGGGCTTTTTGTTTGTTATCCTGCCGACCGCGCGTGGCGCTTGCGCTCGTGCGGGTCAAGATAGCGCTTGCGCAGCCGGATCGCGTTCGGCGTGACCTCTACCAGTTCGTCATCGTCGATATAGGCGATGGCGGCTTCCAGGGTCATCTTGACCGGTGTGGTCAGGCGCACCGCTTCGTCGGTGCCGCTGGCGCGGACGTTGGTCAGCTGCTTGCCCTTCAGCGGGTTTACCTCAAGATCGTTCTCGCGGTTATGTTCGCCGATGATCATGCCCTGATAGACGGGTTCCTGCACACCGATGAAGAACTTGCCGCGATCTTCCAGCTTCCAGATCGCATAGCCCACCGAAATGCCCGATTCCATCGAGATCAGAACCCCGGCGCGGCGGCCCGGAATCGCGCCCTTGTGCGGTGCCCATTCGTGGAACACACGGTTCAGAACCCCGGTGCCGCGGGTGTCGGTCAAAAACTCGCCGTGATAGCCGATCAGCCCGCGCGACGGCACATAGGCGATGATCCGGGTCTTGCCCGCACCGGCGGGTTTCATTTCGACCAGTTCGCCCTTGCGCGTGCCGGTCAGCTTTTCGATCACGACGCCGGAATATTCGTCATCCACGTCGATGGTGACCTCTTCGACCGGCTCCAGCTTGACGCCGTCCTCTTCGCGGAACAGCACCTGCGGGCGGGAAATCGACAGTTCGAACCCTTCGCGGCGCATGTTTTCGATCAGAACGCCCATCTGCAATTCGCCGCGCCCGGCCACCTCGAACGCTTCGCCGCCGGGGGTGTCGGTCACCTTGATGGCGACGTTCGATTCCGCCTCTTTCATCAGCCGCTCGCGGATCACGCGGCTTTGTACCTTCTTGCCGTCCTTGCCGGCCAGCGGGCTGTCGTTGATGCCGAAGGTCACGGTGATGGTGGGCGGGTCGATCGGCTGGGCCGGGATCGCCTCGGTCACCGACGGGGCGCAGATCGTGTCGGCCACGGTCGCCTTGGTCATCCCGGCCAGGCTGACGATATCGCCGGCCTCGGCCACGTCGATGGGCTGTTGGCCCAGGCCCCGGAAGGCCAGAATCTTGGTGACGCGGAAGTTTTCCACAAGCTTGCCGTCGCGGGCCAGCGCCTTCACGCTTTCGCCCGGTTTCAGGGTGCCGCTTTCAACACGGCCGGTCAGGATGCGGCCGATGAACGGGTCCGAGCCCAGCGTGGTGGCCAGCATGCGGAACGGTTCGTCGCGGTGCTGCTGCTGCGCCGGGGCGGGGACGTGTTTCAGGATCAGGTCGAACAGCGCGTGCAGATCCTTGCGCGGGCCGTCCAGTTCCATATCGGCCCAGCCGTTGCGGCCCGAGGCATACATGTGCGGGAAATCCAGCTGCTCGTCGGTGGCGCCGAGGTTGGCGAAGAGGTCGAACACCTCGTCCAGCGCGCGCTCGGGTTCGGCGTCGGGCTTATCGACCTTGTTGAGCACCACGATCGGGCGCAGCCCCAGGGCCAGCGCCTTGGAGGTCACGAATTTGGTCTGCGGCATCGGGCCTTCGGCGGCATCGACCAGCAGGACCACACCATCGACCATCGACAGGATACGCTCGACCTCGCCGCCGAAATCGGCGTGGCCGGGGGTGTCGACGATATTGATGCGGTGGCCATCCCATTCGACAGAGGTGGCCTTGGCCAGGATGGTGATCCCGCGCTCGCGCTCCAGGTCGTTGCTGTCCATGGCCCGTTCGGTCGTGGCCTGGTTTTCCCGGTAGGTTCCGGATTGCTTCAGAAGTTCGTCCACCAGTGTGGTCTTGCCGTGGTCAACGTGCGCGATGATCGCAATATTGCGAAGGTCCATTGGGGCCTGCCTGCGTAAAGAAAGAAGAAGTTGGCGCCGCGATACATGCTGCGCCAGCAAAAGGCCAGAGTGAAACGCCGGTTAGTGCGGTGTGGCCGTCGAGAAGAGGTGGATGATGACGATCCCGCCGATGATCAATGCCATGCCAAGTGCAGCGGGAAGGTCGATGCGCTGTCCGAACAGCAGCCAGCCCATCCCGGCGATCAGCACGATGCCAAGGCCCGACCAGGTGGCATAAACCACGCCCAGCGGCAGGGTCTTCAGCGCCAGCGACATGAAATAGAAGGACAGGGTATAACCGCTCAGCATGATGGCCGTGGGCACCAGTCGGGTCAGCTGGTGGCTGGCCTGAAGGGCGGTGGTGCCGATGGTTTCAGTCACGACGGCAATCAGCAGAAAGACGTAATGTGAGGGCATGGGGCGGGGCCTTAGCGGGCGATATAGCGGTCGCGGCGGTGATTGGTGGCGATGATGATGTTCAGCACCACCGCGCCAAGCAGCGAATAGAGCACCGTCGCGATCGGGAACAGGAACAGCGCCAGGATGAACACGCAGGCGTCGAAGATCAACTGCGTCCAGCCTGCCTTGAACCCGGTCTTGTCCTGCAGATACAGCCCCACGATGCCGACCCCGCCCAGGCTGGCGCCATGCCGGAACAGCGCCAGCAGGCCGGCCCCCGCCGTGATCCCGGCCAGAATGGCGGCGGCGGCGGGATCAAGCCGCTCGAAGCTGATCAGGCGGGGCAGCAGTTCTGTGAACAGCGACATCAGCCCCACCGCACAGAAGGTCTTGAGCGTGAAGGCCCAGCCCATGCGGCGCAGCGCCAGCCAGTAGAACGGCAGGTTGAGCACAAAGAAGAAGGCGCCGAAGTTCCAGCCGGTGACATAGGACAGCAACAACGACAGCCCGGCGATCTGACCGGTGATGAAGCCCGAACTGTGCAGCAGATGCACCGACAGCGCCACCAGCAGGGTCCCCACCAGCAGGCTCTGGGCGTCTTCCAGCGGGGTGTGGCGGTCGGCGGGGGGCGATCCAAGCAGCATGGGCAAGGTTTCGGGCAGGACGGCGAAATTGTCCAGAGGGTAAAAAGAAAGTGCCGCGGCGGCAAGGGCCGGGCTGACGGATCAACCACTGACGGGGCGGGAATGCTGTCCCGCCCCGATTGGTGCCGAAGCCCGGCAGTCGCGTCGGATCAGACGCCGCCCTTAGCCGGGCAGCGAGCAGTCGGCCGGCACCGACTGCACCGGGTCGGTCGGGCTGCAAATTTCGTCAGAGATCGGATAGCGATCCGTCGCGCAGCCAGCCACCATGAACGTCAGGGCAATCGCCACGAAAGCAATACGAGTATTCATTCTTTGGGTCTCCTTTAAAAAGTGCGTTCCGGGGATGCTATGTGGATATATTTACGATGTCCAACTTTATCCAATATGCTCCCTGTATGTGTACGCTAGCAGCTTGAAAATACGCTGCTTTGATCTTGCGCAAATTATATAGGGCTTTGCCACAGTCACCCCTGTGGGCCGCGCAGGCCTTGCCCCGGCTCGACCTGCGACGAAAAAAGCCGGGGAATGCCCCGGCTTTTCCGTGTTTTGCGTATTGGGCTGGTGGCTTAGCCGGCCAGCGCCTTGTTCAGGTTGGCGTCGACCTTTTCCAGGAAGCCCATCGTGGTCAGCCATTTCTGATCGGGGCCGACCAGCAGCGCCAGATCCTTGGTCATGAAGCCGCTTTCGACCGTGTCCACCACGACCTTTTCCAGCGTCTCGGCAAAGTTCATCAGCGCGTCGTTGCCGTCCAGCTTGGCGCGGTGCTTCAGGCCACCGGTCCAGGCGTAGATCGACGCGATCGAGTTGGTCGAGGTTTCCTCGCCCTTCTGGTGCTGGCGATAGTGGCGGGTGACGGTGCCGTGGGCGGCCTCTGCCTCGACCGTTTTGCCGTCGGGCGTCATCAGGACCGAGGTCATCAGGCCGAGCGAGCCGAAGCCCTGCGCCACGGTATCCGACTGCACGTCGCCATCGTAGTTCTTGCAGGCCCAGACATAGCCGCCGTTCCACTTCATGGCGCAGGCGACCATGTCGTCGATCAGGCGGTGCTCATAGGTGATGCCGGCGGCCTTGAACTTCTCTTCGAACTCTTCCTCATAGACCTTCTGGAACAGATCCTTGAAGCGGCCGTCATAGGCCTTGAGGATGGTGTTCTTGGTCGACAGGTACACCGGCCAGCCGAGGCTGAGACCATAGTTCATCGAGGCGCGGGCGAAGTCGATGATCGAGCTGTCGAGGTTGTACATCGCCATGGTGACACCGGAGGAGGGCGCGTCGAACACCTCTTTCTCGATCTCGGTGCCGTCCTCGCCGACGAATTTGATCGTCAGCTTGCCCGCGCCGGGGAACAGGAAATCGGTGGCGCGGTACTGATCGCCGAAGGCATGGCGGCCGACGACGATCGGCTTGGTCCAGCCCGGAACAAGGCGCGGCACGTTGTTGCAGATGATCGGCTGGCGGAAGATGACGCCGCCCAGGATGTTGCGGATCGTGCCGTTGGGCGAGCGGTACATGCGCTTGAGCCCGAATTCCTCCACCCGTGCCTCATCGGGGGTGATGGTGGCGCATTTCACGCCGACGCCGATTTCCTTGATCTTCTCGGCGGCGTCCACGGTGATCTGGTCGTCGGTGCGGTCGCGCTCCTCGATGCCCAGATCGTAATACAGCAGGTCGATGTCGAGATAGGGCAGGATCAGTTTCTTCTTGATGAAGTCCCAGATGATCCGGGTCATCTCGTCGCCGTCAAGTTCGACGACGGGGTTTTCGACTTTGATCTTGGTCATGCGCTGGCCCTCTTGAGTTGAGTGAATCGCTTGCAGGCGTCATAGCGCAAACCGGGCATGTGGGGAAGGTGGTATGCAAAGGTATACTGAGCGCGGCGCGACCGACGCCTATCCCTTGCCGCGATTCGCGAAATGTTCCGCCACACGCTGGCGCAGATGCGCCCAAATCGGGGGCGATCCGCGGGCGACCTTATGGCCCACACGATCCGCGATCTGCTGTTCGGTCACATCATAGTCCAGCCAGCTGCCGCCGCCATTGGCCAGGTTCTGAATTACCGGCTGGGTGCGGTCGACGGTCTTGGCGAACACGGCGTCGGGGGTTTCGGCGGCTTCGAATTCTTCCCACAGGGTGTGAAACTCGGCCGCGATGTCATCGGGCAGCAGCCCGAACAGGCGGCGGGCGGCGTCCCGCTCGGCCTGTTCCAGCGCGGCTGTGTCATGGCTGCCGTGGATCGGCGCGTCGCCGGCGTCGATCTCGACCAGATCGTGGATCAACAGCATCCGGATCACCCGGTCGATCCGCACTTCGGGCGCGGCATGGTCGGCCAGCGTCAGCGCGAACAGCGCCACATGCCAGCTGTGCTCGCCCGAGTTTTCGCGCCGCGAATTGTCGGTCAGGGACGAGGCGCGCAGCACCGATTTCAGCTTGTCGGCCTCGGCCAGAAAGGCCATCTGCTGCGACAGCCGTTCGCTCATCCGGGCGTGCCCGGTTTGGTGGTCTGGGCTGCCTGGGCGGCGCGGATCCGGTCATCGAGGAATTTGCGTCCGCGCGCCGCGGCCAGACGGACGCGAATCGCGGTCATGAATGCCTCTTGCGTGGTGGTCGAGGCGGCCTCGAGCACATCCGACAAGTCGCGGATCAGGTTGTCGTCGCCCAGCTTTTCAGCCGCCTCGATTGCGTCCTTCGCCAGTGCATCGGCCAGATCTTCGACAACGCCCATATCGCCCCCGCTCAGCGCGTCGTTTCGGTCAGGCGACGCCGCACATATTGATCCACGGTGGAAATCATCGTGTCCATATGCGGCTCTTCGAAGAAATGCCCGGCGCCTTCGACCTCTTCATGGGTGATGGTGATGCCCTTTTGCTCGTGCAGCTTGCCGACCAGCGCATGGGTGTCGGCGGGTGGCGCCACGCGGTCGGCCGTGCCGTTGATGATCAGACCCGAGCTGGGGCAGGGCGCCAGGAACGAGAAATCATACATGTTGGCCGGCGGCGAGACCGAGACGAATCCGGTGATTTCCGGCCGGCGCATCAGAAGCTGCATGCCGATCCACGCACCGAAGCTGAAGCCCGCGACCCAGCAATGCTTGGCGTTCTGGTTCATCGATTGCAGGTAATCCAGCGCCGAGGCCGCATCGGACAGTTCGCCGATGCCCTGATCGTATTCGCCCTGGCTGCGGCCAACGCCGCGGAAGTTGAACCGCAACACGGTGAAGCCCATGTTGTAGAAGGCGTAATGCAGGTTGTAGACCACCTTGTTGTTCATCGTGCCCCCGAATTGCGGATGCGGGTGCAGGATGATCGCGATCGGCGCGTCTTTTTCCTTTTGCGGATGATAGCGGCCTTCAAGCCGTCCTTCGGGGCCGGGAAAGATGACCTCGGGCATATATGTCTCTTTGACTGCGGGGGCCCGGAATGGAATTCTTGACGAATTCGCTCGGACAACCTAGAACAATTCTAAATCCGGCCTTGACGGTCGGTTTCGGGTGGATAAGGGAGGTAATGACCCTTCTGCCCCTCGTCAACCATTTGCAAAGGCTTAGCCTATGAAACTCAGCACCAAAGGACGCTATGCCATGGTTGCGCTGGCCGATCTGGCGCTGCAGCCCGGGGGCGCGCTGACCTCTCTGGCCGAGATTTCGAAGCGGCAGGACATTTCCCTGCCCTATCTGGAGCAGCTTTTCGTCAAGCTGCGCCGGGCCGGGCTGGTGGAATCGGTGCGCGGGCCGGGTGGCGGGTATCGTCTGGCCAAGCCGCCGGCGGAGATCCGGGTCGCTGATGTCCTGTGCGCCGTGGATGAGACCGTCAGCGCGATGCATACCGGCGCGGGGGCGTCGGGCGGGGTGTCGGGCAGCCGCGCGCAATCGCTGACCAACCGGCTGTGGGAAGGGCTGAGCGCGCATGTCTATGTGTTCCTGCATCAGACCAGGCTGTCGGATGTGATCCGCAACGATTTGACGCCGTGCCCCGCGGTGCCGACGCTGTTTACCGTGGTGGACGAGGCATGAGTGGGTCTGTCCGAACGGCGCCGCGTGCCGCGGCACGTCTTGTGGTTGGCGCGCCTGACGGCGCGCGGTGCCTCCGGCGGGAGTATTGGCGCCGAGAAGAAGCCAGGGGGCAGGGATGAGCGGCCGGGTCTATCTGGACCATAACGCCACGACGCCTTTGCGGCCCGAGGCGCGCGCGGCGATGATCGCGGCGATGGATGTGGTGGGCAACCCGTCGTCGGTTCATGCCGAGGGCCGCGTGGCCAAGGCGTTGGTCGAACGGGCCCGCGCGCAGGTTGCGGCGGCCTTTGGCGCCGAGGGGGCGGAGGTGGTATTCACCGCGTCGGCCAGCGAGGCCGCGGCACTGGCGCTGGCCGGGCGCGGTCTTCGTGCCGGCGGGATCGAGCATGACGCGGTGGCGGCCTGGGTGCAGGGCGATCTGCCGGTGGACGCGGCCGGGCGGGTCGAGGTGGCGGATCCGGCGCAAAGCTGTGTGCAACTGGCGAATTCCGAGACCGGGATCGTTCAGGATTTGCCCGCGGGGCTGGCGGTGTCGGACATGACGCAGGCGTTCGGCAAGCTGCCGCTGGCCTTCAACTGGCTGGGGGCGGACATGGCGCTGATTTCTGCGCACAAGCTGGGCGGGCCCAAGGGCGTCGGTGCGCTGGTGTTGAAGCGCGGTATCGATCTGCCGGCGCAGATCCGGGGCGGCGGGCAGGAGATGGGCCGCCGTGCGGGCACCGAGAATGTGATCGGCATTGCCGGGTTCGGGGCCGCGGCGGAGGCGGCGGCGCGCGATCTGGCCGATGGCGTCTGGGATAACGTTGCGGAACGCCGCGATATGCTGGAAGAGGCCATTGCGGCCGGCGCAAATAAGACTATTTCAGTCGGAAAAGGCGCACCGCGCCTGCCCAACACCGCCTGCTTTGCTGCGCCGGGCTGGAAAGGCGAGACCCAGGTGATGCAGATGGATCTGGCGGGCTTTGCCATTTCGGCCGGGTCGGCCTGTTCCAGCGGCAAGGTCCGGGCCAGCCGCGTGTTGCGGGCGATGGGCTTTGGCGACGATGTGGCGGGGGCCGCGATCCGGGTCTCGCTTGGCCCCGACACGAGTGAGGATGACATCCTTCGCTTTGCCGATACCTGGCTGGCGAAACACAGGAAATTCTGCGCCCGCGCGGCGTGATCAAGACGCGAACAGGACGCCGCGCCGATGGCGCGAGGAAAGGAACAGACATGACGCATGTCGAGGAAACGCAGGTCAAGGAAGGTGTCGACCGGGAAACCGTCGAGGCCGTCCGGTCGATGGCCGGCAAGTATAAATACGGCTGGGAAACCGAGATCGAGATGGACTATGCCCCCAAGGGGTTGAACGAGGACATCGTGCGCCTGATCTCGGCCAAGAACGAAGAGCCCGAATGGATGACCGACTGGCGCCTGGCGGCGTTCCGCCGCTGGCAGCAGATGGAAGAGCCGAGCTGGGCGATGGTGAACTATCCCGAGATCGACTTTCAGGATCAGTATTACTATGCCCGCCCGAAAAGCATGGACGTGAAGCCCAAGTCGCTGGACGAGGTCGATCCGGCACTGCTGGCGACCTATGAAAAGCTGGGGATTCCGCTGAAGGAACAGATGATCCTGGCCGGTGTCGACGGGGCCGAGGATGCCCCCGCCGAGGGTCGCAAGGTCGCGGTGGATGCGGTGTTCGACAGCGTTTCGGTGGGCACCACGTTTCAGGCCGAGCTGAAGAAGGCCGGGGTAATCTTCTGCTCGATCTCCGAGGCGATCCGCGAGCATCCCGAGCTGGTGAGGAAATATCTGGGTTCGGTCGTGCCGCAATCGGACAATTTCTATGCCACGCTGAACTCGGCCGTATTCTCGGACGGCTCGTTCGTCTATGTGCCGCCCGGCGTGCGCTGCCCGATGGAGCTGTCCACCTATTTCCGCATCAACGCTGAAAACACCGGTCAGTTCGAGCGCACGCTGATCATCGCCGACAAGGGCAGCTATGTGTCCTATCTGGAAGGGTGCACCGCGCCCCAGCGCGACATCGCGCAGCTTCATGCCGCTGTGGTCGAGATCGTGATCGAGGAAGACGCCGAGGTGAAATATTCCACGGTGCAGAACTGGTATCCGGGCGACGAGAACGGCAAGGGTGGCATCTATAACTTCGTCACCAAGCGCGCCGATTGCCGGGGTGACCGGGCCAAGGTGATGTGGACCCAGGTGGAAACCGGCAGCGCCGTGACCTGGAAATACCCGTCCTGCATCCTGCGCGGCAATGAGAGCCAGGGCGAGTTCTATTCCATCGCCATTACCAACAACATGCAGCAGGCCGATACCGGCACCAAGATGATTCACCTGGGTCGGAACACCCGCTCGCGCATCGTGTCCAAGGGGATCAGCGCGGGCCGCGCGCAGAATACCTATCGTGGGCTGGTGTCGATGCACCCCAAGGCCAAGAACAGCCGCAATTATACCCAGTGCGACAGCCTGCTGATCGGCAACGACTGCGGCGCGCATACGGTGCCCTATATCGAGGTGCGCAACAACAGCAGCCGGGTCGAGCATGAGGCGACCACCAGCAAGGTGGACGACGATCAGCTGTTCTATTGCCGCTCGCGCGGGATGGACGAGGAAGCGGCGGTGGCGCTGGTGGTCAACGGTTTCTGCAAGGAGGTGTTGCAGGCGCTGCCGATGGAGTTTGCCATGGAGGCGCAGCAGCTGGTGGCGATCAGCCTGGAAGGGTCGGTCGGATGACCGGCGCGGTGATCATGGCGGCGGTGACCCAATCGGCCGGAATCGGGATCGGCACGGCGCTTGGCACCGCCTTCGGGCTGACCCTGCGCAAGAGGGCTGGCAAGACCGAGGGGCTGATCGGCGGCAATGTCGCGCTGACCGCGCTTGCGGCGGGTCTGCTGGCGCTGGCGCTTTCGGTCGTGCTGCGCCTGAGCGGGGCCCTGTGAAGGTCCCGACCCATATGTAAACGCCCGGCGGGCTGGCCGGCTGCGTGCCGCCACCGCCGATGGGCGCTGAGAGTTCAAGGAAAAGAAAATGTTGGAAATCAAAAACCTGCACGTCAAGCTTAAGGATGAGGACAAGGTCATCCTCAAGGGTGTCGATCTGACGGTCGAGGCGGGCAAAGTGCATGCGATCATGGGGCCGAACGGCTCTGGCAAATCCACGCTCAGCTATGTGCTGTCGGGCAAGGATGGCTATCAGGTGACCGAAGGGTCGGCCACGCTGCTGGGGCAGGATCTGCTGGCGCTGGAACCCGAAGAGCGCGCCGCGGCCGGGCTGTTCCTGGCGTTCCAGTATCCGGTCGAAATCCCCGGCGTGGGCAACATGACCTTCCTGCGCACCGCCGTGAACGCGCAGCGCAAGGCCCGCGGCGAAGAGGAAATGAGCGCGACCGATTTTCTGCGTGAATTCCGGGCCCGGGCCAAGGCGCTGAAGATCGACCCCGAGATGCTGAAACGCGCCGTCAATACCGGCTTTTCCGGCGGCGAAAAGAAGCGCAACGAGATTCTTCAGATGGCGATGCTGCAGCCCAGGATGTGCATCCTGGACGAGGCCGACAGCGGTCTGGACGTGGACGCGATGAAACTGGTCGCCGAAGGTGTGAACGCGCTGCGCGACGCAAACCGGTCTTTCCTGGTTATCACGCATTATCAACGGCTTCTTGATCATATCCGCCCCGACGTAGTGCATATCATGGCGGCGGGCCGCATCGTGAAGACCGGCGGCCCCGAACTGGCGCTGGAGGTCGAGCATAACGGCTATGCCGATATTCTGGCGGAGGTGGCGTAATGGCCTTGCCGCAGGCGAAACTGGACGCCGCCGAGGCGCGGCTGGCGGCGCTGACGCTGCTGCCGGGCGCGGCTTGGCTGGGCGCGGCGCAGCAGGACGCGCTGGCGCGGCTGCGGGCGATGGGTCTGCCGGGGCGACGCGACGAGTACTGGAAATATACCGCCCCCGACAGTTTGAACGCGCTGCAGGCCGCCCCGGCGGCGGTGTTCCATGCCACGGATGACACGCCGATCTATGACGGGATGGACGCGCTGAAGCTGGTCTTCGTGGACGGTGTGTTCGACGCCGATGCCTCGGACGATACGACCGGTCTGGACGGGGTTGAGATCGACCGCCTGCGCACCGCCGCGCAGGCCGATATCCACTGGGCGCGGGACGTCTACGGTGTGCTTGAGGCGCGCGGTCAGTCGCCGGTGCAGCGCCCGCTTGCCACGCTCAACACCGCCTGCGCCACCGATGGGGTCATGATCCGTGTCACCGGCCGGGTCACCCAGCCGATTAGGCTGATTTATCTTCATAAATCAGATGTATCCGACGCGATCCTGCATCATGTCATCAAGCTGGAAGAGGGTGCCGAACTGACGCTGCTGGAAAACGGCCCGGCGGCTGCGCGGTTCAACAAGGTGATGGAGGTGGACGTGGCCGATGGCGCGCGCTTTCACCATATCCGCGCCCAGGGCCGCGATCACGAACGCCGCGCGGTGACGCATCTTTTTGCCCGGCTGGGTGCCGAAAGCCTGCTGAAAACCTTCACCATGACCGCCAATGGCGTTCTGACCCGCAACGAGGCGGTGATCGAGCTGACTGGCGACAATGCCAGCGCCCATGTGGCGGGCGTGGCGATGGGGGACGGCGATTTCCACCATGACGACACGGTGTTCATCACCCATGACGCGGTGAATTGCGAAAGCCGCCAGGTGTTCAAGAAGGTGTTGCGCAACGGTGCGACCGGCGTGTTTCAGGGCAAGATCCTGGTCAAGGCGGGGGCGCAGAAGACCGACGGCTATCAGATCAGTCAGGCGCTGCTGCTGGATGAGGACGCGCAGTTCCTGGCCAAGCCCGAGCTGGAGATTTATGCCGATGACGTGGCCTGTTCGCATGGCTCGACCACCGGCGCGATCGATGAAGAGGCGCTGTTCTATCTGCGCTCGCGCGGGGTGCCCGCGGGCGAGGCGACCGATCTTCTGACGCTGTCCTTTCTGGCCGAGGCGATCGACGAAATCAGCGATGCGCAGATCGCGGCAGAGATTCTGCGCCGGCTGGAATCCTGGCTTGCGCGGCGTCGCGGCTGAATGGCGGTCACACAGGAAATCCTGCGCACCTATCGTGCGCCGCGTGCCGTGCTGCGCCGCCAGCTCGATGCCGGTACGCGCGAGGATCGGGCGCTGATCTATCTGTTCGTCGCCTGTCTGTTGATCTTCGTTTCGGCCCTGCCGCACCTGGCCCGGCAGGCCCATCTGGACCCGTCGGTGCCGCTGGACGCGCGGATCGGCGGGGCCTTGCTGGGCTGGCTGTTCATCGCGCCGCTGCTGTTTTACGCCATCGCGGCGCTCACGCATCTTGCGGCGCGGCTGCTGGGCGGGGCGGGCAGTTGGTTTTCGGTGCGGATGGCGCTGTTCTGGACCCTGCTGTCGGTGGCGCCGCTGTGGCTGTTCTATGGGCTGGTGGCCGGGTTCATCGGAAAGGGGCCGGCGCACAGCGCCGTGGCCCTTCTGCTGGCGGGATGCTTCCTCTATATCTGGGCGGCGACGCTGCGTGAGGCGGAAACCGCCCCCGAGGGCTGAGAGAGGCGCGATGAATGACAGCCTGAAATCCCTGTTCGTGCTGATGCGCGACACGCTGAGGGACCCCAAAGAGGGCGCGCGCCGGGTGTTGTCCCTGCCGCTGCCGCGCGAGGCACTGTGGCAGGCGCTGGCGCTGGTGGTGATTGTCAGCCTGCTGATGACGCATCTGGGCGACCGGCTGATGCCTGCGCCGACCGATCCGTTGCTGCCGATGTTCCGCGACGCGCCGTTCCTGACGGTGATCATTCTGGGCGCGCTGACACTGCTGACGGTTCAGGCCACCTATCGCGTGGGCCGGCTGATGGGCGGTAACGGCACGTTCGAGGGTGCGCTGCGGCTGATCCTGTGGCTGCAGATGATCATGCTGTGCCTGCAGGCTGCGCAGCTTCTGTTCATGGTGGTGTTTCCGCTGTTTGCGGTGCTGCTGGGGCCGATTTCGCTGGTGCTGTCGCTGTGGCTCTTGACCAATTTCGTGGCGGTGCTGCACGGGTTCCGGGCGCTGTTTCCGGTGTTCCTGATGATCCTGGTCACCGCGATGGTGCTGGGCTTCGCCCTTGTCTTTGTTCTGAGCCTAGCGGGCATCGGCCTGCCGACGGAGATGACCGATGTATGATGTATCCGCGATCCGCCGCGACTTTCCGATCCTCGCGCGCGAGGTCAATGGCAAGCCGCTGGTCTATCTGGACAATGGTGCCTCGGCGCAAAAGCCGCAGGTGGTGATCGATGCGATCACGACGGCCTATTCGATGGAATACGCCAATGTACATCGCGGCCTGCATTACCTGAGCAATCTCGCGACCGAGAAATACGAGGCCGTGCGCGGCAAGGTGGCGGGATTTCTGGGCGCAAAGGACGAGGACGAGATCGTCTTTACCTCGGGCACGACCGAGGGAATCAACCTTGTGGCTTACGGCTGGGCGATGCCGCGGCTGCAGGCCGGCGACGAGATCGTGCTGAGCGTGATGGAGCATCACGCCAATATCGTGCCCTGGCATTTCCTGCGTGAACGTCAGGGCGTTGTGCTGAAATGGGTGGATGTGGATGCCAATGGCGATCTCGATCCGCAGGCGGTGATCGACGCGATCGGGCCGAAAACCAAACTGCTGGCACTGACCCACATGTCCAACGTTCTGGGCACGGTGGTGGATGTGAAACCGATCGTCGCGGCGGCGCGTGCCAGCGGTGTGGCGGTGTTGTTGGACGGCAGTCAGGCGGCGGTGCATCTGCCGGTCGATGTCGATGACATCGGTGCCGATTTCTATGCGATCACCGGGCACAAGCTTTACGGTCCCTCGGGTTCGGGCGCGATCCATATCCGCCGCGACCGCATGAACGAGATGCGCCCCTTTCTGGGCGGCGGCGATATGATCCGCGAGGTCCACAAGGACAGCGTAAGCTATGCCGCCCCGCCGATGCGGTTCGAGGCCGGAACGCCGGGCATCGTGCAGCAGATCGGCATGGGCGTGGCGCTGGACTACATGACCGGGCTGGGGATGGCGAACATCGCCGCCCATGAACGCGCGATCACCGCTTATGCGCGCCAACGGCTGGACGGGCTGAACTGGCTGAATGTGCAGGGGAATTCAGCGGCCAAGGGCGCGATCTTTTCGTTCACGCTGCAGGGCCCGGCCCATGCCCACGACATTTCCACCGTGTTGGACAAGAAGGGTATCGCGGTGCGCGCGGGCCATCACTGTGCGGGACCGCTGATGGATCATCTGGGGGTTTCGGCCACCTGCCGCGCGTCCTTTGGCCTGTATAACACCATCGAAGAGGTCGACAAACTGATCGAGGCGCTGGAGTTGTGCCACGATCTTTTCGCCTGAATTAGCGATTGCGGGGGGCGGGCGATTGCCCTATATCCGTGCCCGCACGCACCCGTAGCTCAGCTGGATAGAGCGCTGCCCTCCGAAGGCAGATGTCAACAGGGCGCGCGAAAAAGAGGAGACGAAAAAGGACTACAGGAACAAGGATTTGCGAGGCCCTCGTTCTGATCTTTTGACTCGCGAAAAGTTCACGTAAGCACTGCGTAAGCAGTTGCGACATGGTAGGCACCCGTAGCTCAGCTGGATAGAGCGTCGCCCTCCGAAGGCGAAGGCCACAGGTTCGAATCCTGTCGGGTGCACCAACTTCCAACCAAAAGCTGGGCCTCCCACCCATTGTGACGCCATAGGAATGGCCTGCGGTCGCGCTGATGCGGCGCTTCCGCTTCGTGCATACGTTCGCACTTCGGTGCCTTGGGAATCGCGGCACTTCTTCTGATTGCAGGCTTTTCTCGAATTCCTAGGTCTTCGCATTTGTCGGGGCGATGCGCTTCGCCAAAGCTCGAAGTTCGTCGGCTTGCCGAACCCAACCGATCAACTATTCTTGCCTCCAACCACTGAACGTCGCATTGGCAGCGACCGCAAAACACAAGCTCGACTTAGCTAGGCACTGCGTCGGTCTGGTATTGGGCCAGAAATTCCTCGCTTGGTGGGATTGGTGTGATTACGTCAAGCAGCACACCAGCCGGGTCGCGCGTGATGAAGTGCCGCTGGCCGAATGGCTCGTCGCGCAAGGCTAGGAGGATTGGCAAGTCCTTCGTTGTCAGTTCCGCGTAAACCGCATCAACATCAGGAACCTCGAAGTTCAGAAGCAATCCTGAAGCAAGGCTGCCCCGAGCGTCTTTCGGTATGGTTTCGTGATTGGCGTCCAGGATGGCCAGGTTGACCTTTTCGTCGGCGCTGGATTGGAGATGCACATACCAATCGCTCTTGAACTGCGGGATGAAGCCAAAATGCACCTGATAGAAGGCGCTGACCTCGGCAACATTCGCCACCATAAGGACCGGATAGTACTGCGTCGTTTTCATCGCTTGCGCTCCCACTGAAATAAACATACTGTCTGTATGTATTTGTGAGATAACATACAGGCTGCATGTATGCAAGAGCGACGTTCCAACGCCGACCGGAGCCAAGAGACGCGAGGCGTACTGCTTGCGGCCGCGCGTGAACTGTTTCTCGAGAAGGGTTACGCGGCGACCGGCACGCCCGAGGTCGTCGAAAGGGCAGGTGTGACACGCGGCGCACTCTACCACCATTTCAAGGACAAAAAGGCCTTGTTCCAGGCGATCGTGGAACTGGAGGCCACGCAGATAGCTGCGGAAATTGAGCAAGGTTCATCCGGTGCCGAAACGCCGCACGCCGCCCTGCTTCTGGGTGCGAGATCCTACTTTGTCGCGATGCAGGACCCCCATCGGGTGCGTTTGATGCTTCTCGATGGTCCGGCCATTCTGGGAGCGGAGGTAATGCGGCGGATTGATCTGGAAACGGGGGGACGAGAATTGCGCCAAGGCATCGAGGACGCATTGCAACCCGACACACCGCCGGCACAGGTCGATACGATCGCCGATCTTGTCTCAGCGATGTTCGACAGGGCCGTGCTCGCCTGCAATGCCGGGGCGGATGCAAGAGCCTATGAGGACGCGCTTGCCAGTCTCCTCACTATGCTCACCTGTCAATGCGACCGGACAGCTTTCTCGAATGCGCCTACACCCTAGGTCCAATATTTCAATGCAATGGAAGTTCTTGAAACAACAAAAATGCCAAAAAGAACGGGTCGCCTTCTCGCCATTCTGCAAACCCTTCGGGTACGAAAGCGACCCGTGACGGCTATCGAATTGGCGCGCCAATTCGATCTCTCGGATCGCACAATCTATCGCGATATTGGCACGTTAAGGGAACTTGGCGCCCCCATTGAGGGCGAGGCGGGTGTCGGCTTCATCCTGAAGCCCGGGTTCTTTCTACCGCCGCTTGCCTTGACGGATCTGGAAGCCGATGCCCTGCTCCTTGGGTTGCGTTTCGTTGCCAAGCGCGCCGATCAGGAGCTTGCTGATGCAGCCGGGACGACGCTTGGAAAAATAGCTGCGATACTCGACCCCGAAACCGAGCGCGTGATGCGGACCAACGGACTTGCGGTCGGACCAACTGGCCGTGATGAAGCGGAGCTGATCGGCCGTGTCCGAAAAGCGATAGTTTGCGAGCGAAAAGTCCGGATCACCTACCGCGACACATCAGAACAGGTGACTGAGCGGATCGTATGGCCGACGGCGCTGGGTTTTTTTGCTGAAACAGAGATCATGGTCGCCTGGTGTGAGTGCCGGGAGGCTTTTAGGCACTTCCGTCTGGATCGGATCACCTCGTTTCACGCTCTGGAAGACAGGTTGCCGAGGCCGCGCCGTGTCCTGCTCGCAGAGTATCACGCTGCAGAGCCAGAAGCTGACATCTGATCTGTTCCTGACATCATCTGTCGATCCTGTCTGCTAACCAGACACGAGCGAACAAGATGGAAGGAAGGCTCGGATGCACATCATTGTCGGAGGAACAGGTCAAGTCGGTTCAGCCGTGGCGCGCGCGCTGCTCAAACGCGGCGAACCGGTTACGGTCGTCACGCGTGATGCGGAACACGCTGCTGATCTGGCTGCGGCCGGTGCCAAGGTCGCGGTCGTGAATATCCGCGATGTGGCCGCTCTGCGCGCTACGTTTCGCACCGGCACACGCGCTTTCCTCCTCAATCCACCGGCGGATCCGTCCGGCGACACCGATGTCGAAGAACGCGCGAATGTTGCGGCGATCATCACGGCATTGGACGGTTCTGACCTTGAGAAGGTCGTTGCCGCTTCGACCTATGGTGCGCGCGCCGGCGAACGCTGCGGCGACCTGACGGTTTTGCACGAGTTAGAAGAGAAGCTACGCGCACAGCCGATCCCGGCCGCAATCAATCGTGGCGCTTATTACATGAGTAACTGGGCGGGGATGCTGGGTCCGGCACTGGAAAGCGGAAAGCTGCCGAGCTTCTTTCCGGCCGATCTGGCACTGCCCATGGTTGCCCCCACCGATCTGGGAGAAGCGGCCGCAGATCGGCTTGTGAGCCCGGCCGACGATACCGTCTGACCTGCCCCCCGATGGTCCCTCATTCATAACGAGAGTCTGCGGGTCTGGTTTTCATATTCCTCGGTTTCGGTTTGGGCAAGCGCGTCGGGCGCGGAGCCCTCAAATTGCTCAAGCGTC